>LQPB01000057.1 GCA_002102225.1 Mycobacterium interjectum
CAGCCCCGCCAAAGTCCTCGATCGGCTACTGTCAACCGCGTCAGAAGCCACTGTTGCAAGCAAACCTTGAAACCGCCCGAGTAGGGGCCTGCAAAATCACAGGCTCGGCGCGGGACGCGGCTAACGAGCGCGCCTGGCCAGCCGTTCGGAGTCCGAAATCAGCACGCTCTTGCCCTCCAGCCGGATCCAGCCGCGGTGGGCGAAATCGGCCAGGGCTTTGTTCACCGTCTCCCGGGACGCGCCCACCAGCTGGGCGATCTCCTCCTGCGTCAGGTCGTGGGTGACCCGCATCGCGCCGCCCTCCTGGGTGCCGAAGCGCTGGGCCAGCTGCAGCAGCTGCTTGGCCACCCGGCCGGGCACGTCGGTGAAGATGAGGTCGGCGAGGTTGTTGTTGGTCCGGCGCAGGCGCCGGGCCAACACCCGCAGCAGCTGTTCCGCGATCTCCGGCCGGTCGGCGATCCAGGCCCGGAGCGCGTCGCGGTCCATCGACACCGCCCGCACCTCGGTAATGGTGGTGGCGCTGGAAGTCCGCGGGCCGGGGTCAAAGATCGACAACTCACCGAACATGTCCGACGGGCCCATGATCGTCAGCAGATTTTCCCGGCCATCGGGCGAACGCCGCCCGATTTTGACCTTCCCCGAGACGATGATGTACAGGCGATCCCCGGGCTCCCCCTCGGCGAAAACCGTGTGCCCGCGCGGGAAGTCGACGGGTTGCAATTGCTTGGTCAGCGCGGTGACCGCGCTGGGCTCAACCCCTTGGAAGATTCCTGCTCTTGCCAGGATCTCGTCCACGTTGCCTCTTCAGCTTTCCGATTATGTGTACGGGCAGGCCAACCCTGCTCGTGTGACGTAAGTCTAGAGGTAAGCGAATTGTGTCCAACGTGCCACGCTACACACGATTGACGTGTCGAGCCCCCCTAAATTGCGGATTGACATGCGAATGGGCTCCCACCCGCGTCGGCAATCCGGGCTCGTCGGGGGCGCCGAAGGCGATGGCAAACTCCGGCGCGGCGTGGCGGGGGCCGGCCGATTCCGGCCCGGCCGGCCGCAGCGCCTGGCGCCGATGCAGGTATTCCAGCGCCTCGGGCATGCCCTCACGGGCCAGCGTGTGCACATCGACGGCGTCCGCATGGTCGAGGAAGTCCTCGACGTCGCTCGTCGTGACGGTGTCGTGGGCGAGGTCGGACTCCAGCCGCCCCAGACCGAGCGCCACGAGCATGAGCAGCCCGGGAACGCACGCCACCAGCAACCATGACACAAGGAGAGTAAACATGGCTTAGGTCTCAGCCAGATCACGAAATCAGTACTCTGTCGTAGGTGACAGCGGCGAAGGCATCCGGGCGTTCGAAGCCCAAGCCGACCACGCAAGACGGTGCCGTCAACGGGCGGCGCAGGGCGCCGGAGACCCCGGAGACCCGGGTTGGCCTGGTCCGCCGGGCGCGGCGGATGAATCGCGCACTGGCGCAAGCGTTTCCCGACGCGCACTGCGAATTGGATTTCACGACGCCGCTGGAGCTGACGGTGGCCACCATCTTGTCGGCGCAGAGCACCGACAAGCGGGTCAACCTGACGACGCCCGCGCTGTTCAAGCGGTACCGCTCGGCGCTGGATTATGCGCAAGCCGACCGCGACGAGCTGGAGAATCTCATCCGCCCCACCGGGTTTTTCCGCAATAAGGCGGCCTCTCTCATGGGCCTGGGGCAGGCCCTGGTCGAACGGTTCGACGGCGAGGTGCCGTCGACCATGGCCGACCTGATCACCCTGCCCGGCGTGGGGCGCAAGACCGCCAACGTCATCCTCGGCAACGCCTTCGGCATCCCGGGAATCACCGTCGACACCCATTTCTCGCGACTGGTGCAGCGGTGGCGCTGGACGGCCGAGAAGGACCCGGTGAAGATCGAGCACGCGGTCGGGGAACTGATCGAACGCCGGGAGTGGACCATGTTGAGCCACCGGGTGATCTTCCACGGCCGCCGGGTGTGCCACGCCCGCAAACCCGCATGCGGCGCCTGCATCCTGGCCAAGGACTGCCCCTCGTTCGGTCTGGGGCCGACGGAACCGCTGCTCGCCGCGCCGCTGGTCCAGGGGCCGGAAACCGAGCACCTGCTGGCCCTGGTGGGGCTCTAATACCGGGGCCGGAGACCTTGACCCGGACGACCCGCTGGACCATCGCGATCCTGGCGGTGGTGGCGGCGTTGGTGGTGGCCCTGGTGGCCCAGTTGCACGACGGGTCCGCGCCGACCGCGCCGAACCAATCGCCGGCCCCCCGGGAACACCGCGACGCCGACACCCCCGCCGCGCTGGCGGGTCCCCGGCAGCGCGCGAACCTGCCGCCGTGTCCGGCCGACGGCCCCGGCCCCGGCCCCGAGGCGCTGCGCGGCATCACCGTGGACTGCGCCGCCGACGGCTCGGCCGTCGACGTCGCGCGCGCGTTGGCCGGACGCCGAGTGGTGCTCAACCTGTGGGCCTATTGGTGCGGGCCATGCGCCGCCGAGCTTCCGGCGATGGCCGAGTACCAACGGCGGGTCGGGGCGAACGTGATGGTGGTGACGGTGCACCAGGACGAAAACGAGACGGCCGCATTACTGCGGTTGGCGGAGTTGGGCGTTCGCCTCCCGACCCTGCAGGACGGTCGTCGTCGGGTCGCGGCTGCGCTGCGTGTGGTAAATGTGATGCCTGCGACGGTCGTCCTCCGGCCGGACGGTAGCGTTGCCCAAGTGCTGCCGCGGCCTTTTGCCAACGCCGACGAGATCGCGGCTGCCGTCGGAAACGACGCGAGTTGAGGCCGAGGGAGGTGCCGGTGAGCGCTGGGGGTACGCCCCCGCCTAACGGGGACCCAACCCACGGGCGGGCACCGGTTCCGCTCAGGCCCGACGTGTCACCGTCCTGGCTGCGCCCGCTGGTCGACAACGTGGGTCAGATTCCCGAGGCGTACCGGCATCGGCTGCCGGCCGGCGTGCTGGCGATGGTGACCGCGGCCAAGGCCGCATCGTCGATGGCGTCATTGGTCGGCGACGACCGCGAGGCCGCCGTTCTGGTGTTGTTCTCGGGCCCCGAGTCCGGGCCGCCCGGCGGCGGCCTGCCCGACGACGCCGATCTGCTGCTGACCGTGCGGGCCTCGACGCTGCGCCACCACGCCGGCCAGGCGGCCTTTCCCGGCGGCGCTTCCGATCCCACCGACGAAGGTCCGATCGCCACCGCCCTGCGCGAAGCGCGCGAGGAAACCGGGATCGACGTGAGCCGGCTGCATCCGCTGGCCACCATGGAGCGCACGTTCATCGCCCCGTCGCGGTTCCACGTCGTCCCGGTGCTCGCCTATTCGCCCGATCCGGGGCCGGTGGCCGTCGTCGACGAGACCGAAACGGCCATCGTGTCGCGAGTTCCGTTGCGCGCCTTCATAAATCCGGACAACCGGCTGATGGTGTACCGCGGCAACCTCGGCCGCCGATGGGCCGGGCCGGCGTTTCTGTTGAACCAGATGTTGGTGTGGGGTTTCACCGGCCAGGTGATCTCCGCGATGCTCGACGTCGCCGGCTGGGCTCAGCCCTGGGACACGACCGACATCCGCGAGTTGGACGAGGCGATGGTGCTGGTCGGCAACGAGGGCGGGTCCCGCCGATGAACATGAACTCGATGACCCCGTCGCAGTGGCTGGACATCGCCGTCCTGTCGGTCGCGTTCATCGCGGCCATCTCGGGCTGGCGTTCGGGGGCGCTGGGCTCCCTGCTGTCGTTCGTCGGTGTGCTGCTGGGCGCCATCGCGGGCGTGCTGCTGGCGCCCCACATCGTCAGCCACATCGCCGCGCCCCGCGCCAAACTCTTCACCGCGCTGTTTTTGATCCTCGCGCTGGTCGTCGTCGGTGAGGTCGCCGGCGTGGTGCTGGGCCGTGCCGTGCGGGGCGCAATCCGCAGCCGCACAATACGATTGGTCGACTCCGTCATCGGGGTGGGCGTGCAGCTCGTCGTGGTGCTGACCGCGGCGTGGCTGTTGGCGACGCCGCTGACCCAGTCCAAGGACCAGCCCGAGCTGGCCTCCGCGGTCAAGGGCTCCCGGGTCCTCGCCCAGGTCAACGAGGTGGCGCCGCCGTGGCTGAAGACGGTGCCCAAGCGGCTCTCGGCGCTGCTGAACACCTCCGGGCTGCCCGCGGTGCTCGAGCCGTTCAGCCGCACCCCGGTGATTCCGGTCGCCTCACCGGATCCCGCCCTGGCCAACAACCCGGTGGTGACCAGCACCGCACCCAGCGTCGTCAAGGTGCGCAGCCTGGCGCCGAGCTGCCAAAAAGTGTTGGAGGGCAGCGGATTCGTGATAGCCCCCGACCGGGTGATGACCAATGCGCACGTGGTGGCGGGGTCCAACAGCGTCCAGATCTACGCCAGCGGCAACCCCCTCGACGCCACCGTGGTGTCCTATGACCCGTCGGTCGACATCGCGATCCTGGCGGTCCCCAACCTGCCGCCCCAGCCGTTGGCCTTCGCCCAGGGCGAGGCGAAGAGCGGGGAAAGCGTTGTGGTGCTCGGTTATCCGGGCGGCGGCAACTTCACCGCGACCCCGGCCCGGATTCGCGAGGCCATCAGGCTCAGCGGCCCCGACATCTACCGGGATCCCGCGCCGGTCACTCGCGACGTGTACACCATCAGAGCCAGTGTGGAGCAGGGCAATTCGGGTGGACCGCTGATCGATCTCAACGGTCACGTGCTAGGGGTCGTGTTCGGCGCCGCCGTCGACGACCCCGACACGGGGTTCGTGTTGACGGCCGACGAGGTGGCCTCTCAGCTTTCCAAGATCGGTGCCACCCAGCAGGTGGGCACCGGCTCGTGCGTCAGCTGATCCGGGTTCCGTGCACCTGCTCGAAAAACTTCATCAGGTGCCGGTTGGTTTCCTCGGGCGCCTCCTCGTGGCTGAAATGCCCTGCGCCGGTGATGGATAGATAGCGGCCCTGGGGCGCGTAGCGCTGGGTGTGATCGACCGGGTCGGCCAGCACGTAGGGGTCGGCGTCACCGCGCAGGTGCAACAACGGCATGCCGAGCTGTTGGCTCATCGACCGCATGAATCGCCGGCCTTCGCCGCGCAGCTGGCTGCGTACCGCCCACCGCTGATACTCCAGCGCGCAGTGCGCCGCGCCGGGAATCTGGATCGCCGTCCGCAGGTAGCGGATGGATTGCGAAAAGTCCTCGGAAGCAACCCATTTGGCGCAGCTGCGGCTTCTGACCAGGCGCTCGATCTCCGCCGCGTTGTCCCGGGTCAGCACGCGTTCCGGCCACAGCGGCACCTGGTAGGCCAGCAACGTCGGCAGCAGCGCGTAACCCTGGTCGCGGCGCATCAGCGTGGATCGCCGCAGCGCCGCCGGGTGCGGCGAGCTGATCAGCGCGATGGCGCGCACCAGCCGCGAATGCAGCAGCGCGGTCGCCCAGCAGGCCAGGCCACCGTCCGCGTGGCCGACCAGGGTCGCCGACGAGTGTCCAAGCGCGCGGATGAGCCCGGCCGTGTCGCCGGCGAGCGTCCAGCCGTCGTAACCGCGGGGCGGCTTGTCGCTGCCCCCGTAGCCCCGTAGGTCGACCGCGACCACGCGCGCCCCGGTCAGCCCGCGCAGCTGATGGCGCCAGGACCACCAGAACGATCCGAAACCGTGCAGCAGCATCACCAGCGGCCGCGCCGTGGCCGGTTCCATGGGCGGAACCGCCGGATCCTGTCCGTCCGGCAGGGCTTCGACGACGTGGAATCGGATGCCGTTGGCGTGCACGTCCAGGTGGCGCCACGGCCCGTCGATGCGGGTGACCGACGGATCTGGTGACGGCATCTACCAACCCGAGGGATCCGTGGGTTTTTCGTGCCGGCCGCCCGGGGATTCGGGAAGCTGCTTGGCCTCGGTGGCCGCTTTGTCGTGGCCGGGCGTGAGCGCCGTGCGGGTCTCCTTGACCGATTCGATCGTGTCCCGCGGCCCCCGGATACGCCGGACCTTCAGGTAGCCCAGCAGCCCCAGCAGCGCCCCGACCACCACCATGATTCCGAAAACGATCAGGTAAGCCACCCAGCGCCACAGCCAGGTGTCGAGGAGTTCGGCGACGAAAAAGAAGAAAAAGAACGTGGAGTAGAACAGCACCACCAGCGCGGCGATGAAATAGACGCTGCCGGTCAGGCCCTTCTTGACGTCCCGGGTGATCTCCGAGCGCGCCAGTTCGACCTCGGCGCGCACCAGCGTGGAGACCTGGGCCGAGGCGTCTTTGATCAGGTCACCGATCGACGGCTCGGCGGCTCTGGCGTGCGGGTCGGCCAACGGAATCGTGGTCAGGGTGCTGGGCACACCGTTGTTGCGATCGTCTTTGCTCACAGACCCGTCCTCTCGGTTCTCTCGTCGCGGTTTATGTTGCCATGTGGTGCCGGGCCAGACGAGGGCAGCTGAAGGCCACGGGTGGGGCTTGCCGACAGCGAATCCGGCGCCGGGGCGGTAAAGTGGGCGATCCCCTTGAGCGGGAAAGGAATAAGGGAAGCGGCGTCGCTACCGCATCGACCCCGGCGAACCGCACACCTTGGCCGACTAGACTGACCGGGCCACTGGGGATGCCCCACCGCTCGATGGGAGTGTTGCGTTGCAGACGGTTCACCGTTGCTACAGGGCGGCGATGGTGGCCGTGCTGGTGTCATTCCTGGCGATGCCCGCCCACGCGGGAGCCGATGACAGGGTCCCGATGGGCGGTGGGGCCGGCATCGTCATCAACGGGGACACGATGTGCACCCTGACCACGATCGGCACCGATGCGGCCGGTGACATGATCGGCTTCACCTCCGCGCACTGCGGCGGTCCGGGCGCGCAGGTCGCCGCCGAGGCCGCGCAGAACAGGGGCCCGCTGGGCGTCATGGTCGCGGGTAACGACGTCCTCGACTACGCGGTGATCAAATTCGATCCGGCCAAGGTGGCGCCGGTGGCCAACTACAACGGGTTCGTGATCAGCGGCATCGGTCCGGATCCGGCCTTCGGCCAGATCGCCTGCAAGCAGGGCCGGACCACCGGCAACTCGTGCGGTGTCACCTGGGGGCCGGGCCAGGACCCGGGCACCATCGTCATGCAGGTGTGTGGCCAGCCGGGCGACTCCGGCGCGCCGGTAACCGTCAACAACCTGCTGGTCGGAATGATCCACGGGGCGTTCAGCGACAACCTGCCGACGTGCATCATCAAATACATCCCGCTGCACACCCCGGCGGTGGTGATGTCGATCAACGCCGACCTCGCCGACATCAACGCCAAGCACCGGCCCGGCGCGGGATTCGTGCCGCTGCCGGCCTGACGGGCCCTACTTCCCGGACTTGATCGCGTCGAACACGCCGGGATCCAGCAGCGTCGACGTGTCACCCAACTCCCGGTTCTCGGCGACGTCGCGCAACAGCCTGCGCATGATCTTGCCGCTGCGGGTCTTGGGCAGTTCCGGCACGACGTGGACCTCGCGCGGCTTGGCGATGGGCGAGATCTCCCGCGCCACCTCCACGCGCAGCTCGTCGACGATCCCGTCGTGCACCTCGAAGTCGGCGCACAGCACGACGAACGCGCAGATCGCCTGGCCGGTGGTTTCGTCCGTCATGCCGACCACGGCCGCCTCGGCCACCGCGACGTGGCCGACCAGCGCGGACTCCACCTCGGCGGTCGAGAGGCGATGCCCCGACACGTTCATGACGTCGTCGATGCGACCGACCACCCAGATGGCGCCGTCGGAGTCGTAATAGGCGCTGTCGCCGGCGAAATACCAGCCCTGCTCGGCGAACCGGGACCAGTAGGTCTCGACGTAGCGGTCCGGATCGCCCCAGATGCCGCGCAGCATCGACGGCCACGGCTGGTCCAGGACCAGATATCCGCTGGCGTGCTCGCCCTTCGCGTCGGCCGGCGGGATCTCATCGCCGTGGTCGTCGACGATCTTGGCCGAGATGCCCGGCAGCGGCCGCATCGCCGAACCCGGTTTGGCCGCCGCCACCCCGGGCAGCGGGGTGATCATGGCCGAACCCGTTTCGGTCTGCCACCACGTGTCGACGATCGGGAGGCGCTCGGCGCCGATCACCTTGCGGTACCAGCGCCACGCCTCCGGGTTGATCGGCTCACCGACCGACCCGAGCAACCGCAGGCTGGACAGGTCGTGCGCGTCGGGGATCTCGCGTCCCCACTTCATGAACGTGCGAATGAGCGTGGGCGCGGTGTAATAGATTGTCACGCCGTACTTTTCGATGATCTCGAAATGCCGGTGCTGGGTGGGGGAATCGGGTGTGCCCTCGTAGAGGACCTCGGTGACGCCGTTGGACAGCGGACCGTAGACACCATAGGTGTGTCCGGTGACCCAGCCGATGTCGGCGGTGCACCAGAAGACGTCGGTTTCGGGCTTGATATCGAAGACGTAGTAGTGCGTGTAGGAGCACTGAACCAGGTAGCCGCCGCTGGTGTGGACGATGCCCTTCGGCTTGCCGGTGGTGCCGGAGGTGTACAGCAGGAACAACGGTTGCTCGGCATCGAACGGCTGCGGCGTGTGTTCCGGCGACGCGGTATCGACGACGTCATGCCACCACAGGTCGCGGTCGTCGTTCCAGGACACGTCAATTCCGGTGCGCCGCACCACCAGAACGCGCTCGACGGGGCTGTCCGAATCGGCTGTGTTTTCAATGGCCTCGTCGGCCGCTTCCTTCAGCGGCGCCGGCTTGCCGCGGCGGAACTGGCCATCGCTCGTGATCAGCAGCTTGGCCTGGGCGTCGGCGATCCGGGCGCGCAGCGCCTTGGCGGTGAACCCGGCGAACACGACGCTGTGCATGAGGCCCAGGCGCGCGCAGGCCAGCATCGCTATCACGGCCTCGGGGATCAACGGCATGTAGATCGCCACCCGGTCGCCGGCGACCAGACCGAGGTCGGTCAGCGCGTTGGCCGCCCTGCACACCTCGGCCTGCAGATCGGAATAGGTGAGGCTGCGGCTGTCGCCGGGTTCGCCCTCCCAGTGGATGGCGACCCGATCCCCGAGGCCGGCCTCCACGTGGCGGTCGACGCAGTTGTAGGCGACGTTGAGCTTGCCGTCGGCGAACCACTTGGCGAACGGCGCCTGCGACCAGTCCAGCACCTCGGTGAACGGCCTCGACCAGGTGAGCCGGTTGGCCTGCTTGGCCCAGAACGCCAGGCGATCCTCCTCGGCCTCGCGGTACAGCTCCTCACCGGCGTTGGCATGCTCGACGAACTGCGCCGGCGGCGGATACGACGACGGGCCCTCCGTGTGGGTGGCGGTCACTGGTTTCCTCCTAGTGTCGAGGCGCGTCAACCGTCAGTGAGCCTAGACCTTCGAAGTGAAAAGCCGCTCGCCAATCCGCGGTCAAACGCGCCCCCCTGGCGGATAATCACCGGTGTGCCCGGACCGCACGGGCGGCGCATCCGCCGCCGACTCCTTGGCGACCCGCTGCGCCCGGCGACGCCGCGCTCGCGATCGCCACGAATCGGCAGCTTTGCCGCGGCCGCAACGGGTTACGCGGCCACCACCCTGCTGGGGGCACCCGCCTGGGCCGAACCGGCCGACGTCGTCGGCCAGCCGCCGCCATGCTGGTCGGACCAGGTCGCCGTCAGCGCGTCCCCGACGCAGGGCGCCGCGGGCCACCGCGGGCTGACGCTGATGTTCACCCTCGCCGGCGGCGCGGACCCCTGCACTCTCACCGGTTATCCCGGGGTCGACGCGGGCGCGGGTGGCCCGCCCATCCACGCCCAGCCCACGCCGCGCGGGTACATGGGCGGCCTGCCGGCCGGAGTCGAGGCGCCGCCGAGCGTCACCCTGTCGCTGTCGACGCAGGGCCACGCGGTCGTCGAGGGTCTGGGCTCCGATGCCGACGGCAATGCCTGCCCGACCTACACCGACCTGGCCGTCAGCCCGCCCGACATCATTGAGGTGTTCACCGTGGCCGCCACCATCGACGCGTGCCGACTGGAGGTCCACCCCGTCATCGCGGGCTGATGGTGCGCCGGTCAGGAACCGGTCGGAGCCAGGCAGTAGACGCGCGGCGGAACGGGGTACGCGATGGTTCTGTCCCCTGGCTGGCATCGCGTGGTGTCCGTGCTGCCGTCGATCCGCTGCACGACTCTGGCCTGCATGGGCTGGGGTTTGTTGCAGTCGCCCGGTGTCATCGTCAAGGTCTCGGCGCCGTTGGCCAGCTGGTAGCACCGGCCCTGCTTGAGATTGAGCGCAAAGCACATGATCGTGTAGTTATCCGTGTACCGGTTGTAAATGGAGCGATCCCGTTTGCCGTCCGGACAGGTTGCCGAGGGAGCGCCCCGGAAGGCGAGTTCATAGGTATTCGCCGGGTTGGCGCAGGAGTTTTCCGGGTATGAACCGAAACGCGTTGCGAGAAAGGTATTTTGGTCGACGCACTGACCGATCCGCATGGACTTGTCGGTGTCGAACGGGCTCGGATAGTACGTCTTCACGAGACTTCCGGCGATTCCCAGCCCACCCAAGTTCAGCAGGACGACACCGATGATGATCAGCGGTGTGGCCGACACTGCCCTCCGGCGCCGCCGAGCCCGACGGCGCGCGCGCAGTCCGGTGATCAGACAGACCAGTCCAACAGCGCCAACGCCGAACAACGCCACCAGATACCCGAACTGAGCAGCGAGTTCGCGTGACGTCACGGCGCCATCCTAGCCGCGGCGACAAGTTGCGGCTCTCGCCATCGCCTAGGGTCGCTGTCATGCGTCCGATGCGGGCCGCGCTGGCCGTCCTTGCCGCCGGGACACTGGCGGTCGGGTCGCTGTCGGGCTGCGGCGGCGGCGCGTTGAGCCCCGACCTCGTACTGGTCAACGGCGGGGAACCGCCCTACCCGCTCGTCCCGACCAGCACCAACGACAGCAACGGCGGGCGGATCATCGACCGGCTCTTCGCCGGCCTGGTGTCCTACGACGCCGCCGGACACCCCGCAAACGAGGTGGCCCAGTCGATCGAGACCACCGACAACGTCAACTACCGCGTCGTCCTCAAACCCGGCTGGCGGTTCACCGACGGCTCGCCCGTGACGGCCCATTCGTTCGTCGACGCGTGGAACTACGGGGCCCTGAGCTCCAATGCCCAACTGCAGCAGAGCTTTTTCAGCCCGATCGACGGGTTCGACGACGTCGCCGGCGGCGAGACCAAGAGAAGCACCATGTCCGGGTTGCGGGTCGTCAACGATCTCGAGTTCACTGTGCGCCTCAAGGCGCCGACCATCGACTTCGTGTTGCGGTTGGGCCACAGCGCGTTCTATCCGTTGCCCGACGCCGCGTTTCGCGACATGGCCGCGTTCGGCCGCAACCCTTTTGGTGACGGACCGTACCGGCTCGCCGACAGCGCCGACGGTCCGGCGTGGGAGCACAACGTCAAAATCGACCTGCGTCCCAACCCCGATTATCACGGCAACCGCCAACCGCACAACAAGGGCTTGCGGTTCGAGTTCTACGCCAACCTCGACACCGCCTACGCCGACCTGCTCTCGGGCAATCTCGATGTGCTGGACACGATTCCGCCGAGCGCGCTGCCGGTCTACCAGCGCGACCTGGGCGCCGGCAACGTCGCCAGCGGGCCGGTGGCGGTCAAGCACAGCCTGGACACCCCGCTGCGGCTGCCGCACTTCGGCGGCGAGGAAGGCCGCCTGCGCAGGCTGGCGCTGTCGGCCGCAGTCAACCGTGAGCAGATCTGCCAGCGGATCTTCATGGGCACCCGCACCCCGTCGCGCGATTTCACCGCGCGGTCGTTGCCGGGTTTCGAGCCGAACCTGCCGGGCAACGACGTCCTGAGTTTCGATCCCGATCGCGCACGGCAACTCTGGGCGCAAGCCAACGCCATCTCGCCGTGGGGCGGCCAATACGCCGTCGCCTACAACGCCGACGCCGGAAACCAGGAATGGGTGGACGCGGTTGCCAACAGCATCAAGAACGTGCTGGGCATTGACGCCGTCGGCGCTCCGCAGCCGACCTTCGCCGGGTTTCGCACCCAGATCACCAACCACACCATCGCGACCGCCTTTCGCGCCGCGTGGCAGGGGGACTACCCATCCATGATCGAGTTTCTCGCCCCGTTGTTCGCCACGGGCGCGGGCTCCAACGACGTCGGCTACGCCAACCCCGAATTCGACGCGGCGCTGGCGGCCGCCGAGGCCGCGCCCACGATCGAGCGATCGAATGCCCTGGCCAACGCCGCGCAGCGAATCCTGTTCCACGACATGCCCGTTGTCCCGCTGTGGGACAACATCGGCGTGGTGGGCTGGTCGACGCAGGTCAAGAATGTCACGGTCACCTGGAACGGCCTGCCCGACTACGAGAACATCGTGAAGGGCTGAGATGGGCTGGTACATCGCGCGGCGGGTCGCCATCATGGTGCCGGTGTTCCTCGGCGCCACGCTGCTGATCTACGGCATGGTCTTCCTGCTGCCCGGCGATCCGGTCGCGGCGATGGCCGGGGACCGGCCGCTGACCCCAGCGGTAGCCGCGGCGCTGCGCGCCCGCTACCACCTCGACGATCCGTTCATCGTGCAGTACCTGCGTTATCTGGGTGGCATCCTGCACGGCGACCTGGGCCGGTCCTACTCCGGGCTGCCGGTCAGTGCCGTTCTGGCCCATGCCTTTCCGGTCACCATCCGGCTGGCGCTGATCGCCGTGGCGGTGGAAACGGTGTTCGGGATAGGCTTCGGCGTGGTCGCAGGCCTGCGTGAGGGCGGCCTGTTCGATTCCACCGTGCTGATCGCCGGCCTCGTCATCATCGCCATCCCGATTTTCGTCCTGGGCTTCGTCGCGCAATTCGTGTTCGGTGTCCGGCTGGGAATCGCGCCCGTCACCGTGGGGGAAAGGGCGAGCTTCGCGCGGTTGCTGCTGCCCGGGATCGTCCTGGGCGCAGTGTCATTCGCGTACGTGGTCCGGCTCACCCGGTCCGCGGTGGCCGCCAACGCGCACGCCGACTACGTCCGGACCGCGACCGCCAAGGGCCTGTCACGGCGACGAGTGGTGACCGTGCACATCCTGCGGAACTCGCTGATCCCGGTGGTGACGTTCCTCGGCGCCGACCTCGGGTCGCTGATGGGCGGGGCCATCGTGACCGAGGGGATCTTCAACATCCACGGCGTCGGCGGCGTCTTGTATCAGGCGGTCACCCGGCAGGAGGCGCCGACCGTCGTCTCGATAGTCACGGTGCTGGTGGTCGTCTACCTGGTCGCGAACCTCGCGGTGGACCTGCTGTACGCCGCTCTCGATCCCCGGATCCGCTATGGCTGAGCGCCTCACCGTTCGCCACGGCTTCTGGCGCGACACCTGGCGCACGCTGCGCCGGCGTCCGAAGTTCGTCGTCGCCGCCGCGCTGATCGCGCTGGTCGTCGTCGTAGCGTTGTTCCCCGCGCTGTTCACCGGGATCGATCCCAGCTACGCCGACCCGAGCCAGAGCTTGCTTCCGCCGTCGGCCGCGCACTGGTTCGGCACCGATCTGCAGGGTCACGACATCTACGCGCGAACCGTGTACGGGGCGCGGGCCTCGCTGACGGTCGGGCTCGGGGCCACCCTGCTCGTGTTCGTCGTCGGTGGAGCCCTGGGCGCGCTGGCCGGCTTCTACGGGGGCTGGGTCGACGCCTTCGTCTCGCGCATCACCGACGTGTTTTTCGGCCTGCCGCTGCTGCTGGCGGCCATCGTGATCATGGGTGTCATGCACCACCGCCGGGTGTGGACCGTCGTCGCCATCCTCGCGCTGTTCGGCTGGCCGCAGGTGGCCAGGGTGGCCCGCGGCACGGTACTCGAGGTCCGGTCCGGCGATTATGTGGTGGCGGCGAAAGCCCTGGGGCTGACCAACTTCCAGACCCTGATTCGGCATGTGCTGCCCAACGCGGCGGGTCCGGTCTTCGCGGTGTGCACCCTGGCCTTCGGCGTGTTCATCGTCACCGAGGCGTCGCTGTCCTACCTCGGCGTCGGCCTGCCGGCGTCGGTGGTGTCGTGGGGCGGCGATATCAACCTGGCGCAGAGCAGGCTGCGGTCCGGCTCGCCCATCCTGTTCTATCCGGCGGGTGCGCTGGCGATTACGGTGCTCGCGTTCATGATGATGGGCGACGCCCTGCGCGACGCCCTGGACCCCGGCTCGCGGGCGAGCCGCGCATGAGCACCCCCGAGGCGCCGCTGCTGTCGGTCGAGGGCCTGGAGGTCAGGTTCGGCGGCCGTGCGCCCGCAGTCTGCGGCATGGACCTGACCGTGCGCCGCGGCCAGACCGTCGCGGTGGTCGGCGAATCGGGATCGGGAAAGTCCACGACGGCCGCCGCCATCCTCGGGCTGCTGCCGCCCGGCGGGCGAATCTCCGCCGGCCGCATCGTTTTCGACGGGCGCGACATCACCGGCGCCGACCGCCGACTGCTGCGGTCGGTCAGGGGCCGCGGCATCGGCTACGTCCCCCAGGATCCGATGACCAACCTCAACCCGGTCTGGAAAGTCGGGTTTCAGATCCGGGAAGCGTTGCGGGCCAACACCGATACTCGCGACGCGCGACGACGCGCACTCGAGCTGCTCGCCGAGGCGGGCATGCCGGATCCGGTCCAGCAGGCCGCCCGTTATCCCCATCAGCTGTCGGGCGGCATGTGCCAACGCGCGCTGATCGCCATCGGCCTGGCCGGTCGGCCTAAGCTGCTCATCGCCGACGAGCCGACCTCCGCGCTCGACGTCACCGTGCAACGGCAGGTGCTGGACCATCTTCAGGGGCTCACGGCCGATCTCGGCACCGCGCTGCTGCTGATCACCCACGACCTGGCGTTGGCGGCCGAACGGGCCGAGTCGGTGGTCGTCGTCCATCGCGGGCAGGTGGTGGAATCCGGTGCGGCAAAGGCCATTCTGCGACAGCCGCGACACGAATACACCCGGCGATTGGTGGCCGCCGCCCCGTCGCTGACGCCAAGTCCGGTCCGGACCCGGGCGCGCACCCCGAACGAGCCGTCCGGCGACATCCTCGTCGCCGCCGGGCTGACCAAGGTCTACGGCGAGTCGCGCGGTGCGCCGTGGTGGCCGGGAAAGCGCCGCGCCGCATTCCGCGCCGTCGACGCCGTGTCGTTTCGGCTGCGCCGGGCGAGCACGTTGGCGATCGTGGGCGAGTCGGGGTCGGGAAAATCGACGTTGGCGCGGATGGTGCTGGGTCTGCTGTCACCCACCGCGGGCACCGTGGCCTTCGATGGGACCCCGATCGACGACACCCTGGACCGCGAGCGGGCGTTGGCGTTTCGCCGGCGGGTGCAGCCGGTGTTCCAGAACCCTTACAGCAGTTTGGATCCCAGGTATTCGGTTTTCCGGGCTGTTGAGGAGCCGTTGCGGATCCATCGGCTGGGCGGCCGCAAGGAGCGCGAGCGCGCCGTGCGCGAGCTCGTCGACCACGTGGCGCTGCCGTCGTCGGTGCTGGGACGGCTGCCCCGCGAACTGTCGGGCGGCCAGCGGCAGCGGGTTGCGATCGCGCGGGCACTGGCTCTGCGGCCCGACGTCCTGGTGTGCGACGAGGCCGTCTCGGCGCTCGACGTGCTGGTGCAGGCGCAGATACTGGCCCTGCTGGCCGACCTGCAGGCCGAACTCGGCCTGACGTACCTGTTCATCTCTCACGACCTGGCGGTGATCCGGCAGATCGCCGACGACGTGCTGGTGATGTGCGCCGGCCGGGTGGTGGAACACGCGCCCACCGAGGAGCTGTTCACCCGGCCTACCCACGATTACACGCGCCGGTTGCTGGATTCCATTCCCAGGCCGTCATGAGGCGGTCGGCGTCACCCCGATAGGTTGGCAAGCTGTGACGGCTGACCCGCTGGCCCCGCTGCTGGAACTCCCGGGCGTCGCCGAGGCCAGTGACCGGGCCCGCGACGCGCTGGGTCGCGCCCACCGGCACCCGGCCAACCTGCGGCGCTGGCCCGTGACCGCCGCCGAAGCGGCGCTGCGGGCGGCGCGCGCCTCGTCGGTGCTCGACGGCGGTCCCGTGCGGCTGGACGATCTGGCGGACGCCGCGCAGGTGAGCGAGCCGGTGTTCGGCGGCGCGCTGCGAGTGGCCCAGGAACTCGAGGGCGGGGGAGGGCCCCTGATCGGCATCTGGCAGCGGGCGCCGCTGCAGGCGCTGGCTCGTTTGCACGTGCTCGCGGCGGCTGACCAAGTCGATGACGATCGGCTGGGCCGCCCGCGGCCCGATGCCGACGTGGGACCGCGGCTGGAGTTGCTCGCGGGGCTGGTGACCGGCCGCACGTCGGCGCCGGCGCCGGTGGTGGCCGCGGTCGCCCACGGAGAGTTGCTGACGCTCAAGCCCTTTGGCAGCGCGGACGGCGTGGTGGCCCGGGCGGTTTCGCGGCTGGTGACGATCGCCAGCGGGCTCGACCCCCACGGATTGGGTGTGCCCGAGGTGAGTTGGATGCGGCAGCCGGCGGACTACCGCGACGCCGCATGCGGCTTCGCCGACGGCACCGCGGAGGGTGTCGGCGCATGGCTGGTGCTGTGTTGCCGGGCGCTGCAGGCCGGGGCGCAGGAGGCTTTGTCGATCGCCGAAGCGCTGCCGAATCGGTAGCCGGCGCGCCTCAAAACCGGCGACGGGGAATTTGTTTCACAAATGTAAAGCGGGCGACGTCCCGAATTATTCGGTCCGCCGCCCGCTAGCACGGAACTCGGTTACCAAGCGTGCATTTCTGGGTTGCGTGGGTTGGCCTCGGCGATCTTGCGACGCTTCCGGCTGCAGCCCAACCCAAAGGGCCGTCGACGCCTTTCACTTTTCGCAATTACGCAGGCCCGCAACACTTCTGCCATTATCGCGGCTATGACTCCGCGTGGGTGCCGGGTTCCGTGCTGGGCGCCAGGTTCGGGAGAACGATCCTTCTCTTCCGGATCGACCTTGGCCTCACCGGGCTTCCGTGGTTCCTTTGTACTACTAGACCCGAACCACATCAAGGCCAAATTGCGAAGCAAAAATATATTGCGCGAATGGCATGTTTGCTGCCATGCCTAAAAGGCGTAGCGGCGCAGCAATGAGTAGGTGACCGCGCCGGCGGCGAGCGCGGTGACGCCTACCGCGGCGGTGGTCGCGATCGCGGCACCCGACGGTGCCGGAAGCCGGTCGCGCAGCGACACCGGGCGGGAAAACATCAACACGGGCCAACCCCGCTCGACCGCCTCTTTGCGCAAACCGCGGTCCGGATTGACCACGCTCGGGTGGCCGACGATCTCGAGCATCGGCAGGTCGGTGATCGAGTCGGAATAGGCGTAGCAGTGCTCGAGCGGGTAGCCCTCGCGGGCGGCCAGCTCGCGGATCGCTTGCACTTTGCCTTCGCCGTAGCAGTAGAACGCGATCTCCCCGGTGTACTTGCCGTCCTCGACGACCATCCGGGTCGCCATCGCGTGCGTGGCGCCGAGCGCCCGGGCGATGGGCGCCACGATTTCCTCGCCGGACGCCGAGACCACGACGACGTCGCGGCCGCACAGTTTGTGGGCGGCGATGAGGTCCGCGGCTTCCGCGAACACCAGCGGGGTGACGATGTCGTGCAGCGTCTCGTTGACGATCGACTTGACCTGTTCCACATCCCAACCGGCGACCATGTTCGTCATGTGAATGCGCATCCGGTCCATCTGGTCATGATCAGCGCCGGAGAGCAGATAGATGAACTGGGCGTAGCTGGACTTGAGCACGGCGCGGCGGTTGAGCAGTCCGTGGTTGAAGAAGGGTTTGCTGAAAGCCAGCGTGCTGGACTTGGCGATGATGGTCTTGTCCAGGTCGAAGAAGGCGGCAGTACGGGCGTGGGGACCGGTAGTTGCAGCTGTTTCCGGTGAGGTTTGCTGCCGCGCGGCCGAGTCGAATACGGTCACCGACCCAGCATAGGTCGGGCGTCCGGCGGCGCCGCGGAGTTAGGCCGAAAACGGCCGCTCATCGCCCCCCACAGAACATACCGTCGGTATTTTTGCGGCTCAACGCACCTTTCGCCGTAACAACTACTTGCGTTAGTGCGGACTGTCATGTGTATAGTAAGCATTACTCGGCCTGAGCCGAGGGTGCATCAGCCCGACCCCCCGGGGCTGATACACGACGACCCTCGCCTCCTCCCCCCCTGGCGGGGGTCGTCCCTTTTCTGGGGTAAGTTTTCCGGCCCGGCCCAGCGTCACCCCGCGGGCTGCGGCGCGTTGCGGGAAACGCGCCCCCACGCTCGCTGGCGGGCTGCGCGGCGACGCCTTTGTACACACTCGCGTCTCTATCCACAAATCCGGCTTTGGGACTGGTGTGCCAAGGTCACGGCCCCGCAGGGTGGGTGGATGACCGGCAGCGCGGGCACAAAAGCGGCGGGGTCCTCGGCCGTGTTGGCGATGGTGTCCGACCCGAAACTGCGCGACGAGACGGACCGGGTGGCCGCGGCGGTCGGCGTACGGGTGGTTCATGGCGGCGCCGCCGCGGTCAGCCGCAAGACGTGGTCGGCCGCCGCGGCGGTGATGCTGGACGAGGCGGCGGCCCGACGATGCGGGCAGGCGCCGCTGCCGCGGCGCGACCACGTCTGCGTCGTGACCCTCGCGCACCCCGCGACGGCGACCTGGGCGGCGGCCGTCGCCGTCGGCGCCCGATGCGTGCTGACGCTGCCCGACCAAGAGCGCGAATTGATCCACGAGCTCGCCGAGGCCGGTGAAGCGGCGCGCGACGACGGGTCGCGCGGCGAGGTCGTCGCCGTGGTCGGGGGTTGCGGCGGGGCCGGTGCCTCGTCGCTCGCGGTCGCCGTGGCGCAGTCCGCCCGCGACGCGCTCCTGGTGGACCTCGACCCATGGGGCGGCGGCATCGATTTGCTGGTGGGCGGCGAGAGCGCACCTGGCCTGCGGTGGCCCGATCTGGCGTTAGAGGGCGGCCGGCTGAACTGGTCGGCGGTGCGTGAGGCGCTGCCGCGGCACCGGGGGATCAGCTTGCTGTCCGGGACCCGCCGCGGGTACGAGCTGGGCGACGCACCGGTGAACGCCGTCGTCGATGCTGCGCGGCGCGGCGGGGTCGCCGTCGTGTGCGACCTTCCGCGCCGTCTCACCGATGCGACGCAGGCCGCGTTGGACGCCGCCGACCTCGTCGTGGTGGTCAGCCGCTGCGACGTGCGGGCGTGCGCGGCGACCGCGGCCATGGTCCCCGTGCTCTCCGCGGCCAATCCCAATCTCGGGCTCGTCGTGCGTGGGCCGTCGCCCGGGGGACTGCGGGCCACCGAGGTCGCCGACATCGCTGGGGTGCCGCTTCTCGCGTCCATCAGGGCCCAGCCGCAACTCGCCCGGCAGTCGGAACACGGCGGCCTGCGGCTGGGGCGGCGCAGTCCCCTTGCCGCGGCGGCCCGGCGGGTGCTGGCCGTGCTGCCGTCGGCCGGGTCGGCGCGGAACGGCCGGGCGGCGTGAGCGGCTCACTGATCGAACGGGTGCGCGAGCGGCTGGCATCCGAAGCCGCCCCGCTGCGTCCCGGCGTGGTGGCCGCCGCGATTCGCGCCGAGTCCGGCGGGATGCTCGGCGATACCGAGGTCCTCGCGAACCTTCGGGTGCTGGAAACCGAGCTCACCGGCGCCGGCATCCTGGAACCGTTGTTGTGCGCGGACGGCACCACCGACGTCTTGGTCACCGCCCCCGACGCGGTGTGGGTCGACGACGGATACGGACTGCGGCGCAGCAACATTCGATTCCCCGACGAGGCGGCGGTGCGCCGGTTGGCGCAGCGGCTGGCGTTGGCTGCCGGTCGCCGTCTCGATGACGCGCAGCCCTGGGTCGACGGCCAGCTGACCGGCATCGGTTCCGGGGGCTTCGCGGTGCGGCTGCACGCGGTGCTGCCGCCGATCGCGGCCGGCGGCACCTGCCTGTCGCTGCGGGTGTTGCGCCCGGCTACCCAGGGCTTGGCGGCCCTCACCGCCGCCGGCGCAATCGACCCGGTGGCCGGCGCACTGGTCGCCGACATCATCGCCGCACGGTTGGCCTTCCTCGTGTGCGGCGGCACCGGGGCGGGCAAGACCACCTTGCTGGCGGCGATGCTCGGCGCCGTCGCACCCACCGAACGGATCGTGTGCGTCGAGGATGCCGCCGAACTGGCGCCCCGGCACCCGCACCTGGTCAAGCTGGTCGCGCGGTGCGCCAACGTCGAAGGCGTCGGGGAGGTTCCGCTGCGCGAACTCGTCCGGCAGGCGTTGCGGATGCGGCCCGACCGCATCGTGGTCGGCGAGGTCAGGGGCGCCGAGGTGGTCGATCTGCTGGCGGCGCTGAACACCGGCCACGACGGCGGCGCGGGCACCGTGCACGCCAACTGTCCGCCCGAGGTTCCGGCCCGACTGGAGGCGCTCGGCGCCCTCGGCGGCCTCGGCCGGGCGGCGCTGCACAGCCAGCTCGCCGCGGCGGTTCAGGCGCTGCTGCATGTCGCGCGGGACGGGGCGGGCCGGCGCCGGCTCGCCGAGATAGCCGTGCTGCGCCGCGTCGACGGGCAGGTCCGCGCGGTCACCGTGTGGCGCGCGGGCCGCGGCCTGACCGACGACGCGGGCGATCTTCATCGCCTGCTGCGAAGCCGGGCCACGGCATGAACGCCCTCACAATCTCCGCCCTGCTGTTATCCCTTGCGCTGCTGGCCCTTCCGCCGCCGGCGCGGCACCGGCTGGCGGCCCCGGCGCGGGTGCGCCGACCGCGCGCCGGCAGCCGTGGGCTGCCTTACGTCGCCGCGTGCGCCTTGGTGGCCGTCGCCGTCTTGCTGCCGGCGACGGCGGTGCTCGCGATCGTGATCGTGGGCGCGACCGCGAGCCTGCGCCACCGCCGGCGCCGCCGCGCCCGGCGCGCCGCGGCAGAGGGCGCGAATCTGGAAGCGGCCCTCGATGTGCTGGTCGGCGAGTTGCGCGTGGGTTCCCATCCGGTGCGCGCGTTCCACGTCGCCGCCGGGGAAAGCGTTGGGGCGGTTGCGGCGTCGTTGCGCGCGGTCGGGGCGCGGGCCAGGTTGGGTGCCGACGTCACGGCGGGCCTGCGCGCCGCGGGGCGCTCGTCGGCCCTGCCCGCGCAGTGGGATCGACTGGCGGTGTGCTGGCAACTGGCCAGCGACCAGGGGCTGGCGATAGCCACGCTGATGCGTGCCGCACAGCGCGATATCGCCGAGCAGCAACGCTTTTCGGGGCGCGTCACGTCGAGAATGGCCGGGGCGCGCGCCACCGCCACGATACTGGCCGGCCTGCCCCTGCTCGGCGTTTTGCTGGGGCAGCTGATCGGCGCTCGGCCGCTCAGCTTTTTGCTGGGCGGGCACGCCGGCGGCTGGCTGCTGGTCGCCGGGACGACGCTGGCCTGCGGCGGGCTGCTGTGGTCGGACCGCATCACCGATCGGCTCGGGGCATGAATACGGCGGCGGCGCTGCTGGCCGCCGCCCTGTGGGTCGGCCCCGGCCCGTCGGCGGTGCGGTCGCGCGCGGGCCTACCGCTTCGCGCCCACCGCGGACGGGAGGCGGCCGCGGGGAGGCCGCGCCGCGGTGAGGGCCCCCTCGCGGTCGCCGCCACCCTCGATGTGTTCGCCGTGTGCCTGCAGGCCGGCATGGCGGTATCGACGGCCGCGGCGGCGACCGCACAGTCCGCACCGCCGCAGCTGGCCGCGGTGCTGCGCCGCGCCGCCGACCTGCTGGCGCTGGGCGCGGATCCCGCTGTGGCATGGTCGATTCCGCCGGACCACTCGGCAGGCGCGCCCGGCGTTCACATCGATGCGCTGCTGCGCCTGGCGCGGCGGTCCGCGTCCTCCGGCTCGGCCCTGGCGCGCGGCGTCGCCGAGCTGGCCGACCAATCCCGCCAGGACGCCGCGCATGCCGCCACGGCGGCCGCCGAACGGGCCGGGGTCCTGATCGCCGGGCCGCTCGGTCTCTGCTTTCTTCCGGCGTTCGTGTGCCTGGGCATCGTTCCGGTGGTGGCGGGGCTGGCCGGTGATGTCTTGCAATCGGGCCTGCTGTGAAACGAAAGGAAGGCATTGATGCTCAACATGTTCCGCGCCTTGCTGGGACGCCTCGCCGTGCTGGCGACCGACGAGTCGGGGATGTCCACCGTCGAGTACGCGATCGGCACGATAGCCGCCGCCGCGTTCGGCGCGATCCTCTACACCGTCGTGACGGGCGATTCCATCGTCTCGGCGCTGACCAACATCATCGGTCGTGCGCTCAACACCAAGGTTTAGCGGGTTGTGCCGGGGCGAGCACCGTCGAGGCGGCGCTGGCGATCGCATCGCTGGTCGTGGTGCTGGTTTTGTGCCTGGCCGGTGTCACCGCGGTCTCCATGCAGGTGCGCTGCGTCGACGCCGCCCGCGAGGCGGCCCGGCTGGCCGCCCGTGGTGACGAACGGTCGGCGCTCGACACGGCACGCCGCGTCGCGCCGGCCGGGGCGCGGGTGCAAGTGCGCCGGGACGGCGATTTCCTCGTCGCCACGGTCATCGCCCGGTCAAAGCTGTTGCCCTCGTTGGACATTAGGGCCAGGACGGTCGCGGCCGCCGAACCTACCCGGTGAGCGGGGATCCGCGACGGTGGTCGCCGCGGCGATGGTGGTCGTATTGCTGTCGGTCACCGGCGCGGGCGCCTACGTCGGCTCGGCGGTGCTGGCGCGGCACCGCGCGCAGGCCGCGGCCGACCTGGCCGCGCTGGCCGGCGCCGCACGGCTGCCGGCCGGTGCCGCGGCGGCCTGCGCCCGCGCGACGGCGGTGGCGCGCGCGATGCGGGTCAACGACGCGCGATGCGAGGTGGACGAGCTCGACGTCGTCGTCGCGGTCCAAGTGGCCGTGGCGTTCGGCGGTGCGGCGCGGGCCGCCGCGCGGGCCGGGCCGGTCGGCAACGACGGCTAAGAAGCGTTGTCTGCGCCGTTCGGCAAACCGGCGGCGGCGACTTCCTCGTCGGTCGGCAGGCGCAGCGAAACCAGCCCGGCGAAGGTGTCCGGCTCCAGTTCCACCTTGTTGACCGTGACGTGCACCGGAACCCAATCGCCGTCGTGGCCCTGCATGCGCAGTACCCGACTGGTCGGGCCGTCAACGAATTCCGTTGTCATAGCGGCCTTCAGGTGTTCGTCGTCGGGATGGACCTTGGGCCTGTCCGTCTTGTGGCCGCGCCAGTCGTAGAAGGTGCAGGGGTCGTCGAGCCATTTCAGCAGGGTCCAGCTGTCGAGATCGACGAGCGCCCGGTGGACACCGGCCTGGGCCAATCCGTTCAGGATGCGTTGCGCCAGATCGTCGGTGGACACCACCGGGCCCCTGAGCACCGACCGCCAGTTCATCGCCCGGGCGATCAGGTGGTCGCGGCCGTCCGGCCCCGGTTCCACGGCGGTGCGCGCGACGAAACCGATCCGGATGGGTTTGCCCTGCCAGTCGGTGACATCCCAAGTGCTGCAGATCGTTTGGTCGGGCTTGGCCCTGACCGCCATGGCGAGCACCTTGGTTTCGTTCGGGTTGAGCTCGCGCGACGGCAGGTCTTCCGCGAATGCCCTGCCCAAGGTCACTTCGACGTCGGGATTCTTGCCGCTGTTGGCCAGCGATTGCCTGGTATCGGTGGCCACGCCCAGGGTCAGGTCCCACTTCAGCGGCCCCGGGATGGGCCGTTGGGACGGTTCGGCGTCGGCGGGTCCGGTCCAGACGTGGACGCCGTGCACGTGGCCGTCGGACATCACCACCGGCTCGGTGCGGATGACGCGGTCGCGCTTGGTGGTGATGCTGGTCAGGCTCTGGCCGGTCTGGACGGACTCGGCGATCGCGGTCCGGACGGCCGCGAGATGGGGGCTGCGGCGCAAAAACGTGGTGATCGGGACGAGGTTTTTGAGCTGCCGTCCCTGCGCCACTACGGCGGGCTCGCCCCCTAACGTCTCCACGAGCAACCAGTCGTGGGCCATGGGGCCGATTTTACGGCTGCCGGCGGGTGCCACGGAGCCCGGGTGCGGTAGGACGCGGAGTGTCATTTGCCCACGTCTTCGCGGTGTGTGGTGGTATGTTGCATTTCGTCAGAGTGAGGAAACACGCGTTCTGGCGGCGCGCGACGCTGACTTGTGGGGTCGACCGTTGAGGGGTCGGTCGCCATCCCATCCGGGGTAGTCAACGCATGTCGCGACCCAGTTCCGCGAGCACCAACCGCAGCACCCTCACCGCGCCCGACTTGTCCAGGGGATCGTTGCCGTTGCCGCATTTGGGCGACTGCACGCACGACGGGCATCCGTTCGGGCATTCGCACGCTTCGATCGCCGCCGCCGTGGCGCCCAGCCAGGTGCGGGCCCGGCGGAAGCCCCGTTCAGCGAAACCCGCCCCGCCCGGATAACCGTCGTAGACGAAGACGGTGGGCAGCCCCTCGGGACCGATCGCGGTGGACAGCCCGCCGATGTCGCCGCGGTCGCAGCTGGCCACCAGGGGCAACAGCCCGATGGCGGCATGCTCGGCCGCGTGGAGTGAGCCCGGAACGCGCGGCGCTTCAATACCGATGTGCAGCAGGGCATCCGGGTCGATCGTGTACATGGCGGCGGTGGTGGGCAATACGTGCTCGGGCATATCCAGCTCGATGAAGTCGATGACCTCCCCGGACAGCCGGCGCCGCAGGTAGCCCACCACCCGGTGCGTGACCCGAACCGGCACCAAACCCAAACTGACGGAGCCGAACTCGAAGCGCTCACCGGTCCCGGTCACGACGATGTCGGTGAGCTCGCGCGCGAACGTCGCGTAGCCGGGATCCTCGGCGTGGACGAACGCGATCCCGTCCTCGGTGTCCAGGGAATCAACGACGTAGGTCTCCCCCTGATGCAAATAGACCGCTCCGGGGTGAACCGAGGCCGGGGCCTGATCCACGCCGGCGCTGCCGAGCAGCCGCCCGGTGTCGGCCTCGACGATGACGATCTGGCCGCCGGACGAGCCCCGAATGTCCACCGCGCCGTGCGGTTGGACGCCGGCCGCCGGGAAGTACTTGTCGTTGCGGCGCCGCAGCAGCCCATCATCGATCAGGCCTTCGGCCACGTCGGCGGCGCCGAAACTGCGGACCTCGGCCTCGTCGAGCGGCATCTCGGTCGCCGCGCAGAGCAGCTGTGGACCGAGGATGTAGGGGTTGGCGGGATCGATCACGACCCGCTCGACCGGCTTGCCCAGCAGCGCGTCGGGGTGGTGCACCAGGTAGGTGTCCAGCGGATCGTCGCGGGCGATCAGTACGACCAGCGCCCCCTGGCCCCGCCGACCCGAGCGGCCGGCCTGCTGCCAGAACGAGGCGACCGTCCCGGGGAATCCGGCGAGCACCACCGCGTCGAGGCCGGCGATGTCGACACCGAGCTCCAGCGCGTTGGTGGTCGCCAGGCCGCGCAGCCGGCCCTCGGCCAAAGCGCGCTCCAGCGCGCTGCGGTCCTCGGCGAGGTAGCCGGCCCGGTAGGACGCCACCTTCGAGGACAGCTCCGGGGCGATGTCGTCGAGCCGCGCCCGCGTCCCCAGCGCGGTCAATTCCGCCGCGCGCCGCGATCGGACGAACGTCAGCGTTTGCGCCCCCTCGGCGATCAGGTCGGCCATCACGCGCGCCGCCTCGGCGCCGGCGGAGCGGCGCACCGGCGCTCCGTTCTCGCCGGTCAGGTCGGCCCGCAACGCGGGCTCCCACAACGCCACGGTCCGCGCCCCCTGGGGCGAGCCGTCCTCGGTGACCTCCTGCACCGGCCGGCCGATGAGTTCGGCCGCCGTCGCACCCGGCGAATCGGTGGTCGCGCTGGCGAAAACGAAAGTGGGCGCCGACGAATAGCGCTCGCACAGCCTCAACAACCGGCGCAGCACCATCGCCACGTTCGACCCGAAAACCCCACGGTAGTAGTGGCATTCGTCGACGATGACGAAGCGAAGGCCGCGCAACAGGACCGCCCAGCGGGCGTGGTTGCGCAAGATCGACAGGTGGATCATGTCGGGGTTGGAGAACAACCAGCGGGAGCGCTCGCGGGCGAAGCGGCGCACCTCGGCCGGGCTGTCGCCGTCGTAAGCGGTGGGCGCGACGTCATGCAGCCGCGGAACGGCCGCGGTCAGCGCGTGCGCGGCGCGCAACTGGTCGTGGCCCAGCGCCTTCGTCGGCGACAGGTACAACACCCGGGCGCGCGGGTCCGTCGCGAGCGCGTTGAGGACGGGCAGCTGATAGGCCAGTGACTTGCCCGACGCGGTGCCGGTGCTGATCACCACGTGACGGCCGGCGTGGGCCAGCTCCGCGGCCGCCGCCTGATGTGACCACGGGTCACTGATGCCGCGTTCGGCGAACGCCCGGACCACGTCGGGCTCGGCCCACTCGGGCCAGCGATGCGCCCGCCCGCTGCGCGCGGGCAACTCGGCGACGTGACGCAGCGGACGCTCGTCCGGCGCGGTGCCGGAGAGCGCGACGGCGAGCAGGTCGGCGCCGAAACTGCCCACCTCACGCCCTCCAAGAATCAGTCCTGGACACAAGGCTGTCGCCGACGCCATGAACATGGTTGACTATTTGCGGTCGCAGCTTCTGTGTTCGTGTCAAACTTTCGCAGGAACAACGTTGCGGCCGCGGTTCCTGCGAGGTTAATCGGTCGGGTGAAGTTCCGGCGACTCAGCGAGGTATGGCGGTCGTACTCGGCCCGGGGCACCGAAAGGCGGTGCCCCGCATCCAAAAGAAAAGGAAAGATCGAGAGATGCCACAGGGAACTGTGAAGTGGTTCAACGCGGAGAAGGGCTTCGGGTTCATTGCGCCCGAAGACGGTTCCGCAGATGTTTTTGTCCACTACACGGAGATCCAGGGTTCGGGCTTCCGCACCCTCGAAGAAAACCAGAAGGTCGAGTTTGAGATCGGCCACAGCCCTAAGGGCCCCCAGGCCACCGGAGTCCGCTCCGTCTGAGACGAGCAGATTCTCCACGAGAGCCCCCCGCGCGACCCGCCTAGCGGTCCCGTCGGGGGGTTTTCATTATGTCTGGAGTCTGTCCGGAGGCTGCCCAACCCGCCGCGCCGAATACCTGAAGACGCGGACGGACGACCTGGCCTACTGTCGGTGGCGTGAGCCAGCTTTCCTTCTTCACAGCGGAGTCGGTGCCGCCCGCGGTCGCCGATCTCTCCGGGGTGCTGGCGGCCTCAGGGCAGATCGTGCTGGTCGGCGCTCCGTCGGAAAGTCGCGCACAGGGCGCTCGACTTTCGGTGGTCGTGGACAGCATGTGGCGGGCCTCGGCGCTGGCCGAGATGATTCGCGATGCGGGTCTGGTGCCCGAGATCGGCCGCACCGACGAGGACACGCCGTTGGTGCGGACGGAGGTGAGCCCTTCCTTGGTGACGCTCGCCGCCGAATGGACCCGCGGCGCGGTCAAGACGGTGCCACCGCGGTGGCTTCCCGGGCCGCGCGAGCTGCGGGCGTGGACGCTGGCGGCCGGTCACCCGGAGGGCGACCACTATCTGTTGGGTCTCGACCCGCACGCACCCGATACCCATTCCCCGCTCGCGTCGGCGTTGATGCGGGTCGGAATCGCGCCCACGCTGATCGGCACCCGCGGCGGGCGCCCGGCGCTCCGGATCAGCGGCCGTCGCAGGCTATCGCGCCTGGTAGAGAACGTGGGGGAACCCCCGGACGGCGACGAGGCGTTGTCGCTGTGGCCCCACGTCTAGCCCGGCTCGAACGCCACGGATTTCGGCGGCCGGTTTGCGCAGGCCCGCCCGAGGGTGCGAAATTGTCAGATGCCCTGAACGGCGAAGGAACGCTGGCGTATCTGATTTCACCGGAATTTCGGACGCTGGCCTGTCATTCTTCCTGCAGGGCGGTCTCGCGAAGGAGGCCGGGAGAAGAGATGGAGCGTAACCGCAGTTGGCTGACCCGAAGCTAAAAGACCGCGTCAGCGGCGGAAATGGCAGCCGTCGGCGGCTCGTGATTGTCGAGTCGCCGACCAAGGCGCGCAAACTGGCCGGCTACCTGGGCTCCAGCTACATCGTCGAGTCCTCGCGCGGCCACATCCGTGACCTGCCCCGCGCCGCGGCCGACGTGCCCGCGAAGTTCAAGTCCGAGCCGTGGGCCAGGCTGGGGGTCAACGTCGACGCGGACTTCGAGCCGCTCTACATCATCAGCCCGGAGAAAAAGCACACCGTCAGCGAACTCAAGGGCCTGCTCAAGGACGTCGACGAGCTCTATCTGGCCACGGATGGTGACCGCGAGGGCGAAGCCATCGCCTGGCACCTGCTGGAAACCCTCAAGCCCAACATCCCGGTGAAGCGGATGGTGTTCCACGAGATCACCGAACCGGCGATCCTGGAGGCCGCCGAAAATCCCCGCGACCTCGACATCGACCTGGTCGACGCCCAGGAGACCCGCCGCATCCTGGACCGGCTATACGGCTACGAGGTCAGCCCCGTGCTGTGGAAGAAGGTCGCGCCCAAGCTGTCGGCGGGCCGGGTCCAGTCGGTGGCGACCCGCATCATCGTGCAGCGCGAGCGCGACCGGATGGCCTTCCGCAGCGCGTCGTACTGGGACATCGTCGCCCAGCTGGACGCCAGCGTGTCCGACCCGCAGGCCCAGCCGCCCACCTTCACGGCCCGGCTGACCAATGTCGACGGCCTGCGCGTGGCCACCGGCCGCGATTTCGACTCGCTGGGTCAGCTGCGCAAGGCAGACGAAGTGGTCATCCTGGACGAGGCCGGCGCCAGCCAGCTGGCCACCGGATTGCGCGGCGCCCAGCTGTCGGTGGCGTCGGTGGAGGAGAAGCCGTACACCCGCCGCCCGTACGCGCCGTTCATGACGTCGACGCTGCAGCAGGAGGCCGGGCGCAAGCTGCGGTTCTCCTCCGAGCGCACGATGAGTATCGCGCAGCGCCTCTACGAGAACGGCTACATCACTTATATGCGTACCGACTCCACCACGCTGTCGGAGTCGGCGATCAACGCGGCGCGCACCCAGGCGCGGCAGCTGTACGGCGCGGAGTACGTCTCGCCCTCGCCGCGTCAGTACACCCGCAAGGTGAAGAACGCCCAGGAGGCGCACGAGGCGATCCGGCCGGCCGGGGAGACGTTCGCGACCCCGGACGCGGTGCGCCGCGAGCTCGACGGCGACGAATTCCGGCTCTACGAACTGATTTGGCAGCGCACGGTGGCCTCGCAGATGGCCGACGCGCGCGGCACCACGCTGAGCCTGCGGATCGCCGGCACGGCGGGCGGCCCGGCAGGGGAAACGCCGGTGGTGTTCTCCGCGACCGGGCGCACCATCACGTTCGCCGGCTTCCTCAAGGCCTACGTGGAAACGGTGGACGAGCTGGCCGGCGGGGAGGCCGACGACGCCGAGCGGCGGCTGCCCCACCTCAGCGAGGGGCAGCGGCTGGAGGCCCTCGAACTCACCCCGGACGGCCACGCCACCAACCCGCCGGCGCGCTACACCGAGGCCTCGCTGGTCAAGGCGCTCGAGGAGCTGGGCATCGGCCGCCCGTCGACGTACTCGTCGATCATCAAGACCATCCAGGACCGCGGCTACGTGTACAAGAAGGGCAGCGCGCTGGTGCCCTCGTGGGTCGCGTTCGCCGTCACCGGGCTGCTGGAACAGCATTTCGGTCGCCTCGTCGACTACGGCTTCACCGCGGCGATGGAAGACGAGCTCGACGCGATCGCGTCGGGCACCGAGCGACGCACCAACTGGCTCAACAACTTCTACTTCGGCGGCGACCACGGCGTGCCCGACTCGGTGGCCCGCTCGGGTGGCCTGAAGAAGCTCGTCGGCGTCAACCTCGAAGGCATCGACGCGCGAGAAGTCAACTCCATCAGGGTGTTTGACGACGCGCAGGGTCGGCCGGTCTACGTCCGGGTGGGCAAGAACGGGCCCTACCTGGAACGCATCGTGACCAACGACGAGGGCGAGCCGACGCCGCAGCGGGCCAACCTCAACGACTCGCTGACCCCCGACGAGCTGACCCTCGAGGTGGCCGAAGAGCTCTTCGCCACACCGCAAGAGGGGCGCGTGTTGGGCGTCGATCCGCAAACCGGGCACGAGATCGTCGCCAAGGACGGTCGGTACGGGCCGTACGTGACCGAGGTCCTGCCGCCGCAGCCCGACTCGGGCGACGGTGGCCCCGACAGCGGGGCGCCGGCGAAGAAGGGCAAGAAACCCACCGGGCCCAAGCCCCGGACCGGTTCGCTGCTGCGCAGCATGGACCTGCAGACCGTGACGCTCGAGGATGCGCTCAAGCTGCTGTCGCTGCCCCGCGTCGTCGGCGTGGACCCCGAATCCGGTGAGGAGATCACCGCGCAGAACGGCCGCTATGGCCCATACCTCAAGCGGGGCACCGATTCTCGTTCCCTGTCGACCGAGGATCAGATCTTTGACATCACCCTCGAAGAGGCGCTGAAGATCTACGCCGAGCCCAAGCGCCGGGGCAGGCAGAGCGCTGCGGCGCCGCCGCTGCGCGAGTTGGGCGCCGATCCGGCGTCGGGCAAGCCGATGGTGATCAAGGACGGCCGGTTCGGGCCATACGTCACCGACGGCGAGACCAACGCCAGCCTGCGCAAGGGCGACGACGTGATGTCGATTACCGACGAGCGCGCCGCCGAGCTGCTGGCCGACCGGCGAGCCCGGGGCCCCGCCAAGCGGCCGGCGAAGAAAACGACCCGCAGGGCGCCGGCGAAGAAGGCCACCAAGCGCGCCTAGCCGCTGATTTCGCTCGAAACCTGTTCGTTGCCAACCTCTTCGGGCGAGGCCAGTTTCACCGGACGGGCCAGCTGAGTCGGTGCCGCGCGCCCGCGGAGATACACCACCTCGCCGACGTCCCAGCACAGCGCCTCGGCGTCCAGCGCGCCGCTGACCGCGATCGCGGAGGCGAGCACGTGCCCCGCCTCGAGCTTGGCCAGCTCGGTGAGCCGCGCGGCCTCGTTGACCGGGTCGCCGATGACCGTGTACTCGAAGCGGGCCTGCGCACCGATGTGGCCGGCGATGGCCCGGCCGGCCGACACCCCGATGCCGAACTCGGCCGAGCCGATCACGGGGAGGATTTCGTCGTGCAGCTCGCGGGCGGCTGCCAGCGCACCGCCCGACGCGTCGGGGTGCTCGATCGGCGCGCCGAAGATGGCCAGCGCGGCGTCGCCCTGGAACTTGTTGACGAACCCGCCGTGCTTGCCGACGGTGTCCACCACGACGCGGAAGAACTCGTTGAGCAGGTGGACCACCTCGGCGGGCGGCCGCGTCGCGGCCAGCTGGGTGGAGCCGACCAGGTCCACGAATAGCACCGCGACGTCGCGCTCCTGCCCGCCCAGCTCGGTGCCGCGCTCCAGGGCGCGGCGGGCCACGTCCTCACCGACGTAGCGGCCGAACAGGTCGCGCAACCGCTGCCGCTCGGACAGGTCGCGGACCATGTCGTTGAAGCCCGCCTGCAGCAGCCCGAGTTCGCTGGCGTCGTAGATCTGCATGTGCGCGTTGTAGTTTCCGCGCTGCACCTCCGACAGCGCCCAGCGCAGCTGCCGCAGCGGGTCGGCGATGGACATCGCCACCAGCAGCGTGCTGACCAGCCCGACGCCCAGCGCCGCCAGCGCGAGCAGCAGGATGGGGTTGAACAGCTTCTCGGGTGTGGCGTGCAGCAGCGAGATCTTGTCGGCCACCACGGCCAGCACGATCGCCAGCAGCGGCACGGCGGTGGACAGCATCCAGCTCAGCATCTGGCGCAGGATGACGCCGGGCGCCTTGACGTTCTCCGGCACGCCGCTGCGCAGCGCCGCGACCGCCACCGGGCGCAGCACCCGCTCGGACTGCAGGTATCCGATGATCGCCGTCGCGGCGGCGCCCAGCGCGACGGCGACCGCCACCACGGGCGCGGTGTACTTGGCCACCGACCAGCTGGCGATGATGAACACCACCCCGCCGATGCACCAGGCCACCCCGCTGGTCATGGTCCGGTAGTAGGGCATCCGCAGCGCGCGGCTGCGGGCCAGCTCGGTGCCGGCCGGATCGGTTTCGGCGAGCAGATTGTCGCGGCGCTGCCAGCGGAACACCGGCAACATCAGCCGGAGGTTGAACACGATCCCGGCGAGGAACAGGCTGATCACCACGATGATGAAGACGGCCAGGTTGACCGGCGGCAGATCCTGCAGCTGGATGCGGTCCTGGGGCGGCAGCCCGTAGCGCAGGAAGCCCAGCACGAAAAGTCCGCCGATGATGTCGGCCTGCAGCATGCTCAGCGCGAACAGCGGCCACGGGGTGCGCACCACCCACCGGACGAACGCACCGATTCGCCCGGGCAGTGCTGCCTCGGTTGCCACCAACCCACCGTATCGGGCAGGGCCGACTTGGCGGAAAACATTATGTATCTCGGCAAGTTGCCGGCACCTGCCGAAACGCGCGCCAGGTAACGGAATTGTCGCGATACGGTGGCCGATCGGTATCTGTCTGCCGGTGTCACTACTGTTGCCGATGATGTCCGGAGTGTTTACGCGGCTGGTAGGCCAGGAGGCCGTGGTGGCCGGGCTGCTCGCCGCCGCCCGCGCGGCCCGCGGTGACCCGGCTCACAGCGATGCGGGCGACGGGACTATGACACACGCGTGGCTCATCACCGGGCCGCCGGGTTCCGGCCGCTCGGTTGCGGCGCTGTGTTTCGCGGCCGCGCTGCAATGCACCTCCGACGGGGAGCCGGGGTGCGGGAGCTGCCGGGCGTGCACGACGACCATGGCCGGCACCCACGCCGACGTGCGCCGCGTGATCCCGGAAGGGCTGTCCATCGGCGTCGACGAGATGCGCGCCATCGTGCAGATCGCGTCGCGCCGCCCCACCACGGGGCACCGGCAGATCGTGGTGATCGAGGACGCCGACCGGTTGACCGAGGGCGCGGCGAACGCGTTGCTGAAGGTCGTCGAGGAACCGCCGCCGTCGACGGTGTTCCTGCTGTGCGCACCGTCGGTGGACCCCGAAGACATCGCGGTCACGCTGCGCTCCCGGTGCCGGCACGTCGCACTGGTCACCCCGCCCACCGAGGCGATCGCCCAGGTGCTCATCGACAGCGACGGCCTGGACGCCGACACGGCGAACTGGGCGGCGTCGGTCAGCGGCGGGCACGTGGGGCGGGCGCGCCGGCTGGCCACCGACCCCGAGGCCCGGCAGCGACGGGAGCGGGCGCTGGGCCTGGTGCGCGACGCCGCGACGCCTTCGAAGGCCTACGCCGCCGCGGAGGAACTGGTGGCCGCCGCGGAGGCCGAGGCCGTGGTCCTGACGGCGGACCGTGCCGAGGCCGAGACCGAGGAGCTGCGGACGGCGCTGGGCGCGGGTGGGACCGGCAAGGGCACCGCGGGTGCGCTGCGGGGTGCCAGCGGCGCGATGAAGGACCTCGAGCGACGGCAGAAGTCGCGCCAGACGCGGGCGTCGCGCGACGCGCTGGACCGGGCGCTGATCGACCTGGCGACCTACTTCCGCGACGCCCTGGTGGTGTCGGCGCACGCCGCCGGCGTCCAGGCGAATCATCCCGACATGGCCGATCGGGTGGCCGCGCTGGCCGACCATGCCTCACCCGAGCGGCTGCTGCGCTGCATCGAGGCGGTGCTCGAGTGTCGTGAGGCGCTGGCGATCAACGTCAAACCCAAGTTCGCCGTCGACGCGATGGTCGCGACCATCGGCCAGGAACTTGGGTGACCCCGTTCCTCTGCCGTAGACTCGTGCCGCCCGGCAGGGCACGCCACCTTAGCTCAGTCGGTAGAGCGGCTCACTCGTAATGAGCAGGTCAGGAGTTCGATTCTCCTAGGTGGCTCGCTGCTTGCATGCGCCGCGCGTCAACCGGGGTCGACGACACCCGATAAGAGCGCGTCGATCACGCGCTCGACACGCTCGGTCACCGCGGCGCGCGACGCCCTGATCGCCGGCAGGTCATCGAAATGGCACAGCCCGAGCAGTAGCAGGAAGACGACCTTCGTCGTTGCCTTCGGATTGGGGTCGCTTCGCGACAGGGCTCCCACGAACCGATCGGCATACTCCCGGTGCCACTGCGCGATCAGGGCGGCCAACCGCTCGTCGCGCCTGCTCGCCAGGTGCAACTCGGCGATGAGCCGGCGGTTCTGCGTCATTTCCGGCCGCAGGTAAGCGCTCGCGATGGCCTGCACGGTGTGGGCACCGGTGCGCAGCGCGGCCGCCGTGATCTGGTCGAGGGCGCGCACGGCGGCCGCGTACAGCAACTCCTCCCGGCTGTGAAAGTGGTTGTAGACGGCGGTCGGCGACAGGCCCGCGCGCTCCGCGATTCGGGGCAACGTGCTGCCTTCGAAGCCCCATTCGACGCACACCGCCGCCGCGGCGTCGAGGAGTCGCTGGGCGGTGAGCTGGCCGTCCGAGTTCGGCGGACGGCCGCGGCTCCGCCGGGCCGGGGTGTTCTGCTTTTTCGGCATGCGGCCATTCTTGCGGGAAGAAGACGGCCTGTCTTGATAAATGATCGATCACTCATATACTTGGCTGGTGGCGATGAGCTCCCAGCTGATTGACGGGGTGAAGCGGCGCTGTCAGACGGAAGCCGGGCGACGAACGTACCCGCCGGACTTTCCCTTGCTGGCGCCCGTGCCCGCCGGGCGCTATTTCGACCCGGCCTTCGCCAAACTCGAAGCCGCCGCGGTCTTTTCGCGCTCGTGGTTGTTCGTCGCGCACGCCGATCAGCTGCGCAACCCCGGTGACTATCTCCTGCTCGACCAGCTCGACAAGCCGGTGATGCTGATCCGCGGCCGGGACAACCTCATTCGCGCCTTCTACAACACCTGCCGGCATCGCGGGGCTGCGCTCCTCGAGGAGCCGCAGGGAAACGCCGGTCGCCGGCTCACGTGTCCGTTCCACGCGTGGACGTATTCGCTGGAGGGAAAACTCGTGGGCTTCCCCGAGTCGTCCAACTTCGCCGGCCTGGACCCCGGGTGCCACGGCCTGGCCGAGGTCCGCTGCGAGTCGTGGGGGCCGCTGGTGTTCGTCAACCTCGACTCCGGCGCGGGGCCGTTGTCCGCGTTTCTCGGCTCCGTCGGGGAGGATCTGAGCGACTTCGCCGAGCTCGACGGGCGGCTACACCTGGTGACCCGCACGGTGCGCGACGTCCCGGTGAACTGGAAGCTGCCGGTCGATGCGAACCTCGAGACCTACCACGTCAATTACGTCCATCGCGCGTCGGCGGCCCGGGCGCTTCAGCAGTCGGCGACGGGCATACAGCTGCTGGGCAAGGGCCATTCCCGGATGCTCGTCTCCTATCGCGACGGCATCGACGGCGAGTCGCTGTCACCGTTCCCATGCGTGTTTCCCGGCCTGGGCGATCTGCCGTTTCGGGGCACGTTCTCCTATCACGTGTTTCCCAACCTCAGCATCGTGTTCAACGGCACCGGGTTCGTCTTCTTGATCACCAACTGGCCGACCGGCCCGTCCACGTCGACGTATTGCGTCCACTGGTGCTCGTCGCTCGACGCCGACGCCAACCGGGAAACCCACGACGCGGTCATCGCGGTGCTGTCCCAGGTGCTCTTCGAAGATCTCGACGTCCTGCCCGGCGCGCAGCGGTCGCTCGACGCGGGAGCCCTCGAGTCGCTGCGGCTCGGCTATCACGAGCGGCGAATCTATTATCTGCACGAAGCGATCGACCGGGCCATCGGCGTCGAGAACATCCCCGAAACCCTGCGTGTGCCAGAGCTTCTCGGCCCCGACGCCGCGGACTGACATGCATCCCTTCGTCGCGCTGATGCGCAAGTACTGCATCGACTACACCAACTCGCACGACCAATCGATCTGCCCCGACATCATGGAACCCGACTACGTCGTGCACATCAACGGCTTGGCGCTCAACCGCTCGACCACCTACGCCGAGGCGGTTCGGCAGATCTTCGACGCCGCACCGGGTCTGGGCATCGTCGTTCATCGGCTCGTGCTCAACGGCGAACGGCTCTGCATGCACTTCAGCGAGCACGCGGGGATGCCGGCGGGAGCCTCGCGGGCGCTCACCTGCTGGCGCGGCGTCGGCCTGTACAAGTGGAACGGCAGCCGGCTCACCGAAAACTACGTCGAGCAGGACTATCTCGCGATGCGGGCCCAAATCAGCAGCGGCCAACCGCATCCGTTGATCCCGCCGCACATCGATCCATGGACGACCACCGAGGCGGTACCGGCAGACCCCGGGGCCGAGCACATCGTGCGAGCGTGGCTGGACAAGGGAGACCTCGCCGACGTCCCACGCCACGAGATCGACGACGAACGCACCGGCGCCGCGTACGAAGCGGTGCTCGATCCCCACCGCGTGGTGATCAACGATCTCTTTTCCGCGGGCGATGAAGTTCCGTTCCACATCACCATCCACGGCGCCTACCGGGGTGGATTGGGCGCCGGCTCCAAACACCTGGCCGGAGAGCCCGCGACGCTTTCCGCCGCCGGGATCGCCCGCGTCGCCGACGGCGCAGTGGCATCCGTCACGGCCGTTACGGCGCGCGCCCAGACGCTGGCCGACCTCGGATCGGGTGCGCGCTAGGCAGGCGCGACGAAACCGACCGGCCCGGAGGCCAGGCACAACGCGAGCGCGGTCGTGTTGGCCCGGACGGTGATTGCGTCCCCGGCGCCGGGCAGCCGCACGAAGACCCGGTTCAGGCCCGGACGCACCAGGACTTTCACATCGGGACCCTCGGACAGCGCCAGCGTCATCGAACCATCGCTGTTGGCAAGGTAATTGAGCTCGATAGTCCAATCGGCGGGCAGCAGCGGGCCGTCGAGAACGAGCCGCGCCGGCTTGTCCGGCTGGGCGAAATAGCCGCACTGCGGCATGGGCCCCGGAACGATGGTGCGGATCCAGGTCACGCGCGCGTTGACCAGCCGGCCCGAGCTGTCGATCATCCGCAATTGTGGTGTCGCCGAGTTGAATTCGGGCCTGTCTCGCAACAGCGCGAACATGTGGCTGGCCAGGTTCTGCGGCGCGGCCACCCGCTGCAGGACCAGCGGATCGACCTCCTGATCCAGCAGCGGCGCATCCGAGGCCGCATGCGCGGCGGCCAGACCGGCGCGGGCGTTCTGCAGGTAGGGCTGGGCGGGGTTGTCCCGCCAGCTGGTCAGGAAGGTCGCCGTCGAGTACAGGCTGCTGGCCACGAACCCCACCGCCAAACCCGCCGTCGCCAGCGTGCGCGTCCGCGACGCGTCCAGCCACCGCGCCGTGGCCGGCCGATTGGGCGCGCACAACGCGACGGCCGCCAGCAGCGCCAGCACGACGGCGAGATCCGGCAGATAGCGCAGCGTCTGCGCCAGCTCCAGCGCGGTCTGCTTCGACGACCGCATCAGATAGATCGGCACCTGACACGCGACGGCATAACCGGCCGCGGTCAGCCATACCGGCCCGATGCGGCGCTTGCGCGACAACGACAGGGCCAACGCCCCGATCAGCACCAGCCAGCCGAGCGCCATCACCGCCGGCGGGGGCGTGGCCCACGGCGAGGCCGGCGCCCACCGGTCCCAGTGCCACGGCCCGCCGGCCAGCCCCGGCACGATGCCGTGGGTGACCGATCGCCACAGCAGATCCCCCGTCATCGCCAGATCGGTGCTCCACCGCCGCTGGTTGACGACGGTCAGGTACAGCGCGACCCAGGCGACGGTCAGCGCCAGCGACGCGATCCACAACCGCCGGCCGGCCCGCCACACCGTCGGAAGCGCGGAACCGTCACCGGACACGTGGCCCAGCAGGGCGGTCACGGCGAACGCGACGAACGGTATGACGGCGGCCTTCTCGAAGAACAGCAGCCCGGCGAGGTAAACCAGCACCCCGGTCAGGGTGTGGCGCTGGTTTCCGGTGCGCACCAGCAGAATCGCGTCGCCGCACACCCACGCCAGCGCCGCCAGCATCGGCAGCGAGTTCAGCGCCGCCGCCCACCACGCGAAGCCTGGCACCCCCAGCGGGGTGAACAGCGCGAACGTCAGCGGGAGCAGCAGCACCCACCGCCAGCCGAGGATGATGTACAGCGCGCGCAGCAGGGCCAGCGAGGCCACCAGCTGCAGCACCAGCAGGCTGACCGCCGGCAGCGTCCAGTCCAGCGGTGCCAGCCGGGTGATGGCGCCGGCGAGCAAAAACGCCGCCGGCATCACGTGCCCGTCGTGGTCGTCGAACAGGTACGACGGCGACAGCAGGCCCTCGGTGCCGGCCTTGCCGATGAGAATCAGGTCGTCCCAGTAGAAGTAGCCCCGGAAGGCCAGCACCGCGCGGACGCCCAGCTGCGCGACGATGAGTGCGGCGGCCGCCACGATGACCCCCCGCTTGTATGGTGGGCCGGTGCGCGCACTGGTCACCGGGGGAGCCGGATTCATCGGGTCGACGCTAGTCGACCGGCTGCTGGCCGACGGCCACACGGTGGTGGCGCTGGACAATTTCGCGACCGGTCGCGCGACCAACCTCGAGCATCTGGCCGACAACCCGGCGCACGTCTTCGTCGAGGCCGACATCGTCACCGCCGACCTGCACGCCATCCTGGACGAGCACCGCCCGGAGGTGGTGTTTCACCTCGCGGCGCAGATCGACGTGCGGCAGTCGGTGGCCGACCCCCAGTTCGACGCGTCGGTCAACGTCATCGGCACCATCCGCCTGGCCGAGGCGGCTCGCCTGACCGGGGTGCGCAAGATCGTGCACACCTCGTCGGGGGGATCCATCTACGGCACGCCGCCGGTGTACCCGACCCCCGAGACGGTGCCCACCGACCCGGCGTCGCCCTATGCCGCGGGCAAGGTGGCCGGCGAGATCTACCTGAACACGTTCCGCCACCTGTACGGCCTGGACTGCTCGCACATCGCGCCTGCCAACGTCTACGGCCCGCGCCAGGACCCGCACGGCGAGGCGGGCGTGGTGGCGATCTTCGCCCAGGCGCTGCTGTCGGGAAAGCCCACCAAGGTGTTCGGCGACGGCGGCAAGACCCGCGATTACGTGTACGTCGACGACGTGGTGGACGCCTTCGTCAAGGCCTCCGGCGACGCGGGCGGCGGGCAGCGCTTCAACGTTGGCACCGGAATAGAAACCTCGGACCGCCAACTGCATTCGGCGGTGGCGGCGGCGGTCGGGGGGCCCGACGATCCGGAGTTCCATCCCGATCGCCTGGGTGACCTGAAGCGGTCATGTCTCGACATCGGCTTGGCCGCAGAGGTTTTGGGTTGGCGCCCACACATTCAGCTCGACGAGGGCGTGCGCCGCACGGTCGAGTACTTCCGCAACACCCACACGGCCTAGCGCGGTTCGGGTTGCTGCGCGCCCTCCAGGGCGACGGCCCGGGCCAGCCGCGCGTAGCGCAGCTCCAGGTCCTTGAACCGCATGTAGGTGCTCAGCGTGGTGAAACAGAACGCCATGACCAGCGCGTAGAGCATCAGGTCGGTGCCGCGGCGCACCCCGAACCAGTGCGCCACCACCGTCGTGTCGTCCGGCCGGAGCACGGCGTAGATGCCGCCGAGCACGAACACGACATACCCGACCTTGACCCACGCCTTCGACCGCGAGCTCCGGCGGGACCGCAGCAGGTACACCAGCAGCGCGACGATCGACCCGATCAGCAGCACCTGGATCCAGTTCATGGGGTCCTCCTTCGCAAAAACCCGTCGAAGATGATGTTGACGCCGTTGAGTAGGGGCTGCCCCTTGGACTTCGAGTAGTCGGTGTAGAGCACCTCGACGGGTTGTTCGACGACGCGCCAATGGTTTTCGGCGATCAACGAAATGAATTCGTTGGCGTGGCTCATGCCGCTCATCGTGATGTTGAGCCCGTCGGCGACCTTCTTGTTGAACACGCGCAGCCCATTGTTGGTGTCGGTCAAGCCAAGTCGGCGACCGCGCCGGCTGAGCCGCGCCGCGGTCTGTAGCACGATCCGCTTGAAGAACGGCGGCCGGCTGCCCTCGCGCGTGCCGAACCGGGTGCCAATGACGACGTCGGCGTCGGCCGCGCCGAGCCGGTCGACCATCGCGGCCACGTCCTTGACGCGGTGCTGTCCGTCGGCGTCGAAGGTGGCGAACAGCTGCGCCCCCGGCTGCTTGCGTGCGTACTCGACACCGGTCTGGATCGCCGCGCCCTGGCCGAGGTTGACCGGATGGCGCACCAAGTGGGCCCCGGCCCGGAGCGCGATCTCGCCGGTGCCGTCGGTGCTCCCGTCGTCCACACAGACGACGTGATCGAAGACCGAGCGCACGTCGGCGACCACCTCGCCGATGACCGCGGCCTCGTTGAAGGCGGGGATGACGATCCAGACGCCGGAGTGTTGGGATTCAGTAGCCATCTAAGCCCATAGGTTAGCCAGGATCAGCCGGTTGAGCGCCCGGCGCGCGCCAGCGCCGCCAGGTGGACACCGATTCCCACCAGTGGGCCGCACAACAGGCCGACCACGGTGCGCGTCTGCAGCGGCAGCGGCAACAACAGCAACAACCCCGACGCCACCGTGGCCCCGACCCAGCCCAGGGCATAGGCCCGGTGCAGCGCCGCGGCGACGGTGGCGGCGCCGGTCAGCGTCAGCACGGCGATCGCCACGGCGGCCGCGGTCAGCCACGCGAGCAGCCCGCTGCTGGCCTGGTACTGCGGCCCGAAGAAGACCCGCAGCAACCAGGGGCCGATCAGGCCCGCCGCCAGCACACCGACCGCGCCGATGGCGCCGATGATCCCCGACGGGCGCACCAGCGCCCGCAGCCGGTCGCTGCGCTCGTCGACGAAGTGCGCGATGAGGTTGCCCTGCAGGGCGGTCAGCGGCACCAGCAGCGGCGCGCGGGTCAACGTCACCGCGAGGATGATCACGCCACCCTCGGCCCCCAGGTCGGTGCTGGTCAGCTTCAGCAGCACCGGAAACCCCATCACCAGGATCGCGCTGGCACCGGCCGCGGTGATCGAGTGGGCTGCCCCACGCAGGAAGGTCGCGGTGTCGCCCGGCGTCAGCAGCCGGGCCGCGGCGCGCGCCGTGGGCGAGACCCCCAGCGTGATCAGCCACGCCGTCGCGCCAGCCACGGTGGCCCACAAAAACCCGGCCAGGCCCCAGCCGATCACGAACGTCGCCGTGGCCACCGCCACCCGGATGACCGCGTCGGTCACCATCAGCGCCCCGTACGAGGTCCAGTGATTGGTGCCGGCCAGCATGCCCAGCAGGGTGGCGTGCAGGCAGAACCCGGCCAGCCCGACGCTGAGCAGCGCCACCGACAGCCAGCGCGCCTCGACGAAAACCCGGGCGCTCCACAGCGGCGAACTGCCGGCGATCACCACGGCCGCGGCCACGCCGACCATCGCCGCGACGCGCAGTGGATGGGTGCGCCCGAGCGGGGCCGCCCCGATGTCCCCGAGGTAGCTCGCCGAGCGGACCTCCCGGGTGGTCTCCTGCAGCAGCCCGTTGGCGGCGCCGGTCACCAGGCCGAACGCCCCCCAGAACACCCCGAAAATCGAGAAGCCGCGCGGTGCCAGGTCGCGGGCGGCCAGATAGATCACCGCGTACCCGCACAGCGCGGTGAGCGCGGTGGCGGTGCCGACCCGCGCCACGCTGCCACGCGCGACCGGCCCCCTCGAGGCCCCGACGTCGGTCACCGGGGCAGCGCCTGTATCCCCACAATTTGAAAATAGTAAGTGCCGAGCACCGGCGGGCCGCGCCGGCGAGGCGGTTCGCTATCGTGGGCCGCTGTCGGGGAAGGATCCATGGCCGCGTTGCGCATCTTCGGGATTTCGCTGTTAATCACCGTGGCGGCGCTCGCCGCCGGGTACGCCCACCGCGGCCCGAATGGCCTCTTTGTGCTGTTGGTGCTCGCCGTTCTCGAGGTGTCGCTGTCGTTCGACAACGCGATCATCAACGCCGCGATCCTGAAACGAATGAGCCGGTTCTGGCGGCAGATGTTCCTCACGATCGGGATCTTGATCGCCGTGTTCGGCATGCGGTTGGTGTTCCCGTTGCTGATCGTGTGGGCGACCGCGGGCCTGGAACCGGTGCGCGCGTTCGAGTTGGCGCTCCACCCGCCGCCGCACGGCGCGCAGCAATTCCCGGACGGGTCACCCAGCTACGAAAAACTGATCCTCGCCGCCCACCCCCAGATCGCGGCCTTCGGCGGAATCTTTCTGTTGATGCTGTTCTTGGATTTCGTCTTTCACGACCGGGATATCAAGTGGCTCAAGTGGATCGAGATCCCGTTCGCGCGCATCGGGCGCCTGGGTCAGGTGTCGGTGGTGGTGGCCGCGGTCGCGCTGGTCCTTGCCGGGACGCGGCTGACGCACTCCACCGACGAACGCGCGACGGTCTTGATCGCCGGGCTGCTTGGCCTGATCACCTACCTCATCGTCAACGGTTTGAGCCGGGCGTTTCGGCCCTCCGATGTCGAGGCGGTGACGACCGGCAAGGCCGCCGCCGCGGCGGTCGGCAAGGCCGGGCTGACGCTGTTCCTCTATCTCGAGGTGCTCGACGCCGCCTTCTCCTTCGACGGGGTCACCGGCGCCTTCGCGATCACCTCGGACCCGATCCTCATCGCGCTGGGCCTGGGTTTGGTGGGCTCGATGTTCGTCCGGTCGATCACCATTTATCTCGTCCAACAGGACACCTTGGACCGCTACGTGTACCTGGAACACGGCGCGCATTGGGCGATCGGCGTGCTGGCCGCGATCATGTTGTTCTCGATCGAGCCGCGCTTTGCGGTGCCCGAGCCGGTCACCGCCTCGGTGGGCGTGGTCTTCATCGCGGCGGCGCTGGGCTGGAGCGTGTTGCGCAATCGGCGCCATGCCGCTGCGGAAGCGGCCCGGTCGGACTAGGCCTCGATCTGGCCGGCGATGCGCCGTTCGATGGCGGCGCGGGCCGGTGCCGGCAGCACGATGAGCCCGTCCAGTTCCGTGCGTGCTCGCAGATAGGCGTTGTGTCGTTCGTCGCGGGTGGCCGCCTCGTCTTGGGCGAGGTGCAGCAGGTGCTGCGCGCGCGCCAGCCGTTGCTGGTCGTCCTGGGAGAAGTCGCTGCGGCGACGGCGGATCGCCTCGGCCTCGGCGATCTCGAACGCGCTGATGTACTCGTGGACGGCGTCGCGGTATTCGCGCTGCGCGGTCCGGTCCCCGGCGAGGTCCTCGGCGCGCTCCGGGCGCAGCAGGTCGGCGCGCCGCTTCGCCTTGTGAAAAGCGATGGTCAGCGGATCACGCATGTCGGTCATCATCGGGAAGTCCAGCAGTTTGGCGATGTCGAGCTCGTATTCGAACCACCGCGCGTCGGTACGGTCATGCGCTGCAACGAGTTTCGCGAGCTCCCGACGCGATCCTTCCCTGTCGTCGCGCGTGCGCCCGGCCGCTTGGGCCGCCGCGATCTTGGCTTGCTGCTTCAGCCGGTAGCGCTCGAGGCGCCGCTCGGCCCGGCGCTCGTTGGCCGCCGCGACCGCCCTGATGCCCGCGCCGATCGAGCCGCCCAGCGGGAAGATCAGCCACCAGAAATTGCCGGCGAAATGCAGCAGCGGGGTCACATCGCCAGGATGCCACCGCGCCGCGGCGGGTGGTTACGCCGAAGGCGAGAGCGCGTCAGTGCCCTTGGGCCTTGAACCGCTCCACCGAACGCTGCACCTCGGCTTCGGCTTCGGCCCGGTCGACCCAGTCGGCCGCCTTGACGAACTTGCCCGGCTCCAGCGCCTTGTACTGCGAGAAGAAGTGCTTGATCACGTCAAGTTCGAATTCCGGCACGTCGCCGATGTCCTGGATGTGGTCCCAGCGGTGGTCGCCGGCCGGCACGCACAACACCTTGTCGTCGCCGCCCGCCTCGTCGACCATGCGGAACATGCCCACTGGGCGCGCCTCCACGATCACGCCGGGAAACACCGACTGCGGCAGCAGCACCAGCGCGTCCAGCGGGTCGCCGTCCTCGCCCAGGGTGTCCTCGATGAAGCCGTAATCCGTGGGGTAGGCCATCGAGGTGTAGAGGTAGCGGTCCAGACGCACCCGGCCCGTCTCGTGGTCGACCTCGTACTTGTTGCGTTGGCCTTTCGGAATCTCGATGGTCACGTCGAATTGCACCGCGCCGGCTCCTTCACGAGGGATGGATCTTGGTAGGTCAGTACGCCGGGGATCACCCTAGTCGAGCGCCTTTCGGCCGATTCGGCAGAATGGGTTCAAACAGTCAGGAGAGTGATGGGTCCTACTCGCTGGCGGAAATCCACCCAAGTGTTCATCGGGCTGGCCGTGCTGGCGTTCGTCGCCGCGGTGGTGGCGGCGGCGACGTTTTTCACCACGGGCGGGCACGGCGCCGGCGCCGCGCATGTCCCGGTGCCGCCGCCCCGGCCGCCGACGGTCAAGCCGGGGATGGTCGCGGTGCCCGAGACCGCCGAGACACCCAGCCCCGGCGGCGTGGCCGCCGCGCTCGCCGCCCCGGCGGCCGATCCCAACCTGGGCAAGCTGGGCGGCCGGATCACCGACGCCCTCACCGGAAAAGAGCTCTGGCAGGTGGCCCCCGACCTGCCGCTGGTGCCGGCGTCGACCAACAAGGTCCTGACCGCGGCCGCGGCGTTGCTGACGTTGGATCGTCAGGCCCGGATCAGCACCCGGGTGGTCGCCGGCAGCCCCAACCCCCAGGGGCCGGTCGTGCTGGTCGGCGCCGGGGATCCGGTGCTCTCGGCGGCGCCGCCCGGGGTGGACACCTGGTACCGGGGTTCGGCGCGCATCAGCGACCTGGTCGAGCAGGTCAAGCGCAGCGGCGTGACCCCGACCGCGGTGCAGGTGGACACCTCGGCGTTCAGCGGACCGACGATGGCCCAGGGGTGGGACCCGGCCGACGTCGACAACGGCGACATCGCGCCGATCGAGTCGGTGATGATCGACGCGGGCCGCATCCAGCCGACCACGGTTAACTCGCGGCGGTCCAGGACGCCGGCGCTGGACGCCGGCCGGGAGCTGGCCAAGGGCCTCGGGCTGGATCCGGGCGCGGTGACGATCGGCACAGCGCCGTCGGGCGCGCGCCAGCTGGCCGTGGTGCAGTCGGCGCCGCTGATCCAGCGGCTGTCCGAGATGATGGAACATTCCGACAACGTCCTGGCCGAGTCCATCGCCCGGGAGGTGGCGGCCGCGATCAACCGGCCGCAGAGCTTCGCCGGGGCGGTCGACGCGGTGACCAACCGGTTGAGCGCCGCGCACGTCGAGACCGCAGGTGCCCGGCTGGTGGATTCCAGCGGGCTGTCCGTCGATGACCGGTTGACGGCCAAGACGCTGGACGGCGTGGTCCAGGCGGCGGCCGGGCCGGACGAGCCGGCGCTGCGGGCATTGCTGGACCTGCTTCCGATCGCCGGCGGCAGCGGGACGCTGGGCGACCGGTTCCTCGACGCGGCCACCGATCGAGGTCCCGCCGGCTGGCTGCGCGCCAAGACCGGCTCGTTGACCGCCGTCAACTCGTTGGTCGGGGTGCTCACCGACCGCAGCGGGCGGGTGCTCACGTTCGCGTTCCTGTCCAACGATGCGGGCCCGAATGGCCGCAACGCGATGGACGCGCTGGCCACCAAGCTCTGGTTCTGCGGGTGTGCATGACGCCCTCGTCCAGCCTGACCCTCGGCACCGCCGTCGACTGGCGATTCGCGGCGACGGTCGGCCAGCGGCTGGCCCGCCCGGGCCCGGCCTCCAGCGACTACACCCGCCGACAGGCGATCGAGGAGCTGACGAGCGCGGCGGCCCAAGCCGAACCGCCGGTGCGCGAGGTCACGGGCCTGGTCGCCGACGGCGCGGTGCCGGCCGCCCGAATCGTTGACCGCTTGCAGTGGATCGGCGCGGCGGCCGAGTCGATGCGGGTGATGACCAACGGCAGCGAGACGCCGCGGGGTTTCCTCACGGGCCGCATCACCGGCGCGCAGACCGGCGCCGTGCTGGCGTTCGTGTCATCGGGGATCCTGGGCCAGTACGACCCGTTCGCCAGGGGCCGGGAGGCCACCAAAGAGGGAAGTCTGCTGCTGGTGTATCCGAACGTCATCGCCGTCGAGCGCCAGCTTCGGGTCGAGCCCTCCGACTTCCGGCTGTGGGTGTGCCTGCACGAGGTGACCCACCGGGTCCAGTTCACCGCCAACCCGTGGCTATCCGACTACATGTCCGAGGCGTTGGGGCTGCTGACGCAGGACGTGGGGGAGGACATCGGCCAGGTGGCGGCCCGTCTCGCCGACTTCGTGCGCAACCGTGGCGCCGGGGCCGCCGAATCCGACGGCGGCGCCTCCGGGATCATCGGGCTGGTGCGCGCCGTGCAGTCCGAACCGCAGCGCAAGGCCCTGGATCAGCTGCTGGTGCTCGGCACGCTGCTCGAGGGCCACGCCGACCACGTGATGGACGCCGTCGGGCCGGTCGTCGTGCCGTCGGTGGCCACCATCCGGCGCCGATTCGACGAGCGTCGCCACCGCAAGCAACCCCCGCTGCAGCGCGTGCTGCGCGCGCTGCTCGGGCTCGACGCCAAGCTCAGCCAATACACGCGCGGCAAGGCGTTCGTGGACCACGTGGTGGGCAAGGTGGGAATGCAGCGGTTCAACACCGTCTGGTCGGGCCCCGATACGCTGCCGCTGCCCGCCGAAATCGAAAACCCCCAGCGATGGATCGACCGGGTGCTGTAGGGCAGCTGCGCACGGCTGTCGAGGCGTTCGCCCACACCTATCTCGCCACCGAGGAGCCGTGGTGCGTGGCGCTGTCCGGCGGCCCGGACTCCCTGGCGCTCACCGCCGTCGCGGCGCCGCTTCGGCCCACCACCGCGCTGATCGTCGATCACGGCCTGCAGGCCGGTTCGGCCGCCGTCGCCGAGACCGCGCGCCGGCAGGCCATCGCCCTGGGATGCGTTGCCGCGCAAGTGCTTTGTGTTCAAGTGGGCAAGGACGGCGGCCCGGAGGCGGCGGCGCGCTCAGCCCGCTACGCCGCCCTGCGCGAGTCCTCCGCCGGCCCGGTGCTGTTGGCCCACACGCTCGACGATCAGGCGGAGACGGTGCTGCTGGGGCTGGGCCGCGGATCGGGCGTGCGCTCGATCGCCGGGATGCGCCCGCACGACCCTCCGTGGTGTCGGCCGTTGTTGGGGGTGCGGCGTTCGGTGACGCATGCCGCGTGCGCGGAACTGGGTCTGACGCCCTGGCAGGACCCGCATAACAGCGACCGCCGCTTCACCCGGACCCGGCTGCGCGTGGAGGTGCTGCCGCTGCTGGAGGACGTGCTCGGTGGCGGTGTGGCCGAGGCGTTGGCGCGCACCGCGACTGCGTTGCGTGAGGACACCGAGTTGATCGACACGCTCGCGGCCCAGGCGCTGCCCGGGGTGCAAGCGGGGTCGGGGCTGCAGCCCGGGGCCCTCGGTGGGCTGCCCGGCCCCGTGCGCCGCCGGGTGATCCGCGGCTGGCTGCTGGCCGGGGGCGCTACCGGGTTGACCGACAAACAGATCCGCGGCGTGGACGCGCTGATCACCGACTGGCGCGGGCAAGGTGGGGTGGCGGTCGGTTCGCCGCTGCGGCGTGAGCGTTTGATCGCGGGGCGGCGCGACGGCGTCCTCACGCTGTGGCGTGAGCCTGTGTAAGTCGGGCCTGCCGTTGGTTATTCGGCCGCTGGCGTGGCACTCTGTGGTCGTGGCCCAGACGTCGCCGCCGATCACCCCGGCGCAGCCCGCGCAGCTGTATCCCGGGGATATCAAGTCGGTGCTGCTCACCGCGGAGCAGATTCAGGCCCGCATCGCCGAACTCGGCGAGGAAATCGGCAACCACTACCGCGAGCCAGCCGCCGAGACGGGTCAGGATCTGCTGCTGATCACCGTGCTCAAGGGGGCGGTGATCTTCGTCACCGACCTGGCCCGTGCGATTCCGGTGCCCACCCAGTTCGAATTCATGGCCGTCAGCTCCTACGGCTCCTCGACGTCGTCGTCCGGCGTGGTGCGGATCCTCAAGGACCTGGACCGCGACATCAACGACCGCGATGTGCTCATCGTCGAGGACGTCGTCGACTCGGGTTTGACCCTGTCGTGGTTGCTGCGCAACCTCAAGAGCCGGCGTCCGCGCTCGCTGCGGGTGTGCACGTTGCTCCGCAAGCCCGACGCGGTGCGCGCCAAGGTCGAGATCGCCTACGTGGGTTTCGACATTCCGAATGACTTCGTCGTGGGCTACGGCCTCGACTACGACGAGCGCTACCGCGACCTGTCCTACATCGGGACCCTGGATCCTCGGGTCTACGAGGAGTAGGGGCTAATCCGATGGTGGCGACCCGCCGCGCCCGGCTACGCCGCGCTTGCGATCGCCACTAGTCCAGCTCCCACACCGCGGTCACCGAGAAGCTCACCGTCTGCTGGCCCGGCTCCAGCGGGACCGCGGCCATGCTGCGGGGCTGTGCCGGCGGGCCGCCGGGCATGGGCGCGTTGCCGGAGGTTTCCGAAATGGAGAGCACCCTGCCCAGGCGCAGGCCGGACAACTGGGCGTACTGATCGGCGCGGGCCTTGGCGTCGGTGAATGCCCGCGCGCGGGCATCCTTGACCAGCTGCGAGTCGTCGGCGATGGAGTAGCTGACGGAGCTGATCCGGGTCGCGTCGCCGCCGGTGCCGACGATGAGGGCAAGCATTCGGGACGCGGCCTCGGTCGGATGGATCTTGACCCGGATCGCGTTGGTGGCGCGGTAGCCGGTGATCGTCGCGGTGCCGTTGCCGTACTGAGGTTCCAGCGTGACCGTGGTGGTGCTGATGTCTTTGCGGTCCAGTCCCGCCCCGACCAGCGCGCTGATCACGGCTTGCTGGCGATCGTTCGTCTGGTTCATCGCGGTGGTGACGTCGGGTGCGGTGAACTCGATGCCGGCGTCGGCGGTCAGGGTGTCGGGGACGCCTTGGACCTGCCCCGAGCCGACGACGGTCACTTGGCGGGGGTTCGCGCCCGGTGGCGTCGCGTTGTGCTTGTCGCACGACGGCAGCGCGGCGACGGTCAAGCCGGCGGCGGTCAAGGCAATCTACCTGCGGGCCAACCTCGGGGCGTTCGATGCGATCGGCATGTGTGGACACTAGCGCCAGTGGCCCCGCCGCGTCCGCGGTTCGCGCGAAGGCAGGGCCGGACGGCAAAGCCTAGTCGACGCGGCGGCGATCGCCTTGAAGTTCATATCGAACTCTAAACATATTGTTTCACAACAACTTTCATTTCGGCCACCAAAGTTGCAGCGTGTGGGTCCAGCTAAATGAACAGTTTTCGACTCGACAATGAATACGCGCGGCGAGGGGTTGTGGTCACCGGGCCGCTGCGGCCTAACCTCTGATCTGCTCCGGTGACGCCCGCCGCTGCCGAAATCCGTTGGTCAAAAGCGCTTTTGAGGAGATCCCATGTCGATCGTGATCGCACGACCCGAATTGCTCGCGGCGGCCGCCGCCGAAATGCATTCGCTGAATGCCTTGGTGGCGGCGGGAAATGAGGCCGCAGCGGCACCGACGACAGGGGTGGTACCCGCCGCCGCGGATGTGGTGTCGATGCTGACCGCGGCGCACTTCGCCTCGCACGCAAGGCTTTACCAGGAGGTGAGCGCCCACGCCGCGGCGCTGCGCGAGCTGCTGGCCACCACGCTCGGCGTCAGCGCCGGCTCGTATGACGCCACCGAAGCGGCGAACACCACCGCGGTCGGTTAGGCCAGCGGTGCTGGACTTCGGGCAGTTGCCGCCGGAGATCAACTCCGCGCTGATGTACACCGGTCCCGGCTCGGCGCCGATGCTGGCCGCCGCGACCGCCTGGGAGGGCCTGGCCACCGAGCTGCACAACACGGCGTCCGCGTACCGGTCACTGATCACCGGCCTGACCGACGGGCCCTGGCAGGGCCCCGCCGCGCTGGCCATGGCGGCCGCGGCCGCATCCCAGGTGGGTTGGCTGGACAGCACCGCGGGGCTGACCGAACAGGCCGCGGCCCAAGCGGGGGCGGCGGCCGGCGCCTATGAGGCAGCGTTCGCGGCGACGGTGCCGCCGCCGGAGATCGCGGCCAACCGGACGCTGTTGGCGGCCCTGCTGGCAACGAATTTGCTGGGCCAGAACACGGCCGCGATCGCGGCCACCGAGGCGCACTACGCCGAGATGTGGGCACAGGACGCCGCGACGATGTACGGCTATGCGGGTGCGTCGGCGGCGGCCGCCACGCTGACGCCGTTCGTCCCCGCGGCGCCGATGACCGATCCGGCCGGACTGGCGGGACAGGCCGCCGCGGTCGCCCAGGCGGCCGGGACCGCCGCCGGCGCGCAGGGGCTCTCCGGCGTGCCCGCCGCGCTGCTGAGTATGGCCGGCTTGACGAATTCGCCGCCCTGGCTTGCCAACCCGGCGGCCGCGCTCGGGCTGACTGGACACGTGTGGAACGGCAATGGCGACGGGATCGTCGTGGCCGGGGCGCTCGGCGACCTGGTGGAGGGCTTGACCGGCTCGGCCACCGTGGACGCCAGCACCGGCTTCGACGCGTTCATCCGATTGATCTCACCCACAAGGCTTTTCACCACCGCCTTCAAGGACATCCAGGGACTGGCCCAGGCGATGCTGCCGCAGGCGGCCAAGGCCGCCGAGGGCGCAGCCAAGGCCGTCGAGTCGCTGCCGCACGCCGTGTCGGGCGCGGTGGGTGGCGCCGCGGGCGCGGTGGGTAAGGCGGCGTCGGTGGGGGGATTGTCGGTTCCGGCCTCCTGGACGGGCGCGCCCCCCGCGGCCGGCCCCGCCATGGTGACGGTCAACGGTCTGTCGGCCGGTGCGTCCGTCGAACCCGCCACGAGCGCGTTGGGTGGGTTGCCGCTGATGGGTGGTGGAGGCGGCCGAGGCGCGGCCCATTTTGTCGCTCCCCGATACGGATTCAAGCCGACGGTGGTGCCGCAGCCGTTCGTCGGCGGATGAGATGTATCTAAAATTATTGGCGCACAGGCTGTTTGAGAATCGTGGCGCTGGCCGGTGCGGAAAATTGACGTGCAAGAAGATTCGTATCGACGGATTGGCGGTTTAATCCGCGCGCGCCTGGGTACATCTTCATATGTCCCCCAAGCAATTACACACACGCCAGTACTCTCCCGCCGCTCCGCGCGCGAAGCGAATGAAGGCCACCGGCCGGCACCCCATCAGGCTCATGGCGACCACGGCGGCGGTCGGCGTGGCCTTTTGGTGTGGCTCCGGGATCGCCCACGCCGAACCCAACTACGAGCAGCAAGCCTGCGCGCTGATGGACGACCACGCCACCGCGGTACACCTCGGCTATTCGTCGTATCCCAGCGAGTACGCGTTCTCGGTGCTGTCCAAGGAGATGCCACCGCTGGACGCGGCCCACACCCTGCGGGCCGCCACGCGTGACGTCTGCCCCAACCACGCGGGCGACATGCCGCGGGACTGGCAATAGTCCGAACGTCTCGACCACACTCGCGGCCGGGGGCGACCGCCGGCCCGGCCGCGACTGACTACCGCTGACCTAATCGCGCGGCGGATCCGGCGCCGGATCGGGCAGCTGCAGCACCCGTTGCCGGGTCGTCATCCGGAACGGGTCCAGCGATTGCGACTCGTCTAGGGCCTCGCGCACGTCGTCGAGCGTGATGAGCCCCAGTTCGACTTGCAGCCACGTGGCGCTCAGCCCGAACGCATGAGCCGCGCGCCTGGCTTCCTCGGCGTCCGGGAAGTCATCGGCATTGGCGCGCCCGACCCCGCCATACCACCGACCCTTGGTGACCCCGCAGGCATCGCGCAATTGCTCGACGGTGATGTCACGGTTCAGCGTGGCTTCGAGCAGGCGCTTGAGGCCCCAGCCCGCTGAGTTGGTTCTGGGCATGCCTCCGAGAGTAACCGGATGCCAAAACATGGTCAAAGCGTCGCAAGCTGCGAACTTCGAGATTATTTTCAGAAATGCCAGTCTGTTACTAGACAAATATTCATAATTTATGACACAGTGTCCGCACTGAGTACGAACAAACCGCCGCTGTCACTCTGCCGGCCCCCGGCAACGCGGCTTTATCAGGAGGAACACCACATGTCCTTTGTCGTCACAGTGCCGGACCTGCTGTCGGCGGCGGCCGGCCGGCTGCAGGTGATCGGTTCGACGATCGGCGTGGCCAACGCGACGGCCGCATTCCCGATCACCGGCGTGCTGCCTGCGGCGGCCGACGAGGTTTCGGCGGCGGCGGCGGCGGCGTTTTCCGGCTACGGCCAGGCCTACCAGGCGATCAGTGCTGAGGCCGCGCTCATTCACGAGGAGTTCGTCGGCGCTTTGCGGCTCGGTGCCCATTCCTATGCGGCCACCGAGGCCAGCAACGCGACGCAGGCCGCGGGCGGACACGTGCCGGCCGCGCCCGACCGGATGGCCCCGGCGCCGGCCCGCCCCGCGATGCCCGCACGGATGGCGCCCACCGCCCCGGGCGCGCCGGCCCGCCCGGCGACGCCGCGCACACCCACCCGGCAAGTACCCGCCGGGCCCGTGACCCCGGCACCCGCCGGTCGGACGCCTTATGGCGGCGGGTACGGCGGTGCACGCGTGGATCCCTACGGACGCGGCGGCTACGGCGGTCACGCGGATCCCTATGCGCGCTTCAGCTACGGCGGCCACCCCGCGCCCTATGGGGGCGGATACAGCGGTCACCCGGCGCCCGCCGCGCCCGCCCACCCGGCGCCCACCCAGCATGCCCCGGCCGCGCCGGCTTTTCCGGCCGGCCCGGCGACCCTGCCGGCCATGCCCGCTCAGCCGGTGACCGTCCAGCCGGTGACCGTCGGACCGGCCGCGCCCGTTCACCCGACGACCGTTCAGCACGAGCACTATATGCCCGTCTACCCGGCGCCCGCCGCGCCCGAAATTCGCACGGTCGCCATGCCGGTGCGGGCCTAGCCACAACCACTCAAGAAGGGATTCATCGATGGACTTCGCAGCGCTTCCTCCGGAAATCAACTCCGGGCTCATGTACGCAGGCCCCGGCTCCTCTACGATGCTGGCCGCGTCGGCGGCCTGGGACGGATTAGCCGCCGAGCTGCGTTCGGCCGCAACCGGTTACGGGTCGGCGATCGGAGAGCTCAGCGACGCCGGCTGGCAGGGCCCCTCGTCGGCGTCGATGGCGGCCGCGGCCGCGCCCTACGTGGCCTGGCTGCACAGCACGGCCGCGCAGGCCGAGCAGGCCGGGATGCAGGCGGCCGCGGCGGCCGCCGCGCACGAAGCGGCCTTCGCGGCGACCGTGCCGCCTCCGGTGATCGCCGCCAACCGTTCCTTGCTGATGACCCTGATCTCCACCAACTTCCTGGGCATCAACACCCCCGCGATCGCCGCGACCGAGGCCCAGTACGCCGAGATGTGGGCCCAGGATGCCGCCGCGATGTACGCCTATGCCGCATCCGCGGCGACGGCGTCCGCGCTGGCCCCGATGCTGACGGCGCCCCCCACCACCAACGCGGCCGGGTTGGCCGCCGGCGCCGTGGCGAACCTGCAGGGCACCGCCCAGGGCTTGGCCAATCAAGCGGTCGCGGGCCTGTCCACGATCCCGTCGGCACTCAACTCGTCCGCCTCGACGCTGGTTAGCGGTTTCCAGTCCGGCATCGGCGAGTTCGCCCAACTGATCAGCGGGCCGCTCGGCCAGGGCGCCGGCACGACCGCCGCACCGGGGACGCCGATGCTGGCGCCGGGGCCGGTGATGCGGCCGCCGTCGATGCCCGCGATGCCGGCGCCACCCCGGATGCGCCTCACGCCGGTGATGCCCGCCGCACCCGAGCGCCTGATGCCGGCGGCGGCGCTGGGTCAGGCCACCTCGGTCGGGGGCCTCTCGGTCCCCTCGGGTTGGGGGCCCGCCGCGGTCCCGGCCGCCGCCGCCTCGGACGTCGCGACGTTGGGCGGTGCCCCCGCCGGGGCGCCGATGCTGGCCCCTCGCGGTGTTCCCGCAACCACGGTCGCGGGCATGGAGATGCGCGCGTCCGGCGCGGCGGACCTACCCCGGATGAGCGTGCTGCCGCGCGCGGTCGGATGACGAAAGGGGGGAGGCAGGTCCGCGACTTATCGGCGAGCAATCAGCACACGACACAAGACTTTTCGAAGGAGAGATGAAATGACCGCACGATTTATGACCGACCCGCACGCGATGCGCGACATGGCGGGACGCTTCGAGGCCCACGCCCAGACGGTGGAGGACGAGGCCCGCAAGATGTGGGCGTCCTCGCAAAACATCTCCGGCGCCGGCTGGAGTGGGGCCGCCGAGGCGACCTCGCTGGACACCATGGGCCAGATGAACCAGGCCTTCCGCAACATCGTCGGCATGCTGCACGGGGTGCGCGACGGCCTGGTGCGCGACGCCAACAACTACGAGCAGCAAGAGCAGGCCTCCCAGCGGGTCCTGAGCCGCTAGCCCCACCGATCAGAACAGGAGCCTTTTCACATGACGATTAACTATCAATTCGGGGACGTCGACGCCCACGGCGCCACCATCCGCGCCCAGGCCGCGGCGCTGGAAGCCGGGCACCAGGCCATCGTGCGGGATGTGCTTGCCGCCGGGGACTTTTGGGGCGGCGCCGGGTCGACGGCCTGCCAGCAGTTCATCACCGAATTGGGCCGCAACTTCCAGGTGATCTACGAGCAGGCCAACGCCCACGGGCAAAAGGTACAAACGGCCGGCGACAACATGGCCGGAACCGACAGCGCGGTCGGGTCCAGCTGGGCCTAACTGGTGCCGCGCTTACGGCGTTACCAGAATCTTGCAGTGCCGCTCGGGGTCGGCCAGGTCGTGGAAGGCCTGGCCGACCCCGTCCAGTCCGACCTCCCCGGTGATCAGCGGGGTGACGTCAATCTCACCCTCGGCCAGCGCGCGCAGCGAGTCGCCGAACTCCTCCGGGTTGTAGGCGAGCACGAATTGCACGTTGATCTCCTTGGCGATCGCGAAGAACGGGTGCACGGTGTCGGGTTGCATGCAGACGCCCGCGACCACCAGGCGGGTGCCCGGCCGTGCCCGCCGCAGCACGTCGTCGATGATTCCGGGGACCCCGACCGCCTCGAACACGACGGCGGGTTTGACGGTGTCGAACGGCGAGCCCTGGGCCGCATCCAGCGTCTGGTGCGCGCCCATCGCGGTGGCCAGTTCGCGACGCTTCGGCGAGAAGTCGGCTGCCACAATGTTTTCCACCCCCCGCGCCCGAAGGGACGCGACGATCGCGATGCCGATCGGCCCGCAGCCGAGCACCAGGGCGGTCTCGCCCTGCTGAATGTTGGACTTGTTGACGGCGTGCAATCCCACCGCCAGGGGTTCGGTCAACGCCGCATGCTTGAGGTCCAAGCCGTTGGGGATGGGCATCAGCAGCGGCGCCGACAGCAGCATCCGCTCGGCGTAGCCCCCAATGGTGCTGTTGCTGTAGACGATCGGCTCGACGCCCCGGGAGGAGAGGAGCAGGGGAAGCGAGGTGACCGGCGTTCCGGGCGGATGCGTTTCCGTGTCGGGCCCGGCCTCGAGGACCTCGGCGCTGAACTCGTGTCCCATGAACACGTCGCTGTTCAAATCGACGGTCATGGCCCCGGCGCCCGCGGCAACCTGGGCGGTCATCTCCACCACCTCGTCGCCGTGGGCGGCGAAATGCAGATCCGAGCCGCAGATTCCGCACGCTTTCACACCGACCAGCACCTGGCCCGGCCCGGGCACGGGCTCGGGGACGTCGTCGCGGTAGACCATCCGGCCGTCGCGTAAAACCGCAGCGCGCATCAGCTTCCCACGCCCTTCTGCTCCTCGACGTGCTCGGTAATGGCCTTGACGACGGCCTCGCCGGCGCGTCCGATCAATTGGTCGCGTCTGCCCTTGGCCCAGTCGTGGGAGGAGCGCGCCGCCTCCAGCTGTCCCTTGAAATGGGGAATCACCTTGCGGGCCATCAGGTCATAGCAGTGGTACGTGGCTTCCGGCGAGGCCCAGTCGTGGCCGAGCATCAACAAGGTTCCGAAACCGCCCGACCGCTCCAGCAGATCCTCGATGTGCGCGATCGCGTCGTCGGGCGTGCCGATGCAGCAATTGCCCTTGGCCGCATAGTCCGCGACGAACTCGTGCGGCGTCTGCGCCTCACCGTCGACCGCGTTGGACAGCGGCACGAACCCCGCCGCGCCGAAGTAGTCCGCGAAATCCTGGAGCCCGTAGGTGCAATCGTCGATGGCCTGCTCGCGGCTGTCGGCGATGTGCATGATGCTCAGCACGCGCCACGAGGCGCGGTCCGGCTCGTCGCGGCCGACCTTGGCGGCCTGCTCGCGCACCACCTCCCAGGTGTTCTCCAGCGCGGCGTAGCCGCCCGGCACCGACATCGACAGCGACAGCAGCGACGTGCCCAGCGCACCGGCCAGCCGCGGACCGGACGGCGAAATCATTGCCGCCGTGGAGATCTCGGGGTACGGCCAGGTGAACGGGCGAATGTGCAACTGGGCATCACGCAGCGTGAACCAGTCGGTGTGGCGGTCGACCCGTTCGGACGGGCCCGCGCGGAACAAGGCCAGGATCGCCTCGAGGGACTCCTGCATCATGTGGCGCTGGTCGACGGGATCGATGCCCATCATGTACGCGTCCGACGGCAGCGCACCCGGGCCGGTCCCGAACATGACACGCCCGCGGGTCAGGTGGTCCAGCAGCACCCACCGATCGGCCACCATCAGCGGATGGTGGTAGGGCAGCGAGACCACACCGGTGCCCAGCCGGATGTGCTTGGTGCGCTCCGCCGCGGCCGCAATGAACACCTCGGGGCAGGCGATCAGCTCATAGCCACCGGAGTGGTGTTCGCCGAACCAGGCTTCGTCGAAGCCGAGGCGGTCCAGCGCGACGACGCGCTCCATGTCGTATTCCAATGCGACCGTGGGGGATTGGCCGGTCGGATGGAATGGGGTGATAAAGACTCCGAAACGCAGCGGCGCGCTCATCGCAGCTCCAATCCGTTGAGGAATTCCAAAAGGGCGGCGTTGACTTCCTCGGGCCGCTCCTGCTGCAGCCAGTGTCCGGCGCCTTCGATCATCAGCTCGTGGTATGGCCCGGAGATCGCCTCCGACGCGCGGTCGGCGCGGGTGAAGGACAACACGGGATCGCCGGTCCCGCCGATAAACAGGCACGGCACAGGGATTTTGGCGTCCGCGAGCTGCGGCGTGGTCTCCCAGTTCCGGTCGAAGTTGCGGTACCAGTTCAGGCCGCCGGTGAAGCCGGTGCGGGAGAACTCGGCGACGTAGCGGTCGAGTTCGTCCTGGCTTATCCAGTGCGGCAGCCCACCGGGTTCGGGGAGCCGATCGATGAAGCCCTCGGGGCCCGGGGTGGCCATCCGGAGCAGCGCATCACTGCCCCCGGACGTGTGTAAGCCGCCCATCATCCGCCGCATCACCCGTTCGGGATCACCATTGAGTTCGACGTCGGCGACGCCCGGTTCCTGGAAATAGAGGATGTAGAAGAAGTTTTCGCCGAAGATTTTGCGCCACGCCTTTGTCGGCGCCACGTGCGAGCGCGGCATGGGCGGGACGCTCAGCGCGGCCACCGCCGCCACCCGGTCGGGATGCAGCAGTGGCGCGTTCCACACCACGGCGGCGCCCCAGTCGTGCCCGATCCAAACGGCGCGCTCGGCCCCGACGTCGTCGAGCAGCCCGACCAGGTCGGCGGTCAGGTGGTGAATGTCGTACGCCTCGATGGCGTCGGGACATGAAGAGCCGCCGTAGCCGCGTTGGTCGGGCGCCAGCACGTGATAACCGGCCTCGGCCAGGGCCGGTATCTGGTGCCGCCACGAATAAGCCAGCTCGGGAAAGCCGTGGGCCAGGATCACGACGGGCGCGCCGCGATCTCCCGCCTCGGTCACCCGCAGCTGCACACCATTGGTGTCTACTAACCGTTCGGTTGACGAGAGCACCGTCTCACCAAAGCACAAGGACACCGGGCTGAGAAGGGTATCCCGGATGAGAAACTGCCTTCTTGTTGGCGGTAGCTGAAAGGGTGACTTCGCATGAAGCGGCTGGACCACATCGTCTTATGGATCAAGGATCCGCACGCGTCGATGGACTTCTACTCGAGGGTGGTCGGCCTGGCGCCGGTGCGGTTCGCCGAGTTCGAGGCGGGGGAAGCGCCGTTCCCGAGCGTGCGCGTGTGCGAAGACTCCATCATCGATCTCCTGCCGACGACGAACATCTCGGGCACCGAGTCGTTCACCAAGGCCGCGGGCAGCGCCGGCCATCCGGTGAACCACGTTTGCCTGGCGATGACGAGGACCGAATACGAAGCGCTGGATCGGCGGCTGCAGGAAGCAGGCGTGGACACCAGCGCGCGATTGAACAACAGCTATGGGGCACGCGGGTTCGCCCCGCAGGGCTATTACTTCGCCGACCCCGACGGCAACGTGGTCGAAGCGCGCTATTACGAGTGAAAGGCGGAGCGCAGGGCTCGACGCTGTGGGGTTTGCCACGTCGGGAACCACATGGGGAACCGCCGGTCGTTGTGTGAGCAGACGGTGCCGACCCGCTGCGCCCCGGCTCTGCCGGGGCTGGCGATCGGCGCCGTGCCAAATGGTGCCGACCCGCTGCGCCCCGGCTCTGCCGGGGCTGGCGATCGGCACTAGCGGTAGCCTGGACTTTTCCAGCTTCGTGTTTCGCGGAAGGACCTGGCCGACGAGGCCGATGATTGATGAACCGGAAAAACGTGATTCGCACGCTCACGGCGATCGCCGTTGTGGTGCTGTTGGGTTGGTCGTTTTTTTACTTTAGCGACGACACCCGCGGTTACAAGCCCGTCGACACCTCGGTGGCGATGGCCCAGATCAACGGCGACAACGTCAAGAGCGCGCAGATCGACGATCGCGAGCAGCAATTGCGGTTGACCCTGAAAAAGGGCAACAAGGACACGGAGAATTCCGACAAGGTCATCACCAAGTACCCCAGCGGATACGCCGTCGACCTGTTCAACTCGCTGAACTCCAAGAACGCCAAGGTCAGCACCGTCGTGAACGAGGGCAGCATCCTGGGCGAGCTGCTGGTCTACGTGCTGCCGCTGCTGTTGCTGGTGGGCCTGTTCGTGATGTTCTCCCGGATGCAGGGCGGCGCGCGGATGGGCTTCGGGTTCGGCAAGTCGCGCGCGAAGTTGCTGAACAAGGACATGCCCAAGACCACGTTCGCTGACGTCGCGGGCGTCGACGAGGCGGTCGAGGAGCTCTACGAGATCAAGGACTTCCTGCAGAACCCCAGCAGGTACCAGGCGCTGGGCGCCAAGATCCCCAAGGGCGTACTGCTTTACGGGCCCCCCGGGACGGGCAAGACGCTGCTGGCCCGCGCCGTGGCGGGCGAGGCCGGGGTGCCGTTCTTCACGATCTCCGGCTCCGACTTCGTCGAGATGTTCGTCGGCGTGGGCGCCTCGCGGGTGCGCGACCTCTTCGAGCAGGCCAAGCAGAACAACCCGTGCATCATCTTCGTCGACGAGATCGACGCCGTCGGCCGCCAGCGCGGCGCCGGCCTGGGCGGTGGCCACGACGAACGCGAGCAGACGCTGAACCAGTTGCTGGTCGAGATGGACGGTTTCGGCGATCGCACCGGCGTCATCCTGATCGCGGCCACCAATCGTCCCGACATCCTGGACCCCGCGTTGCTGCGGCCCGGCCGCTTCGACCGGCAGATCCCGGTGAGCAACCCGGACATGGCCGGCCGCCGCGCGGTGCTGCGGGTGCATTCGAAGGGCAAGCCGATCGGCCCCGACGCCGACCTCGACGGGCTGGCCAAGCGCACCGTCGGCATGACCGGCGCCGACCTGGCCAACGTCATCAACGAGGCGGCGCTGCTGACCGCGCGGGAGAACGGCACCGTCATCACCGGCGCCGCACTGGAGGAGGCGGTCGACCGGGTCATCGGCGGGCCGCGTCGCAAGGGCCGCATCATCAGCGAGCAGGAAAAGAAGATCACCGCCTACCACGAGGGCGGCCACACGCTGGCCGCGTGGGCGATGCCGGACATCGAGCCGATCTACAAGGTGACGATCCTGGCCCGCGGGCGCACCGGCGGGCACGCGGTCGCGGTGCCGGAGGAGGACAAGGGCCTGCGGACGCGGTCGGAAATGATCGCTCAGCTGGTGTTCGCGATGGGCGGGCGCGCCGCCGAGGAGCTGGTCTTCCGCGAGCCGACCACCGGCGCGGTGTCCGACATCGAACAGGCCACCAAGATCGCGCGCGCGATGGTCACCGAATTCGGCATGAGCTCCAAGCTGGGCGCCGTGAAGTACGGCACCGAACACGGTGACCCCTTCCTGGGCCGGACCATGGGCACGCAGGCGGACTACTCGCATGAGGTCGCGCGGGACATCGACGACGAGGTGCGCAAGCTCATCGAGGCCGCGCACACCGAGGCCTGGGAGATCCTCACCGAATACCGTGACGTGCTCGACACGCTCGCCGGCGAGCTGTTGGAGAAAGAGACCCTGCACCGGCCCGAGCTGGAGGGCATCTTCTCCGGCGTCGAAAAGCGCCCCAGGCTCACCATGTTCGACGACTTCGGCGGCCGGATCCCGTCGGACAAGCCGCCGATCAAGACTCCGGGCGAGCTGGCCATGGAGCGCGGCGAGCCGTGGCCGCCCCCGGTGCAGGAACCGGCGTTCAAGGCGGCCATTGCCCGCGCCAGCGAGGCTGCGCAGGCCGAGGCGGCCCGGAACGCCAACGGCGGCAACGGCTCTCACGGTGGCCAAGGTGCCGGCAATCGCCAGCCCGTCCCGCACGGCTCGACGCAGCCCGACTACGGCGCCCCGGCGGGCTGGTATGCGCCGGGCTGGCCGCCGCAGCACCAGCAGCAGCCGAATCATTGGTATCCGCCCGCGGCGAGCCCCACACCGCCGCCGCAGCCGTATTGGCCGCAGCCCGCGCCGGGTTACCCGGGTCAGCAAGCTCCCCAGGGTCAGGGGCACCCGACCCACCAGCATTACCCGCCCTATCCCCCCTATCCGCCTCCCGCTCAACCGAATCCGGATGCCGGAAAGGTTCCCGACAACCAGGGCGATGACGTGAGCCGGTCCAACCCACCGGCCCACGGCTGACGAACGGAGGATCCGTTGGCTCTCCCAGATTTGGAGCCGGATTTGGGGCCGGACAACCGGCACACGACGCCACGCATACGGGCATTCGATCAGCAACGCGCCGAGGCGGCGATCCGCGAGCTGCTCTACGCGATCGGCGAAGATCCGGACCGAAACGGCTTGCAGGACACCCCGGCCCGCGTCGCGCGCGCCTACCGCGAGATGTTTGCAGGGCTCTACACCGATCCCGACAGCGTCCTGAACACCATGTTCGACGAGGACCACGACGAGATGGTGATCGTCAAGGAAATCCCGCTGTACTCCACCTGCGAGCATCACCTGGTGTCGTTCCACGGGGTGGCCCACGTCGGGTACATCCCCGGCAAGGACGGCAGGGTGACCGGCCTGTCGAAGATCGCCCGGTTGGTGGACCTGTACGCCAAGCGCCCCCAGATTCAGGAGCGGCTCACCAGCCAGATCGCCGACGCCCTGGTAAACAAACTCGATCCGCGCGGGGTGATCGTCGTCGTCGAGGCCGAACACCTGTGCATGGCGATGCGCGGCGTCCGCAAGCCCGGCGCCGTCACCACGACCTCGGCGGTGCGCGGCATGTTCAAGACCAGTCCCGCCTCTCGAGCCGAAGCGCTCGACCTCATCCTGCGCAAGTGAGTCCGGCGCCCGTGCAGGTGATGGGAGTTCTGAACGTCACTGACGACTCCTTCTCCGATGGTGGGCGCTACCTCGATACCGACGATGCCGTCGCCCACGGTCTGGTGATGGCCGCCGAGGGGGCAGGGATCGTCGACGTCGGCGGGGAGTCGACCCGGCCCGGCGCCGTCCGCGTCGACCCGCGCCTCGAGACGTCCCGGGTGGTTCCTGTCGTCAAAGAGCTTGCCGCACAAGGTATTACCGTGAGCATCGACACCATGCACGCCGACGTTGCGCGGGCGGCGTTGCAGAGCGGCGCGCGAATCGTCAACGACGTGTCCGGTGGGCGGGCCGATCCCGCGATGGCGCCGCTGCTCGCCGAGGCCGGCGTGCCGTGGGTGTTGATGCATTGGCGAGCGGTGTCCTCGGAGCGCCCGCATCAGGCGCCGCGCTACCGCGATGTGGTGGCCGAAGTGCGCGCCGAGCTGCTCGCCAGCGTCGACGACGCGGTGGCCGCCGGCGTGGATCCCGACCAGCTGGTGATCGACCCCGGGCTGGGATTCGCCAAGACGGGGCAAGACAATTGGGCGCTGCTGCACGCGCTGCCGCAGCTGGTGGCCACCGGGGTGCCGGTGCTGCTGGGCGCCTCGCGTAAGCGGTTCCTGGGCACGTTGCTGGCCGGGCCCGACGGGTCGCCGCGCCCGCCCGACGGGCGCGAGACGGCGACCGCGGTGATCTCCGCGCTGGCCGCGCTCTACGGGGCCTGGGGCGTGCGCGTGCACGACGTGCGCGCCACCGTCGATGCCCTCAAGGTCGTGGAGGCCTGGAAACAAGATGGCTGATCGAATCGAGTTGCGCGGCTTGACGGCGCGTGGCCGACACGGGGTGTTCGAGCACGAGCGCGCCGACGGGCAGGACTTCGTCGTCGATATCACCGTGTGGATCGACCTGGCCGACGCGGCCGCCAGCGACGACCTGGCCGACACCTACGACTACGGCGCGCTCGCCCAACTGGCCGCCGACGTCGTCGGGGGGCCGCCGCGCCAGCTGATCGAGGCGGTCGGCGGGGAGATCGCCGACCGGGTGATGGTCGACCAACGCGTGCATGCCGTCGAGGTGGTGGTGCACAAGCCGCAGGCGCCCATCCCGCACGAGTTCGCCGACGTCGCCGTGGTGGTTCGGCGGTCGCGGCGCGGCGGTCGCGGCTCGGTGATCCCGGCGGGCGGGGTGGTATGACCCGCGTCGTGCTGTCCATCGGATCCAACCTGGGCGACCGGCTGGCGCGGCTGCAGTCGGTGGTCGACGGGCTGGGCGAGGCGGTGGTGGCGGTCTCCCCGGTGTACGAGACGGATCCCTGGGGCCGGGTGGAGCAGGCGCCGTTCCTCAACGCGGCGCTCATCGCGCAGGATCCGGCGTGTGACGGGCACGGCTGGCTGCGCCGGGCGCAGCAGTTCGAGCGGGCCGCGGGGCGGGTGCGCGGCGAGCGCTGGGGCCCGCGCACCCTCGACGTCGACTTGATCGCCTGCTACGGCGACACGGAGGTGATTGTCCGCGAACCCGAGCTGACGCTGCCGCACCCGCTGGCCCACCTGCGGGCCTTCGTGATGGTGCCGTGGCTGGCCATCGAGCCCGACGCCGAGCTGACGGTCGCCGAAGGGCCGCGTCCGGTCGCGCAGCTGCTGGCCGAGCTCGAGCCGGCCGACCGGGCCGCGGTGCGGCTCTCCGGCCTGACGCTGGAGTCGAAGGGGCCCCATCGCTGATGGGCCCCACCAGGAAGCGTGACCTGACGGCCGCGGTAGTCGGCGCTGCGGTGGTGGGCTACCTGCTGGTGATCACGCTCTACCGGTGGTTTCCACCCATCACGGTGTGGACCGGCCTGTCGCTGCTCGGTGTGGCCATCGCCGAGGCGCTGTGGGCGCGCTACGTGCGGGTCAAGATCAACGACGGCGAAATCGGGACCGGGCCCGGCTGGCTGCACCCGCTGGCGGTGGCGCGCAGCGTGATGGTGGCCAAGGCGTCGGCCTGGGTGGGCGCGCTGGTGTTGGGCTGGTGGATCGGGGTGCTGGTGTACTTCTTCCCCCGGCGGTCGTGGTTGCGGGTCGCCGCCGCGGACACCAACGGGACCGTGGTGGCCGCCTTTAGCGCGCTGGCGCTGGTGGTCGCCGCGCTGTGGCTGCAGCATTGCTGCAAGTCCCCGCAGGATCCGGCCGACCACGGCGAGGGCGCCGAAACGTAGTGCGCCCCGAGGCCCCGCAACGACCCCGGTGAGAATCGCCGGTGCCGCGCGACACGCTGAGTGACCTCGCGCAGGTACTCTCAGGCCATGACCGTTCTGTCCCGCGGCGCTCGTGTTCGGCGCGGCGGCCGCAGGCCGGGGTGGGTGCTCTTGACGGCGTTGCTGGTCCTCGCGATGGGGGCCAGTTCCGCACTGGTTTTCACCAATCGGGTGGAACTCCTCAAGCTCGCTGTAATCCTGGCGCTGTGGGCCGCAGTCGCCGGCGCGTTCGTTTCGGTGCTGTACCGCCGTCAAAGCGACGCGGACCAGTCCCGGGTGCGCGATCTCAAGCTGGTCTACGACCTGCAGCTGGACCGGGAAATCTCGGCCCGGCGCGAGTACGAGCTGACCGTGGAGTCCCAGCTGCGTCGCGAGCTGGCCTCCGAGCTGCGCGCCCAGGCCGAAGACGACCTGGCCGCGCTGCGCGCCGAGCTGAGCGCTCTGCGTACCAGCCTGGAGATCTTGTTCGACACCGACCTGCAGCACCGTCCGGCGCTGGAGACGGTCGAAACCGAGCCGCCGCGAACCCGCGCCTACAGCGACTGGGACCGCCACGGCGAGAGCAACCCGGACTGGGTGTCCAGCGACCGGGTGACATCGGTCACCCGGGACGCCCCGCCCGGTCAGGGCGCCGGCCGCGCCGACGAGGCCGCGATCATCGATGTGCCCGAGGAGCCGCTGCTGCCGCCCCGCCAGCCACCGCCGCCCCCGCGCGAGCGCGTTCGCGGCCCATACGAGGTTCCGCCGGACGGCCGGTACGTGGTTTCCCAGGAGCCCCCATACATGACGGCACCGCCGCAGCCCGCGCCGCACTTCGAACCGCAGCAACCCCCACCGCCACCGCCGCCGCCGCAACCTGAACCGCAGCCGCAGCCGCGGGATTGGCAGGCGCCCGCCGCCGAGGCGCAGTGGGCGCCCCCCGCGGCACCGGGCGGGACCTGGGCCGGCGCCGAGCCGGCCGGCCCACCGGGTGGCGAGCCCCCGGGCGGGCGTCGCGCGCGGCATTACGGCGCCGGGGAAACCCTGGACGGCTCGCCCTTCGAGCACCCGCAGCCCCCGCCGTACGGCGAATCCGGCCGCCGGGCGCGGGCTCGCCATTCGGCCGAGTACCGCGACGCCGACGACCGCACCTCCTGGGGCCCGGGCGAGCCCCCGCCGAGCGCGCCGGCCGCGGCCGGCCCGCCGCCTGCGCACCCGATTCCGCCGCCTGCCGCCGCGCCGCCGCCACCCCAGATGGCCCCACCGCCGCCGGCGGAGCCGACCCCGCGCCATCGCGGCGCGGATCCGCTGGAGTCGGGGCCGGATGGCGCGGCGGATGGGCCGCCGAGTGGCGGCCAGTCGGTGGCCGAACTGTTGGCACGGCTGCAGGTCGAGCCCTCCGGTGGCGGCCGGCGCCGTCGACGTGACGGCTGAGCTGGGAGCTTCCTCACACCGGCTTTCAGTGGGCTCGGCCGGATGGATCGACTAAAGTCTTACTGACCGTCCGGTACCCGAGCAGTGGACCGGAACGACAAAGAAAGCTATGAGGTCGTCTGCGATGGGGCAGTTCGACGGACTGCGCCCGGCCCGGCTCAAGGTGGGAATCATCTCCGCCGGCCGGGTGGGCTCCGCGCTCGGCGTCGCGCTGGAGCGCGCCGATCACGTGGTGGTGGCGTGCAGCGGCGTCTCGAGCGCGTCGCGCCAGCGGGCGCAGCGCCGGTTGCCCGATACGCCGGTGATGTCACCGCCGGACGTGGCCGGCAACGCCGAACTGCTGCTGCTGGCGGTCCCCGACAGCGAGCTCGCCGGCCTGGTGTCCGGCCTGGCGGCCACCGCCGCCGTGCGGCCGGGAACCATCGTGGCGCACACGTCCGGCGCCAACGGCGTCGGCATCCTTTCGCCACTTGCCCACGACGGCTGCATTCCGCTGGCGATCCACCCGGCGATGACGTTCACCGGTTCCGACGAGGACATCAGCCGGCTGCCCGACACCTGTTTCGCGATCACGGCGGCCGACGACGTCGGGTACGCGATCGGGCAGTCGCTCGTCCTCGAGATGGGTGGGGAACCGTTCTGCGTCCGCGAGGACGCCCGCGTCCTGTACCACGCCGCGCTGGCGCACGCCGGCAACCACATCGTGACGGTGGTGGCTGACGCGCTTGAGGCGCTGCGGGCCGCGCTGCGCGGCAGCGAACTGCTCGGCCAACAAAGCGTCGACGACCAACCCGGCGGCCTGGCCGAACGAATCGTCGGGCCGCTGGCCCGCGCCGCGCTGGAGAACACCCTGCTGCGCGGCCAGGCGGCGCTCACCGGTCCGGTCGCCCGCGGTGACGCGGCCGCCGTCGCCGAGCACCTGGCCGCCCTGGGCGACGTCGATCCGGACCTTGCCCAGGCCTACCGCGTCAACGCCCTGCGGACCGCCCGGCGCGCGCACGCCCCCGACGACGTCGTCGAGGTGCTGGTGCGATGACGGCTCCGCGCACGCCGGCCTTTACTCCCGGGGAACTCAACGTCTACGCCGCGCCCCGGGACGTCACCGACGTCAGCCGGGCGCTGCGCCACACCGGTCGCCGGGTGATGCTGGTGCCCACCATGGGCGCCCTGCACGACGGGCACCTGGCCCTGGTGCGCGCGGCCAAGCGGGTGCCCGGCTCGGTCGTCGTGGTGTCGATCTTCGTCAACCCCCTGCAGTTCGGGGCCGGCGAAGACCTCGACGCCTACCCCCGCACCCTCGACGACGACTTGGCGCTGCTGCGCGGCGAGGGCGTCGAGATCGTCTTCGCCCCGACCGCCGCGGCGATGTATCCCAACGGCCTGCGCACCACCGTGCAGCCCGGCCCGCTGGCCGCCGAGCTCGAGGGCGGCCCGCGGCCCACCCATTTCGCCGGCGTGCTCACCGTGGTGTGCAAACTGCTGCAGATCGTGCGCCCCGACCGGGTTTACTTCGGCGAGAAGGACTATCAGCAGCTGGTCATGATCCGCCAGATGGTCGCCGACCTGAACGTCGACGTGGCCGTCGTCGGCGTCCCGACGGTGCGCGAACACGACGGGCTGGCAATGTCCTCGCGCAACCGCTACCTGGACGCGACGCAACGCGAGTTGGCCGTGGCGCTCTCCGCGGCGCTGACGGCCGGGGCGCACGCCGCGGCCCACGGGACCCAGGCCGCGCTGGACGCGGCCCGCGCGGTGCTCGAAGCCACGCCCGGCCTGGTGGTCGATTACCTCGAGCTGCGCGACGCCGAACTTGGGCCGTTGCGGGACAACGGATCCGGCCGGCTGCTGGTCGCGGCCAGGCTCGGCAGCACCAGGCTGCTGGACAACGTGTCAATCCCGATCGGAAACCTCGCCGGCACCGCTGGGCCGGACGAACTCGCCCAATCACATTGGAGGAATTGATGTTACGGACGATGCTGAAGTCGAAGATCCATCGCGCCACCGTCACGCAGGCCGACCTGCACTACGTCGGCTCGGTGACCATCGACGCCGACTTGATGGAAGCCGCCGACCTGCTCGAGGGCGAACAGGTGACCATCGTCGACATCGACAACGGCGCCCGGCTGGTCACCTACGCGATCACCGGCGAACGCGGCACCGGGGTGATCGGTATCAACGGCGCCGCGGCGCATCTGGTGCACCCGGGCGACCTGGTGATCCTGATCGCCTACGGGACGATGGAGGACGCGGAGGCGCGCGCCTACCGCCCGCGGATCGTCTTCGTCGACGCCGACAACAAGCCGATCGACCTCGGGCACGACCCGGCGTTCGTGCCGGCCGACGCGGCGGAGCTGTTGGACCCGCGGATCGGCGCGCGGTAACCGTGCTGCTGGCCATCGACGTCCGCAACACGCACACCGTCGTCGGACTGATCTCCGGATCCAAGGAGCACGCAAAGGTCGTTCAGCAGTGGCGGATCCGCACCGAATCCGAGGCCACCGCGGACGAACTGGCGCTGACCATCGACGGCCTGATCGGCGACGATTCCGAACGCCTCACCGGCGCCGCCGCGCTGTCGACCGTCCCGTCGGTGCTGCACGAGGTGCGGGTGATGCTCGATCAGTACTGGCCGTCGGTGCCGCACGTGCTCATCGAACCGGGCGTGCGCACCGGGATTCCCCTGCTGGTCGACAATCCGAAAGAAGTGGGTGCCGACCGCATCGTCAACTGCCTGGCGGCGTTTCACAAGTTCGGCACCGCGGCCATCGTCATCGATTTCGGCTCATCGATCTGCGTGGACGTGGTGTCGGCCAAGGGCGAGTTTCTGGGCGGCGCCATCGCGCCGGGCGTGCAGGTGTCCTCGGATGCCGCCGCGGCCCGCTCCGCCGCGCTGCGTCGCGTCGAATTGACCCGGCCCCGTTCGGTGGTCGGCAAGAACACCGTCGAATGCATGCAGGCCGGTGCGGTGTTCGGGTTCGCCGGGCTGGTCGACGGCTTGGTCCAGCGCATCCGCGAGGACGTCGACGGTTTCGCCGACGCCCTGGGCGATCAGGTCGCGGTCGTCGCGACCGGCCACACCGCGCCCCTGTTGCTGCCGGAGCTGCACACCGTCAGCCACTACGACCAACACCTGACGCTGCACGGTCTGCAGCTGGTCTTCGAACGCAACCGGGACGCCCAGCGCGGTCGGCTGAAGACGGCGCGCTGACGGCCGTCGCCGTCGCCCGAAACCGCGTACACCGCGCGATGCCGTCGGCGCGGGCCCGATGCCCGGTCAATTAAGCTGGCACGTCGTGAGCGAAGCCGACCCCGACCTCCCCGAGCAGTTCCGGATCCGCCGGGACAAGCGCGCTCGCCTGTTGGAGGAGGGGTGCGACCCCTACCCGGTCGCCATCGAGCGCACCCACACCCTGGCCGAGGTGCGCGCCGCCCACCCCGACCTGCCGACCGACACCGCCACGGACGACATCGTCGGCGTCGCGGGCCGCGTCATCTTCGCGCGCAATTCCGGCAAATTGTGCTTTGGGACACTCCAGGACGGCGACGGCACCACGCTGCAGGTGATGATCAGCCTCGACAAGGTGGGCCAGCAGGCGCTCGACGCGTGGAAGGCCGACGTCGACCTCGGTGACATCGTCTACGTGCACGGCAACGTGATCAGCTCGCGGCGCGGCGAGTTGTCCGTCCTGGCCGACTCCTGGCGGATGGCGGCCAAGTCGCTGCGCCCGCTGCCCGTCGCGCACAAGGAGATGAACGAAGAGTCGCGGGTGCGGCAGCGCTACGTCGACCTGATCGTCCGCCCGCAGGCCCGGTCGGTGGCCCGGCAGCGAATCGCCGTCATCCGCGCGATACGCAACGCGATGGAACGGCGCGGGTTTCTCGAAGTCGAAACGCCTATGTTGCAGACGCTGGCCGGTGGCGCCGCGGCCCGGCCGTTCATCACCCATTCCAATGCTCTCGACATCGATCTCTACCTGCGGATCGCGCCGGAACTGTTCCTCAAGCGCTGCATCGTCGGCGGATTCGACAGGGTCTTCGAGCTAAATCGCGTGTTCCGAAACGAAGGGGCCGATTCGACGCATTCTCCCGAATTTTCGATGCTGGAGACCTACCAGACCTACGGAACCTATGACGATTCAGCGATCGTCACGCGTGAGCTTATTCAAGAGGTGGCCGACGAGGCGATCGGAACCCGACAACTCCCGTTGCCAGACGGCAGCGTCTACGACATAGACGGAGAATGGGCGTCGATACAAATGTACCCCTCGCTGTCGGCGGCGCTCGGCGAGGAGATCACGCCCGAGACGACGGTCGACCGGCTGTGGGCCATCGCGAACCGGCTCGGGGTGCAGATCCCCGAGGACCGCGGCTATGGGCACGGCAAGCTGGTCGAGGAGCTGTGGGAGCACGCCGTGGGCAACGCGCTGACCGCTCCCACCTTTGTCAAGGATTTCCCTGTCGAGACAACGCCTTTGACCCGCCAGCACCGCAGCATTCCCGGTGTGACCGAGAAGTGGGACCTCTACCTTCGCGGGGTCGAACTGGCCACCGGGTATTCCGAACTCAACGACCCCGTCGTGCAGCGGGAGAGGTTCGCGGCGCAAGCCCGGGCCGCGGCGGCCGGTGACGACGAGGCCATGGCGCTTGACGAAGACTTTCTCGCCGCGCTCGAGTACGGGATGCCGCCTTGCACGGGAACCGGAATGGGTATCGATCGGTTGCTGATGTCTTTGACCGGCCTGTCAATAAGAGAGACAGTTTTGTTCCCGATTGTTCGACCGCACTCCGGTTGAGTTACCCGTTGCGCCTGGATTGAGTATCCTGGGTTCTTATGGCAGATTGGTGCCTTGGGGAGTGAATCCAAACTGCTCAGCAACTGCTCAGGACGAAACGCGAGGGTAAGCTAATGGCGAAAAAAGTGACCGTCACCTTGGTCGATGATTTCGACGGTGCGGGCGCGGCCGACGAAACGGTTGAATTCGGGCTTGACGGGGTGACCTACGAGATTGATCTTTCGTCCAAGAATGCCGCGAAACTGCGCAACGATTTGAAGCAATGGGTAGCGGCGGGACGCCGTGTCGGCGGCCGTCGGCGCGGGCGCTCCGGGTCGGGACGGGGACGTGGCGCCATCGATCGCGAGCAGAGCGCCGCGATCCGCGAATGGGCCCGCCGCAACGGACACAACGTGTCGACGCGCGGCCGCATCCCCGCAGACGTCATCGACGCGTTCCACGCGGCCACCTAAGCGGACCGCTGACCGGCGCCCGGCTCCCCAAGGCCCGGGCGTCGGTCGCTTTTAATTTCGCTGGCGGCGGAATGATCGAGGGCGCCCGCGGGAAACGCTTGGGCGATTTTCCTCGTTTACCTGTTACGGCCCTGCACTAAGAGGGGACTAACGAAGCTATGTGGCCTGGGCCGCCAGCCACCGCAACGTTAGGAACCCCGGCGGGCCGACCATTACAGTGGATGGCAGGTACGCGATGCCCCAGCTGTACCGATGGTGAGGGAGAGCAGGTAACCGCCGATGTTCGAAAGATTTACCGACCGTGCCCGCAGGGTGGTCGTCCTGGCGCAAGAAGAGGCCCGGATGCTCAACCACAACTACATCGGCACCGAGCACATCTTGTTGGGTCTGATTCACGAGGGCGAGGGCGTCGCGGCGAAGTCGTTGGAGTCGCTGGGCATCTCGTTGGAGGGCGTCCGCAGCCAGGTCGAGGAGATCATCGGCCAGGGGCAGCAGGCGCCGTCGGGACACATCCCGTTCACGCCGCGCGCCAAGAAGGTTCTCGAGCTGAGCCTGCGCGAGGCGCTGCAGCTGGGCCACAACTACATCGGCACCGAGCACATTTTGCTGGGGCTGATCCGCGAGGGTGAGGGCGTGGCCGCTCAGGTGCTGGTCAAGCTGGGCGCGGAGCTGACCCGGGTGCGCCAGCAGGTGATCCAACTGCTGAGCGGCTACCAGGGCAAGGAGGCCGCGGAAGCCGGGACCGGTGGCCGCGGCGGCGAATCGGGCAGCCCGTCCACGTCGCTGGTGCTCGATCAGTTCGGCCGCAACCTGACGGCAGCCGCGATGGAAGGCAAGCTGGACCCGGTCATCGGCCGCGAGAAGGAAATCGAGCGGGTGATGCAGGTGCTGAGCCGGCGCACCAAGAACAACCCGGTGCTGATCGGTGAGCCCGGCGTCGGCAAGACCGCCGTCGTCGAGGGGCTGGCGCAGGCCATCGTGCACGGCCAGGTCCCGGAGACGCTGAAGGACAAGCAGCTCTACACGCTCGACCTGGGTTCGCTGGTGGCCGGCTCGAGGTACCGCGGTGACTTCGAGGAACGCCTCAAGAAGGTGCTCAAGGAGATCAACACCCGCGGCGACATCATCCTGTTCATCGACGAGCTGCACACGCTGGTCGGTGCCGGCGCCGCCGAGGGTGCGATCGACGCCGCGTCGATCCTCAAGCCCAAGCTGGCCCGCGGCGAGCTGCAGACCATCGGCGCCACCACGCTCGACGAGTACCGCAAGTACATCGAGAAGGACGCCGCCCTGGAGCGCCGCTTCCAGCCCGTGCAGGTGGGGGAGCCGACGGTGGAGCACACCATCGAGATCCTCAAGGGCCTGCGCGACCGCTACGAGGCGCACCACCGGGTGTCGATCAGCGACGGTGCCATCGTCGCCGCCGCCACCCTGGCCGATCGCTACATCAACGACCGGTTCCTGCCGGACAAGGCGATCGACCTGATCGACGAGGCCGGCGCCCGGATGCGGATCCGCCGGATGACCGCGCCGCCAGACCTGCGCGAGTTTGACGAGAAGATCGCCGAGGCGCGCCGCGAGAAGGAATCGGCCATCGACGCCCAGGACTTCGAGAAGGCGGCCAGCCTGCGCGACCGGGAGAAGCAGCTGGTCGCCCAGCGGGCGGAACGCGAAAAGCAGTGGCGCTCAGGCGATATGGACGTGGTCGCAGAGGTCGACGACGAACAGATCGCCGAGGTGCTGGGCAACTGGACCGGCATCCCGGTGTTCAAGCTCACCGAGGCCGAGACCACCCGGCTGCTGCGCATGGAGGACGAGCTGCACAAGCGGATCATCGGCCAGGAGGACGCGGTCAAGGCGGTCTCGAAGGCGATCCGCCGCACGCGTGCCGGGCTGAAGGACCCCAAGCGCCCGTCGGGCTCGTTCATCTTCGCCGGCCCCTCGGGCGTCGGGAAGACCGAGCTGTCCAAGGCGCTGGCCAACTTCTTGTTCGGCGACGACGACGCGCTCATCCAGATCGACATGGGCGAGTTCCACGACCGGTTCACCGCGTCGCGGCTGTTCGGCGCCCCGCCGGGATACGTCGGCTACGAAGAGGGTGGCCAGCTCACCGAGAAGGTGCGGCGTAAGCCGTTCTCGGTGGTGCTGTTCGACGAGATCGAGAAGGCGCACCAGGAGATCTACAACAGCCTGTTGCAGGTCCTCGAGGACGGCCGGCTCACCGACGGCCAGGGCCGCACGGTGGACTTCAAGAACACCGTGCTGATCTTCACGTCGAACCTGGGCACCTCCGACATCTCCAAGCCGGTCGGCCTGGGCTTCACCCAGGGTGGCGGTGAGAACGACTACGAGCGGATGAAGCAGAAGGTCAACGACGAGCTGAAGAAGCACTTCCGCCCGGAGTTCCTCAACCGCATCGACGAGGTCATCGTCTTCCACCAGCTGACTCGCGACGAGATCATCCGGATGGTCGACCTGATGATCACCCGGGTCGCGACCCAGCTCAAGAGCAAGGACATGGCCCTGGAGCTGACCGACAAGGCGAAGTCGCTGCTGGCCAAGCGCGGCTTCGACCCGGTGCTGGGTGCCCGCCCGCTGCGGCGCACCATCCAGCGGGAGATCGAAGACCAGCTGTCCGAGAAGATCCTCTTCGAAGAGGTCGGCCCCGGACAGGTCGTCACGGTCGACGTGGACAACTGGGACGGCGAAGGCGCCGGCGAGGACGCGGTGTTCACGTTCGTGGGAACCCGCAAACCGCCGGCCGAGCCGGACCTGGCCAAGGCCGGCGCGCACAGCGCACCGGAGACGCAGTAGCACGACAGCAAACGGGTGGTTAGTCTCTTTGCGGACTGACCACCCGTTTTTGCTGCGCTCCACGAGAAGGGCCCGCCCGTGCTGATCGTGACCACCAACGACCTCCCGGGCTGGGAAATCCAGCGGGTTTGCGGCGAGGTGTTCGGGTTGACCGTGCGATCCCGAAACGCCTTCTCCCAGATGGGCGCCGGCTTCAAGGCGATGTTCGGCGGCGAGCTGGCCGGCATGACCAAGAATCTCGCCGAGAGCCGCAACGAAGCGATGGGGCGGCTGATCGCCGAGGCGCGCAACCGCGGCGGCAACGCGATCGTCGCGATGCGGTTCGACACGACCGAGATCGGCGACGTGTGGACCGAGATCTGCGCTTACGGCACGGCGGTCCAGGCGGTTCCGGTCACCGACGGAGCGAAGTACACCGCGGGGCAGCTCGGCTACGGCTCCGCGGCGCCGCAGCATTGACCCGCCGTCTAGACTGACCAGCGACGGCAAACCGGAATTCTGGTGAAACTCCAGAACGGTCGCGCCACTGTCACAGTCAGACCCGGACCCCGTCAGCCATCCCCAAGCGGGACGCGAGATCCCGGAAGGAGTCACCTGTGACCACTCCCCAGCCAACCGACGCCCGCACCCGATCGGTTGATCTGTCGGCGGCAAGTGCCGTGATCTGGTTGGCGGCGACCGCCTTCCTGGCGCTGCTGGCGCTGTACTTCGTCGGCGTCGACCAGGGGGCGGTGTCGTTGTTCGGCGGCGATTCGCACGTGCACGAGTTCGTGCACGATGCCCGGCATCTGCTCGGCTTCCCCTGCCACTGAGCGCGTGGAGAAGCGTCTGATCGGACGCGGCCTGCTGGCCGGTGCAATCGGCGCGGTGCTGGCATTCGCCTTCGCCCGCCTGTGCGCCGAGCCGGTCATCGGCCGCGCGATCGCCTTCGAGGAGGGCCGCGCCGACGCCCTGGACGCCCATGGCGTGCACGAGCACGGTGCCGAATTGTTCAGTCGCGGAGTACAGTCCAACGCCGGGCTGGGTTTCGGTGTGCTGATCTTCGGCGTTGCGATGGGCGCGCTTTTCGGCGTCTTGTTCTGCGTGGTTTCCCCGCGCGCGGGAGGCGTTGCACCACGCCGGGTTTCGCTGCTTTTGGCGGCGGCCGCATTCGTTGCGGTGTACCTGGTGCCGTTCGTGAAGTATCCGCCGAATCCGCCCGCGGTGGGCCAGGCGGACACCATCGGAGCGCGCACCGGCTGGTATCTGGCGGCGGTGCTGGCGTCGGTGGTGCTGGCCATCGCCGCGGTGTGGCTGGCGCGGGGGCTGACGCTCCGGTTCGGTGAGTGGAACGGGCGGCTACTCGCGACGGGCGCCTATGTCGCGGCGGTCGCGGTGGTGCTGGTGCCCCTGCCGAGCGTCGACGAGACACCGCAACCGGTGCGGGACCCCTCGGGGGCGATCGTCTATCCGGGCTTTCCCGCCGACGTCCTCTACGAGTTCAGGGTGCTTGCCTTGGCCACTCAGCTGGTGTTATGGGCGACCATCGGCCTGGTGTTCGCCACGCTTGCCCGGCGCGCGCTGGAGGAACGAGTCCCCACGTGACCGAAGTCGTCCGGCTGACGCTTGTGTCGCACGCTATGACCGACGCGATGGCCGCCGGACGGTTTCCGGCCGACGAGTCGCTCAACGAGATCGGCCGCCGGCAAGTCAAAAAGGCCGGGCGCCTTGATGTTCAGAAAGACGCGCGCCTGTTCGCGGCACCCGAGCAGCGGGTGCGGGAGACCGCGCAGCTGCTGGGCCTGCACGCCGCAACCGAACCTCGGCTGGCCGACCTGCAGTGCGGCCAATGGTGTGGGCACACGCTGCGGGCGGTCGGACCCACCGAACTCGAGACGTGGCTGACCGATCCGGCCCGGGCACCGCACGGCGGCGAATCGATCGTGGAGTTGATCAAACGGGTGGCGGGCTGGCTGCAGTCCCTGACCGGCGACACCGCGCCTGCCGTGGCGGTGACGCATCCGGCGGTGATCCGCGCCGCCATCCTGCACAGCCTCGACGCGCCCCCGACGTCGTTCTGGGGCATCGATATCGCCCCGGTGAGTCGCACCGTGCTGCACTTCCGCAATGGCCGGTGGACGCTGCGGTTGTAACTTTGCTTTCGCGGCTCGCCAGACCATGCGGCTTGCCCCAAAAGTTGGTAGCGCATGCGGTATCGAATTCGTCAGCCACCTATGCCCCGAGTCGATCGGGGTCACGCGCCGGCCCTGATCACGCTATGGGGGCGCGATGAGCGCGAAGGCCTGCTTGGCCACCTGCAACATCCAGCCGGTCACGGTGGGCCCGTGATCGCGCGGCCAATTGAGCTGGAAGCTGACCACCCACGGCTGCCGGTTCTTGTCGACGGCGTACCAGCTGAACGTCAGATCACCGGGCAGCCCACCGGCTTTCGCGCCGATATACGGCCACACGTTGCGGTCCAGCTGGATGCCGGCCACCGCGGAAAGGATCTGCCTGACGGGCGCGGCCGGGCCGTCCGCGTCGGCCTGCAGTGCCGCATGCACGCGGCAGATGTCCTCGGCGCTGCCGTACCACTCGGCGCCGTAGGCCGATGCCGGGGTGTGGGCGCGGGTCGGATCGGGTTCGTACGGAGTGGAATTCGCCCGTTCCAGCAGCTGGGCGCGGACCTGCGGCGAGCCATGCTTCCATTGGTCGCGCAGGTCCGGTTTGCCCCAACCGACGGAGAACAGCTCGTACATCGTCGGGAACGGCGTCATGCTGGCCGGGTCGTGATGGCCGGCCGTGGCGAGCGCCTCCTCGATGGCGCGCGTGCCCAGTCGCCCGATGAGCAGGTCGGTGGCCATGTTGTCACTCGTGGCGATCATCTTCTCCGCGGCCGTGCGCACCGAAACATGCGCTCCGACGGGCAGTTCCAGGCCCGATGAGCCCACCGCGCGGCTCTTGTCGGTGACGGTGAGCTGATCGTCCCACGACGCCGTCCCGCTCCGGACCGCGCCGGCCAGCGCGTGCAGCACGTACAGCTTGAAAATCGATGCCAGCGGCAAGGATTCGCCCGTGTTGGTGCCCGCCACCGGATCGCAGTGGCCGTCGTCGACCTTGGCGACCTGGTAGGAGTACCGGGCACCGGTCTTGCTCAGCACCGCGTCGATGTCGTGCCAGGAGTTGACCTTCGGCGCCTGCGTGTCGACATCGAACCGATCCACCTTGCCGTCGTCATCGGTGTGTATCCGGATGTCCTGACGCGCGCCGTACGAGGTGACCAGGTGCAAGGTGGCCACGCTGGCGCTGATGTCGACGCCGGCGAGGGTGAACGGGCGATCCCACCACAGCGCTTCCATGGTCGTCTCGACCGACTCGACTTTGCCGGGCGTGGCGAGCGTGCCGACGCCGACCGGGCCGATGGGCCAGTCCGAATTCAGCATGTCCAGAGTCTGCTGGGCCCGGATGCCGGGAGGGGTCCTGGTGTCGATCTGACGCCCCGGGTTGGCAGCGTTCGCGTGCGGGGCGGGCGAGGGCGCACAACCGGGCGCCAGGGTCACCACCAGAGCCGCGGCGGCGCCCAACGCCGCCGCTCGCCGCCGCGTCGACCGCCCGCTAGCCACCCTGCTTGGTGCCGGCAACATCCATCACGACCTCGAATTCCAGCAGCGACGCTCCAGTCGCCACGGGGTTGGCCCGCTCGCCGGCATGGGCCTCGATGGCGGGACCCTTCGCCCACGCCTGGAAGGCGTCTTCGGACTCCCAGTGCGTCACCACGAAGTAACGGTTCTCGCCCTTGATGGGGCGCAGCAGCTGGAAGCCGAGGAAGCCGGGTTGCCGATCGACCGCGTGCGCGCGGTGGGCGAACCGCTTCTCCAGTTCGGGGCCGGCGTCCGCGGGCACCTCGATTGCGTTGATCTTCACCACGTGCGGCATTCCGCTAGGCTACCGCGCCGCCCGGCTTGCCCAACCCCCGGGCGGGCCACGCAAGATGGTGCTATGCCCAGCGATCTGTTGACCTGCCACGGCGGCCGCGGCGAGCCGTTGGTGCTGGTGCATGGCCTGATGGGGCGCGGCACCACCTGGCCGCGGCAGCTGCCGTGGCTGGCCCGGCTGGGCACCGTCTACAGCTACGACGCCCCGTGGCACCGGGGCCGCGACGTCGACGATCCACACCCGATCAGCACCGAACGCTTCGTGGCCGACCTAGCCGACGCCGTCGGCGGCCTGGGGGCGCCGGCCAGGCTGGTGGGGCATTCGATGGGCGCCCTGCACTCGTGGTGCCTGGCCGCCGAGCGCCCGGAGCTGGTGTCGGCGCTGGTGGTCGAGGACATGGCGCCGGACTTCCGGGGCCGCACCACCGGGCCGTGGGAGCCGTGGCTGCACGCCCTCCCCGTCGAATTCAGTTCTGCCGAAAAGGTTTTCGACGAATTCGGGCCGGTCGCCGGACGGTATTTCCTGGACGCCTTCGACCGCACGGAAAGCGGGTGGCGGTTGCATGGGCACACCTCGCGTTGGATCGAGATCGCCGCCGAGTGGGGCACCCGGGACTACTGGGCGCAGTGGGAGGCGGTGCGAGCCCCGGCGCTGCTCCTCGAGGCCGGCAACTCGGTCACCCCGCCCGACCAGATGCGCGCGATGGCCGAAACGGATTCCCCGACAACATATTTGCACGTCCCACAGGCCGGTCACCTGATTCACGACGAGGCGCCGCGGGAGTACCGGGACGCGGTGGAGGCCTTCCTGGCGGCTACCGCCGGCCGGTGAGCCCGTACGCGGTGCGCAGTGCCACCGCCATCAGCGTGTTGGTCGGGTTCTGGCAGCCGGAGGTGACGAACACGCTGCCGTCGGCGACGTAAACGTTGTCCATCTGGTGCATTCGCCCGTTCGGGTCGACGACGCTCGTCGCCGGTGACACGCCCATCTGCATGCCGCCCATGACGTGCTTGGTGTTGGGCGGGGTGCCCCCGCTCAGCTTGCGCTCCAGCCCGTCGGGGATGGCGGCGAACAGCTGCGCGCCGGCGGCCGCCATCATCGCGGTGATGGGCACCAGGAAAAACGTTTGCGCGACCGCCTCGTGCCTGCCGGGTGCCCAGGTCACGCGGGCCACCGGCTGGCCGTTGAGGTCGGTGACCGTCGGGTCGAGCGTGACGTTGTTGGTCAGGTACGGCAGGTCGGTGCCGATGAAGTTGACGCCCGCGAGCCGGTCGCGCAGCAGCGAGGCGCGCATCAGATCCTTGAACGGGCTGCCGAACAGCTGCACGCCCGGCAGGAATCCCAGGATTTCCTGGTAGAACTTGCCCTCCGTGATCGGGTCCTGGCTCCCGCCCAGCTCGCACAGCCCGCCGCGGATGTAGGGCAGCCCGGCCAGTTTCGCCGCGAGGCGGGCCCCGGGGAAGTTGGGGTCACAGAAATCCTCCATGCACTGCGTGATCGAGCGGCCGCGGTAGGCGTGCACCCGCTGGTCGAGGTAGATGCCGAACCCGTCGACAAAGTTGTGGAACATCAGCCGGGCGCCGATGCGTCCGCTGGCGTCCGGCAGGCCGGACAGCAGCGCCAGGCGCGACGTCTCGATCGCCGAGGCGGCCAGCACCACCAGGTCGGCGCTCTCCCCGCCGGGGTTGCCCTGCGGGTCGAGGTAGGAGACGCCGGTGGCGCGCCGGCCGGTGAAGTTGACCTTGGTGACGGTGGTTTCGGGGCGCAACTGCGTCCGCCCGGTCCGCAGGGCCAGGCGCAGCGGCGCCAGCGCGCCCACCCGGGCCGAGATCGGGCAGCCGTAGTTGCTGCAGAACCCGCAGTTGTTGCACGCAGGGCGGCCGTCGTATTCGACCGAATTGATCGCGGTCGGAAACGGGTAGGGGTGCAGCCCAATGCGCTTGGCCCCCTTGGCGATGAGCGTGGAGGAGCGCTGCTGCGGGCCCGGCGGCATCGGGAAGTTTTGCGTGCGCGGCGCGTGCTTGAAGGAAAGCGCGGGGATCGCGCGGACATCGCCCTGCGTCCCGAGCAGCGTTTCGATCGCGTCGTAGTAGGGGGCGATCTCGCTGTATTCGAACGGCCAATCCTGCACGTCCGCGCCGGGCTGCGGGCCCAGCATCGACAGCCCTTTGAAGTCGATGTCCCAAAACCGTGGGACCTTCGCGTCCCAGTGTGTGGTTCCGCCGCCGACGGTCACCGGGAGTTCGTTGACCGGGCCGACGTAGCTGGCCGCCTGGCCGGCGTTGGCGCGAAAGGTGCGCGGGTAGGCCAGGGGGTCCGGCTGCTCGAAATAGCGGTACAACGACTTGAGTTCGTCGTTGGCGAACGTCGTCCCGAGGGGTCCGGTGCCGTCGAGGTTGGTGTAGTAGTTCGACCCCTTCTCGAATATCACGACGTCCCAACCGTTTTGGGCGAGCTCCATCGCCACCGTCGACCCGCCGGCGCCGGAGCCAACGATGACCGCCTTAGACACTCACGCCGCCCCGCCCGCCCAGTTTGGCGACCACCTGTTCCCAGCCGTGGCGCAGCCGGTTGATGATGTCGGTGACGACCACCACGTCCCACTGGATCGCTTCGACCTGGGCGGGGGTGTATCCGCGTGGCTGGGAGTCCCCGGGGTACTTGATGTCCTTCCAGCCGACCAGGTTCGCGTTGCCGCCGTATTCGGGCACGCTGTACATCGCCTCGATGGTGTGGCCGAACAGGACGTTGGCGAAGGCCGCCGCCGGCCCGTGGGTCAGGATGAGGTCCTGCCGGACCGGCTGCACCGCGGTGAAGTCGCCGCCGGCCTGCTGGTCGAGCAGCGCGATGCCGCTGGTGTACTGGTTGCGCAGCTGCGTCAGCCGCTGTTGCCACCCGTACGCCTGCGCGCGGTTGAGCGGGACGAAGGTGGCCATGTAGTCCTGGGAGCCGCCGGCCCGGTTGCTCCAAGGGCCGCCGGCGTGCACGTCGGCGGGCGCGACGTCGAACACCGACAGCATCCGGTCCAGGTAGTTCACCACGTTGGCCTCGTGCGCCCCGGGGCTGCCGAGCTCTACCGGGCAGTCTTCCGGCCCGGGGATCAGCCGGCGGGTGGCGGCGTCGAGCACCGCCGCCTGGTGCGGCGACAGGAATCGATAGCCGGAGGCGGCGGACGCGGCGGGCAGGTGCCCCCGCATGGCCGCGGCCAGCGGCAGCAGGCTCAGGCCGCCGAGCACCGCGCGCCGGGGCACCGGCGGCAAGCGGGATCCGTCGGCGGCCTCCTCGCTGGGCACATCGGCAGGGTAAGGCGCAGATTTGAGTCTCCGGTGGAACGCTCGCCCGGCGGCGTGTCGGGTTGCGCCGATAGCGGGCTCTGCGATACCGGCGGGCGCTCGACGCGCGGACCGCAACACCATCTGATAAATTCTTCAACTGTTCATACCTAGGATCCAACGAATCTTCAGGAGAGGCCGGCGTGTCGGAGCCGCTGTACAAGGTCAAGGCCGATTTCTTCAAGACGTTGGGCCACCCGGCGCGGATCCGGGTGCTTGAGCTGCTCGTCGCCGGGGACAAGTCGGTCGCCGAGCTGTTGCCCGAGGTCGGACTGGAATCGTCGAACCTGTCCCAACAGCTGGGGGTGTTGCGCCGGGCGGGCGTGGTGGACGCGCACCGGGACGGCAACACGATGATCTACTCGATCGCCTCACCGGACATCGCCGAACTGCTCCTGGTGGCGCGCAAGGTTCTGACCGGGGTGCTCAGCGACCGGATGGCGCTGTTGGAGGACCTGCGCGCCGGGAGCGCGCAGTAGCGTTCATGGGCTGGATTCGCAAGGCCTTCGGCGTCGGCCGGATCGCCGAACCCGCCGGACCATTACCGCAGCAGGCGATGAAACCGATTGCGGGAGTGCGTGGTTCGCTGCAGATCCGGCACGTCGACGCCGGGTCCTGCAATGGCTGCGAAGTCGAGATCGCGGGCGCATTCGGGCCGGTGTACGACGCCGAGCGGTTCGGCGCGCGCCTGGTGGCATCCCCCCGGCACGCGGACGCGCTGCTGGTCACCGGCGTCGTGACACACAACATGGCCGGTCCGCTGCGCGACACGCTCGACGCGACGCCGCGGCCGCGGCGGGTGATCGCCTGTGGCGACTGCGCCATCAACCGCGGCGCCTTCGCCGATGCCTACGGCGTGGTCGGCGCCGTCGCCGAGGTGGTGCCGGTCGATCTGGAAATCCCGGGCTGCCCGCCGACGCCGGGCCAGATCATCGAGGCGCTCCGGGCGGTGACCGGCAAATGACGACCACCGAATTGATCGCTCGCCCCGCCCCCGCGCCGAACCCGTTGACCTGCAACAACTTCGGACCCGCGTCGGCGGGGACGCTGACTTCGCTGCTGGGTGCCGGCGGGGTGGGGGCGGGCATGATCGGGATGTTCGGCCCGGCGCGAGAAGTCCGCATCGGGTGGTTACTGCCGCTGTCGGGGGTCCAGCTGAGCCTCGACCCGCTGGGTGGGTTCTTCATGGCGCTCACCGGCGCGGTCGCGGTCGTCGTCGGGCTTTACACGATCGGGTATGCCCGCCGCGGCCACTTGGGCGGGGCGACGCTCGCGGTGTTGCCGTTGTTCGTCGCGGCGATGCTGGTCGTACCCGCGGCCGCTTCGGTGACCACCTTCGCGTTGGCGTGGGAGTTGATGGCGGTCGCGTCGCTGGTGTTGGTGCTGGCCGAACACACCCGCCCGCAGGTTCGCTCCGCCGCCCTGGTGTACGCGGTGATGACCCAGCTGGGGTTCGCCGCGATCCTGGTCGCGCTGATGGTGCTGTCGGCGGCCGGGGGCGCAAACCGGTTCGCCGACCTGCATCGGATCTCGCCGGGCGCCTGCAACGCCGTGTTCCTGCTGACGGTCGCGGGGTTCGGGTCCAAGGCCGGGCTGGTGCCGCTGCATGCCTGGCTGCCGCGCGCCCATCCGGAGGCGCCCAGCCCGGTGTCGGCGCTGATGAGCGCGGCGATGGTCAACCTGGGCGTGTACGGCATCTGCCGTTTCGATCTGCAGCTGCTGGGCCCGGGTCCACGCTGGTGGGGCCTGGTGTTGATGGTCGTCGGCGGGGTGTCGGCGCTCTATGGCGTGGTGCAGGCCTCGGTGGCCACCGACCTCAAACGGCTACTCGCCTATTCGACGACCGAGAACCTCGGGCTGATCACGCTGGCCTTGGGGGCCACCACCCTGTTCGCCGCCACCGGCGCCCACCGGCCGGCGACGATCGCCGCCGCCGCGGCCATGCTGCACCTGATCGCGCACGCGGCGTTCAAGAGTCTCGGCTTCCTGTCCGCCGGCTCGGTGCTGGGCGCGACCGGGCTGCGCGACCTCGACCGGCTGGGCGGTCTGGCCCGCCGGATGCCGGCGACCACCGCCCTGTTCGGGGTGGCGGCGCTCGGCGCATGTGGGCTGCCGCTGGGCGCGGGGTTCGTCAGCGAGTGGCTGCTGGTCCAGTCGCTGATCCACACCGCTCCAGAACACGTCGCCGTCCTGGCGTTGACCACGCCGCTGGCGGTGGGCGCGGTCGCGCTCACCACCGGCCTGGGCGTGGCGGCGATGGTGAAGGCGTTCGGCATCGGATTCTTGGCACGGCCGCGTTCCGAGCAGGCCGCCGGGGCTGTCGAGGCGCCGCGCAGCATGCTGGCCGGCATGGCGGTCGCGGCGGCCGCCTGCGTGACCCTGGCCGTGGCGCCCTCGACCGTCGCCCCCGCGCTGCGCCGGGCGGTCGCCGCGTTACCGGCCGCCCGGGCAGTGGAATTCACCGACCTCGGCGCCTTGATTCGCCTACCCGGGCTGCAAGGCTCGATCGCGCCCGGCGTGATCGCCGCCGGCTGCTGCGTGGCCGCGCTGGCCGCGGCCGTGCTCGCGCAATGGCGCCGCAGGGGCCGCCCCGAGCGCGTGACGGCCCCGCTATGGGCCTGCGGCGCGGACGATCTCACCGCCCGCATGCAGTACACGGCAACCTCGTTCGCAGAGCCGCTGCAGCGGGTCTTCGACGACGTCCTGCGACCCGACACCGACATCGAAGTCACCCACAGCGCGGAGTCGCGTTATCTGGCCGACAAGATCACCTACCGCAGCACCATCGGCGATGCGATCGAGGAACGCTGCTACCCGCCTGTGCTCCGGGCGATCTCGGCCGCCGCGGAATTGGTCCGGCGCGCACACACCGGCAGCGTGCACCTGTATCTGGCCTACGGCGCGCTCGGCGTGCTGACCGTGCTGGTGGTCGCCCGATGAACTTGCTTTCCTACGTCGCGGGTGCGGTGCAAATCGGCGCCGTGATGGCGGGGGCGCCGCTGGTGGTCGGCCTGACCCGCCAGGTGCGAGCGCGCTGGGAAGGCCGCGTCGGCGGCGGCATCCTGCAGCCGTGGCGCGACATCGTCAAACAGATTGGCAAACAACAGATCACACCCCGAGGGACGACGATCGTGTTCGCCGCCGCGCCCGCAGTCATCGCCGGCTCGACGTTGCTGATTGCCGCGATCGCGCCGCTGGTCGCGACCGGATCGCCGTTGGATGCGAGCGCCGACTTGTTCGCCGTCGTCGGCTTGCTGTTCGTCGGAACCGTCGCGTTGACCTTGGCCGGCATCGACACCGGCACCTCATTCGGCGGCATGGGCGCCAGCCGCGAGATCACCATCGCCGCGCTCGTCGAGCCCACGATCCTGCTGGCGGTCTTCGCGGTGTCGATGCCTGCGGGGTCGGCCAATCTCGGTGCCCTGGTGGCGCACACCGTCACCCACCCCGGGCAGGTGGTGTCGCTGGCCGCGGTGCTGGCGTTCACCGCGCTCGTGATCGTCATCGTCGCCGAAACCGGGCGCTTGCCGGTGGATAACCCGGCCACCCATCTCGAGCTGACGATGGTCCACGAGGCGATGGTCCTCGAGTACGCCGGTCCGCGACTGGCGTTGGTCGAATGGGCGGCCGGGATGCGGCTGACGGTGCTGTTGGCGTTGCTGGCAAACCTGTTCGCGCCGTGGGGCATTGCGGGCGATCGGCCCGGCGCGGTGGACGTCGTCGTCGGCCTCGCGGCGGTGGCGGCCAAGGTCGCGGTGCTGGCCGGACTGTTGGCGACCGTCGAGGTGTTCGTCGCCAAGCTGCGGCTGTTCCGGGTGCCCGAGTTGCTCGCCGGGTCGTTTCTGCTGGCGCTGCTCGCGGTCGTCGCGGCCAACTTTTTCGGGGTGCCGGCATGACATACAACACTTTCGCGGTACTGGTCGACCTGGCCGCCGGCGGGCTGCTGCTGGCCGCGGTGCTGGTCGTGTGGCGCCGGGACCTGACCGCCATCACCCGCCTGCTGGCCTGGCAGGGCGTCGCCCTGGCCGCTATCCCCGTGCTGCGCGGCGTGTACGGCGGCGACGCTGCGCTCATCGGCGTCGGTGTCGCCGTGCTGGTGCTGCGGGCCGCCGTATTGCCGCGGCTGCTGGCGCGCGCGGTAGGTACCGAACCGCAATGCCACCGCGAAGCCACCCCGCTGATCAACACCGCGACTTCGCTGCTCATCACCGCGGGGCTGACGCTGGCGGCCTTCGCCGCCACCGGTTCCCTGGTGAACCTGCAGCCCGCGGCCACCACCACCGCGGTGCCGGCCGCCATGGCGGTGGTGCTCATCGCGTTGCTCGTCATGGTCACGCGGCGTCATGCGGTGTCACAGGCCGCGGGATTCCTCATGCTGGACAACGGGATCGCCGCCACCGCGTTCCTGCTCACGGCCGGGGTGCCGCTGATCGTAGAACTCGGCGCCTCGCTGGACGTGTTGTTCGCGGTCATCGTGATCGGCGTCCTGACCGGCCGGCTATCCCGCGCTTTCGGCGGCGCGGACCTGGACGCGCTGCAGGAGTTGCACGACTGATGACCGGTCTACTGCTCGCCGCGATCCTCGCGCCCGTCGGTGCGTCGATCGCCACCGTGATCGCCGGATGGCGCAGGGCCACCGCGGTATTGATCGTCGCCTCGGCGGTGTGCGTGCTCGGGTGCGGCGCGGCCCTCGGGCTGCTCACCGGATCGGGCCCGCGGTTCGCGCTCGGTGGGCTACTGCGAGTCGACGCCCTCACCGTCACGATGCTGATCGTCATGGGAAGCGTCGCCACACTGGCCACCTGGGCCAGCATCGGTTACGTGGACGCCGAACTTGTGCGCGGGCACACCGATGAGCGGGGCGCGCGCGAGTACGGCGCACTGACCGCGGCCTTCCTGGCGGCGATGGTTGTCGCGGTGTGCGCCAACAACATCGGCATCGTCTGGATCGCCATCGAGGCCACCACGGTGATCACCGCGTTTCTGGTGGGACACCGCCGCACCCGCGGCGCGCTCGAGGCGACGTGGAAGTACGTCGTGATCTGCTCGGTCGGCATCGCGATCGCCTTCCTGGGCACGGTACTGCTCTACTACGCGGCCGAGCATGCCGGGGCGCCCGCCGCCGCAGCGCTGAACCTCGACGTGCTCGCGGCGCACGCCGGCGGGCTCAATCCCGACATCGCCCGGCTTGCGGGCGGGCTGCTGCTCATTGGCTACGGCGCGAAGGTGGGGTTGTTCCCGTTCCACACCTGGCTGGCCGACGCCCACAGCCAGGCCCCGGCCCCGGTTTCGGCGCTGATGAGCGGGGTGCTGCTGGCGGTGGCGTTTTCGGTGCTGATCCGCATCAAGCCGATCATCGCCGCCGCGGCCGGGCCGACGTTCATGCGGTCGGGGCTGCTGGTGATCGGGTTGGCGACGCTGGTGGTGGCGGCCCTGATGCTGACGGTGACGCCCGACATCAAACGGATGCTCGCCTACTCGTCCATGGAGAACATGGGCCTGATCGCGATCGCCGCGGCCGCCGGCACCACGCTGGCCATCGCGGCGCTGCTGCTGCACGTCCTCGCCCACGGCATGGGCAAGACGGTCCTGTTCCTGGCGACCGGCCAGTTGCAGGCCGCGCACGGTTCCACCGCGATCGCCGACGTCGGCGCCGTGCTGCGGCGCTCCCGCCTGATCGGGGTCTCGCTTGCCGTCGGCGTCGTGGTGCTGCTCGGGCTGCCGCCGTTCGCGATGTTCGCCAGCGAGTTGGCCATCGCCCGGTCGCTGGCCGACGCCCGGCTGACCTGGGCCCTGGGGCCCGCCCTGCTGCTGATCGTGGTCGCGTTCGCCGCGCTGGCGCGCAATTGCGGCCGAATGCTGCTGGGGGAGCGGCCCGCCGGCGCACCGGAGATCGCCGTGCCGCGAACGGTGGCGGCGGCGCTGGTCGTCGGCGTCGCCGCATCGCTGGCCCTCGGCGTCACGGCCGGTCCGCTGACCGGCCTGTTCACCACCGCCGCAGCCGACGCCGGGACACCGCGATGAGCCGTAACTGGCTGCGCCACAGGCTTTCCCAGAATGGCATCGCCGAGATGGCGGAAGACCTGCTGAGCAAGGGTTTTCGTCTGGCCCTGGTGGCCGCCCACGACGACGGCGACGCCCTTCGAGTCGTCTACCTGTTTCTGGCCGGCCCGCCCGATCGTCGCATCGAGATCGAATGCGTGGTGAACAAGGACGATCCGGCGCTGCACTCGTTGGCGTATCTGTCGTTTGCGGCCGGCCGCTTCGAGCGCGAGATGGCCGACCTGTATGGCATCCGGCCCCTCGGGCATCCCAAACCGCGCCGACTGGTGCGGCATGCTCATTGGCCCGAGGACTGGTATCCCATGCGCGCCAACGCCGCGCCCGCGCCGTCTTTCGACCGCGTCGGCGGTTTCCCGTTCGTCACCGTCGAGGGGCCCGGGGTGTACGAGATCCCGGTGGGCCCGGTGCACGCCGGGCTGATCGAGCCCGGCCATTTCCGCTTCTCGGTCGCGGGCGAAAGCGTGCTTCGGCTCAAGATCCGGCTGTGGTTCGTACACCGGGGCGTGGAAAAGCTGTTCCAGGGTCGGCCGGCCGCGAGCGCCGTCGACCTGGCCGAGCGCGTCAGCGGCGACACCTCCGTCGCGCATGCGCTCGCCCACAGCCTGGCGATCGAGGACGGGTTCGGCATCGAACTGCCCGACGAGGCGCACCGCCTGCGGGCGCTGCTCGTCGAACTCGAACGGCTCTACAACCACGTCGCCGATCTGGGAGCGCTGGCCAACGACGTGGGGTTCGCCCTCGCCAACGCCCACGCTCAACGCGTCCGCGAAAGACTGCTGCGGCTCAACGCCACTGTCACCGGACACCGGCTGCTGCGGGGCGCCATCCGCCCTGGCGCGGTGGCGCTGCGCGCGCTGCCCGACACCGACGAGCTGCGGACCATCGCGGCCGACGTCGCCGAGATCGCCGACCTGACCCTGCGCAACTCCGGGGTGTACGACAGATTCGCCGGCACGGCCGTGCTGCACGACGAGGACGCGCGGGCCCTCGGTTGCCTGGGCTACGTCGCGCGGGCCAGCGGCATCCGCACCGACGCCCGGCTCGAACATCCGAGCACCGCACTGCCGGTGACCGAGGTCGGCGCCGCCGCGGGCGACGTGCTGGCCCGCTACACGGTGCGGCGCGACGAATTCGCCGCGTCCACCGAACTGAGCCGCCATCTGATCGAATCACACACCGGCACAATCGAATACACCGAGCCACTGCCGGCGCTGCGCACGCCGCGCAGCGGAATCGGCATCGTCGAAGGGTGGCGCGGCACCGTCGTTCACCGCGTCGAGATCGACGCCGCCAATCGGATCACCCGAGCCAAGATCGTCGACCCCTCATGGTTCAACTGGCCCGCGCTGCCCGTCGCGATGGCCGACACCATCGTGCCCGACTTTCCGCTGGCCAACAAAAGCTTCAACCAGTCTTACGCCGGTAACGATCTCTGATCGACGGCGGCTATCCCTCGCCGAGTAACGCGAACCGGCCGTCGACCGTCCTGGTCACCAGGCCGTCGGCCAGCAGCGAATCCAGCGCACGGTCGCGCTGCGCGGGATCGGTCAACCAGGCCACGTCCAGCTCATCCCGGGTGACCGGGGAATCGTTGGCGCGCAGGACATCCAGCAGCCGGCCGCGGACCTGACGGTCGGTACCGGCGTATGTCTGCACCCGCCGGGCCGGCCCTTGCGCGGGGGGACAGCCGGCCCCCCGCCAAGCGCATTGGTCAAGCGGGCACAACCCGCACCGCGGGGCACGTGCGGTGCACACGATCGCCCCCAGTTCCATCAGCGCGATCGAAAACCGGGGCGCCCGTTCGTCATCCGGTAGCAACGCGGCGACGGCGGCGTGGTCGCGCGCCGCGGACGGCGCACCGGCGTCGGCCAGGCCGTGCACCGCGCGCGCCACCACCCGCCGCACATTGGTGTCCACCACCGGCACCGGGCGGCGGTAGGCGAAGCACGCGATCGCTCGCGCGGTGTAGCTGCCGACGCCGGGCAACGTCATCAGGGCGTCGACATCGTCGGGAACCACGTCGTCATGGTCGCGGGCGATGACCGTCGCGCACTCGTGCAACCGCTTGGCCCGCCGGGGATAACCCAGCTTGCCCCAGGCGCGCAGCACGTCGGCGGCGCTGGCCGCGGCGGTGGCCGACGGGGTCGGCCAGCGTCGCACCCAGTCCGGCCAGATCGGCAGCACCCGCGCCACCGGCGTCTGTTGCAACATGAACTCGCTGACCAGGATCTGCCACGCCGTGACATCCGGGGCCCGCCAGGGCAAGTCGCGGCGCGACCGGTCGTACCAGTCGATGAGTGCGTCCGGGGGGACGTTCATCTGCCTGTGCGGCATGATGTGTGGCATGCCAAACACCAGCCCGGTAACCGCATGGAAAGCACTCAAAGAGGGTAACGAGCGGTTCGTCGCCGGCCAGCCCCAGCATCCCAGTCAGAGCGTCGACCACCGGGCAAGCCTGGCCGCGGGCCAGAAACCCACCGCGGTCGTGTTCGGCTGTTCGGACAGCCGGGTGGCCGCCGAACTGATCTTCGACCAAGGCCTGGGCGACATGTTCGTGGTTCGCACCGCCGGGCAGGTCATCGACTCGGCGGTGCTGGGCTCCATCGAGTTCGCGGTGACGGTGCTCGACGTGCCGCTCATCGTCATCCTCGGCCACGACAGCTGCGGCGCCGTCAAGGCGGCGCTGGCGGCGATCCACGACGGAGCGATACCGGGCGGCTTCGTGCGCGACGTGGTGGAGCGGGTCGCGCCGTCGATCCTGATGGGGCGGCGCGACGGCCTGAGCCGCGTCGACGAATTCGAGGAGCGCCACGTCAAGGAGACGCTGGCCCAACTCATGGCGCGCTCTTCGGCCATCGCCGAGCGGGTGTCGGCGGGCACGCTGGGCATCGCGGGCGTCACCTATCACCTGGCCGACGGGCGCGCCGCGTTGGTCGACCACCTCGGCGACATCGGCGAATAACGGCAGCCTTTTCGGGCGCCACTAACACGGCGGTCGGCCCGCAAACAGGGCGACACGCCGACGCGGATCGAACAAATCCGCGTGACCTGGGCCTACGGTGTGATCGTGCTGGATCTGGAACCGCGTGGCCCGCTACCTACCGAGATCTATTGGCGGCGCAGGGGCCTGGCGCTGGGCCTTGCGGTCGTCGTGATCGGGGTCGTGGCCGCCATCGTCGTTGCTTTCATGGGCAACAAGGCGGGCGCCAAGCCCGCCAGCACCGACAAGCCCAACTCCGCCCAAAGCAAGCCCGCCGCGCCCCCGGGCCAGGCGCCGCCCCCGGGGCAGGAAGGCGTCACGCCGGTGCCCGCGCCGCAGGGGCAAAACCCCGAGTCGCCCACGCCCACCGCCGCGGTGCAGCCGCCGCCGGTGCTGAAGGAGGGCGATGACTGCCCCGATTCGACGCTGGCCGTCAAGGGCCTGACCAACGCGCCCCAGTACTTCATCGGCGACCAGCCGAAGTTCACCATGGTCGTCACCAATATCGGACTGGTGTCCTGCAAACGCGACGTGGGAGCGGCGTCGCTCGCCGCCTACGTCTACTCGCTCGACAACAAGCGGCTGTGGTCCAACCTGGACTGCGCGCCCTCCAACGAGACCCTGATCAAGACCTTCACGCCGGGTGAGCAGGTGACGACAGCCGTGACCTGGACGGGCATGGGGTCGGCGCCGCACTGCCCGCTGCCGCGGCCGGCGATCGGTCCGGGCACCTACAACCTCGTCGTGCAGCTGGGCAACCTGCGCTCGCAGCCGGTTCCGTTCATCATGAACCAGCCGCCGCCCCCGCCGGGACCCGTGCCGGGGCAGCCGGGTCAGCCGGGTCAGCCGGCGCTCGCGCCGCCGCCGGAGGCCCCGCCGGGCATCGCCCCGGGCCCCAGTCCCGCGGGCTGACCGCCGTCAGGTGAGCGGATCGGCGATCGTCGATTCCGCCAGCTGTGACAATCCCTCCCGCACGTGGCGGGCCCACATTCCGCCGATGCCGTCCACCGACTCGAGGTCGTTGGCGCTGGCCGCCAGCAGGCCCTGCAGCGTCCCGAACGTCCGGACCAGCAGGTCGACGTGCGCGAACTGCAGCCGGGGAATGCCTGCCATCGCGCGGTAGCCGCGCGGGCTCAGCGCCGAGTCCTGCGCTTCGGCCGTCGTGGGGTATCCGAAAACCTTTGCCAGCGAGGTGAAGTCGAGCAGCTCCGTGTCCGACAGGGCGTCCAGCTCGTCCAGGGTGGCGGTAATCTGCGCTTCGGACAACGGTTCCGGGCTGGCGTGATAATCGCGCACGATCAGTTCGCGGGCGATGTCGTTGCCGCCCAACAGCTCCTCGAGCTGCAGCCGCAACTGGCGGCCGTCGGTGCCGAGCTCGACGCAGTCGTAGTCGATCGCCAGGCCGATGCGCCGGACCAGCTCCAGCCGCTGCACCACCGTCATCACGTCGCGCAGCGTGACGAAGTCCTCGATCTCCGCCCGGGACAGCTGCCGGCTGACCTCGTCGAGCCGCATCTTGTACCGCTCCAGGGTGGCGATGGCCTGGTTTGCCCGCGACAGGATGGTCGCGGAATCGGCCACGACGTGGCGCTCGCCGGCGACATAGACGGTGACGATGTTCATCGAGTGGCTGACCGAGATCACCGGGTAGCCGGTCTGGATCGCGGCCCGCTCGGCGGACCGGTGGCGGGTTCCCGACTCGTCGGTGGGTATCGACGGGTCCGGGACGAGCTGAACGTTGGCGCGCACGATGCGGCTGCCGTCGGTGGACAGGATGACGGCGCCGTCCATCTTGGACAGCTCGCGCAGCCGTGTCGGCGCGTACCGGACGTCCAGGGCGAAGCCGCCGTCGCAGATGGCCTCGACGTTCTCGTCGTTGCCGAGCACGATCAGCGCGCCCGTGCGGCCGCGCAGGATGCGCTCCAGGCCGTCGCGCAGCCCGGTGCCCGGCGCCAGGCGGGCGACGGTCTCACGCAGTGTCGGACGGGTCACAGCCTGTCATTCTGCGGCCCCGCGGCGTTATGCGTCCAGCCGTCAGGTCGCTCGGCGATGTCTTTCATGTGTCGCAGCGCCGCGACGATGGTCGGTGCGCGCAGGGCCCGCATCCCGCTGGGAACGATCTCGCGTCGGGGGTCGTCCCCGTCCGGGATGAGCGCGATGCTGAACCCCTGGCGGGCGGCTTCGGCCAGCCGCCGTTCCATCCCGGCGACCCGGCGCAGGTCGCCGGCCAGCCCCACTTCACCCAGCATGACCGCGGTGGTGGGCAGCGGCAGGTTGGTATACGCCGAGGCCAGCGCGATCGCGACGGCGAGATCCGCGGACGGATCGGTCAGCCGCATGCCCCCTACCGTGGACAGGTAGACGTCGTTGACGGCGATGTTCAGCCGGGCGTGCTTTTCCAGCACGGCGGCGATCATCGCGGCGCGGGCGTGATCGATGCCGCTGACCGCGCGGCGCGGCGAGCCGCCCGACGGGCTCGCCAGCAGCGCCTGCACCTCGCCGATCAAAGGCCGCTTGCCGTCGAGGGCCACCGTGATCGCGGTGCCCGCGACCGGCGCCGGCCGCTGGTCCAGGAATAGGTGCGACGGGTCGTTGACGTCCTCGATCCCGTTGTCGTGCAGCATGAAACACCCGACCTCGTCGGCGGCGCCGAACCGGTTCTTGATCCCGCGAACCATCCGCAGCGAGCCGTTGCGGTCGCCCTCGAAGTGCAGCACCACGTCGACGAGGTGTTCCAAAGAGCGCGGGCCGGCGATGGCGCCGTCCTTGGTGACGTGGCCGACCAGGATCAGGGCGACGCCGGCGGCCTTCGCGGCGGCCGTGAGCGCCGCGGTCACCGCGCGCACCTGCGTGACGCCGCCGGCGACGCCGTCGGCCTCGGTGGTGGACATGGTCTGCACCGAGTCGATGATCACCAGCGACGGTCGCACCGTCGCGATGTGGTCGAGCACCGTGTGCAGGTCGGATTCGGCGGCGAGGTACACCTCGTCGCCGCCGCAGTTGATGCGGTCGGCGCGCAACCGGATCTGGCCGGCCGACTCCTCGCCGGAGATGTACAGCGCCCGGCTGCCCGCCTGGGCCCAGCGGTGGGCGACCTTGAGCAGCAGCGTCGACTTGCCCACGCCGGGATCGCCCGCCAGCAGCGTGACCGAGCCGGGGACCACCCCGCCGCCGAGCACCCGGTCCAATTCGGCGACGCCGGTGGAGCGGTGCCGCGTGTTGTGCGCCGCTATCGAGCTGATGGGGACGGCCCGCGACGCCGGAACCGCCGCGCCGACGCGACGCCCCCCGCCCACGGCGGCCAGCACCGGCACCTCGTCGACGGTGCCCCAGGTGCCGCACTCCCCACAGCGGCCCACCCACTTGGCGGTGACGTGCTGGCATTCGGAGCAGCGGTATTGCGAGCGCGGATGTGCCACGTCATGACGGTATCGGGCGGGTGCGACAAGCCCGGTGTGACAGGCCGGGTCAGCGCCCGGTCAGGCGGGTTGGGGCCCCACTCCGGCCGAAATCGGCACCATCACGCTGGCTTGCCCGGCCTTCTCGAAGTTGAAGGTGAAGTTGTAGTTCAGGCCGTTGCTGATGGGCTTGGCGAGCGCGACGGTCGCCTTGACCGCGTTGTTGGGCTCGAGCGGACCCGGGGCCACGTTCTGGCCCTCGGGCTTGCCGATGAACAGCATCCCCCCGGCGGGCAGCCGGCCATCGCCGCCGATCGTGACCGCGCCGATGTCACTGGTGATGCTCACCAGCCGGTCCGCGACGTCCGGCGACTGGTTGACGGCCACCGCCACCAGGTCCACCGTTCGCCCCGGCTGCAGGAAGTCACTGGTCTGCACGGCCTGCATGCGGATGTCGCGCAGCGCGACGTTGTTGATGGTGACGCGGTTGCCGTTGACGGCGGGCTCCTGGGTGGCCATTTGCGAGATCTGACCGGCTCCGCAACCGCTGAGCAGCGCGGCGACCAAGGCGACCAGACCGACGACGGCGAAGCGGTTCACTCAATGCCTCCTGCTCGGCTCGCGCCTTCACGACGCACCATTTCAGCGGTTCGACTCTGCAACTATGCACAGTAGTAGGAACGTGTTCGCGGCGGTAGCGCAGGGCGTCAGACCAGCGCGGCAAGGGCCCAGGTGGGTGCTTGCTCAGGTCAAATAGGGGCGAGCGTAGTGTGACCCCTTGCACGTCTTCCCCCGCCTGTCAACCCCTAATCTGCATGCGATGTGCCCCTGACCTGCACCGTTGTTCCGCAAGCCTTGGCCCGCCGTGTTAGACTGAAGTAACGAAAGGGGCTCGAATCAGATGATCTTCAAGGTCGGCGACACCGTTGTATATCCACACCACGGTGCTGCGTTAGTCGAGGCGATCGAAACCCGCACCATCAAAGGGGAACAAAAAGAGTATCTCGTCTTGAAAGTTGCGCAGGGAGACCTGACCGTTCGAGTGCCCGCAGAGAACGCCGAGTACGTCGGTGTCCGCGATGTCGTCGGGCAAGAGGGCCTCGACAAGGTGTTCCAGGTGCTGCGCGCGCCCCACACCGAAGAGCCGACGAACTGGTCCCGCCGCTACAAGGCCAACCTGGAAAAGCTCGCCTCCGGCGACGTCAACAAGGTGGCCGAGGTAGTGCGCGACCTGTGGCGCCGTGACCAGGAGCGCGGCCTGTCCGCCGGCGAGAAGCGCATGCTGGCCAAGGCCCGCCAGATTCTTGTCGGTGAGTTGGCGCTGGCCGAGAGCACCGACGACGCCAAGGCGGAGACCATCCTCGACGAGGTTCTGGCCGCCGCTTCCTGAAGGCCATGAGGTTCGGTGGTTACGCAGACCGGCACCTCGGGCAACGTGATTGCGGTCGTTCCGGCCGCGGGTTCGGGCGAACGGCTGGCCGCCGGCGTCCCGAAAGCATTTTGTGAGCTCGACGGGCGCATCCTGCTGGACCGCGCCGTCACGGGCCTGCTGCGGTCGGGGGTCGTCGACCACGTGGTGGTGGCGGTCCCCGCCGACCGCATCGACCAGGCCAAGCAAGTCCTCGGCAGCCAAGCGACGGTCGTGGCCGGCGGGGCCGACCGTATCGACTCGGTCCGTCTTGCCCTGGGCGCGTTGCCCTGCGACTCCGAGTTCGTGCTCGTGCACGACGCCGCCCGCGCGCTGACCCCGCCCGGGCTGATCGTGCGGGTGGTCGACGCGCTGCGGTCGGGGTACAACGCCGTGGTGCCCGCGCTGCCCCTGTCTGACACCATCAAGGCCGTGGACGCCAACGGGGTGGTGCTGGGGACACCGGAGCGGGCCGGCCTGCGGGCGGTGCAGACACCGCAAGGCTTCGCCACCGACCTGCTGCTGCGGGCCTATCAGCGGGCGGGCACCGCCGATTTCACCGACGACGCGTCGCTTGTCGAGCATGTCGGCGGCCAGGTCCAGGTGGTCGAGGGCGACCCGCTGGCGTTCAAGATCACCACGCAGCTCGATCTGGTGCTGGCCCGAGCGATCGTGCGCCGGTGAGCGAGCTGCCTCCCCTGCCAAGGGTCGGGCTGGGCACCGACGTGCACCCGATCCAATCGGGGCGCCCGTGCTGGCTGCTGGGGCTGCTGTTTCCCGGCGACGACGGCTGTGCGGGCCACTCCGACGGTGACGTGGGGGCGCACGCGCTGTGTGACGCGCTGCTGTCTGCGGCCGGGCTGGGCGATGTCGGCGCCGTGTTCGGGGTGGACGATGCGCGTTGGGAGGGCGTCAGCGGCGCCGACATGCTGCGCCACGTCGTCGGCCTGATCGCGGGGCAGGGGTATCGCGTGGGCAACGCCGCCGTCCAGGTGATCGGCAATCGGCCGAAGGTCGGTCCGCGCCGCGCGGAGGCGCAGCGGGTCCTGTCGGATCTGCTGGGGGCCCCGGTGTCGGTGTCCGCGACGACCACCGACGGCCTGGGCCTCACCGGGCGGGGCGAGGGATTGGCCGCCATCGCCACGGCGCTGGTGTTCCCGACCGGCTAGCGCCGCGGGTTGCGGTAATTGGGCAGGTAAGCTGGCACGTCGTGACCGATCGCGCCCGCCTGCGGCTACATGACACGGCAGCCGGTGCCGTGCGTGATTTCGTTCCGCTGCGCGACGGCCACGTCTCTATCTACCTGTGTGGCGCCACGGTCCAGGGCCTGCCGCACATCGGGCACGTCCGCAGCGGGGTGGCCTTCGACATCCTGCGCCGCTGGCTGATGGCCCGCGGTTACGACGTCGCGTTCATCCGCAACGTGACCGATATCGAGGACAAGATCCTGGCCAAGGCCGCCGCGGCCGGCCGGCCATGGTGGGAGTGGGCGGCCACCTACGAGCGCGCGTTTTCCGCCGCCTACGACGCCCTGGACGTCCTGCCACCGTCCGCCGAGCCGCGAGCCACCGGGCATATCACCCAAATGGTCGAGTTGATGGAACGGCTGATCGAAACCGGCCACGCGTACGCCTCGGCCGGCGACGTGTACTTCGACGTGCTCAGCTACCCGGAGTACGGCCAGCTGTCCGGGCACAGGATCGACGACGTCCATCAGGGCGAGGGCGCGGCCACCGGCAAGCGCGACCAGCGCGACTTCACGCTGTGGAAGGGCGAAAAGCCCGGCGAGCCGTCGTGGCCCTCACCGTGGGGCCGCGGACGCCCGGGTTGGCACCTGGAATGCTCGGCGATGGCCCACACCTACCTGGGCCCGGAATTCGACATCCATTGCGGCGGAATGGACCTGATCTTCCCGCATCACGAGAACGAGATCGCGCAGAGCCGCGCCGCCGGGGATGGCTTCGCCCGCTATTGGCTGCACAACGGCTGGGTGACCATGGGCGGCGAGAAGATGAGCAAGTCGCTGGGCAACGTGCTGGCCATCCCGGCGATGCTGCAGCGCGTGCGCCCGGCCGAACTGCGCTACTACCTGGGCAGCGCCCATTACCGCTCGATGCTGGAATTCTCCGAAACGGCCCTGCAGGACGCGGTCAAGGCCTATGTGGGGGTGGAGGAGTTCCTGCACCGCGTGCGCAGCCGGGTCGGCGCCGTCGAGCCGGGGGAGTGGACGCCGAAGTTCGCCGAGGCGCTGGACGACGACCTGGCGGTCCCGGCCGCGCTGGCCGAAATTCACCACACCCGCGCGGAGGGGAACAGGGCGCTCGACGCCGGCGACCACGAGGGCGCGCTGAAGCACGCCGGCGCGATCCGCGCGATGATGGGCATCCTGGGCTGCGACCCCCTCGACGAGCGCTGGGAATCCGGCGATGAGACGTCGGCCGCGCTGGCCGCCGTCGACGTGCTGGTGCAGGCCGAAATCGAAAATCGGGAAAAGGCGCGGCGGCAACGCAATTGGGCGCTCGCCGACGAGATCCGGGATCGGCTCAAGAACGCCGGCATCGAGGTCACCGACACCGCCGACGGGCCGCAGTGGGAACTGCAGGGCGGTCCAGAAAAATGACAGCCAAGTAGATGGCCGGTAACTCGCGGCGCCGCGGGGCGGTACGCAAATCCGGCACCAAGAAGGGCCCGACCGTCGGCTCGGGCGGCCAGCGTCGCCGCGGGCTGGAGGGGCGCGGCCCCACCCCGCCCGCGCACCTGCGCCCCCACCATCCGGCCGCCAAGCGGGCCCAGTCGCAGCCGCGCCGGCCCGCCAAGCGCACCGACGAGACCGAAACGGTGCTGGGCCGCAACCCGGTGCTGGAGTGCCTGCGCGCCGGTGTCCCGGCGACCGCGCTGTACGTCGCCCTCGGCACCGAGGCGGACGAGCGACTCACCGAATCAGTCGCCCGCGCGGCCGATTTGGGCATCGCCATCCTGGAGGTGCCGCGCGCCGACCTGGACCGGATGACCACCAACCACCTGCATCAGGGCATCGCCCTGCAGGTGCCGCCGTACCGCTACGCCCACCCCGACGACCTGCTGGCGGCCGCCACCGACTCGCCGCCGGCGCTGCTGGTCGCGCTGGACAACATCTCCGATCCCCGCAACCTCGGCGCCATCGTGCGCTCGGTCGCCGCGTTCGGCGGCCACGGCGTGCTCATCCCGCAGCGGCGTTCGGCCTCGGTGACGGCGGTGGCCTGGCGCACCAGCGCCGGCGCCGCGGCGCGGCTCCGCGTGGCGCGGGCCCCCAATCTCACCAGGGCGCTGAAGGGTTGGGCCGACGCCGGACTGCGCGTCGTCGGATTGGACGCCGACGGCGACACCGCCCTCGACGACCTGGACGGCGCCGACCCGCTGGTGGTCGTCGTCGGCTCGGAGGGCAAGGGCCTGTCGCGGTTGGTGCGGCAGACCTGCGACCAGGTGGTGTCGATCCCGATGGCGGGTCGCACCGAATCGCTGAACGCCTCGGTGGCCGCCGGGGTGGTGCTGGCCGAGATCGCCCGTCAGCGCAGGCATTGATTGATTTCTTTGGCCGAGCAGACGCAAAATTCCCCTACACGCCGAAGTTTTGGGCGATTTTGCGTCTGCTCGTGGAGTTCGGCCGCGCTGCTGGGACTGGGGCTGCTCCTTGCGCCGCCGGCTGCGGCGCAACCGGCCGAGTTCGACCTGCAGGCCCATCGCGGCGGGCGCGGGGAAACCACCGAGGAATCCCTGCGGGCGTTCGCCAAGTCGCTCGAACTCGGCGTCAGCACGCTGGAACTGGACATCGTCCTGACCAAGGATTCCCAGCCGCTGGTGTGGCACGACCCGACGATCGACCCGGCGAAGTGCGCGGACACCGCGCCCGCCTTCGCGGGCGACCCGGCGTACCCGTACGTCGGAAAGCTGGTGCACGAGCTCACCCTGGTGCAGATCCGCACGCTCGACTGCGGTAAGCGCCTCGCTGAATTCCCGGATGCTGAACCGGTGCGCGGCAACAGGATCGCGACGTTGCGCGACGTGTTCGCGCTCACCGACTCCTATCGCGCCTCGAACGAGGATCCAGTGCGCTTCAACATCGAGACGAAGGTCGAGGCCGACAAGCCGGGCGCCTCGGCCGGGCCGCAGGAGTTCGTCGACGTGATACTGGCGGCGGTCAGGGCGGCGGGCAAGGTCGATCGGGTGGCAATCCAGAGCTTCGACTGGCGCACGCTACCCATGGTGCGCCGGGCGGAGGCGTCGATCCCCCTGGTGGCCCTGTACAACGAGCGGACGTGGGCGCCGGGTTCGCCGTGGCTGGCCGGCGAAGCCCCGGAACTCATCGGCGACCCGCTGCTCGGCGCGTTGCTGGTGGGCGCCGACATCGTCTCGCCCGACTACCCGCTGGTGACTGGCACACCCTACGTCGATCGCGCACATGCGTTGGGGCTCAAGGTCATTCCGTGGACCGTCAACGACGCCGCCGCCATGCGGGAACAGATCGGTTACGGCGTCGACGGCATCATCACCGATTTCCCGACGCTGGCGCGCGCCGTCATGGCCGGACTCGGCATGCCCCTGCCGCCGGCCTATCACCGGGGCTAGCGCGTCGCAGCAAAACGTCGGTCGGAGCCAGAACTGCCCAACTGTCTTTGCTCAACGTCCAAAATGTCTCCCCTGCACCGCTGACGCACGGATATAGTCGCCACGTGATCAGCGGCGACCCGCTGGCTGGGCGTGACAGCGAATTGGGGATCATTCGTCGCGCCCTGGGCGGCGCCGGCAAGCACTCCGGCGTCGTGATCGCCGGAGCGGCGGGTGTGGGTAAGACCAGGCTGGCCCGCGAGGTGCTGCGCCGCGCCGAGGCGTCCGGTGAGCGGACAAAGTGGATCGTCGGCACCGAATCGGCGTGTGCTCTGCCGCTGGGGGCGTTCATCGGCGCGCTCGGCGGGGCGATGGCGGACCCGCTGGCGAACGTGCGCAAAGTGATCGACTCGTTCGTCGCGCAACAGCGCAGGGCTCGCGTGCTGCTCGGCATCGACGACGCCCACCTGCTGGACGGGTTGTCCGCCCTCGTCGTCCACCAGCTGGCGCAGTCGGGTGGCACCCGGCTGGTCGTCACGGTGCGGACCGGCGGTCAGGAACCGGACGCGGTCACGGCGTTGTGGAAGGACGGGCTGCTGGCCCGCCTCGATCTCGAACCGCTCTCCGCCGCGGCGACGCGGGAACTCATCGAAAGCACGCTCGGCGGTCCGGTGGATGCCCGCAGCGCGAACCGGTTTCGAGAGCTGACCGGGGGAAACACCCTGTTCCTACGGCAGCTGCTGGGGGATCAGATCGCGGCCGGGCGGATGCGGCAATTGGCGGGGGTCTGGATGTGGGACGGCGACGTCGCGGTCTCGGCGACCCTCTCCGACACGATCGCGCGCCAGATGGGGCGGCTCAGCCCGGGAGTGACGCTCGTGGTCGACACGCTCTCGCAGTGCGAGCCGTTGGCCGTCGACGCGCTGTGCGATGTGGTGCGCCGTCCCGACCTGGCGGCCGCCGAGAGCATGGGCCTGGTGAACGTCGAGCGCACCGGCGCGGGCCTGATGGCCAGGCTGGCGCACCCGCTGTTCGGTGAGCTGCGCCGGGCGAACGCCGGCGAGATGTATCTGTCGGGAATCCGGGGCAGGCTGGCGACGCGGCTGGCAGCCGACGGCGACGCCGACATGCAGGCCACCGTGCGACGCGCGCTGCTGAGGCTCGAGTCGGACCTCGATCCCGAGCCCGGGCTGTATCTGGAGGCGGCGCGGCATGCCATGACGCTGCTCGATCTGGATCTCGCCGACCGGTTCGCCGCGGCGGCCACCAAAGCCGGGGCGCCCGGAGCCGCCGGGGTGCGGGCGATGAACCTGGTGCTGCTCGGTCGCGGCGAGGAGGCCGAGACGGCGCTGCGCGACATGGCCGACACCGACCTGCCCGACGGCCATCACTGGGCGACGGTGCGAGCCGCCAACCTGATCTGGATTCTCGGCAAGCCGCAAGTCGCGGCGGCGATCCTGGAAGATCTCGCCGCGGGCGCGGAGACCCCGGCGCGCGCGGCGGAGCGCCTGGCCGTGCAGGCCTGCCTGGACGCGGTATCCGCGCGCTGTCAGCCCGCGGCCCAAAATGCCCGGGCCGCATTGAGTTTCGATGCCCTGCCGGGCTTTCACGCGATGATGGCGTCGCTCGCCCTGATCATGGCGATGGGGGCGTTGGGGGAGGTCGATGAGCTCGCGAGCGTGGCCGAGCAGGCGCTGCGGCGTGCGACGACGTCGTTCCAGGCCTCCCATATGCGATTCTGGTTCGGAGCGGTGTACGGTCGCGCCTGCCGGTTGACCGGACGCATCGACGAATTCGTCGGCACGGCAAAGCAGCTGGCCGATTCGGCCCGCGACGTACCCGGCCTCGCCTATGCGAACCTGGCCCTGCTGTTGGGCAACGCCGAACTGGTTCGCGGTGCCGCCGCCGACGCGGCCCGGCTGGTGCACGAGGCTCTCGCCGGGGCCGAAAGACACGCCGTCACAACGGGTTTGCGGGCGGCGAGCTACTTCGCGCTGGCCGAGGCGCACGCCAAGCTCGGGCAGGCCACCGAGGCGAACGACGCCGTCGAAGGGGCCCGGGCCTGTGTGTCGCCCGACTTTTTGTTCATGCACACCGCCCTCTCGCTGGCCGACGGGTGGGCGATGGCGGCGAGCGGTCGCTTGAGCGAGGCCGTGGCGAGTGCCCGGCAGGCGGCGCAGCTTGCCCGCGACCGCGGCCAGCCTACTCACGAGCTGGCCTGCATACAGGCCTCGGCTCAGTGGGGCGACGCCTCCCAGGCCGCCCGGGCGCGGGAGCTGGCCACGGCGTTGTCACTGCCGCTGGCCGACGCCGTCGCGGTGCATGCGGAGAGCTTGCTCGCCGCGGACGGCGAGGGATTGCTGGCCGCGTCGGCGGCCTACCGGCGGATCGGCGATCTCGCCGCGGCCGCCGACGCCGCGGCGCAGGCGTCCGTCGCCTTCGACGAGCGCCAGCACCACCGGCGCGGGCTGTACGCCGCCGCGCTCGCCAAGGAACTGGCCGACAACTGCGGCGGCTTGTGCACGCCGGCGCTGCGCACCCCGGCGGGTCTCAAACTGTCGGGCCGCCAGCGCGACGTCGTCGAGCTCGTCGTGGCCGGCTTGTCCAACCGCCAGATCGCCGAGAAGCTGGTGATGTCGGTGCGCACCGTGGAGGGCCACGTGTACCGCGCGTGCCAGCGCGTCGGGGCCCAGTCCCGTGAGGAACTGGCCTCGATCGTCAGATCCGGACCGGGCGACAGCGCGGCCGGCTGACGCCCGATACCCGCCAAGCCGAGCAGCCGTGTTCGCGGCCGGTCAGGGCCGTGGTCCGGGTGCGCTCCCGAGGGCTAGACGCCCAGCAGCCGCATCGACGCCCACAGCGCCAGCACCGCGACCACCAGCGCCGCGGGCACCGTGCACAGCCCGAGGCGGGTGTACTCGCCCACGCCGGCGTCGACGTCGTGGCGGCGCAGCACGCGCCGCCACAGCAGGTTCGACAGCGAACCCACGTAGGTCAGGTTGGGCCCGATGTTGACCCCGATCAGGACGGCCAGGATGGCCCCGGCGCCGCCGTGCACGACCAGCGGCAGCAGCACCAGCGTGGCGGGCAGATTGTTCACGACGTTCGCCAGCAGCGCGGCGATCGCGGCGATCGCGAGCAGCGCGGCCAGTCCCGACCCGGACGGCAACACGGACGACATCGCCCTGTCCATCCCGTTGACCATGACCGCGCGCACCACTACGCCCAGCGCCAACACGAACACCAGGAACGACACGTGCGCCGAGCGCACGATGTCGGCCACGGAGGTGTGGCGACGGCTCAGGCTGCGCACCGCCAGCACCGACGCGCCGATGAGCGCCACCCACGCGGGGGCGACCCCCACGGACTGGCCGACCACGAACCCGGTCAGCGTCAGCCCGACCACCACCAACACGAACACCGGCGGCCGCGGCGCCGGGCCCAGTTCCTCCGGGTTGGGCTGCACGCGCAGGTCACCGGCGAAGAACCACCGGAAGATCACGTACAGCGTCGCCACCGCGCCCAGCCACGGCAACGCCATCAGCACCGTGAACCTGGTGAACGAGAGGTTGGCGGTATGAAACGCCAGCAGGTTGGTCAGGTTCGACACCGGCAGCAGCAGCGAGGCCCCATTGGCCAGATGGGCTGTGGCATAGGCGTATGGCCGCACCGGGGTGCGCAGCCGCCGCACGGCGACCAGCACCACCGGGGTCAGCAACACCACCGCGGCATCCAGGCTCAGCACGGCGGTGATCAGGGAGGCGACGACGAATACCCGCCCCAGCAGGCCGGCCGACCCCACCC
>LQPB01000058.1 GCA_002102225.1 Mycobacterium interjectum
CGCGGCTGCACCAAACCCGGCTGCGACGCCCCGGCCTACCACAGCCAGGTCCACCACATCCGCGGCTGGGCAACCACCCGCCGCACCGACATCGACGACCTCACCCTGGCCTGCGGCCCCCACAACCGACTCGCCGAAAACGGCTGGACCACCCGCACCAACACCCGCGGCCAAAACCGAATGGATACCCCCACCCCACCTCGACCGCGGCCAACCCCGAACCAACACCTTCCACCACCCCGAAAAACTCCTCCACCCCGAAGACAACGACGAACCCGTTTGACGTCAGGACAGCGGAGCGGACCGGCTGGTGAGGATTGACAGCGCGATGGCGCTGATCTCATCCGCGACGCCGACGTAGCGGGTGAGATGCCATGTGCGAGCGACATCTTCGATAAAGCTGATGGCCGCCGCGACCAGCAACCGTCCCTCGGCTGCCGTCGTCGCGGGAACCAACTCGGTGATCTGCTCGATCCACACGGCCTCGCGGTCGGACTGATTTCTCACGTACCCGTCGCGCACCTCGCCGGAGGCGTGCGAAAGTTCGGTGACGGAAACGGCAACGAGGTCCGGAGCGTCCAGGCTGATACGGACATGTCCTTCCACAAGCCCGCGAAGGCGTTGTGCGGGATCGAGATTCGTGCGCATGGCACGGATGCACTCCAGGCTCCACCACTCATCGAGGCGCCGGATCAGCGCATCGAGGATGGCCTGCTTGGAGGAAAACGACCGGTACAGCCCGGGGCCCGCAATTCCGGCCCCCTTGCCGATCTCGCTGGTGCTGACCGCCGGATAGCCGCGCGCCCGGAACAGGCGCGCGCCCGCCGCCAGCAGAGTTTCGTAGCGGGAGAACAGCACGCCTTCCTCGTCGCGCGTGCTGGCAACGGCGGGCAGAGGCTCCAACTCGCGGACGGGAGGCGTCTTGGCCGCGGCCATGCAGGCTTGGTACAGACGCGCCTTGAGTTCGTCGGCAGGCAGGGTCAGGTTGTGCCGGCCCAGGCTGGTCAGCGTGCTGGACACCGCCCACGCCCGCAGCTCCGAATGCTGCGGGCTCAGGCCCGGCACCTCCAGCAGGACACTCTCGCGCATGCCGGCCACGATCGCGTTGATGCGGCGCCGGACCTCCGCGCGGTCGGCCTCGTTGAGATACCGGGCCTCGCGCTGCCACAGCACCGTCAGGGCCCGCGATGCGACGGCCGCCGCGATCAGGTCCGGGAGATCGACGCTCAGGGGCCGAGCCGTCGGCTCCGCCTCGCCGTCGCTGAGGCGACGTGCGCTTTGATACTGGTCCTGGCCGGTTCGGATCGCTTCGGCGAGCAACGCCTGCTTGTTGTCGTAGTGGCGATACAACGCACGTGCGGTGACACCGGCCGCCTCGGCGATGTCCTCCAACTTGACCGAATGAAAGCCACGGTCCGTGAAGAGCCCAACGGCCTGTTCGAGAATCTGTTGCTTTCGGTCCTTCGGCCGGCGCCTAACGGGTTGGGCCAGAGCCTTTGTGGTCCCCATCGACTCGAACCCCCTTCGTGCGCACCGGAGTTACCAAACCCGCCAAATCCATCGTCTACAGCTTCATCCCGCTCTGTCGCTCGAAGTCCGCCAGATCAAAGTAGTCGCTGAAGCGGGTTATCTTGCCATTCTTGACCTCGAACACGCCGGTCACCGGCAGCACGACTTTTCGGCCGTCGTTCATCGTGAAGTAGTCGACGCGCTCGACCAGTACCCGACCGGGCTCGGCCGCCAGGGTGACGATGTCCAGCTTGGCATCGGAGAAGGCGTCCAGAAATGCGCGGAATGTGGCGCGGATGCCGGAGATGCCCTCGATCGGCTCGACCGGCACGTTGTGGTACACCGCGTCGTCGGCGAAGCCGCCGCAGATGCTATCGAGGCTGCGCGCCTGCCAGGACCCGAGAAAGTCGCGGACCAGCTTCTCGCTGCTTTCCTTGGTGTCGGCCATTCCTATACCTCCTCTTCAGGTCGGAATATCAAAATACATCAATCACTACGTTTGTGCGATTTACATGGCCATTTACCGCTCAGTACGCCATCGCACCAGCATATGGTTGATGGACATGTTCCTACCGTAGCGCGAAGGACTCGGCGAGCGTTCGGCCGCGGTGCTTCCCTCCTTCGGGGCAGCAAAACTGCCCCTTTGGGGTCTGACCGTGGCGTCGCGGGGGTGATTGCATTGCCAATCATGAATTTCTTCAGCGATTCCGGCGAGATCGACAAATACATTGGCGGGGTCTTCCGCGAGGCGGGCAACCACCCGCAATCGGGCCCCAAGTTCCGGGCCGCCAACATCGTCATGCGGGTGATCTACACCGATCCCGCCTACGAGCTCACCGTGGTGCTGCGCGAGGACTTCCAAGTCATCTGCGGGCCAAGCGATCTCAAGCCCGATGTCACCATGGCCATGCCGGCCGACGTCGCTGACCGGTTCTGGCGTGGCGATTACAACCTCACGGTGGGCCTCGCCAAGGGCCACGTCAAGGCCAAGGGTTCAATCGGCAAGATCCTGCGGCTTATCCCGCTGACCAAACCCCTGTTTCCGATGTACCGGGCCAAGATCGCCGAAAAAGATCGCGGGGTGGCGTGAGTCCATGACCACGGTGGCCGTCCCGCACCATCCGATGCTGATCGGCGGTGAGCCGATCGACTCCGAGCGAAAGATGCGCATCGTCGACCCGGGCGACGAGCGTCTGGTCGCCACGGTCGCTCGAGGCGATGCCGCACACGTCGATGCGGCGGTCGCGGCGGCCAAGGCGGCCTTTGAGCGCGGCACGTGGTCACACGCGGCCCCGCAGGATCGCGCCGCCGTGATGCGCAAGATCGCGTCCGCGGCCCATCAGGCCAGCGATGAACTGATCGAACTGGAATTGGCGTGCAACGGTGCCACCATCCGGCTGGCCACCGGGTTTCACATCGGCTACGCGCTGAGTCATTTCGGCTACTTCGCCGACCTCGCAGAGAGCTACGCGTGGCGGCGGCCCGCCCCTGTCGAGACGTTCCCGGTGCTCAGCCAAAGCGTCGTGCACCGCGAGCCGATCGGTGTCGTCGGCGCCATCACGCCCTGGAACTTCCCTCTGCTGCTGACCATCTGGAAGATCGGCCCGGCGCTCGCGGCCGGCAACAGCGTCGTCGTCAAGCCCGACGAACACACCCCGCTGTCGATCCTCGAGTTCGCTCGGATCGCCGAACGCAGCGGCTTGCCACCGGGTGTGCTCAACGTCGTGCCGGGAGTGGGGCACGAGGCGGGGGCCCGATTGGCCTCGCATCCCGACGTGGGCAAGCTCGCGTTCACCGGCTCCACCGCCGTCGGCCGCGAAATCATGCGGCTGGCGTCGGATACGGTCAAGCAGGTGACGCTCGAGCTCGGCGGCAAGGGGCCGTCACTCGTCCTCGACGATGCCGACCTCGACCTGGCCGTCGACGGGGTGCTCTACGGGTGCTTCGCCTACTCGGGTCAGATCTGTGAATCCGGCACGCGCGCACTCGTTCCCGCGGCGCTGCACGACGAGTTCGTCGACCGCCTGGTGACGCGGGCGAAGACTATCGTGGTCGGTCCCACCCGAGACTGGGACACCGATTTGGGTCCGGTGATCGACGCGGCGCAGCGTGCCCGCATCCTGAAATACATCGACGAGGCACGGGCCGCCGGAGCAACCGTCGTGCTCGGTGGGGAGGCGATCACGGGCGGAAATTTCGACAAGGGATTCTGGGTTGCACCAACGGTTCTCACCGGCGTGTCCAACGACATGACCATCGCTCGTGAAGAGGTCTTCGGACCGGTGCTCGTGGTCATCCCGTACGACGGCGACGAGCAGGCCGTCGCGATCGCCAACGACAGCGAGTACGGCCTGGCGGCAAGCGTCTGGACGTCCGACAATGCCCGGGGATTGGCGCTGGCCGAACAGATTCGGTGCGGCAGCGTGTGGATCAACGACGCGCACCAGATCAACTGCCGGCTGCCGTTCGGCGGTTACAAGCAAAGCGGAATCGGACGCGAACTGGGCCCCGATGCGCTCGATGCTTACACCGAGGCCAAGACGGTACATCTGGACCTCTCCGGCGGACTGGCGGCCAAGCCCTACGACGTCCTGCTCGGCAACGCCGACAACGCTTGATGCTCAGGCGAGTTCGGGCACGCTGGCCAGCCGCACGTACGCCGACGCCGCCTCCGCACGGTTGGTCGCGTTCAGCTTGCGCAGCACGCGCTTGACATGCGACTTGACGGTGCCCGCCGAGATCACGAGCTCATCGGCGATCTGCTGATTGGTCCGACCGGCCGCCATCAGCCGAAGCACTTCGACCTCGCGGCGGGTCAGCATCGTCATCACCCTTGTCTGCACCTCGGCCAGCGACCGTGCGGCGGGGCTGCGCTCGACCGGCTCGATCTTGCGCAAGTCCAGATCGGCGTCCTGCAGCGCGCGGGCCGCCTCGTCCGCGGACGCCAGCGCGCGCAGCACCTCCGCGTGCTGGCGACGCATTCGCTCCAGCAGAACCGTGCGCTCGTAGGCGTACCCGAATCCCTCGGCGAACGCCCACACCGTGTCGCGGTCGATCTCGTCGACGATGCGCCCCGAGTACAGGCGGTCGGCGTGCAGGAACCCGATCACCGTGCCCGTCGGCATAATCGGTGCCGCGACATAAGAATGCGTCAACGAGAAATCCACGATCGGCCGGTTGACCCGGGGGTCGTTGCGGGCGTCACGCACAATCGCCGGCGCGTGACGCCGGATCATCTGCGTCTCGATCAGCATGTGATCCAGCAGCGGCGCCACCGACTGCGCGAAGGCGACCATCTTTTCCGCGCCCAGCGTGTCCTCACCGAAATACGCTGACTCCATGACCATTCGGCCCTCGTGCACCCGGAAGAGCACGGCACGGTCGAATCCGCAGGACTCCACCATCTCGCGCGGCGCCCGATCGACGATCGTGGCGACATCGTCAACGGCGCGCAGCTTGCTCAGCGCCTCCTGCACCGCCAGCAGCGCGAAAGTGCGCCGCTTTGCCCCGTCCTCGATCAATTCACGCTCGAGCGAGCACAAGTCCAGCAGCGACTCCAGCGCATCGAGCGCGCTCTCGTTCCCCTGGGCCTCGACGGCGTTGCGCACCAGCGTCGCCTTGCTGTCGATGGCCTCGGCCACCACCGCCAGTGGATCATCGGTAGGGTCGACGCCGCAGTCCTGGAACGCGTCGCGATAACGGCGGGTGGCGCCGGTTTCCCGGGCCGGACGCGACGCCCAACCGGGGTGCTCCCCGTCGGCCAGGGTGGCGTGCGGGACGGGATCGGGCGTGCCGTAGCGATCTTGGTCGACGTTGACACCAATCACGGGGCTCACTTTCCTCCCAGAATTGCGGCAGCGCGGCCAAAAAACGAAATTCCCCTCAAATGGGGGCAGGAGTCCTCCCCAACGGGGGATCGCTTTGCCGCCACCTCCGGCACAGGCTGGTCGACATGTCAACCGAGGCCGTCACAGCAACCTCCGCACAGTCCCTTTCGCCCGTCGAGCTTCTGACCACACCCGAAGGCATCGCCAACCCGTATCCGCTGTATGACCGGCTCAGAAAACTCTCACCCGTTGCGGGGTATCGCGATTGGCCGCCGGGAACCGTCCCCGGCGCCGACGAGCCAGTCACCGCATGGGCGCTCTTCCGCTACGACCAGGTGTTCGAGGCGGCCAGAGACAGCACCACGTTCTCGTCGCGGGACCCGCTGCAAGAGGCGTCATCTGCCCCCAGCCTGATGCTGGTCAACACCGATCCACCCAAGCACGAGGTGGAACGAAAGCTGGTCAGCCAGGCCTTTTCCCCGCGCCGCGTCAAACGGCTCGAAGGCTGGCTCGATCGGCTGATGCCGCAGCTCCTCGACGCCCTCGACGAAGGTGGGGACGGCATCGTGGAGGTCATGGGGTTCGCCGCCGAGGTCCCCACCCGGGCGATGGTTCGGCTGCTGGGACTGCCCGACGGCGACCACGTGCGCTTCCGGCGGTGGGCCAACGCGTTCATGCTGTCGTCGTCGCTGACCCCCGAAGAGCGCATCGCGAGCAACGAGGAAATGGTGGCGACGTTCGCCACACGGCTTGCCGAGCACACCGCAGGGCTGGCGGAGCGCTCGGCGGACGAAGATGTGGACGACGCCGAGGACCTCATTTCGGCGCTGCTGCGCGCCGAGGTGGACGGGCAGCGGCTCACCCCCGAGGAGATCGCGCGCTTCTGCGTGACGCTGGTGGTCGCGGGCAGCGAGACAACCACCTTCCTGATCGGCAACCTGCTGCACGCGCTGGCCCGAGAGCCGGAGGTCCAGGCGCGCCTGCGCGCCGACCGCACCCTGCTGAATCTCTTCGTCGAGGAGACGCTTCGGCTCGACGGCCCGCCGCAACGCCTCTTTCGCATCGCCACCCGCGACGTCGAGGTCGGCGGCAAGCTGATCCGCGAGGGGGAGTGGGTGGCGTTGTTCTTCGGCTCGGCCAATCGCGATCCCGCGGTGTTCGGTGACCCCGGGCGGCTCGACATCGACCGACCCAACATTCGCCAGCAGCTCTCGCTGGGCCACGGCTTGCACTTCTGCCTCGGCGCCTCGCTGGCCCGGTTGGAGGTGATGGCCGTGCTGAACGCGGTGCTCGATCGGTATCCGACGATCACCCTGACCGACGACCCCGGCACCAAACAGACCGCCAGCCTGCTGACCCACGCGTATGTCCGCCTGCCCCTCCGCCTTTCATGACAGACGACGCGATCATGACCACCACGACCGAGTCGCGCAACATCGAGACGACGAAAACCATCTATGCCGCCGTTCCGGCGGGCGATCTCGAGACCGCGCTCGCACATTTCGACCCCGACGTGCGCATCACCTACTACGGCACCGAAAAGATCCCGTACACAGGCGATTACCGCGGCATCACCGAGGCGATGACGTTTTTCAGCACGGTCGGGCGGCACATCGAAATCGTCGAGATGCAGCCGTGGAAGTTCATCGCGCAGGGCGACGACCTCGCCGTGTGGGGCCGTCAACGCTTCCGGCGGTTCGCCACCGGCCACGAATGGGAATCGGAGTTCGCGCACATCATCACTCTGCGTGAGGGGCGCTGGTTGCACTTCCGCGACTTCATGAATTCGGCGCTGACCCTGCAGGCCTTCTCATGAAGGTCGCCGCGGATCGCGAGATCTGCATGGCCGCCGGCATGTGTGTGATGACGGCCGGCGCTTTCTTCGACCAGGACGACGACGGCGTCGTGCTGCTCGCGTCCGCGGAGGTGCCGGACGCCGAGGAGCGCAGGGTGCACAACGCGGTCACGTTGTGTCCGTCGGGGGCCCTACGCCTGGTGTCGGAGTGAGCGGGCCCGGCCCCGCCGCGCCACCGTCCAGCGCCGTGACGCGCTCGCGGGCCCGTCGGCCACGCGGTCGCGAACGCGGGCACCGATTTGGTACCCGGACAGTACTAGCAAGATACATCGTTACACATAAGTGGCTATTTGCTTCGAATTTTGCAGAACAGTTAGTTGTAACTGTGCGTATTGTCTATGGACATGAGCGCCTCGTTCCGCGTACCCTCGCGGATGTCACTCGTCCACATCGACCTGTCCGGGGGGCCAGCGTGAGGAACTCCACCCGCCGACACAGCATCGAGTCCAGGTGGTGCGCAGCGCGATGGTGACAGTGGTCGGCAAGGCGGCTTTTGCGGCCACCAGGCCGGTAGGCGCGATGGGCGAGTTCTTCGCGATGACCCTCGACACTTTCGTGTCGATGTTCAGGCCGCCGTTCGCCTGGCGCGAATACCTACTTCAGTGTTGGTTTGTCGCCCGGGTCTCCACGCTGCCCGGGGTGTTGATGACGATCCCCTGGGCGGTCATCTCCGGTTTCCTGTTCAATGTCCTGCTGACCGATATCGGCGCCGCGGATTTCTCCGGCACCGGGTGCGCGATTTTCACCGTGGACCAGAGCGCCCCGATCGTCACGGTCTTGGTGGTGGCGGGCGCCGGCTCCACCGCCATGTGCGCGGATCTGGGTGCGCGAACCATCCGCGAAGAACTCGACGCGCTGCGGGTCATGGGCATCAATCCGATTCAAGCGCTGGCGGTTCCGCGGGTCTTGGCGGCCACCACCATCTCGCTGGCCCTCAGCTCGGTGGTGACGGCGACCGGACTCATCGGCGCGTTTTTCTGCTCCGTCTTTCTCATGCACGTCTCGGCGGGCGCGTGGGTGACGGGCCTGACCACCCTCACCCACACGATCGACGTCATCATTTCGATGATCAAGGCGACGCTGTTCGGGCTGATGGCCGGGCTGATCGCCTGCTACAAGGGCATGTCGGTCGGCGGCGGCCCGGCCGGGGTCGGCAGGGCCGTCAACGAAACCGTGGTCTTTGCCTTCATCGTGTTGTTCGTCATCAACATCATCGTCACCGCCGTCGGCATGCCTTTCATGGTGTCCTGAGGTGAACCCGTGACGGTCGCGAAAGCCATTGCAGCCGAATGGAATCGAATCGGATCGCAGATGCGGTTCTATATCGACACCCTGGCAGGAATTCCCGATGCGATCATGCACTACCGCGGCGAGATGCTGCGGGTGATCGCGCAGATGGGGTTGGGGGTCGGAACGCTCGCCGTGATCGGTGGAACGGTCGTCATCGTCGGGTTCTTGGCGATGACCACCGGCGCGATCGTGGCGGTGCAGGGCTACAACCAATTCGCCTCCGTCGGCGTGGAGGCCCTGACCGGCTTCGCATCCGCCTTTTTCAATACCCGGGAGATTCAACCGGGCACGGTGATGGTGGCGCTGGCGGCCACCGTCGGGGCCGGCACCACTGCGCAGCTGGGCGCCATGCGGATCAACGAAGAGATCGACGCGCTGGAGGTGATCGGCATCCGCAGCGTCAGCTACCTGGCGAGCACCCGGGTGCTGGCGGGAGTCGTGGTGGCCGTACCGCTTTTCTGCGTCGGGCTCATGACGGCGTACCTGGCCGCCCGCATCGGCACCACCGCGGTCTACGGGCAGGGATCCGGGGTGTACGACCACTACTTCAACACGTTCCTGCGTCCCAGCGACGTGCTCTGGTCGTCGTTCGAAGTCGTCGTGGTCGCCCTGATGATCATGCTGCTGTGCACCTACTACGGCTACTCGGCACGCGGCGGCCCGGCCGGGGTGGGCGAGGCCGTCGGCCGGGCCGTGCGCGCCTCGATGGTCGTCGCGTCGATCGCGATCGTCGTGATGACGCTCGCCATCTACGGCCAGTCCCCGAACTTCCACCTGGCGAGCTAGTGGCATGAGTCGCGCTCGGGGCAAGCAACGTCTCCACGACGGCTGGTGGGCGCTGATCCTGTTCGCGGTGATCGTCGTCGTTGTCCTCGTAACGGCGGTGTCGTTTGACGGCACCTTCCGGTCCTCTGTGCCCGTGACGCTGACCGCCGAACGCTCCGGGCTGGTGATGGACACCGGTGCCAAGGTCATGATGCGCGGCGTGCAGGTCGGCCGGGTCAGCCAGATCGGGGACGACCAGAACGGTACGCGGTTGAAACTGGAGATCGACCCCGACCAGATCCGTTATATCCCAGCCAATGTCGAGGCGCAGATCAGTGCCACCACGGCGTTTGGGGCGAAGTTCGTCGACCTGGTGATGCCGCACGACCCAAGTCGCGCGCGGCTTTCGTCTGGCGCGGTGTTGCACTCGAAGAACGTCAGCACCGAGATCAACACCGTCTTCGAGAACGTCGTCGACCTGCTCGACATGATCGATCCGCTCAAGCTGAACGCGGTGCTCACCGCGGTGGCCGACGCCGTCCGCGGGCAGGGCGGACGGATAGGCCAAGCCACCACCGACCTCAACCAGGTGTTGGCGGCGCTCAACGCCCGCAGCGAGACCATCCGCCAGGACTGGCGATCGCTGAAAAACTTCGGCGATACCTATAACGCTGCCGCCCAGGACATCCTGACGATCCTGAACGCGGCCAGCACGACCAGCGCCACCGTCGTCAGCCATTCGTCCCAGCTGGATGCGTTGCTGCTCAACGTGATCGGCCTATCCGACACCGGAACCAACCTGCTCGGCTACAGCAGGGACAACCTCGTCAAATCGGTCAACACCCTCGAGCCGACCACCGACCTGCTGCTCAAATACAACCCCGAATACACCTGCTTCCTGCAGGGCACCAAGTGGTATCTCGACAACGGGGGCTATTCGGCGTGGGGCGGCGCGGACGGCCGGACGCTGCAACTCGACGTCGCGCTGTTGTTGGGCAACGACCCTTACGTCAACCCCGACAACCTGCCACTTGTCGCGGCCAGGGGCGGCCCCGGCGGAAAACCGGGCTGTGGGTCACTGCCCGACGCCAGCAAGAACTTCCCCGTGCGTGAGCTGGTCACCAACACCGGGTGGGGAACCGGACTCGACATCCGGCCCAACCCCGGCATCGGGCATCCCTGCTGGGCCGACTACTTCCCGGTGACCCGCGCCGAGCCGAAGCCGCCCTCGATCCGCCAATGCATACCCGGCCCGGCGATCGGGCCGAACCCGGGCGGCCCGCCCTACGGCGCGGCGCTGTACGGACCGGGCGGAGTGCCGCTATGGCCCGGGGTGCCGCCGGCGCCACCGCCGGGCGGGCCCGGCCCCGCCCCGCCCCCGGAAGCGGGCCCCTAGCCAAACCCTCGTGACCGCCCGCAACCGGCAAGCAGGAGAAGACCATGCAGGACAACCTGAGAGGCGTCGTGGCACGCCTCGGTGTCTTCCTGACGGTTTGCCTGCTGACCGCGTCCCTGCTGGTTGCTGTCTTCGGCGAGGTGCGATTCGGGGACGGCGCGACCTACTACGCCGAGTTCACCAACGTGTCCAACCTCAGGGAGGGCAAGCTGGTCCGGATCGCCGGCGTCGAAGTCGGCAAGGTCGAGAAGATCTCCATCAACCCCGACGCGACGGTGCAGGTGGAGTTCACCGCCGACAAGTCGGTCACCCTCACGCAGGGGACGCAAGCCGTGATCCGATACGACAACCTGTTCGGCGACCGCTACCTGGCGCTGGAGGAAGGGGCCGGCGGGCCGGCCACACTCGCTCCCGGCCAGACGATTCCGCTGGCCCGCACCAAGCCGGCACTGGATCTGGACGCCTTGATCGGCGGCTTCAAGCCGCTGTTTCGTGCGCTGAACCCCGACCAGGTGAACGCGCTGAGCGAACAGTTGCTGCAGGCCTTCCAGGGGCAGGGCGCCACGATCGGATCATTCCTCGAACAGGCCGCGGCCGTCACCAACACATTGGCGGACCGGGATCAGCTCATCGGGCAGGTGGTCAACAACCTCAACGTGGTGCTGGGTTCGCTTGGGGGACAAAGCGACCGGTTGGACAAGGCGGTCACGTCGCTATCGGAGTTGGTGCACGGGCTCGCGGAACGCAAGACCGACATCTCCAATGCGGTGGCCTACACCGACGCCGCCGCCGGCTCGGTCGCCGACCTGCTGTCGCAGGCCCGGGCACCGCTCACGAAGGTGGTTCACGAGACCGATCGGGTCGCGGGCACCGCACTCGCCGACCGCGACTATCTCGACAATCTGCTCAACACGCTGCCGGACAAATACCAGGCGCTGGTCCGCCAGGGCATGTACGGCGACTTCTTCGCCTTCTACCTCTGCGATGTCGTGCTCAAGGTCAACGGCAAGGGCGGCCAGCCCGTCTACATCAAAGTGGCCGGCCAGGCCACCGGACGGTGCGCGCCGAAATGAAATCTTTCGCGGAACGCAACCCGATGATCCTCGGCACGGCGGGCATCGTGTCGGTGGCCGGGCTGGTAGCCGCCGGGCTGGGATACCGGCAGCTGCCCTTTTTCGATCAGGGAACCAGCGTCTCCGCCTATTTCGCCGACGCGGGCGGGCTGCGGACCGACAACACCGTCGAAGTCTCCGGATATCCGGTGGGCAAGGTGTCCAGCATCGAACTCGACGGTCCCGGCGTCCTGGTGAAATTCAAAGTTGCCGACAACGTTCGGCTCGGCGACCGCACCGAGGTGGCGATCAAGACCAAAGGCCTGCTGGGCAGCAAGTTCCTCGACGTCTTGCCCCGCGGCGAGGGCCGGCTCAACGGGCCCATCCCGATCGAGCGCACCATGTCGCCCTATCAGCTGCCCGACGCGCTCGGCGACTTGGCCAACACGATCAGCGGATTGAACACCAACCAGCTGTCCGCATCGCTGGGCACCATGGCGCAGACCTTCGCCGATACACCCGCGGATTTCCACGACGCGATGAACGGGGTGGCCCGGCTCGCGCAAACGCTCGATGAGCGTGACGCGCAACTGCGCGGCCTCCTCGACAACGCGGCCAAAGCGACGGCGGTGCTGGCGAAGCGGACCGACCAGATCGTCAGCCTGGTGCGCGACACGACGGCCCTGCTGGCCCAGCTGCGGACCCAGAGCGCCGCCCTGGATCAGATCTGGGCCAATATCTCGGCGGTGTCGCGGCAACTGCAGGGCTTCATCGCCGAGAACCGAGCGCAGCTGCGGCCGGCGCTGGACAAGCTCAACGGCGTGCTGGCGATCGTCGAAAAGCGCAAAGAGCGTGTGCAGCAGGCGATCCCGTTGATCAACACCTATGTCATGTCACTTGGCGAGTCGCTGTCGTCCGGCCCCTTCTTCAAGGCATACGTCGTGAATCTGCTGCCGGGCCAGTTCGTGCAACCGTTCATCAGCGCCGCGTTTTCCGACCTGGGGCTGGATCCGGCCACGCTGCTCCCGTCGCGGCTCACCGACCCGCCGACCGGCCAACCGGGGACTCCGCCGTTGCCCATGCCGTTCCCTCGCACGGGCCAGGGCGGCGAGCCGCGGCTGAATCTGCCCGACGCGATCACCGGCAATCCCGGCGATCATCCCTGCGGTGCGCCCGGGGTGCCGCTGCCCGGCCCCGGGTGCTACCCCTACCGGGAGCCACCGCCGGCCCCGCCGCCGGGCGGTCCGCCGCCCGGTCCGCCCGCGCAGCAGCCCGGAGATCACCCGTGACCGCGCGGCTGCGGCGCGTCCGCTCCGTGCTGGCAACCGCCCTCGCCCTGGTGCTGGCGGCGGGCGTGATCGTCGCGATGGGTACCGGCGGCGAAACCGCCCGCACGGTCGTGGTCGCCTACTTCGACAACAGCAACGGCGTGTTCGCCGGTGACGACGTGCGCATCCGGGGCGTGCCGGTGGGCAAGATCGTCCAGATCGAACCGCAACCGCTGCGCTCCAAGATTTCGTTCTGGATCGATCGCAAGTACAAGGTGCCCGCCGATGCCAAGGCGGCGATCCTGTCGCCGCAACTGGTGACGGGCCGGGCCATTCAGCTCACCCCGCCGTACGCCGGCGGGCCGGTCATGGCCGACGGCGCGGTCATTCCGCAGGACCGCACCGCGGTCCCCGTCGAGTGGGACGACCTGCGCGCGCAACTTCAGCGGCTCACCGAACTGCTCAAGCCCACCCAACCGGGCGGCGTCAGCACGCTTGGCGCCCTTGTCAACACCGCCGCCGACAATCTGCGCGGGCAAGGCCCCACCATCCGCGACACCATCATCAAGTTGTCGCAGGCGGTGTCGGCGCTCGGAGACCACAGCAAGGACATCTTCTCCACGCTGAAGAATCTGTCGACGCTCGTGACGGCGCTGCACGACAGCGCGGATCTGCTCGAGCAGCTCAATCACAACCTGGCCGCGGTGTCGTCGGTGCTGGCCGATGACCCCACCAAGGTCGCCCGGGCCGCCGAGGACCTCAACGCGGTTGTCGGCGACGTGCAGGGCTTCGCCGCCGAGAATCGCGAGGCGATCGGCACGGCCTCCGACAAACTGACGTCGATCACCAAGGTGTTGGTCGAAAGCCTCGGCGAGATCAAGCAAACGCTGCACATCAGCCCGACGGTGCTGCAGAACTTCAACAACATCTTCGAACCGGCGAACGGCGCGCTGACCGGGGCGCTGGCGGGTACCAACATGGCCAACCCGATCGCCTTCCTGTGCGGTGCGATCCAGGCCGCCTCCCGGTTGGGCGGGGAGCAGGCCGCGAAACTCTGCGCCCAGTACATGGCGCCGATTGTCAAAAACCGCCAGTACAACTTCCCGCCGATAGGGGAGAACCTCTTCGTCGGGGCGCAGGCCAGGCCTAACGAGGTCACCTACAGCGAGGAGTGGATGCGGCCCGACTACGTTCCGCCGGCCACGAATGCGCCGCCCGCGGCGGTAAGCACCGACCCCGCCGCCGGCCTGCGCGGCATGATGATGCCGCCGGGAGGTGGGTGATGCGGCTCAGCCGCTGGCGCCGCCGGGCGGCGGGCGTGACGATGGCCGTGGCCGTGGCCTGCGTGTCGGGCTGCGGCTGGCGGGGGCTCAATTCGCTGCCGCTGCCCGGCACGCAGGGCAACGGCGCGGGCTCCTACGTGATCCAGGCACAGATGCCCGACGTCAACAACATTCAGCAAAACTCGCGGGTGCGCGTCGCCGACGTCACGGTCGGCCACGTGACCAAAATCGAGCGTCAGGGCTGGCACGCGTTGGTGACCATGCAGCTCAACGGCGAGGTGAACTTGCCCGCCAACGCGACGGCCAAGATCGGCACGACCAGCCTGCTGGGCTCCTACCACATCGAACTTGCCCCCCCGAAGGCCGAAGCGTCGCAAGGCAAGCTGCGCGGGGGATCGGTCATTCCGCTGTCGCACGGCGGTGCCTATCCGAGCACCGAACAGACGTTGGCGGCGTTGTCCCTGGTGCTCAACGGCGGCGGGCTGGGCCAAATAGAGGACATCACAGAAGCTTTGAGCACCGCGTTTCGTGGCCGCGAGCAAGACCTGCGCAGCCTGATCGGGCAGCTGGACAAATTCGCGGCATACCTCAACGACCAGTCCGGTGACATCATCGCGGCCACCGACAGCCTGAACCAACTGGTCGGAAAGTTCGCCGCCCAGCAACCGGTCCTGGATCACGCCCTGGCGACCATCCCCGACGCGCTGGCGGTGCTCAACGACGAGCGGGACAAACTCGTCGACGCGGCCGACCGGTTGAGCAAATTCAGCGCCCTGACCGTCGACTCGGTCAACAAGACCAAAACCAACCTGGTCAAGGAATTACGGCAAGTCGGGCCGGTGCTGGAGTCGCTCGCCAACGCCGGCCCCAGCCTGACCCGGTCGCTGTCGCTGCTGGCCACCTTCCCGTTCCCGAACGAGACGTTCCAGAACTTCCAGCGCGGCGACTACGCCAACCTGACGGCGATCGTCGACCTCACGCTGAGCCGGATCGACCAAGGGCTGCTGACCGGCACCCGGTGGGAGTGTCATCTGACGCAGCTCGAGCTGCAGTGGGGACGCACCATCGGTCAGTTCCCCAGCCCGTGCACCGCGGGCTACCGGGGCACCCCCGGAAACCCGCTGACCACCCCGTACCACGCGGACCAGGGGCCGTAGATGCACCTACAGCGACGGGTCATCATCCAGCTGGCCACCTTCAGCGTGATCGCACTCGGCGTGCTGGCCGTCACGTTTCTGCACTTCGTCAAGCTGCCGGCGATGCTGTTCGGCGTCGGCCGCTACGCGGTGACGATGCAACTGCCGGAAAGCGGCGGGCTGTACAGCACGGGCAACGTGACCTATCGCGGCTTCGAAGTGGGCCGAGTCGAGTCGGTGCGGCTCACCGACACCGGCGTCGTGGCGGTGCTGTCACTGAAATCGGGCATCGACATCCCGTCGGACCTCAAAGCCGAGGTGCACAGCCAGACGGCGATCGGCGAATCGTATGTCGAGTTGTTGCCCCGCAACGCCACGTCGCCTCCGCTCAAGGACGGCGACGTCATTCCGCTGGCCGACACGTCGGTGCCGCCCGACATCAACGGGCTGCTCAGCGCCGCGAACACCGCGTTGGCGGCGATACCGCGCGACAACCTGCGGACCGTCGTGGACGAGTCGTACACCGCGGTCGGCGGCCTTGGACCGGAGCTTTCCCGGCTGATCATGGGGACGTCGAACCTGGCAATCGATGCGCGCAAGAACCTGGATCCCCTTGTGGCGCTGATCGATCAGGCGCGACCGGTCCTCGATTCGCAGACCCGCACCTCGGATGCCATCGCGGGGTGGGCGTCACACCTGGCCGCCGTCACCACAGAATTGCGGACGCACGACGCGGCCGTCGGCGCCGTCATCGACCGTGGCGGACCGGCGCTGGGGGAGGTGCGTCAACTGATCGAGCGCGTGCAACCCACCCTGCCAATCCTGTTGGCCAACCTGGTCAGCGTCGGGCAGGTCGCGCTCACCTACCAGAACGACATCGAGCAGCTGCTGGTGGTCTTCCCGATGGCCATCGGCGCCGAGCAGGCCGGCATCCTGGCCAATCTCAACACCAAGCAGGCGTACCGGGGTCAGTACCTGAGCTTCAACCTGAACCTGAATCTGCCGCCGCCGTGCACCACCGGATTCCTGCCGGCCCAGCAGCAGCGCATCCCCACGTTCGAGGACTACCCGAACCGCCCGGCCGGCGACCTGTACTGCCGGGTCCCGCAGGACTCGGCGCTCAACGTGCGCGGCGCCCGCAACATCCCCTGTGAAACGGTGCCCGGCAAGCGCGCCCCCACCGTGAAGCTATGCGAGAGCAACGAACAATTTGTGCCGCTCAACGATGGCTACAACTGGAAAGGCGACCCCAACGCCACCCTGTCGGGTCAAGGCATCCCGCAGCTGCCCCCGGGGCCGGCCTCGCCACCGGTCGGGCCCGATGCGCCACCCGTCGCCGCCGCCCCGTACGACCCGGCCACCGGAACCTATACCGGACCCGACGGGCGCCAGTACACCAGATCCGACCTCTCCCAAACCGCACCGAAGGACAAGACATGGCAAGCGATGCTGCTGCCACCGGGGGGCTGACAGCGATGGATGGAGGAAAACATGTCGGTCGCAACTGATTCCGAGCCCGCCGCCCCGGGCACGGACGGCGACGTCGAGGCGCTCGCGGACGGCCTTGGCGAATCCGATCCGGCCGATCCGGCCGACGCGCCGCCCTCGACCCGGCCGAAGAGATCGATGTCGGCGTCCCGGCACGCGACGCTGTTCGGCCTGGTGGCCGTGGCCGCCTTGGCGACCCTGTTGTGCTGGCTGGGTTTTCGCGCTCACCAGGCTCAGCACGAGCAGGACCGGCGTGATCAATTCCTGCAAGCGGCCAGGCAGGGGGCGCTCAACTTGACGACCATCGACTGGCAGCACGCGGACGCCGACGTGCACCGCATCCTGGACGGCGCGACCGGCGAGTTCTACGACGACTTCTCCAAGCGGTCACAGCCATTCATCGATGTGCTTCGGCAGGCCAAGGCCACCACGGTGGGCACGGTCGCCGAGGCCGGGCTGGAATCACAGGGCGCCGATACGGCCCAGGCACTGGTGGCCGTATCCGTGCGGACCTCGAATGCCGGCGAGGCAGACCCGGTTCCGCGGGTGTGGCGGATGCGCGTCACCGTGCAGAAGGTCGGCGGCCAGGTCAAGGTTTCCAACGTCGGGTTCGTGCAGTGACCGCCGTCGAGGAAACAACCACCGGGCCCGCGCAAGCCGTGGACGAGGGGTCCGACGGTGATGGACGCCCGGTGCCGCGTCGCATCCGCTGGTCGCGGGTGACCGCCTACGGGGTGCTGCCCGCGCTGGCGTTGTTGCTGGGATCCGCTGCGGGCTTTGCGAAATGGCAGGACGCCTCCGTCTGCGACGCGGCGGGTGTCCGGACGGATTCCGTGCATGCTGCCACCGAGGGCACGATCGCGCTGCTGTCCTACCGGCCCGACACCGTGGACAAGGATCTCGTGTCCGCACGAGCCCGGCTGACCGGTACGTTCCTGAACGCTTACACGCAGCTGACCCACGACGTGGTGATCCCCGGGTCGAAGCAGAAGCAGATCTCTGCCGTCGCGACCGTCCCCGCCGCGGCGCCGGTCTCGGCGTCCGGCGACCATGCCGTCGTACTGCTGTTCGTAAACCAGTCGGTCATCGTCGGCCAGGGCGCGCCGACCAGCACCGTATCCAGCGTTCGGGTCACGCTCGACAAGGTCGACGGGCGTTGGCTGATCTCACAATTCGATCCGGTCTGAGCAAGGAGAACCGACATGCCCCATCGACCGATGACCGTGTCCGCGTTGCTCGCGGTGTCCGCCGGCGCCGCGCTGGGCGCGCCCGCCGCTCACGCCGACAACAAGCGGCTCAACGACGGCGTGGTCGCCAACGTCTACACCGTTCAGCATCAGGCGGGCTGCACCAACGACGTCAGGATCAACCCGCAACTGCAGCTGGCCGCCCAATGGCACGCCCTCGATGTGTTGAACAACCGCAACCTCGACGGCGACCTCGGTTCCGACGGGACCATGCCGCAGGACCGCGCGAATGCCGCGGGCTTCCAAGGCACGGTCGCCGAAACCGTGGCCATCAATCCCGCCATCGCGATCAGCGGTATCGAGCTGCTGAACCAGTGGTACAACAACCCCGCCGATTTCGCGATCATGTCCAACTGCGCCAACAGTCAGATCGGGGTGTGGTCGGAAAACAGCCGAGACCGCACCGTCGTGGTGGCCGTCTACGGGCAGCCCAATCAAACGAACCCGGCACCGAAGGCGCCCCAGCCGGGACCTCCGCCCGTGGTGGCGATGCAGCAGAACATTCCCATCGACCCCAGCCCCGACTACGACGCCAGCGACGAGATCGAATACGGCATCAACTGGCTCCCATGGGTTTTGCGCGGCGTATACCCACCGCCCGCGATGCCGCCGCAATAGGCGAACTGCCCGGCCATGAAGGGTCACGTTTGGCGCGCCGCCTTGACCGTCGCCACCGCCGTCGGCGGAATCCCGCTGGCGCCTGCGCCATGGGCACCTGCCGCACCGGCGCCCGAAGTGGAGTATCTGTACGACGTGACGGTGCGGCGCCACTACAACTTTCCGAACAACGACGCGCTCGGCTACGGCCAAGGGATCTGCGCCAAGGTCACCGCCGGCGGTACCTACGCGCAAGTGATGGGCGACGTCAAGAGCGCCGTGACGCCCAACGACGAGAATGCGGCCAATTACCTGGTCTCGTACGCGGTCAATCTGCTGTGCCCCGCGCAGATCTGGCAACTGCGAAACTCCGCCGCGCACTACCAGCCCCCGACGGACTGACGACCGCGGAACGTGTTTGCAACGCAACGCGGCCCGCAGCCCTGAGCTGTTATATCGGCGCGAGCACGTGTTAGCCTGACGATCCGATCGCGAGCGCGTCAACCGGTTGAAATGGCGGGTGGGCAATGACGAAACTTGTCGTGCGGACGGCGGCCGGGATTTTCACAGCGGCGGTCCTGCTGAGCGCGTGCAGCCCCAAGTCCACGGTCAAACCCGAGGGCGCGGCGCAATCCGTCGTCGACGTCGTCTCCGGCCAGACCGGCTTTCACCCGACCGATGTGCACTGCCCGTCGGGGGTGGAGGCCAAGGTCGGCCAGGAGTTCGACTGCCATTTCACCGGTCCCGAGGGCAAGCCCTACACCGCGCACATGCGCATCACCAAGGTCGACGGCGAACGGGTCGACTTCGACGTCAGAAGCCGTCCGTCGTAACGGGACCCAGCCGGTCGGCGGTGGCGGCCAACACCTCTCGGCACCCGGTCCACATCCGCGTGATGATGTCGGCGGCCGGCGCGACGTCCTGGATCCGGCCGGCCACCTGGCCGGTGTTGGCGACGCTGGCGTCCATGTCGCCGTCGAAGTAGAGCCGCTGAACGCGTTGCAGCGCCTCCGCGCCCGCCGCGAACGAGGCTGAGGCGTCGAGCTTTTCGGCGGCAGGGGTGCGAATCACCCGCATCATTCGCTTCCCGTCGAGGGGCAGTAGCACGGTCGCCGTCTCGTCGGCGCGCACCACCGCTTGCTTGAGGTTGCCGTGCACCGGCGACTCCGCCGAGGCCATCAGCCGGGTGCCCATCTGCACGCCCTCGGCGCCGAGGACCAGCGCTGCGGCCATGGATCGGGCGTCGCAGATGCCGCCCGCGGCCACGATGGGCACATCGACCTGGGCCGCGACCAACGGCAGCAGCACCATGGTCGACGCGCCGAAGCGGTTCTTGAACCCGCCCCCCTCGACGCCCTCCACCACCAGCCCGTCGACGCCGGCGTCGACGGCTTTCCTGGCGGCCGCCAGCGTGCCCACCACGTGGAACACGGTGATGCCCGCGTCGTGCAGCCGGTCGGTGAACAGCGCCGGATCGCCGGCCGACGTGGTGACGAACCGGATGTCGTTGGCGACGAGGAGATCCACCACGGCCGGATCGCGGTTGAACAGCAGCGCGATGTTGGCTCCCACCGGACGATCGGTGAGCTCCCGGACCCGACGGATGTCGGCGCGCCCCTGCTCGGAGGTGGTTTCGATGATCCCCAGCGCCCCGGCGCTGGAGACCGCCGCGGCCAGCTGGGCGCCGGCGATGTAGGTCATCGGCGCCTGGATGATCGGGATGTCGATCCCCGCGAGCTCGCAGACCCGGTTGGGCGCGGGGCCACCGCGGTCGGCGCTCATCGGCCGCGCGGGTCGATCAGGTCGCGAAAGCCCGCCGCGGGGTAGACGGAGGCGCCCAACGCGGCGACCCGGTCGGTCAGGCCCTTGTCCGAGGTCACCACCCGGATGTCGTGCGGCCGCGCGTCGGCCCGGACCAGCCGGACGATCTGGTCGTCGGCGGAGTTCGCAGCCGCCCTGGGGGCGTACGCGACCTCGATCACCGATGAACCGATGGCGGTTGCCGGCGGCCGCTCAAACACCACGGTCACCTGCTCTCCCTGCGTCGCCGCCCACCGGTCCAGCCTTTCCACCAACGCGACCATGGCACGGCCGCGGTCCTTCCACCACCCGTCGGGGCGACTCCCGATCACGTTCATGCCGTCGACGATCCACCGCACAGGCACACGGTAGGGCACACCGGTGGCGGGCGGTCCCCGAGAGCCGCGGCAAGACCCGGGATCCGGCCGTTGCGGTGTGCATCCTGGGCGTTGCGCGTGCACTCACGGCGGCGACACGCCGAGGAGCGGCCGCCCAGAACGCACGTTCAAAGCCCTCAGCGCACACTCGACCGGGAAATCGGCAGGCCAAGTTCCACGACGGCGACGGTCGCGATGGTATTAACTACGGTCACCGGCACCAGTTTTCTCCACGGGTGCCGGCGCACCGCAATCGATGATGGGAACGCCGATGACGTCGTTAGCCGACACGGAAGACCGGGTGGTTTCGCTGGCCCGCGGCATGCGGGACCTGGTGCAGGCCCAAGCCGCCGACTCCGAGCGGGCGCGCACGCTCACCCCGGCGATCGTCGACGAGATGTGGGCCAGCGGGCTGATGTCGTCGTTCAACCCCGCCGAGGCCGGCGGCGTCGAGCCGTCGTTCACCGAGATGATCGAAACCTGGATCGAAATGGCTTGGCAGGATGGATCATTCGGGTGGATCGGCATCGCCAATCTGCCGTCGTCCTTCGCCGCCGCGGCGTACCTGCCCGACGAGGGCTTCGCGGAGGTGTTCACGGCTCACGACAACCGGGTCACGCTGGGCGGGCAGTTCTTTCCCAACGGGCAGGGCGGCGCGGTCGACGGCGGTTACCAGCTGACCGGGGCGTGGCAATTCGGTTCGGGCATCGGCCACTCCGAATACGTCGCGGCCGGGTTCCTGCCGATGGACAACGGTGAAATGCGCTGGATCAGCGAGGGCTTCCCGGAGATGCGCGTCGCCGTGCTTCCGCGCGAGCAGGTCAGCTTCAACGACGGCTGGCACGTGCAGGGCCTCAAGGGAACCGGCTCCTACGACTACAGCGTCGACGACGTGTTCGTGCCCTCGGCCCGCACCTTCGAGCTGTTCGTCCGGGAGCCGCACCGCGGCGCCTCACCGGCCACGCGGATGGGGCTGATGCCGGTCACCGCCGCCGGCCACGCCTCGTGGGCGCTCGGCGTCGCCAAGAGCATGCTCGACGACGTCCAGGAACTGGCGGCGACGAAGTTCCGGATGAGCGACATGGCCTCGCTGGCCAGCCGCCCGACGTTCCAGAAAGGGCTGGCGCACCACCGCGCGGCCTGGCGCGCCGCGCGCCTGCTGGTCATCGATGCGTTCACCACCGCCGAGGCCGCCGTCGCGGCCGGCGACGACCTGACACCGGCCCTGCGCGCCGACATGCGGGTGGCCGCCGTCTATGCGACCGATACCGCGCGGGCCTGCGCCGAGTGGGCGCATCTGGTCGCGGGCACCAGCTCCATCCGCGAGGGCAGCCGCCTGGAACGCGCCTTCCGCGACATCTACACCGGAACCCAGCACGCCTTCATCTCCGAGAAGGTGGCCATCGACGTCGCGCAGATATGGCTGGGCATCATCGACGACCAACCTGGTCTGTAGGCGGAGCGCAGCGCCTACTATCAGCGCATGCGCGGCTCAAAGATCTTGATCACCGGTCCCACCGGTCAACTCGCCACCCCGATCGCCCTGGCGCTGGCGCCCGAAAACGAAGTGTGGGGCATCGCCCGCTTCAGCAACCCCGCCGCACGAGAAGGCCTCGAAAAAGCGGGGATTCGGTGCCAGACCGTCGACCTGGCGGCCGGGGACTTCACCGGCGTCCCGGATGACTTCGATTACGTCCTCAACCTGGCGGTCGCCAAGAGCGGACATTGGGACAAGGACCTCGGCGCCAACGCGGAGTCGGTCGGCCTGCTGATGGCCCACTGCCGGCGGGCCAAGGCCTTCCTGCACTGCTCCTCGGCGGCCGTCTACGACCCGCCCGGCGACGAACCGCGAACCGAGCAAGCCGCCCTCGGCGACAACCACAAGTTCCTGTTTCCCACCTATTCGATCTCCAAGATCGCCGGGGAGGTCGTCGCCCGGGCGATGTCGCGCATCCTCGACGTGCCGACGACCATCGCCCGCCTCAACGTGCCCTACGGCAACAACGGCGGCTGGCCGTACTACCACATGGAGATGATGCTGGCCGGCATCCCGATCCCGGTCCCGCCCGGCGGCCCGGCCCGCTACAACCCGATCCACGAGGACGACATCATCGCGACCGTGCCCAAGCTGCTCGAGGCGGCGTCGGTCCCGGCCACCACGGTCAACTGGTGCGGCGACCAGGTCGTCAGCCTCCAGGAATGGTGCGGCTACCTCGGTTCGCTCGTCGGCAAGGAGCCGGTGTTCGAGGAAAGCCAACACGCCTTGCGGGGCAACCCCACCGACGGGGAGCGGATGCACCAGCTCATCGGCGGCACGACGGTCGACTGGCAGGACGGGTTGCGCCGCATGGCGGCGAAATTCCACCCCGAGCTGGTCGGCGCGTAGGGACAACGCCGGGGTCACAGATGAGCGAAGAGCCGCTCGGCGAACGCCTCGGGGTGCTCCCGGTGCATGAAGTGACCGCCGGGGACTTCCTCGACGACGTACTCGTTCGCGAACATCCGCGCGGCGCCCCGGTAGTCCGATGGCTCGGCGATCGGGTCGTCCAGCCCGGCGAAGACAACCGTCGGCACCGTGATCTTCGCCTTCAGCGACGGGCTGGGGATGGGCGAGAGCTTTCGGTAGTAGCCGAACGCAGCGTTCAGGCTGGCCGGGTTCGCGAAGCTGACGCGGACCGCGTCGAACTCCTCCGGGCCGGGGTTCCACGTCGGGGACCAGCGCCGGCAAATGGCGGGTAGCGCCGCGAAGTCGTTGCGCGCGAAGCGGTTTGCCGCCCCCGGCAGCTTGTACGCCGCGAAGTGGCGAACGCCCCAGAGCTTTTTCAGCGTCGGCTTGAGCGCCGCCGGATGCGGAATGCCCACCACGAACAGCTTTTTCACTCGATCCGGTCCGAGTGCGGCCGCGCCGTACGCGGCCGAGGCTCCCCAGTCGTGCCCGATCACCACGGCATCGTCGGCGCCGAGCGCTGCGATCAGCGCGAGCGGATCGCGCGCCAACGTCTCCTGATCGGCATCCCGGTCGGGAATCGCACTGGGGTGGTAGCCGCGCATGAACGGGCTCACCGCGCGGAAGCCCTGGGCGGCCAGGCGCGGGCGAAGATCGTCCCAGGTGTGCGCGGTGTCCGGGAACCCGTGCAGCAGTAGGACGAGCGGGCCGGAGCCGTCCGCCAGATAGGCGAATCTCAGCCCGTTGGCTTCGACGAAACGGATCTCATCGGCCATGGCTTGGGACACTACGCCCCGGCGGGCATCTCCGCCGAAAGTGAAACCGCCGACCGCTTTCTGGGCTTATGAGCCGGCCCGCCCCAGCGGTTCGACGATGCGAGCCGCCGCCTCGACGGCCGCGGCGCGGCGGCGGGCGACGACCTTCGCGTCCGTGGTCGCCGCGGCCGGGTCCGGCCAATGCGCCCAGGCCAGCCCGATCGCGAACAGGAGCACGAGCAGCTGCTGCGGTTCCCAAGCGGGGTCGACGTGGCCGTCGGCTTGCGCCTGTTCCAGTGCGGCGAGGGCCTTTTCGGGTGGATGCTCTCCGTCGAACTCCGGTTTGTCGAGCGGAAAGCCTTCCAGCTGGGCCCAGGTGATCATCCGCAGGTGTTCGGGGCGCCGCTGCGCCAGGTCGAAGACGCCGCCGACGAACTCGGGCACGGCGTCGGGGCGCAGTTCGACGGCGTGGAAGAACTCCGCCCCGTCGGTGGCGACGACGTCCCGAAAGAGGGCCTCCTTGTCGCCGAAGTGCGCGTACAGCCGCTCCTTGCTGGCGCTGGCGGCGCGGGCGATGCGGTCGATGCGCGCTCCGGCCAAGCCGTACTGGGCGAACTCGGCGCGGGCGGCCGCAAGTATTTCGCCGCGCAGCTCGGTCTTGGTCCTCACGGGAATATCATAGACAGACGAACTGGTTCGTTTGTTATGGTGGTTCCAAGAACGCGCTGACTACGACGAAGGAGTCCGTGATGGCCACAACGAATGTGCTGTACGAAGACATAGCCACGATGCCCAGGGGTGGCCCCGGTGCGTCGTGGCTGGACCGCCGATTCCAGACGGATGCGCTGGAGTACCTGGACCGCGACGACGTGTCCGACGACGTCAAGCAGCGGGTGATCGGAATGCTTGACCGGCTCGGCACACTGACCAAACAGCACGAGAAGTACGCGCGCACCGCACTCGACGTCGTCGCCGACATACCGCATCCGCGCATCCTGGAGATCGGTGCCGGGCACGGAAAGCTGTCGGCGCAGATTCTTCGACTCCACCCGACCGCGACCGTCACGGTCAGCGACCTGGATCCGACCTCGGTCGCCAACATCGCCGCGGGGGAGCTTGGGCAGCACCCGCGGGCGCGCACGCAGGTGATCGACGCGACCGCGATCGACGCCGCCGACGACAGCTACGACCTCGTGGTGTTCGCGCTCGCGTTTCATCACCTGCCGCCGGCGGTCGCGAGCCGCGCCATCGCCGAGGCCACCCGGGTGGGCAAGCGCTTCCTCGTCATCGACCTCCAGCGGCAGAGCCCGTTGGCCATGATGCTGTTCCCGGTAATGGCGCTGCCGATCAATCTGGCCCTGCTGCCGTGGTCGTGGAATTGGCCGGGGTTGCATGACGGGTTCATCAGCGCCCTGCGCGCCTACAGCCCCTCGGCGCTGAGGGCCCTCGGCCGTGCCGCGGATCCACGGATGAACGTCGAATTGCGTTCCAGCCCAACGTGGCTCGGCCCGCCTTCGGTCACCGCCGTGTTCTCCCGGCCGGGCGTCGACGACCGTGGCTGACAGCGCGGGCCTGGCCCGCATTACGGAGCCCAGCGCGCGGGTGCAGACGCTGCGCCGGCTGCTCGACGCGGTCAGCGACCGGCTGCATCCGGTCGTCGCGGCTTCCCGACCCTACGTCGACGGCCTGGAAAACCTACCCGGCGACGGACGATTCCTGTTGGTGGGCAACCACACCCAGTTCGGCTCCGAGGTGTTCTTGATCTCCGACTCGGTACGGCGCACGATCGGCACCCGGGTGCGTCCGCTCGCGGAACGCGGTTTCGGGCGGATGCGTGGGCTGCCCGCCGACCTGGTCGAGGCGTTCGGCGCGGTGGTCGGCGCACCGGAGACCGCGCGAGAACTCATGCGCGACGACCAAACCATCCTGGTGTTCCCCGGGGGCGGCCGCGAGATCGCAAAGTTCAAAGGCGAGGAATACACCCTGCGCTGGCAGGGGCGCGCGGGATTCGCGCGGCTGTCGGTGGAAAACGGCTACCCGATTGTGCCCGCCGGTCTCGTCGGCGGCGATGACGTCTACCGCAGCTGGACCGCCCGCGACGGCGCGTACGGAAAGTTCAGCGAGGCGTTGGGCCGCAGGCTCAACGGGCGATCGGACATGGCGATGCCGTTGCTGCGGGGGATCGGTCCGACCCTGATTCCGCGCCCGCAGCGCACGTACCTCCGCTTCGGGCCGCCGATCGATACCAGCACACCGCTGGGTGTCGGCGGGCAGCAGTGGGTGGAGGCCGTCAAGGACCAGACACAACGAGCGCTGGAAAAGATCCTGGCGGACCTGCGGGCGCTGCGCGCCGCCGACCCGTATCGCAACCTCAACCCCCTGGCGTGGCGCGGCGCGACCACCCCGTAGGGGCGTCGAGCGCCCCGCGCGGCGCTCGCTTCCGCGATACATAACCAGTTGCGAAGACACGCCGACGGGGATCGCAACAGTTTATGTTTCGCGGCTCGCAGGGCCGGTGGCAACATGGCCAAAGTGACCGCCAGTTCCGCCGAACAGCGACTGCGTGACCTGGCGCTGCTGCGCCGCGTCCGCGACCGGATCGACCGGGACTACGCGCGGCCCCTGGACGTCGAGGCGCTCGCCCGCGGGGTGCACATGTCCGCCGGGCATCTCAGCCGCGAATTCCGGCGCGCCTACGGCGAATCGCCCTATTCGTACCTGATGACGCGGCGCATCGAGCGGGCGATGGCGCTGCTGCGCCGCGGCGACCTCACCGTCACCGAGGTCTGTTTCGCGGTCGGCTGCTCATCGCTGGGCACGTTCAGCACGCGGTTCACCGAACTGGTCGGCATGCCCCCCAGCGCCTATCGGCGCCAGGCGAGCGACGCGACGGCCGGCATACCGCCGTGCGTCGCCAAGCAGGTGACCAGACCGATCAGGAATCGAGAAGCGTCGGTCGGTGGGCCGCACCTAGCCTGACGCCATGGACATCACGATTCACTCGAGCTTCCTCCCGCACGACGACCCGGAATCCTCCCTGGCCTTCTATCGCGACACCCTCGGCTTCGAGGTCCGCCTCGACGTGGGGCAGGGCAAGATGCGCTGGATCACGGTCGGCCCCCCAGGCCAGCCGGGCACGTCCATCGTGTTGACCCCGCCGGCCGCCAACCCCGGCATCACCGACGAAGAGCGCCGCACCATCGCCGAGATGATGGCCAAGGGCACCTATGCCATGCTGCTGTTGGCCACCAAGGACCTGGACGCGACCTTCGAGCAACTGCAAGCCGCCGACGCCGAAATCGTCCAGGAACCAACCGAACAGCCCTACGGGCTGCGCGACTGCGCCGTGCGCGACCCGGCGGGCAACCTCATTCGCATTCAGCAAGTGCGCTGAGCCCGACAACGGGAAAAGTCCCGAATCCCAAGCGGATTCGGGACTTTCCAGTTGCAGCCGGCCGGTTCAACTCCCCTTGGAGTAGCGGGTCAGGAACCCGACGCTCGCGATCCCCGCGACGGCGCCGACCACGGCCCAGAGCACGACCTGGAACGCCATGGCCCCGAAGAACCAGCCGAACGTCAACCCGAGGTAGAGCACCCAGATCAGCCGGATCAGGCTCCAGGCCGCAACCAGGCCGGTCGCGATGCCGATGTAGAGGCTGCGCTGACGGTCGACGCGGTTGATCTGCTCTTCGATGCTGGCGGGGACGATCTTCATCTTTCTGATTTCCTTTCATGTGGCGCCGCCGGGTTGGCGTCGTCGTTGCGATAAGTACAGAGCGCCCGATGGGCTACCGATCCCAAGAAAGTCCGCGGTGGTACAACACCTCGCGATGGCGGTTGTCGTGGACTAACTTCGCTGCCGACGCCGTCTGGGACAACGTTCCTCTCGGCGATGTCGACCGCACGACGCAAGGCCGCGGGAAATGTGGTGGTCCTGACCGAAGCGGCGGCGAGGTCGCGCCTCGGCGCGACTGCTTCGACGTGCCCGAAAGCGCGTCGTAGCCGATCAGGGGGACAGGGCCGTCGTCTCGGTGTCGTCGTCGGCCGAGTGATTCATCCCCGTCCGGAACCGGCGATACCGCTCGCCGTGGCCGGGGCGGCGCCGCACGATCAGCCAACCGGCCGCCAAAGCCACGAACCACAGCGGAAACCAGCCCAGCGCGATCGCGGTTTCCCGGTCGGTGCACAACGTCCAGATCACGAACGCGAAGAAGGCCAGGACGGCCCAGCACATCGCCACGCCGCCGGGCATCTTGTAGGACGACGCGGCATGGCGCGCCCCGTCACGGCGGCGGTAGACGAGGTAGCTGACGATGATCACCGCCCACACGAACATGAACAGCAGCGACGCGATCGTCGTCACGAGCGTGAAAGCGTTCATCACGGAACCACCCACGTAGAGCAGCGGAATGGACGTCAACAGCAACGAAGCGGTGACCAACAGCGCGAGCGCCGGCACCCCGCCCCGGTTCAGCCGGCTGAAGGGCGCCGGAGCGCTGCCCTCGTCGGCCAGACCGAAAAGCATGCGGCCGGTGGAGAATAGGCCGGAGTTGGCCGAGGACGCGGCCGCGGTGGTCACCACGAAGTTGACCACGGACGCCGCGGCGGCGAGCCCGGCCAACGAGAACATCGTCACGAACGGGGACTCGCCGCTGGGTAGCCGCCGCCAGGGGACGACAGTGAGGATCGCCGCGAGCGCGCCGATGTAGAAGATCGCCACGCGCAGCGGAACGGCGTTGATGGCCCGGGGCAGAGTGCGGCGCGGATCGGCCGTCTCGGCCGCCGCCGTGCCGACGAGTTCGACGCCCACGAAGGCGAAGAACGCGATCTGGAATCCGCCGACCACGCCCATGAACCCCGTCGCGAAGAAACCGCCGTCGTTCCAGAGGTTCTCGACCGTCGCGCGATTGCCCTGCGGCGAAACGAAATTCGTCGCGACGAGGACGGCGCCGACGACGATGAAGCACAGGATCGCGGCAACCTTGATCAACGCGAACCAGAACTCGATCTCCCCGAAATTGCGCACGTTGAACAGATTGAACAGCAGGATCAGTCCGACGGTGACCACGGCCGGCAGCCACCCCGGTAGACCCGGCCACCAGAATTTCGCGTAGCCGGTGATGGCAACGATCTCCGCGATCGCGGTGACGACCCAGGCGAACCAGTACGACCAGCCGATGAAAAAGCCTGCCGCCGGGCCCAATAGATCGGCGGCGAAGTCCACGAATGACTTGTACTTCAGGTTCGACAACAGCAGCTCACCCATCGCGCGCAACACGAAGAACACGAAGAAGCCGATGACCCCGTACACCACCAGAACCGCCGGACCGGCGTGCGAGATCGTCCGCCCCGAACCCATGAACAGGCCGGTGCCGATCGCGCCGCCGATCGCGATCAGCTGGATGTGCCGGTTGGCAAGACCTCGGCGCAACTGCGGGACGGCATCGGCGTTGTCGGGACCGGCGACATCGTTTGCCATGGGTGAGGTCCTCGTCGGCTAGGAACCGTTGCTGTCCGCGCTGGGCGCGGACACCACATGATTCCTCATTTCCCCGCTGCGCGGGTGACGACGGCCGTTGTATCTAGGCCGGGTGATCGCCGACCTTGACCACGAGCTTGCCAACGTTCTTGCCGTCGAACAGCATGTTGATCGCCGTGGGCAGCTGCTCGAAGCCCTCGACGACCGTCTCGAGCGGCGTGAGCTTGCCCTCGGCGATCAGGCCCGCGATCTCGCCGTTCGCCTCCGGGGCGCGGCCGAGGTGGTCGAGGACGATGAAGCCCTGCACCGTCGCGCGCTGAATGAGGAGATTTCCGAACGCGCGCGGTCCCGGCGGGGGATCGGCGGAGTTGTAGCCGGAGATCAGGCCGCAGAGCGCGACGCGGGCGCCGATGTTCAGCCGCGCGAAGACGGCGTCCATGATGTCGCCGCCGACGTTCTCGAAGTCGACGTCGATGCCGTTGGGGGTCGCAGCGGCGAGCTGCGCGGCCCAGTCGCCGGCGCGGTGGTCGACGGCCGCGTCGAAGCCGAGCTGGTCGGTGAGCAGGGCGCACTTCTCGGGACCGCCGGCGATCCCGACGACCCGCGCGCCGGCGGCCTTGGCGAGCTGGCCGGCGACCGACCCGACGGCGCCCGCCGCGGCCGAGACCACGACCGTCTCGCCTTGCTTCGGCTTGCCGATGTCGCGGATGCCGACCCACGCGGTCAGCCCGGTCGAACCCAGTGCGCCCAGGTAGGCGCTGGGCGAAATGCCCGCGGCGACGTCGACCGGCATCACGAAAGCCGCGGGGGAGACGACCGCGTACTCCTGCCAGCCCAGCAGGCCCTGCACCGTCTGACCGACCGGATAGTTCGGATTCTTCGACGCGACGACCTGGCCCAGACCGGCCGCCCGCATCACCTCGCCGATGCCCACCGGCGGCAGGTATGTCGGCGTGTCGTTGATCCACATGCGGTTCGTCGGGTCGAGCGATATCCAGTCGACCCGCACCAGCGCCTCGTCGTCGCCGAGCTCGGGGACCGCCTCCTCGCTCAGTTCGAAGGTGTCTGGGCCGATGCGGCCAGTGGGGCGTTCGCGGAGCAGAAAACGGCGGTTTCGATCGGACATATGCGCACCGTACCCTTCAACCAGGGGGTCGCCGAACGAAAGGTTTTGCGCGGTGAACGTGATGTCGCGAATCGTCGTTGGCCCCATCGCCGCGCTGACAGTGCTGATGGCGGCGGCCCTGTCGCCGGCCGGGCCGGCGGTCGCGGACCCGCCGCCCACGCAGCAGATCAGCGTGATGGCCGTCGGGCCCGACGGCCAGCCGATGAACGGGTATCGGGAGTCGCCCCCGGAGGGCAACGTCGTTACCGTCGAAGGCTGCGAAGCGTCGCCGTCGGCGACTGCCGACAACGTCTACTCCTGCGCACCCAGCGCGGCGGGCGCCGGCACCTGCTGGCCGTCCTCACCCGGATCGCTGCTGTGCGTGGACAATCCCTGGGACAGGACCATGCACCGGGTGCGGTACAACGGTTCGCTGCCGCCGGTGCAGCCGATCGCCACGCCGGACCCGTTCGCGCTGACGCTCGACGACGGCGCCCAGTGCCGGCTCCGCAACGGCGGCGCGGGAGGTGGCCGCGCCGACGGGTACGTGGCCGCCTATTACTGCGGCGACCCCTACGCAAACGTCAGCGTGCTGGAGCTGCCCGGCCAGGGCCCCGGGAGCTGCATCGACCGCTCGTCGGCGACGTGGACGGTCAAGGTCGGTCCGCTCGGCAGGCCGGACGCCGTCTATCCGCCTCCCCAGACCCGCGCGGTGACATCGGCTTGGTTCGCCGGACCTAAGGCCGGTCAGTAGGGAGGCGGGGCGGCTGCTATAACGCACATATGTCAGCCCCCAGACACACCATCACCCACGTCTCGGACACCGCCCGATGGACGGCGTTGCACCGGGCGACCGAATCGGCCCGGCCCGACGCGCTTTTCAACGATCCGCTCGCCGAGCGCCTCGCAGGGGAGCACGGCCGCGAAATCGTCGCCAACGTGCCACGGTCGACCCGTAATGGCTGGTGGCTCGTCGCGCGCACCAAGATCATCGACGACGCCATCGCCGACGCGATCGCCGCGGGGTGTGACCGGGTGCTGAACCTGGCCGCCGGTCTGGACACCCGGCCGTACCGTTTGGAGCTGCCGGCCGACCTGACCTGGGTCGAGGCGGATCTACCGAAGCTGCTCGAGGAGAAGACGCAGCTGCTGGCCGACGAGACTCCGCGATGCCGGCTGACGCGGACCGCCGTCGATCTGGCCGACGCGGCGGCCCGAGCCGCGTTCCTCGATGAGTCGCTGGCCGGCGCCGGCAAAGCCCTGGTGCTGACCGAAGGCCTGTTGATGTATCTGGAAGAAAGCGACGTGGTTGCGCTCTCCGCGGCGTTCACGCGACCCGAAATCGCTTGGTGGATGCTCGATTTCGGGGGACCCGGCTTGAAGAAGATGATGAACAAGAAGATGGCCGGCATACAGCAGAACGCGCCTTTCAAGTTCGCGCCCGAGAACGGATTGGCCTTCTTCGAATGCCTCGGCTGGCGGATCGCCGACGCGCAGGCGCTCTACCTCGCCGCCCACCGGTTTCACCGATTGCCGCTATGGATGCGACCGCTGACCTTGCTGCCCCAGCCGGACCCGCGTCACCCGGGCGGCAGGGTCTGGAGCGCGACCGCGCTTCTTACGCACTGACAACCGGTAGCGACTTCGCTTGTGCCGGTAGGGTTTGCTCGATGAGTCGAGCCAACGACAAATTGGACGCCAGGCTGCTGACGGGCGTCTCCGAGACCGCACTGTTGACCCTCTACGGCAGGGCCGCCCAGGCGCGCCGCCCGGACCCGATCATCGACGACCCGATGGCCGTCAGGCTCGTCGAGTCGATCGACTTCGACTTCGAGAAGTTCGGCCGTAAAGGCCAGGAGATGGCGTTGCGCTCACTGGCCGTCGACCGGTGCGCGATCGGTTACCTCACCCAGCATCCCGAGGCAACGGTCGTCGCGCTCGCGGAAGGCTTCCAAACAAGCTTCTGGCGTCTGAACAGCGCGCTGCCACACGCACAGTTCCGTTGGGTATCAGTAGATCTGCCACCCGTCGTACAACTTCGGCAGCGCCTGTTGCCGCACTCACCGCGGATCACTCACCTGGCACAGTCGGCTCTCGACTACAGCTGGATTCCCAAGGTCGACACCGGCAACGGCGTATTCATCACCGCGGAGGGCCTGCTGATGTACCTGCAACCGCACGAGGCGATGGGGCTGATCGCCGAATGCGCCAAACGGTTTCCCGGGGGGCAGATGTTCTTCGATCTGCCGCCGATCTTCGTCAAGAAGCTGGCCCCAAGGGGGATGCTGTCGTCCCGTCGCTACCGGGTGCCGCCGATGCCGTTCAGCCTGTCGGCGCGTCAACTGGCGGACCTGGCGAACACCATGCCCGGGGTTCGAGCGGTGTACGACATCCCGATGCCGAAAGGGCGGGGCGTGTTTTTCGGGATGCTGTTTCCCGCGTTCTGGCAGTTCGGCCCCACCAAGCCGTTCCGCGGGGCATACACCCTGCTTGAATTCGGCTGAGCGTCGGCGGTCCTACCAGACCCGTATCCAGTCGATGAGCATGTCGGCGGGATAGGTTCCCGGTCCGGGATCGGCACCGCCGGAACCGGCGACCGCGAGGTTGAAGACCGGGAAAACGGTGTAGCCCGGACGATTGAACGGCCAGTCCGGCAGTGAACTCGCCGGGACGTCGAAGTAGGGCTGCGCCCCGTCCGTGTAGTCCTTCCAGAACCGGATGCCGGCCTCGTCCCATTGGGTGCGCCAGGTGTGCCAGCCGCTGTCCACCGCGATGTTGTGGGTCTTCCACTCACCGCCGTTCGCTTTGGCGTGCACGGTGGTGGCCGAGGGCCAGTTGCCGTTGCCGTACCACTCCATGACGTCGATTTCGCCCTGATCGTCATTGCCCAGCCAATAGGCGGGCCAGGCGCCGGCGGTCAGGCAGTTGAGCTTGATCCGGGCCTCCCACGTGTGGCCCACGCCGCCGCGCCACAGGCTTTGCACCTTGCCGCTGTAGTAGGTGGGTCCGTCCTTGGCGGCCCGCAGGACCAGGTTGGAGTTGCCGTCGAGGAATACGTTGCGGCGATCGTCGCGGTACTGCCCGATGTGGTCGGGCTGCTCCCAATATGTCGGGTCCTTGATCGTCTCGCGGGCTTTCGCCACCGACCATTTCGACGCGTCGGGGGCCGAGCCGGCCGGGCCGTCGAATTCGTCCTGGAAGATGTAGTTCCCGGCCTGGCCACTGGGCGCGGCGGGCGGTGGGGTCTGTGGCGATCCCGGTCGGGCCGGGTAGGCGTGGGCCTTCGGAAGCGGCAGCGCGGCTGCCAGCACTCCGATCCCGGCCGTCAGCATCATGCGGCGGCGGTCGATCTCTGGCATAAGCAACGCACGATAGCAGCCGGCGCCGTCCGGGCGCGAAACGGGAAATCTTGTCGGTGGCGGTCGTTAGCGTGTGGTTCGCCGCCGGACGCGATCGGACGACGGCAGGTAGTGGCTTTGGATTACGCCAAAATTCATGGCTAATTCTCACCTTGGCGCGTGGTTTGGTCTCAGGATTGGCAGGGCATTCTGGAATCACGAACCGATAACCACTGTTGATGCTTTTGGCAGGTTGCTCGGGAGGAGTTGGAATCGTGGCGGATGCACCGGGGGCGACGGTTATTTTCCTTCAATCTCATCCGGCGTGGGTTGCTGCTCGCCGCCTTGAACGAGAGCGCCACGCGGCCATGCGCCGCCATCCCTCATTTTCGGCTCGTCGGCACGCCGCCGCGTCGGGCGGCCGGGTTACCCGCGACTTCAAGCTGTACTCGAGCACCGACACCCCCGCCTGAATTCCGCTGGCTCAGAGGATATCTCGGGGCGATAACTATTCGTTCGGGACATTTCCGGCCGCCCGTTATTCTTATCCGGCGGCGGGGGGCTTTGCCATCACCGCGGGCTTGAAACCGTAGGTCGGAAGAATGCGCCCGTACCGGTTTCCGCCCAACTGACCGAAGGGGGTCATCGGAAGGGCGTTTATGCCTTCCGCGGGGGCCACGGCATTGGTCAGCGCTCCCACCGCGGGATTGGTAATGGCGTTCACCGGGGCCCAGCCCGGCGGCACCGACAACGCCCCCAGGGGAAGCGCGCGCCCCAGGCCCGCGGCTACGCCCCCGGCGTTGGAGGCGGCATTGGCCGCGCCGGTCCCCGCCGCCGAAGCCGCGCCCTCGAGCGCCTTGGCCGCCGGGGCCAATCCCTTCGCAAAGCTGGTCATCGCCGTAATACCGTTGCTGACCTGCCCGAAGGACTGCGTCGACTGAATCATCGCCGCCAATGACGAAACGTACGGCGAGAGGTACTTGCCGAACAGCGTCACCACGTCATCGAGCGGGGTGTTCGCGACGATCCAGTCGTCGATCGGCTTGGCCTGCAGGGGCGCGGACAGAGTTTTCAGGATGTCGGAAACCCTGGGGTTGACGACGGCGCCCAGGTTGGCGGCGTTCCGCTGCACAACATCGTTTTCCGCCTTGAAGACCGCGATGGCCTGGTCGACCAGCCCGATCGGGTTCACCACCTCGGCCGGCTCCCCGAATTCGCCCAACTGCGACGCCGCGGCGGCGGACGACGCATAGCTGTACATCGCACCGGCATCCTGAGCCCAAAATTCGAGGTACTCGGCCTCGGTGGTCGCGATCGCCGGGGTGTTCTGCCCGAACAGGTTCGTTGCGATCAATTCCGCCAGCAGGACCCGGTTAGCCGCGATCACCGGCGGGGGGACGGTCGCCGCGAATGCCGCCTCGTAGGCGGCCGTTGCGGCCCCCGCCTGACTCGCCGCTTGAGCGGCCTGCTCGGCACTGCTGTGCAACCACGCCACGAACGGTGTGGCGGCCGCTATCAGCGACGCTGACGACGGGCCCAGCCAGGGACCGCTGGTCAGGCCGGAGATCACCGATCGATGACCTGCTGCGGCCAATTCCAGATCGGCGGCCAGCCCGGCCCACGCCACCTCGGCGGCAACCAGCGAGCCCACCCCGGGGCCCGCATAGATGCGCGCCGAGTTGATCTCCGGCGGCAACAACCCGTAGTCGACCATCGTTTCTTTCTCCTTCGCCCGCGGCCGCTCAGCCGGCCGATACCGCGTTCGCCGCCTCGGTGGCCGCGTACGACGCCGCGTTCGTCGCCAAGGTCGCCGCCAGGGCCGCCTGAATCCTCGCGGCGCGCGCACTCAGTTCCTGGAAGCGCGCGCCATGCGCGGCGAACTGTGCGGCCGTCAGCAGCGAAACCTCGTCGGCCGCGGCAGGAACAACCTCGGTGGTGGGCGCGGCAGCAGCGTCGGTTCCGGCGTTCAACGCAGCGCCGACCGACTGCAGGTTGCCGGCCGCGGCCGCGAGCGCCGCGGGATATGCGTTTACGAAAGACAAGGGATTTTCCTTCCGGGAGCAGTGGACTGGGTCGAACATAAACTCGGCATCGACGATTACCCGCGCGGCCGCTGCTGCCGAATCAACGGCTGATCTTTACCTTTGCCGAATATTCACGCTGATTTTTACTCTGCCATGCAATTTAAAGTGAAAATCGCAGCGCCCTCATCAGCTTTGCCGTGTCGCGGCGGCGAACTGATGCCGGATCCGGTTGCCGCCCCGCGCCGCTGGGGCCCGGATTCAGGCACTCTAACTGGGGTTTCCCCAAGTGGAGAGGTTGCAATACCGGCGCGCACCCGGCCCGGGCGCCCGTTCGATCGTCCCGTCAGGAGGCGTTGCCAGCCGCGTCGCTGTCGCCGCCGACGGCTGCGGAAGATCCCCCACGGCAAAATATGTGAATCTCACCTGAATTTCCCGCCCTTCACGGCGCGGCGGAATTAATTTCGATTTGAAAGATATCATTTCTATGAATCGAGCGCGGGTATCCAAAGGCGTTTATGAATTCGGCATGATGCGATTGGCGCTGGGTTGCTCTCGGAGCGCTGCGGCGTCGAACCGGGTCGCGCCGCCCAAGTGGTCGGCTAGAGCTTGCCCGCGACGAAGTCGGCGGCCTGGTTGGCCATCCCCGCATCGATGTAGGCGCCGGCCAGGTGTTGCGGCCAGTTTTCTTTCCAGGTGTTCGGGTCGGCCGGGTTGCAGATGGGATCCGCCCCGTGGCACAGCTCGATGGTCCTGTCGTTGTAGGTCGGGTTGAAGTTCGTGATCGGACCCACCCACTGGCTCCCGTTGCCGAACAGCGCGACGGCGGCGATGTGCTGGTCGATGCCCGGCGGCAGGGGGCTGTCGAAACCGAAAGCGCTGATGGGCGCCGCCAACACCACGTCGGTGACCGCCGCGCCCAGCGAGTAGCCGCCGAGCACCAGACGGGTGTTCGGGCAGTCGTTGGCCATGCCCTGGATGTGGTGGCTCATGTCGTTGGCGCCGATGTCGATCTGCGTGTCGGCGGGGTAGTTCACGGCGTAGACGCCGATGTTCTTCGACACCTTGGAGCGCAGCGCGCTGATGAACGCGTTGCCGAGCACCCCCACGCCCGGCGATTCGTATCGGCCGCGCGCGAAGACGACCTGCACCGGGGGACAGCTCGCCGCGGCCGCCGTCGGCGTCCCGGGCGGCAGCATCGTCAGCCCGGCCGCGATCACGACGACCGCCAGGCCGGCATCAACCCATTTGCGGGCGGACACGCGCACAGCACGATGGTAAAGCGATCGCGGCGATCCCGCTGGCGTGCGGCTTGAAGGCGCCAGATAGGTTCGGCTCATGAGCCGCGCCGACGTCAGTTCGACCGAGCGCCTGTTTGCGATGGCCGAGCGGGTGCAAGGCTTCATGCCGGCCGACGAGGGCCGCGCGCTCTACGACGCCGCGCTGCGGTACCTCGGGGGCGGCGTCGGCGTCGAGATCGGCACCTACTGCGGCAAATCCACCCTGCTGCTCGGCGCGGCGGCGCAACAGACCGCCGGCGTGCTGTACACGATCGACCATCACCACGGCTCGGAGGAACACCAAGCGGGCTGGGAGTACCACGACGCCACGATGGTCGACGACGTCACCGGGCTCTTCGACACGCTGCCCACCTTCCGTCGCACCCTCGACGCCGCGGGCCTCGACGACCACGTCGTCGCCGTCGTGGGCCGCTCACCGGTGGTGGCCCGCGGCTGGCGAACCCCGCTGCAGTTCTTGTTCATCGACGGCGGCCACTCGGAGAGGGCCGCGACCGAGGACTTCGACGGCTGGGCGAAGTGGGTCGAAGTCGGCGGGGCGCTGCTCATCCACGACGTGTTCCCCGACCCACGCGACGGCGGTCGCCCGCCCTACTACATCTATCGCCGCGCGATGGATTCCGGCCAGTTCCGCGAGGTTTTGGCCGCCGGGTCGCTGCGGGTGCTCGAACGCACCGGCGGGCGGGCGGGTGCCGCCATCGGCCAGGACGGGGTCACCAGCCCGGACCGGTAGCCACGCATTCGCAGTCGAAGCCGGTCTGCAGCCCCATCGGCAGCCCGTCGCCACGGAAGATCCCGCTGCCCTTGGTGGTGTCCGACAACGCGTCGGCCGCCAGGATCATCGCCGCGCCGGTCCAGGTGGTGCGCTCCTCGGGCCAGCGCTTCCCGTGGGCGAAAACCAGGCCCGTCCAATAGGACCCGTCCTCCTCGCGCAGGTGCTGCATGGCGGCGAACTGCCGATGCGCGGCGGACCGGTGGCCGATGGCGTCGAGGGCCATCACCAGTTCGCACGTTTCGGCGCCAGTCACCCACGGGCGGTCGCCGACGCAGCGAATGCCGAGATCGCCGACCACAAAGTCGTCCCAGCGCTGCATGATCCGCGCGGCGGCCGCCGGGCCGCGCAGCGCACCGCCGAGGATCGGGTAGTACCAGTCCATCGAATAGCGGTCCTTTTCGGTGAACGCATCCGGATGCGCGGCAATCGCGTGGCCCAGCCGCCCCAGCGCCAGTTCCCACTCCGGTTGCGGTTCGGAGACCATCGCCGCCAGCGCCAGCGCGCAGCGGATGCTGTGGAACACGCTGGCGCATCCGGTCAGCAACGCTTCCAACAAGGGCCCGTCTTCGCTTCGGGCCCAAGCGATCTCGCCGTAGCCGAACTGCAGGTCGATGACAAAGTCGATCGCCCTGTGTACCACCGGCCACATCCGGGCGGCGAACGACTCGTCTCCGGTGACCAGCACGTGATGCCACACGCCGGTGGCGATGTATGCGCAGAAGTTGCTGTCGCTGTTGTGGTCTTCGATGACCCCGGCCCGAGTTTGGATCGGCCACGAGCCGTCGGCCCGCTGCGTGCGGCGGCTCCAGTCGAACGCGGCGCGTGCCGGCTCCAGCAGCCCGGCGACCGTCAGCGCCATCGCGCACTCCACGTGATCCCACGGGTCGGTATGCCCGCCCTCGAACCAGGGGATGGCGCCCGACGGTTCCTGGGCGGCGGCGATCGACAGCGCGGTCTGCCGGCATTGGTCGGATGTGAGGACACCCGGAACGGCCGGCGCGTTACCCCGACGCAACTGAATACCCCAGGGCCGCTTCGCTTTCCGTTGGCATCAACTTGGTGAAATACATCGCGACGCTCTTGCCGACGAGCGGGTTGAGCAGCGATTCGGCCAGCTGGGTGACCTTGGGCCGTTGCATCAGGTCCCACACCAGCAGCTTGTGGTAGGCGGCCACCGCGGGATGGTCGGGCTTCGACACGCCGACGGCACATTTCAGCCACCAGAACGGCGAGTGCAGCGCGTGCGCGTGATGGGTATGCGTCAGTTCCATGCCGCCGCCGGCGATCTTGCCTCGCAGCTCGCTCGCCTTGTAGATCCGCACGTGGCCGCCCTCGTTGGCGTGATATTCGTCGGAAAGCAGCCAGCACACCCGCTCGGGAAGCCATCGCGGAACGCTGACCGCGAGCGTGCCGCCGACTTTGAGGACGCGGACCAGTTCGGCGATGGCGGCGTCGTCCCGGGGGATGTGTTCGAGGATTTCCGAGGCGATGACGCAGTCGAACGTCTCGTCGGCGTAGGGCAGGCTCAGCGCGTCGCCGAGGACCACCTTGGCCGACGCCGCCGCCGGCGCCTCCCCGGTTTCGGCCATCGCGCGCAGAATGGTGTCGACGGAACGCAATTCGGAAGCGTCGCGGTCGAAAGCGACCACGTCGGCGCCGCGCCGATAGGCCTCGAACGCATGCCGGCCCGCCCCGCAACCGACGTCTATCACCTTCGTGGACGGCCCGATGGCGAGCCGGTCGAAATCGACGGTCAGCATCGCGCGATCGCCCGCTCGTAGACCCGCACGGTCTGCGCGGCCACCGCCTCCCAGCTGAACACGCCGATCGCGCGGTCGCGGCCCGCCTTGCCCATGGTGCGGCGCTTTTCCGGCGAGTCGAGAAGCTCGCCGAGCGCGCGGGTCAGGGCGTCGACGTCGGCGGGCGGCACCAGTTCGGCGCAGGCGCCGTCGGTGCCCAGCACCTCGGGCAGCGCGCCCACCCGGCTCGCCACGATCGGTGTTCCACTGGCCATGGCTTCCACCGCGGGCAGCGAAAACCCTTCGTAGAGAGACGGAATGCAGGCGACCTCGGCCGAGGCGAACAGCGCGGCGAGCGCCTCATCCGAAAGCCCGCTGGTGATGTGGACGATGTCGGAGATTCCGAGTTCGGCGATGAGTTTGTGGGTGGGCCCGTTGGGTTCCACCTTGGCCACGAGCCGCAACTCGAGGTCGCGGCGCGTGCGCAGCTTGGCGACCGCGTGCAGCAACGTACGGACGCCCTTCAGCGGGGTGTCGGCGCTGGCGATCGCGATGATCCGGCCCGGCCGCCGGGGCTGCGAACTCGGCTGGAACAGTTCGGTGTTCACGCCCAACGGCACCACGTGCAGTTGCTCGGGGGAGACGCCGAAGTCGGCGACGATGTCCGCGGCCGACGACGACGAGACCGTCAACAGATCCGGGATCCGGCGCGCCACCTGTTCCTGCATCTTGGAAAAGCCATACCAGCGGTGTACCAACGGCTTCCGCCACCACCGCGCGGCCGCCACGTCGAGCACCCGGTCGCGGGTGATGGGGTGGTGCACGGTGGCCACCACCGGAAGTCCCGCGTCGGCGATCGCCAGCAGTCCGGTTCCCAGGCTCTGGTTGTCGTGCACGAGGTCGAAGTCGTCCGCCCGTTCGGCCAGCAGCCGGGCGACGCGCATGGTGAACGTCCGCGGTTCGGGAAAGCCCGCCGTCCACACCGTCAGGAGTTCCAGCAGGTCGATGGAGTCGCGGATCTCGCTGGGACGCGGCACCCGGAACGGGTCGGGCTCGCGATAGAGGTCCAGGCTGGGCACCTTGGTCAGCCGCACCCGCGGATCGAGCAGCTCCGGATAGGGCTGGCCGGAGAAGACCTCGACGTCGTGGCCCAGGTCGACCAGGCCGCGGCTGAGATGGCGCACGTAGACGCCCTGTCCGCCGCAATGGTCCTTACTGCGATAGGACAGCAGGGCAATTCGCATACTCAACTCTTATCCGCCGACCAAACAACGCGGGCGACCGCCCCCCAATCCATCGCTCTCAACGGACTCCCGAACCCCGCGACAGCAAACTGGACATGTGTCCAGACTATAGTTCGCCCACCTAAATGACGCAATCGAGGGGGGAGCCCGCCGTTCGGGTGTGCGCCGGCGGCTTCCCGTGTGAGCCGAAGGCGCGATCCGGCGCTGGTTTTCGCCCTGCGCTCACACTCGAAGCCGTCAGCGCACGACGGCGTGCACCGCCCGGCTCGCCGATCCGTACAGCCAGGTATTGGTGGCGATGCCCGGCCGCGACCGAGGAGCACGAGGGTGCGCCGCGCAATTCATCGGGGCCGAGCACCGAATCTGACTTTTGTTACCATCGCGCCGTGCGATCGGTCTCTCGGCGCGACGTCCTCAAATTCGCCGCACCGGTTCTCCTGGGGTTGGGCGCGGCGGCCACCCCTGGCGACGAGCCCGAGGCGCGGGCAGCCGACATCCGGCTCATCGATTTCGCGGAGAAGAGGATCGCCCCCGACGAGATCAAAGGCGCCGGCTACGCCGGGGTGGTGAACTATGTGTCCGCGTCGCGTCCGGGCGCGAACTTCGAGGCGAAGCCCATCACCCGCGAGTACGCGGACGCGCTGCGCGCGGCGGGCCTTCAGATCGTCAGCAACTTCCAGTACGGCAAGCCCGGCTGGCCCGACCCGTCGGATTACACCCGCGGGTATGACGGGGGCGTGGCCGACGCGCACACCGCCCAGCAACTGCACGACGCGGCGGGCGGGACGGCCTCGGCCCCGATCTTCTTCAGCGTCGATGACAACATCGACGAGAACACCTGGAATGGTCCTGCGGTGCAATGGTTTCGGGGCATCAACTCTGTCTTGGGCGTGGGCCGCACCGGGATCTATGGCCACGCCCGGGCGTGCGGGTGGGCGATCCGCGACGGCGTCATCGGAAACTCGACCACCCCGGGCCACCGCTGGGCCTGGCAGACCCGGTCGTGGTCGAACGGGGACCGCGAACCGGCCGCGGTGCTGTATCAGACCGTGGTCAACAGCCCGTCGAATCCGAGTCCGCTGCTGGGCGGGATCAACGTGGATATCGACGACGTCCTCGCGGCCGATTACGGCCAGTGGGACTTCCCGCGCTGAACCGAGCGGCGCGTCACCCCCGCCGCTGTGCCGAGACATAAACGGCGGCGACCTCCAGCGGCGTGTCGTGTGCGTAGGTTATGTGTCGCGCAACGCCCTGGCGCACCGCCCCCGCAACGCACGACACCCCGCGGACCGATGGCCCACGGGGTGTCGCTTGCCGGCTACTACTTCAGGTCGAACCGGTCGGCGTTCATGACCTTGACCCAGGCCGCGACGAAGTCCTCGACGAACTTCCCCGCGTTGTCGTCCTGGGCGTAGACCTCGGCGAGCCCGCGCAGCACCGAGTTCGACCCGAACACCAGGTCGTTGGCGGTGGCCGTCCACTTCTTCTGGCCCGACTTGCGGTCGACGACGTCGTAAACGTTCTCCGCCGTCTCCGACGCCTTCCACGCGTTGTCCATGTCGAGCAGGTTGACGAAGAAGTCGTTGGTCAGCACGCCCGGCCGGTCGGTGAACACGCCGTGCTTGCTGCCGCCGTGGTTGGCACCCAGCGCCCGCAGGCCACCGACGAGCACCGTCATCTCCGGACCGGTCACGCCCAGCAGGTAGGCCCGCTCCTGCAACAACTGCTCCAGCGGCGCCTTCTCGCCGGCGCGGATGTAGTTGCGGAACCCGTCGGCCCGCGGTTCAAGCACCGCGAACGACTCCACGTCAGTGCTCTCCTGGGAGGCGTCGGTCCGCCCCGGCGCGAAGTGCACCTCGATCTCGTAGCCGGCGTCCTTGGCCGCCTTCTCCACCGCCGCGGAGCCGGCCAGCACGATCAGGTCGGCCAGCGAGACCTTCTTGCCGCCCGACGCCGACGCGTTGAAGTCCTGCTGGATCTTCTCCAGCACGGGCAACACCTTGTCCAGCTCCGAGGGCTCGTTGACCTCCCAGTTGCGCTGCGGCTCGAGGCGCAGCCGCGCCCCGTTCGCGCCGCCCCGCTTGTCGGTGCGCCGGAAGCTGGACGCCGCCGACCAGGCCGTCTTGACCAGCTGCGGCACCGACAGGCCCGCGTCGAGCACCTTCTGCTTCAGCGCCGCGACGTCGTTGTCGTCGACCAGCTCGTGGTCGACGGCCGGAACCGGGTCCTGCCACAGCTGCGGCTCGGGAACCCACGGCCCGAGGTAGCGGCTGATCGGGCCCATGTCGCGGTGCAGCAGCTTGTACCAGGCCTTGGCGAACGCCTCGGTCAGCTCCTCGGGGTGGTCCAGCCAACGCCGCGTGATGTCGCGATAGATCGGCGACTCGCGCATCGAGATGTCGGTGACCAGCATCGTCGGGGCGCGACCCGGCCCGCCGAACGGGTCGGGGATGGTGCCCGCGCCGGCGCCGTCCTTGGCGACGAACTGCCAGGCATCGCCGGGGCTCTTGGTCAGCTCCCACTCGTAGCCGTACAGCGTCTCCAGGAAGGTGTTGTCCCACTTGGTCGGCGTCGGGGTCCAGACCACCTCCAGGCCGCTGGTGATGGCGTCCTTGCCGACGCCGGTGCCATACGAGCTCTTCCAGCCCAGGCCCTGTTGCTCGATCGGGGCGGCCTCCGGCTCGGGGCCCACCAGGTCGCCGCTGCCGGCGCCGTGGGTCTTGCCGAAGCTGTGCCCGCCGACGATGAGCGCGGCGGTCTCCTCGTCGTTCATCGCCATCCGCCCGAACGTCTCGCGGATGTCGATCGCGGCGGCGATGGGATCCGGCTTGCCCTCGGGGCCTTCCGGATTGACGTAGATCAGACCCATCGTGGTCGCGCCGTAGGGCTTGGCGAGGTCGCGCTGACCGGAGTAGCGCTTGTTGGTGCCCAGCCATTCGTCCTCTTCGCCCCAGAGGATTTCCTCGGGCTCCCAGACGTCCTCGCGCCCGAAGGCGAAGCCGAAGGTCTTGAATCCCATCGACTCCAGGGCGCAGTTGCCGGCGAAGATGATCAGGTCGGCCCAGGAGATCTTGTTGCCGTACTTCTTCTTGACCGGCCACAACAGCCGGCGGGCCTTGTCCAGGCTCACGTTGTCCGGCCAGCTGTTGAGCGGGGCGAAGCGCTGCATGCCCTGGCCGCCGCCGCCGCGGCCGTCTTGAATGCGGTAGGTGCCGGCGGCGTGCCAGCTCATCCGGATGAACAGGCCGCCGTAGTGGCCGTAGTCGGCGGGCCACCAGTCCTGCGAGTTGGTCATCACCGCGATGACGTCCGCCTTGAGCGCGTCGACGTCAAGCTTGGCGAACTCCGCCGCGTAGTCGAAGTCGTCGCCCAGCGGGTTGGCCTGCGGCGAGTGCGGGTGCAGCGTCGATACGTCGATCTGATCCGGCCACCAGTCCCGGTTCGTCAGGGGCGCATGCGATTTCGGCTTGGGGGAGGGGATTGCCGGGTTTTCGCTTTCACTGGTGCTCGCCGTCTTGGCGTCGTCCTGCGGCGGACGGCTTTCAGATGTATCGGATGACACAGTGTTCCTTTCCAATGGTTGTGATGCGGGCTGCGATCACGGGAGTGATCAAGAATCTGCACTCGAGCAGTCGGGGCACATGCCCCAGTAGATGACTTCGGCCTCGTCCAGCACGAAGCCCTCCAGGACGCGGTTGTCGTCCGACGGGGTCAGGCATGGTGCCTCTCCGACCGCGCAGTCGACGTCGGCGATGATCCCGCAGGCGCGGCACACGACGTGGTGGTGGTTGTCGCCGACCCGGGCCTCATAGCGGGCGACCATCCCCAGCGGCTGAATCCGGCGGACCAGGCCCACCGCGGTCAGCGCGCTGAGCACGTCGTAGACGGCCTGGCGCGAAACGTCGGGCAGACCGTCGCGCACCGCGTTGAAGATCGTGTCGGTGTCGGCGTGGGGATTGGCGTGCACGACGTCCAGGACGGCGAGCCTGGGCCGGGTCACCCGCAGATCGGCCCTGCGCAGCCTGTCCGCGTTGCTCGCCGATGAGGACACGTGGTCCATATCACTCCCTTATTTGGAATCAGTCAAGACTTTCCCGGGAGAGTGTCGCGCGAATACGCGGTGAACGTTGACCGTCGGCGCGCCGAACGGCGCCGGCGGTGGGGCGAATAGCGTTGAGTGCGTGAACAACCCGGCGTCAAGGCCTAGGACGCCGGCTGCAACGCGCTGCCCTTGCGCCACTGGTCCCAGCTCAGCGTCCAGTCTCCGTTGTGGTCCAGCGCCAACGGGGGGCCGCCGCTGTTGCGGACCTCGACCACGTCGCCGGGCACCGAGAAGTCGTAAAACCACTTCGCGTTGTCGGCGTTGAGGTTCAGGCAGCCGTGCGAGGTGTCCCGGTGGCCCTGAGCCCACACCGTGGCATCGAGCTCATGCAGGTAGATGCCGTCGGTGCTGATCTTGGTGGCCCAGTTGATGGTCTCGCGGTAGCCGAGGCGCGAATTCTTGGGCAGCCCGAACGTCGAGGAGTCCATCACGACCGGGTTGCCCTTGTCGAGCACGGTGTAGATGCCCGGCGGGGTCCACAACGAGATGGTGTGCCCGGCGACGTCTTCCGTGCCGCCCATCCCCATCGACGTGGGCATGGTCCGGACCAGCGCCCCGTTGTCGAACACGCTGACCTGATGGGTGGCGTCATCGGCGATGGATACGTGCGCGTCGCCGATCCGGAATGACACCCGCGTGTCGTCCTGCCCGAATAAGCCGTCTCCCAGGGCGATTCCGTAGATCTTGGCCTCGGCGGTGACGGTGGTTCCCGGGGCGTAATAGTGCTCGGGACGCCAGTGCGCGTTTTGCCCGTCGACCCAGAACCATGAGCCCGGCACCGGTGGGTTGGTCGTCACCTTGAGCTGCCGCTCGGCGGCGGCCCGGTCGGAGATCTGCTCATCGAAGTGCGCGACGACCACGGTTCCGACGCCATAGGTGCCGCCGTCGTGCAGCGCGGCCTCGGCCGTGGTGGTGAAGGAAACCTTGGTCTGGTTGGACGGCCGCAGCGTCGAGAACGACGAAACCTGCTTTGCCGCAACACCGTTGGAGCCTTGGCCGGTCACGGTCAGCGTGTAGGTGCGCCCATACCCCAGCGGGACGGTGGGCTTCCAGACGGTGTTATCCGGGGTCATCACGCCCTGCACCGGTTTGCCGCTTTCGTTGACCATGCGCACGTCGGTCAGCGTCCCCTGGTCGACTTTCACCATGACCGGCGCGACCGGGTCGACGTCGTGGGCGCCCGAGCCCGGCGTGATCGTGATCTGCGCGGCGGCAGGCGTTTTCGCGGAGACGCCGTGGCGCGGGCAAACGCCGTGCGCGCATCGCGTCAGCGAGGCCAGCTGGATCGCGCCGATGACCCCGAGGACGACCAGCATCGCGAACAGGGCGCGGCGGGGCCACGGCGCCAGACCCCTCTTCGCTTCGCTCGCGGGCATGCGCATCAAGTAGCCCGGCGCGTTCGCAACGAAACGTCGGCCGCGCCGAGCCACCGATTCGCGGGGGATCATTGGCGTCATGGCCGACGACGAACTCGACAGTCTGTACTGTGCGGAACCCGACGCCTTCACCGCGCTGCGCACCAAGCTGGTCGCCGAGGCGAAGGACCGCGGCGACGCGGCGGCCGCCAAGCGGATCGGCGCGGCCCGCAAACCGACGACGGCGGCCTGGATCGTCAACCGGCTCGCGCTCCGGCGCAAGGACACCAACAAGCGACTGTGCGACCTCGGCGACCGCCTGCGGGCCGCGCACGCCGACATGGACGGCGAACGCATCCGCGACCTGTCGGCCGAGCAACACAAACTGATCGACGAGCTCACCCGGGCCGCGTTGGAAGCCGCCGACCTGCAGCGGCCGTCGGCATCGGCGCGCGAGGACGTCACCGGCACGCTGCAGGCCGCGGTCGCCGACCCCGACGTCGCCCGGCGGCTGGGCCGGCTGACCAAGCCCGAGCGCTGGTCGGGGTTCGGCGTCGGCGACGCGGTGCCCGTATCGGCACCGGCCGGGCGCTCGAGCGCGGCCACGCAGCGGCGCCTGGACAAGCTGAAGGCGGCCGTCACGGACGCCGAGCGGGAACGGGCCGAGGCCGACGACACCCTGTCGCGGCGGAAAGCCGAACGCGACGAAGCGCGCGCGGCCCTGCGCGACGCCCAGCGCCGACTCAAGCGGGCCGAAGCCGCGTATGACAGGGCGGAGCGGGCCGGCCGCGCCGCCGCGGAATCGCTCAACGAGGCGAAAGCAAAGCTCAACCGGGCGTAATCGGCGCTGCGCCGGTGCCGGCTGGTTTTCGGAGGTGCTCCGCGGGTATCAGCCAGCGGTGACTTCTTTATGGATGGAAGACCGACCCGAACAGCCTTGGGCGGCAAGCCGGCTTGACGACGGTCCCCGTTCCGCCGACGTCATCGTCGTCGGTGCCGGGATCACCGGCCTGATGACCGCCGTGCTGCTGGCCCGCGCCGGCGTGGACACGTTGGTGCTGGAGGCGCGCACGATCGGTGCCTGCGCCACCGGCAACACCACCGCGAAGATCAGCTTGCTACAGGGCACCCAACTGTCGAAGCTGCTGCCCAGGCACGGCAGGGACGTGGCGCGGGCCTACGTCGACGGCAACCGCGAGGGCCAGGACTGGGTGCTGCAACACTGCGAGTCGCACGGCATCGCGGTGCAGCGCGAGGACGCCTACACCTACGCCCAATCCGCAAAGGGTGTCTCGTCCGCGCGCGCAGAGCTCAAGGCCTGCGAGGCGGTCGGGCTGCCCGCGGTGTGGGACGACGACGCGGACGTGCCGTTCCCGTACCACGGTGGCGTGCGGCTGCCCGAGCAGGCGCAGTTCGACCCCATGCGGTTCCTGGACTCGCTGGCCGCCGAGCTCCTCGATCGCGGGGGACGGCTGGTCGAGCACACCCGGGTCCGGCGGGTGTCCTGGCGCGGCAAGGGCGTGCGCGTCCACGTCGACGACGGCGCGGGGCGCGATGTCGAACTCGAGGCGGGCCAGCTGGTGCTCGCCACTGGCACCCCGATCCTGGACCGCGGCGGCTATTTCGCGCGGGTGAAGCCGAGCCGGTCCTACTGCCTGGCCTTCAAGGTCCCAGGCACCATCACCCGGCCGATGATGATCTCCACCGACTCGCCGACCCGCTCGGTGCGCTACGCGCCCGTCGCCGACGGGGAGCGGCTGATCGTGGGCGGGGCCGGCCACACGGTGGGTCGCAAGAAGAGCCCGTCGCAATCCCTGGCGGAACTCTCCAGCTGGGCGCGCAAGCACTACCCGGGCGCCGTGCAGACGCACTTCTGGTCGGCGCAGGACTACACGCCCATCGACCACCTGCCGTACGTGGGGCCCATCCTCCCGAACACCGAAACCATCTTCGTCGCAACGGGTTTCAACAAGTGGGGCATGACGAACGGCCCCGCGGCCGCGCTCGCGCTGTCGAGCCGGATCCTGGGCGGGCGGATGGACTGGTCCAGCGCGTTCGCCAGCTGGAGCCCGCACGAGCTGTCGGGTCTGCTCACGGCCCTGCAGGCCAACCTCGAGGTCGGGTTCGACTTGGCGAAGGGCTGGATCACCCCGGCAATACGCACCGGCCGTCGCAGCCCGGTCAACGGCGAGGGCGGCGTGGTGAGCGGGCCCCCGTGGCATCTGGAGGCCCGCTGCCGGGTGGACGGCACCGAGCACCGCGTCTCGCCGGTGTGCCCCCACCTGGGTGGGATCGTGAACTGGAATGACGCCGACAACGCGTGGGAGTGCCCGCTGCACGGGTCGCGCTTCGCGCCGGACGGCACCCTGCTGGAAGGGCCGGCCACCCGGGACCTGACCGCCTGAGGCGGCGGGATTCAGCCCGACTTCCGGTAGACCAGCCAGCGCAACTCGATCGGCGACTCGTCCCGCGGGACGTCGAACACGTCGAGGCCGCTGGCCCAGCCCTCGAACCAGCCCGTCGGGGGCCAGGCACCCTCGGGCAGGTGGGCCTTCTCGTAGTCGTAGGCCGAATCGTCGGCGACGAGCTCGAGCGGCAGCCGCGCCGCGGCTGCGGTCACCTCGTCCCGGGTGAAGATCATGGTGTTGCACTGCTGCCCAAGTTCCCGCGCGGTGCTGTCGGGGCTGTAGCCCGGTCGCGCCAAGAAGACGTTGAACACCAGGATTCCGCCGGGGGCCAGGCAGTCGGCGGCGAGTTCGAACAGCCCGCGCAACTCGTGGGTCGTCCGAAAGTCGGGCACCACCTCCGACAGCACCATCAGCTGATACTCGTCGTGGATACCCTCCACCGCCGTGAAGACGTCGCTCTGGATGACGCGCACCCCGAGCGATTCGCGTTCGGCCTCCGCGCGCATGACGTCGGCGAACTTCGGCGCCATCTCGACCGCGTCGACGGGGTGCCCGAGGCGGGCCAGGGGCAGCGCGTTGCGGCCGGTCCCCGCGCCGACGTCGAGCACCCGAAACGTCGCGGGATCGGCCGCTTCGCCGGCCAGCGCCACCACGCGCGCGTCGGGTTCGGTGCCAAACAGCGGCGGCGGTCGGGTGGCGACCCAGTTGTCGTAGTCGGCCTCCACCGTCCGCCATTCGGCCTTGACGTGGTAGTTCAGGCCAGTGCCGAAGGGAAGCTGAAACGAGATGGCGATGTCGGACCGCTGCGAGGCCTTGAACGCCTTCGCCAACTCACCCTCGAGCACCTTCCTGAGCTGGATCGACTGCTCCGGGGTGTAGGGGACGCCCAGGGTGGCGCAGAGGTTGGCGCACAGCTGGACATACTCGTCGATCATCCCCGGCACGGCCGGGACGGTGATCTGCCCCTCGGCCAGCGATCGGCGATACACCCGCCTGACCATCGCTTCCTGCAACGCCGACCGATCGAACGATTGGGGTGGCTCGTCCACCAGACTCTTGTACACGACGCAGTCGGTGGTCGCACGGCGGCCACCTCCGTGATGGACCCTTAACGCGCCGTCCGGCGCGGTCTTGGCAATGTTTGGGTACCGGACATGTACTACTGAAGGAAGTGCGATCGTTTGCTGGCTCGGTTCTGGCTCTGCCGCCCAGTACGCGTCACCGCAGCCGGCCAGTGCTTGGCGGTTTTGACCGATCGGAGGGAACGACATGGACTACGCAGCGCTGCCGCCGGAGGTCAACTCCGCGCGCATGTACGCTGGTCCCGGATCGGGGCCGTTGCTGGCCGCGGCGTCGGCCTGGGACGGGCTGGCCGCCGCCCTGAACTCGGCGGCGAGCTCGTATCAGTCGGAGCTCGCGGCGCTGACGGCTGGCCCGTGGCTGGGCCCGTCGTCGGCGCTGATGGCCGCCGCGGCCGCCCCTTACGTCACCTGGACGAGGGTCTCCGCCACACAGGCCGAGCAGGCCTCGAACCAGGCCGCGGCGGCGGCCGCCGCCTACGAGACGGCGTTCGCGGAGACGGTGCCGCCACCGGTGATCGCGGCCAACCGCAGCATGCTGCTGGCCCTGATCGCGAGCAATATCTTCGGCCAGAACACCCCGGCGATCGCGGCCACCGAGGCGCAGTACGCCGAGATGTGGGCCCAGGACGCCGCCGCCATGTATGGCTACGCCGCCGCCTCCGCGCTGGCGACGGTGCTGACGCCGTTCTCGCCGCCGCCGAAGAGCACCAACGAAGGCGGGTCGGCCACCCAGGCCGCCGCGGTGGCGCAGGCCGCCGCCGCGCCGGCGGGCAACGCGCAGGCCGCGGTGTCCGGCGCTCCGCAGTCGCTGGCCGGGGTTCCCGCCGCGCTGACCGGCCTCGCGGCCACCCCCGCCCAATTCACGCCGCTGGACGTGCTCGGCATCCTGGCGGACCTGAGTGGGGTTTTCATCGACCCGGAATTGGGCGCGGCGAGCCTGGGGGTCGACACGGGAGTGGCGCTACCGGCGCTTCCGTTCGACATTGCCGGTGCGCTGACCGGTTTCCACACCGACGACATCGTCAGCGGCTGGGCGGGGATCCAGGCGTGGCCGGGGACGGCGCCGGTACCGCCCTCTCCGTTCCCGGTGATCACCAACCTGGCCGGCGGCTCGGCGGTAACTGCGGGCCTCGCCGAAGCGAAAACCATTGGGGCGCTGTCGGTTCCACCGGCCTGGACCTACGAAACCACGATGATCCGGCCCCTGGCCGTCGCGTTGCCGGCGACCACCGCGGCCGCCGCGGCGGATGCCTCCGCCGGCGGCGCGGGAAGCCTGTTCAGCCAGATGGCGCTGGCCGGCATGGCCGGGCGCGCGATGGCCGGCACCGGCGGCGCCGGCGCTGGCCCCGGCCGGCGGGAACGCATCGGGATGCCCACGACGAGCGGCAAGACCGAGGGAACGCAGCCGCCGCCCGAGGCCCCGCCCGGCGGCCCGGTCACCAGCATCGCCGCCGAGCTGCGCGAGCTGGCCTCCCTGCGCGACGCGGGCGTGCTCACCGAAGAGGAATTCACCGAGCAGAAAAAGCGCCTGCTGGCCCATTGATTCCCCTAGAAAATTATCGATCAGGGCAATAGTTGCCATTTGACGCCACATAAGCGGGCATTCGTTAGCGTCCCATTGCTGCCACCGGGTTAACCGCGCGTTGCCACTTCTCGGCACCGCTGCAATATGAGAGCCGGCTGTGTGATTTTCCGCCAACGGCGCGGCCACGGAGTGCTACGTTTGCACGCAATTCGAATCCACGACTGGCCTTTTCCAATGAACCCGTTCAATGACCGGATCGAAGCCGCGGTGCGCACCGCGGTGGCGTCCGCGGCCATCGCCGCGGCGTGCCTCCTCGCGGGACAGAGCCCGGCGGCGAGCGCCACCGACGGCGTCTACGGCGACCCGGGGGCGGCAGCCAAGTACTGGCAGGCGCAGTCTCTCGAGGACAACTGCGGTCTGGTGGCCGTGGCCGACGTCGTCGGCGAGGTCACCGGCGAGTCGCCGTCCGAGCGCCAGATGATCAAGCTGGCCCAGAACACCCCGTCGGGGACCAACCCCGGCCCCATCTACGCCCCCCGCGGCGATCCGAGCCACACCAACGGCAATGGCGGCATCGAGATGGCGGACGAGGTCGTCCTGCTCAAGCACTTCGGCATCAAATCGGCCATGTTCTGGGACAAGCAACCCGACGATCGGACCGGACTGCCCGCGCTGGAGCACTACCTCAGTGACAACCGCAAGATCATCGCCTACGTGAACTACGCGTTCATCTGGCGCACCAACGATCAACGCAAAGAGGCCGATCACTTCGTGGTCGTCACCGGGATCGACACCAACAAGCAAATCGTTCACCTCAACGACCCCGCCGCCGAATCCGCCGACGAGCAAGTTCCGATCCCCGCCTTCACCGACGCCTGGCGCACCGGGGAGGACTCGGTCGTCGTGACGTCCTAATCGTCCCGCCCCGAGTTTCGATACTTTTAATATGCGTTTATTCGTGAACGCTCATATACTGGCGACACACTCGACGCGGATAACAAAAGAAGGGGTACGAAATGGTTGCACCTCGCTGGTTGGCAAAACTCACTATCCCGGTGATGGTCGGCGCCGCGCTGGCCGTAAGCACCGCCATTGCATCTGCCGACTCCACCGACGACGCATACTTGGCGAAACTGAAAAACCTGGGATTCAGTTGGCCCTCCGCGAGCGACTCCGACATGATCGCGATGGGGCACGCGGTCTGCGCCGACCGGATGGCCGGCAAGACGCCGGATGCGATCGCCGCCGACTTGCACTCCAGCATCAGCGCGAAGGGCTTCTCGTTCGCGGACATGACCGGCTGGGTCAGCGCCGCGGAGTCGACCTACTGCCCGGGCTGATCGCTTCCCGGCTCCACAGCCGACTGCCGTAACCGCATACCCTTTCCCCTGACGATGGGTGCACGGTCTCTCGCGGGAGAAGGGTTGTGGAGGAACGACTGCGGGTCGAAAGTTTGCGCCGGTATCCGGTGAAGTCGATGCTCGGCGAGAGCGTGGACAGCCTGTTCGTCGACGAGGGCGGGGCCGAGGGCGACCGGCGGCTGGCCCTGATCGACACCGAGACCGGGCACGTGGCCAGCGCCAAACAGGCACGACTTTGGCGCGGGCTGCTGAAGTGCACCGCCAACGCGAACGCCGGACGGGTGAGCATTCAACTACCGGACGGGACGAACCTCGCCTCCGACGACCCCGGCGTCGACGACACGCTGTCGCAGCTGCTGGGCAGGACCGTCCGGCTGGTCAGGCAGCGACCGGCCGGCGCGACGCTGGAACGCCCCGATCCCGAGAAGCTACTGGAGCTCGGGTTGGACGCGTCCGACGCCGAGGTCGGGGGCCGCATCCTCGAGATCGCTCAGGCGACCCCGGGCGACTCGTTCACCGACGAGGCCCCGCTGCACGCGATCACCACGGCCACCCTCGACCACATCGGCGTCGAGGCGCTGCGCTACCGGCCGAACCTGGTGATCGCGACGCCACCGGGCTACCCGCCCTATGGCGAAACCGACTGGATCGGAAGGGAACTCGTGGTAGGGCAGGCGCGACTGCGCGCCCTGACGTCCACATCCCGGTGCGTGGTGCCCACGCTGGAGCACGGGCCGTTGCCCCGGGCCCCGCAGGCGCTGCGCACACCCGCGGCCGAGAATCGTTGGAACACCGGCGGTCACGGACCGCAACCCTGCGCGGGCGCGTACCTCGAAGTGCTTTCGGCGGGCGTCATCCACGTCGGCGACCCCGTCGCCCTTGCGCCATAGCGGCTTTCAGTCGGCGATCGCGGCGAAGTCCACCCACAGGTGTCGCGGCCCGCGAAACACCTGGTTGTGCCGATACGGCGGCGGGTCGACGACCAGCTTTGGAGCTTCGACACGGCGCAGGAACACCTCCAGCGCCAGGTTGACCTCCAGGCGCGCCAGCGGGCCGCCCATGCAGGTGTGAATGCCGCTGCCCCAACCGAAATGCTCGTTGTCCTCGCGCAGCGGATCGAAGCGGTCCGGGTTGTCGAACCGTCGCGGATCCCGATTCGCCGCCGCGTAGATGAGGTGCACCGCCGACCCGGCCGGGATCAGCGTCCCACCGATCTCGATGTCCGCGGTGGCGCTGCGGCTGGGGAAGAACTGCACCGCCGACTGCAGCCGCTGCACCTCCTCGATGGCGCGCGGGATCAGTTCCGGGCGCTGCCCCAGCAGATCCCAGGAGCCGGGGTTGCGCAGCAGCGTCATCACGCAATTGGTGATGGTGTTCACGGTGGAGTCGTGGCCGGCGACCAACAGCAGCATGGCGTTGGACGTCGTCTCCTGCACCGACATCGGGCCGTCGGGCCCGTCGTCGTGCAGCAGTTTGGACAGCAGGCCGTCGCCGGGCGTTTGCGCGTACTTCCGCACCAGGCCGCCCAGGTAGTCCTGCAATGCGGCGGTGCTGGCGCGGCCCTTCTCGGCCAGGGCCCGGCCCTCTTCGCTGGCGCCCTCCGGGCCGAGGTCGCTGCCCATCATGAAGTCGAAGATCCAGCCGTGAAACATCGGCTCGTCTTCGACCGGCACGCCGAGGATCTTGCAGATGACCGCGACCGGTATCGGGTAGGCGAAGTCCTCCACCACGTCCAGGCGGTTCTTGCCGCCGGCCCGCACCCGGTCCAGCATCTCGTCGGCGAGCCGGACGACGAACGGCTCCATCCCGGGGATCAGGCCGGGGGAGTGCGGCGGGCCGAAATGACGCATGACCTGGCGGCGGGCCCGGTCGTGATCGGGTGGGTCGGAAACGATGATGCTGGGCGAACGGCCGTAGGCCTCCATGTGTTCGCTTCCGGCAGCGGGCTTTTCGCCGCCAAGCCCCGCCGGGCTGCGGCGGGTGTCGGAGCTGATCCGCGGGTCGTGCGCCAACGCGAGCAGCTCGCGGTACCCGGTGACGACGTAGGTGTTGGCGGAGACCTTGGCCACCGGCGTCTCGCGTAGCTCCCGGAAGAAGGGGTAGGGATTGGGGCGGTTTTCGAATTTCATCGCCTCGGCCCAGGCGGTTTCGGCGTCCATCATCGGCTCCTGGGCCGGAATTCCGCACCGCGGGAGGTGGGATCGTGTCCGGTCAGCACCACGTCGGGGATGCCGGTCGGTTCGCGGGGGTCGGGGAACCGGGCCGGCATCGGCTCGAAGATCACGGGGCGGTCGTAGCCGGGCGGGGGCGGCGGGAACGGCGCGGACCGCTCGATCAGCGACGCGTAGTACGGCAGCCACTTGCCGTGGTTGAACGTCACCGCGCCGACGATGCGGCCGCGGTACCCGTAGGTCGCCGCGAACCGGCGTTGCGCGGGCGAGCCCTGCGTGAACACGATCTCGTCGCCGAACGAGCACACCCCCACGCTCTTGATGTTGACGCCGAACTGGCCGGACCAGAACGACGGCAACGGCAAATGCGGCCGCCGTCCCAGCTCCAGGCTGATCATGTTGTTGGCCGCCACCTCGGCGCCGAAAACGGCGTTGTCCCAATGCTCTTGGGACATGAACTGGTACTCGTAGAGGACGTGCGGAGCGCGGGCCACGTCGCCGGCGACGAAGATGTTGTCGGTCACCACACCGTTGATGTCGAACGCGCGGCACCCGGCGTCGCACGCCACCCCCCAGAACCCGCTCGCCAGCTGCGCGCCGTCGAGCCATTCGACGTTGCGGATCGAACCCAGGCAAGCCACCACGACGTCGGCGTCGAGCACCGTGCCGTCGGAGAGCCGGGCCCGGCGGACGTGGCCCTCGGCGTCCCCGTCGAGGGCTTCCACCGCCACGCCGGTGCGCAGGTCCACCCCGGCGTCGATCTGCATCTGGGCGGCGATGTCGCCGATCACGCCGCCGAGCGCGCCGGTCAGGGGCGCCTTGCCGCGTTCGGCCACGGTCACCGGAAGGTCGAGATCGCGGCACACCGAGGCGATTTCGGAGCCGACGAACCCGGACCCGACGATGAGCACACGGCGAGGTCGCTCCCGCAGCGCGGCGGCCAGCCGCGCGGCGTCGTCGCACGTGCGCACCGTGAACAGCCCGTGCAGCGCCGCCTCGTCCGCGTTGAACCACGGGCGCGCCCTGGTCCCGGTGGCGATCAGCAGGCGGTCGTAATCCACCTTCTCGCCGTTGGCGAGCAGCACCTGGCGATTCGACCGGTCCAGGCCCACCGCCGCCACGCCCAGCCGCCAGTCGGCGTCGACGGGACGCAGGCGCGGGAGCTTGGTGTGATCGGCGGGCACCCAGCCCTTGAGGACCTGCTTGGACAGCGGCGGCCGGTCGTAGGGTTCGTGCGGCTCGTCCCCGATGATGGTGAGGGGCCCACGAAAGCCTCTCTCCCGCAATGTCTCCGCCGCCCGCAGGCCGGCCAGCGACGCCCCCACGATGACGATGCGGCCCTCGGCCTTGAACGCGTCGACGAGCCGGCCGACGAGCGAAGCAGCCGTCATCGGGTGTCTCGGTCGACCGGCGGATCGAGCTCCAGGATGATGGCTTGCACGGGGCAGGACGCCGCCGCGCGCAGGACGCGCTGGCGCTGCGAGTCGTCGGGGTTGGGGTCGTAGGCCAGGGCCTCCTCGCCGACCATCTGGAGCACCTCGGGCGCGAGCGGCACGCATTGGGCATAGCCCTGGCACTTGTTGAGATCGACCATCAACCGCATGTCCCGAGCCTTCCGCCCGTGGGCTTACCTGACCCCCACGCGCGCAGATTACTTGGCCGGGCCGGGCCGCGACAGCCATCGCCGGAATTCGCCGGGCGGGCGGAGGTGTCGGGCGCCCGGAGAGTTCAGCCCACCCCCACGATTTTCATCACGAGCAGCACCGCGACCGCGATGAACACCACGGCGAAGATGCACACCCCGGCGACCGTCAGCACGGCGCTGGGCGTCATCCGCCGCGTATCGGGGGGCTGACGCTCGGCCACACCGGCGGTTTGCGGGGCCGCCGGCGGGGTGGTCCCCGACGCGACGCCCCCGCCCGGCTCGAGGCCGGGCGTCTGCGTGGGATCGGGGTCGGGGGGTTGCGCGGTCATGGGTCCTGTGGCGATACCCGCCCCCGCAGCGGCCAAACCGAGCGCGCGGGGGATCTACCTCGCGACGGTGGCGCGCGCCGCGCTCATCGCCACTTGATGCCGCACCCGATCGACGGCCGCTGATCGGGGTTGACCGGCTGCCCGGCGAGCACGGCGTCGACGGCCGCGCGGACGTCGGCCGCCGTCACCGGCTTGTCGTTGCCCGGGCGGGAGTCGTCGAGCTGGCCGCGGTAGACCAGCCGCCGGTCGCCGTCGAAGACGAACGTGTCCGGCGTGCACGCCGCGGAGAAGGCGCGGGCGACGTCCTGGCTCTCGTCGTACAGGTACGGGAACGTCCAGCCGTGACCGCGGGCCTCGGCGACCATCTGCTCGGGCCCGTCCTGCGGGTAGGTCACGACGTCGTTGCTGGAGATGCCGACCATCGCGACGCCCTTGTCCGCGAGGTCGCGGCCCAGCGCGGCGAGCCCGGCGGCCACGTGCTTGACGTAGGGGCAGTGGTTGCAGATGAACGTGACGACGAGCGCCGGGCCCGTGAGGTCGTCGAGGCTGACCGTCGCCCCGGTGGCCGGGTCGGGCAGCGAGAACGACGGCGCCGGGGTGCCGAGGGCGAGCATGGTGGACTCGATGGCCATACCGGCCAGACTAGCCCCGCGCTACAGCTTGGAGCCAAGCCCCGCAACAAGATTGATCGTGACGGCCAGCACCACCGCGCCGAGGAGGTAGGACAGCAGCGCCTGACGCAACACCGTCGCCCTGATCGAGGTCAGGTCGATCTCGGTGTCCGACACCTGATAGGTCATCCCGACGGTGAAGGCCACATAGGCGAAGTCCCGGAACCGGGGCGGCTCGGGGTCGTGAAAGTTGATCCCGCCCGGTTCGTCGACGTAGTAGAGCCGCGCGTAGTGCACGGTGAACAGCGTGTGCACCGAAAACCAGGACGCCGCGACGGCCGCGATTCCCAGCAGCGCGGCCAGCACGGCTTTGGGGCCGGAGTGCGACCCCGCCGCCACCACGTAGCCGACGCCGGCGAGGCTCGCGACGCTCGCCGACACGATGACCGCGTCGGCGATCCAGCGGGTCGGGTCCTCGCGGGTCACGTAGGCGCGGGTTCGGTCGGCGTCCATTCCGGCGAGCAGCAGCCAGGTCCATCCGACATAGACGCCGGCGGTGACGACCCAGCCGATCAGGGCGAACCGCCAGCCGATCGTGTTGCCGACCGTGACGGCGACGGCAACGCCGAGCGCCGCGGCTATCAGGATCCGGACCGCGACGGTGTCGCGGGACAACGCAACGAGGGATTTCACACGTCCGACCTAAGCATCATCGGAGGCGCGCCCGGATGAAACTAGCCGTTCTGCGCCCGTGGCGATGACGGCCCGAGCTTGTTGACCGCGAACGTCGCGGCCTGGTTGACCATGCCGTTGTCGATGTACGACATGTGGGACATGATGTTGCCGCCCGGGGAGCAGATCGGGTCGTCGGGGGCGCACTGGCTGATGGTCCGGCCGACGAGGGCCGGGCTGATCGTGGGCAGCGGCTGGCCGCCCCACAGCATGCTGGAGAATCCGCTGGTCGGCTCGCCGAACAGGGCGACGGCGGCGACGTGATCGCTCACCGGCGCGGGCAGCGTCTGGCTGGCCAGGTCAATCACCGTCGAGCCCTGCGAGTACCCGCCGAGCACCATCTTGGTGTTGGGGCAGCTGGCGGCGACGTCCTGGATGTGCGCGCTGGCGTCGTTGGCGCCGGCCGTCGCGCTGTTGTGGTAATCGTCGTTGGCCGGGTAATTGACGGCATAGGCGCTGATGGACCGACCGCCGAGCTGTGCAGTGAGCGCGTCGACGAATGCTTGCCCGACGTTGGCAAGGCCGGGTTCCTGATGGGTGCCGCGCGCGAAGACCACCGCGACGTCGGTGCAGGGGTCGGCGGACGCGGCCGGCGCGGCGAAAGGCGCGCTCAGCGCCGCCCACGCCGTCACGGCCGAAACACCAACGATGCGGGCAAGGCTGCGTGAATTCATTTCCAAATGCTGACACACCGGCGGCGGCGGCGACGCACGCGGGCCGAGCGCTCACCGCCGCGCGGCACGGAAACGTTTGGTGAATACCGAGAATTTCGGGCCGGAGTTTCCTAGAGTCGGCATACCGGCCTGTGGCGTGAGCTGCCCGTCCCCGGTATCAGACGTCGTTTGTGGGGTAGAGGGGAAGGACACCGGGGGATGAGTTTTCTGACGTCGCCGCCAGAGATTATCTCGGCATTACTCCACGCGGGCGCCGGCCCCGAGCCGATGCTCGCCGCGTCCGCGGCGTGGGACGGCCTCGCCACCGAATTGGGTTCGGCGGCGCAGTCGTTCTCCTCGATCACCGCCGGGCTCGCCGGTGACGCCTGGCAGGGGGCCGCCTCGACGGCGATGCTGTCCACCGCGGCGCAGTACACCGGGGTGCTGAGCGCGGCGGCCGCGCAAGCGCAAACCGCCGCCGCCCAGGCCCAGGTGGTCGCCGGCGAGTTCGAATCCGCCCTGGCCGCCACCGTGCACCCCGCGTTGGTCTCCGCCAACCGCAGTCAGTTCATTCAGCTGGTGTTCTCGAACCTGTTCGGGCAGAACGCCCCCGCGATCGCGGCGGCGGAGGCCCAGTACGAGCAGATGTGGGCCCAAGACGTGTCGGCGATGGTGGGCTACCACGGCGGTGTTTCGGCCGCCGCGGCCCAGCTGTCGTCCTGGTCGTCGGCCCTCCAGGGCCTGCCGGCCCAGGCGTCCGCCGCGATCGCCGCCAGCCCCGCGGCCGCGGCCCTGAGTCCGGCCGCCCCGGCGGCCGCCAACCCCATCGTCGACCTGCTCGGGGGCGTCGAGAACGAGGCGACCAACGTCGTCGCCCAGGTCGAGCACTACGCCGTCAACATCATCAACGCGCCCACCGACCTGCTGTTCGGCTTCCCCCTGATCGGCGGCGGGGCGGCCGCACCGCTGGGCGGGTCGATCACCGGCGGGACGGCCACCGCTCCGCTGACGGTCTTCGGCGACACCGAGCCGCTGGTGAACGCCTCCGTGGGCACCGGGTCGGGCATGCCGCTGCTGGTCGACACCGGATCCACGGGCCTGGTCGTCCCCTTCACCAAGGTCGGGGGACTGCTGGGATTGCTCCAGCTCGGCATCCCGCACGGCCTGGGTATCGGCGGTTACAGCGGCGGATTGGACTACGTCTACGCCACCTACAACGCGCCGGTGAATTTCGGTGGCGGCCTGGTTACCTCGTCGACCCCCGTCAACGTCGAACTGTTCGCCTGGCCGGTGTCCATCCAGTCCGCGATGAACAGCGGCCTGACGTTCCAGTCCTTCTTCGCGACCGACGGGGCGTCGGGCGTGCTGGGTGTCGGACCGAACGCCGGCGGCCCGGGCCCGAGCATTCCGCTGCAGGCGCTGCCGTCGCCCTACAACACCGGCCTGCTGATCAACCAGACCGCGACCAACCCCTACCTTCAGTTTGGTGGCCACAACACAGTCACTACCCCGGCGTTGACGACGCTCAACGGGTCGCCCATCACAAACCTGCAGGTGCAGATTGGTACCGGGTCGCTGCAAACCGTTCCCTCGATCGTCGACTCCGGCGGGGTGGAAGGGACGCTCCCGGCGAGCATCGGCGCGTCACCCGGGGACAACATCCGGGTCTACGACAGCACCGGCACGCACCTGCTGTACCAGTACACCTACAACGGGACAGGCACAGACGGTTACTTCCCGACGCCGATCTCAAGCGGGTTGATGAACACCGGGAACCTGATTTTCGCCGAGCACCCGATTTACGTCGACTTCGGCAACAACACCTCGACCGTCTTCCAGTGAGCTGAGGCGTCGCCTTTTCCGGCGAGCACAGTCGAATTCCGTTGGCGGAAGGGCGCATTTTCAGGTGGCCGCGCCCGGTCCTTTCCTAAAGTTTGCCGTACCGGTCGAGGCCGTTCTCCAGTCAATCCGGCCGGGCGCGGAGGGGAAGGACATCGGGGATGAGCTTTTTGGTCTTACCGCCGGAGATCAATTCGATGCTCATGTACGCGGGCGCCGGCTCGGGGCCGATGCTGGCCGCCGCGACCGCGTGGGACGGGCTGGCCGCCGAGTTGGGCTCAGCGGCGCAGTCGTTTTCGTCGATCACCTCCGCACTGGCCGGTGAGGCCTGGCAGGGGGCCGCCTCGGCGGCGATGGTGTCGACCGCCGCGCAATACAGCGCGATGCTGAGTGCCGCTGCGACGCAAGCGCAATCGGCTGCCGCGCAGGCCCAGACGATCGCGAGCGCGTTCGAGTCTGCCGTGGCCGCCACCGTGCATCCCGCGCTGGTGAGCGCCAACCGCAACGAGTTGGTGCAACTCGTCGTCTCAAACCTGTTCGGGCAGAACGCGCCCGCGATCGCCGCCGCCGAATCCGACTACGAGCAGATGTGGGCCAGGGACGTCGCCGCGATGGTCGACTACCACGGCGGCGTTTCGGCCGCGGCGTCGCAACTGACCTCGTGGTCGGCCGCGGTGCGCGGTCTGCCTGCCCAGGCATCGGGCGCGACGAGCGCGAATCCCGTTGGCACCGTGCTGAATTCACTGAACTCTGCGGCAACCAGCCCGGGGCTCGGGGACCTTGAGCATTACGCCATCGCCGCGATCAACGGGCCCACCGAGTTTCTGTTCGGGCGCCCGCTGATCAGCACCGCGCCGGCGGTGGGCCTCGGCGGCACCGTGAGCGGCGGCACGGCAACCGCCCCGCTGACCCTCTACGGCGGCGGAGAGCCGTTGGTGAACGCCTCGGTGGGCGGCGGGGTGCCCGTGCCGTTGCTGGTCGATACCGGATCCACCGGCCTGGTGATCCCATTCCAAAACGCCGGGGGATTACTGGGAACACTTCAGCTCGGCCTGCCCACCGGTTTCGGCATCGGCGGTTACAGCGGGGGAATCAACTATCTGTACGCGACGTATAACGCGCCGGTGACTTTCGGCGGCGGACTCGTCACCTCCAGGACGCCCGTCGATATCGAATTATTCGCATGGCCGGCATCCATTTCCGCGGCAATGAACCACGGCCTCACGTTCCAGTCGTACTTTGCCCAGGACGGTGCGAGCGGCGTTTTGGGTGTCGGCCCCAACGCCGGGGGACCGGGCCCGAGCATCGCCACCCAGGCACTGCCGGCGCCCTACAACTCGGGCCTGCTGATCAACGAAACCGGGCAGCACCCTTATCTGCAATTCGGCGCTCCGCCGACGAACCTGAACCCCATCGCCACGTTCTCCGGATCGCCGATCGCCACCCTGGAAATCGGCACCGGGCCGCTCGGCGCGATATTCCCGCAGTATTCGGTGAACGCGGTCATCGATTCCGGTGGTGTGGAAGGGACCATACCCACGGGCCTCAATGCCGTGCCTGGAGAGCTCATCAGCGTCTTCGCCCCCAACGGCGCGCTGCTGTACTCCTACATCTACGACGGCACGTACTTCCCGACACCGTCGCCGTACATCATGAACACCGGGGCCCTGCCCTTCCTGGAACACCCGGTGTACGTCTCCTACAACCCCGGTGGCGTCGGGACGACAACCTTCTACCAGTGACCGGTCGCTCGTCGCGCGGCGTTTTGCCCCACGAAGACCCGGGGTACCTGCAGGGTCATGGGGTGGGTGACGCTGCACGCGGCGGCGATTGCGTCAGCGTTGCTCGCGGCGTTCTGGGCCGCGGTGGGCATCGTGATTCGGCAGCGAGTCGCCCAGGGCATTCCCACTGACGACGCGGTGTCAACCGCCTTGACGACGACCGTGCTACGCGATCCGCTGTGGTGGGCGGGCACCCTCGCCGCGGTCGCCGGTTACGTCTTTCAAGCGCTGGCGCTGGCTCACGGATCGCTGCTGTTGGTCCAACCCCTGCTGGTGTCCTCGCTGCTGTTCGCCTTGCCGATGAGCGCCAGGCTCTCCCACCAACGCATCAGCTGGGCCGAGTGGGGCTGGGCGGCGGTGCTGACCGCCGCGCTGGCGGTGTTCGTGCTCGTCGGACAGCCCCGCGAGGGCCACAACCGGCCGCCGGTACCGGCGTGGACGCTCGCGCTGGTGATGACCGTGCCGCTGGTGGTGGTGTGTGTGGTCGCGGCCCGCCGCAGCGCCGGGCGCGGGCGTGCCATGCTCCTGGCGATCCCCGTCGCGGTCCTGCTGGGGATGGTCGCCGTGCTGACCAAGATCTGCACCCACCGTTTTGCCATCGGCGGCTGGCACGCGCTGATGACCGTCCCCGCCCCTTATGTGCTGATCGCGTCGGCGGTCGCGCTAACGGTGTTGCAGCAGTCGGCATTTCATGCCGGCGCACTGCAGGCGTCGGTGCCGATCATGTTGGTGGGTGAGCCGGTCGTCGCGGTACTTCTCGGGGTGGTGGTGCTCGGCGAGCACGTCGCGGTGCGCGGCGCGGCGGCGCCGGTCCTCGCCGTCGCGGTGCTGGCGATGGTGGTCTCCGCCACCGCGCTGGGCCGCGGTGAGGCGACCGACGCGAAAGCGGCGACGCGGCGACCGTCGTCGCGGGTGCCCCCGCTGGCCGCAGCCGGTGTCGCTACCGTTGACGTACCCCGACTCGGATCGGACCGAGGTGAACGTTATGAGCCGTAACCGCGCAGGCGCCGCGCCCCTTGTGCTGGCAGCGATCGCGCTCGCGCTCGCCGGGGTCACCGAGCCAGGTGCGGCGCAGGCCGCGACGGGTTTGGCCCCCACCACCGTGCTGGCCGATGCGCCCCGCATGCCCGAGGGCGCGCAGCCGCAGTTGGCGTCCGACCCCACGCAGCTGGCCGACGACCTCGTCGCCGACGAGCACGCGCTGCGTGACCCTTCAACGGCCGAGCCGGCGCTGGACGCGGCGGCCAAGCGCCAGCAGGCGGCCTATCGCGCCATCGGGCGACATCCCGAATGGGATGCGACCACGCGACCGCGAATCCCGGCGTCGCTGCTCGATGTCTACGACCGCAACGTCGACGCCCGCCGGCAGCTGACCGCCATGACGCCGGTGCGGGACACCTTGCCGGCGTGGCGCATCGAGCCACCGGCCCCGGCCGACGAGCTGCTGGGCTACTACCACCAGGCGGAGGCGGCGTCCGGCGTCGGCTGGAACTACCTCGCCGCGATCAACCTCATCGAAACCCGCCTGGGCAGCATCGTCGGGGTGAGCACCGCCGGCGCGCACGGACCGATGCAGTTCTTGCCCGCGACGTTCGCGAGCTACGGGCAGGGCGGCGACATCGACTCACCCCGCGACAGCATCATGGCGGCCGGACGCTACCTGGCGGCCAACGGCTTTGCCAACGATCGTGATCACGCCATCTACCAGTACAACCACGCGAACGAATACGTCCGCGCGGTCGACCAGTACGCGGCGCTGCTGGCCGCCGATCCGTCGACCTTTGGCGCCTACTACCGGTGGGACGTCTACTGCCGCACGACCGCGGGCGACGTGTTGCTGCCGATCGGCTACGCCGCGGCGTCGCCGATCCCTGCCGCGGACTACGTGGCGAGCCACCCGCAGTAACGGCCCTCTTGCGGCCGGGATTTGTCGTACCCCGTTGCGATGATGGGGTTATGTCGCCGATCGCATCCCCTCCGCTGGGGGTGAACCATAAAAAGCGCCTGGACGTGCTCTTTGAGGAGTTGGCGGAGTTGGCCGGTCAGCGTAACGCGATTGACGGGCGCATCGTGGAGATCGCCGCGGAGATGGAGCGCGATGAGCTGTGCGGGTCCACGGGGGCTCGGTCGGTGGCGGCGTTGCTGGCCTGGAAGCTGGGCTCGTCGTCGGCCAACGCCCACACGATCACTACAGTGGCGCGTCGGCTCGAGGAGTTTCCGCGGTGCGCGGCGGGCCTGCGGGAGGGGCGGCTATCGCTGGATCAGGTCGGGACCATCGCCGCGCGCGCCGGGCAGGGATCCGATCAGCATTACGCCGACCTTGCCGCGGTCGCCACGGTCAGCCAGCTGCGCACCGCGGTGAAGTTGGAACCGCGACCCGACCCCGAGGCCGCGCCGGCACCGGAGGCATCGATCACCAAGACCTGCGGCGAGGAGTTGACCTGTTGGCGGATCAGGCTTCCCCATGTTGATGCGGCGAAGTTCGACGCGGCGCTGGCCTCGCACCGCGAGGCGCTGATCGCCGAGTGGAAACACGACCGCGGCGATGAAGACCGCGCATCCGATGTCGCGCCGCCGCTGCCGGGCACCCTGGAGGCGTTCCTGCGGCTGGTCGAGGCCGGCTGGGACGCCGAAGCGGCCCGCCGCCCGCACGGGCACCGCACCACCGTGCTGGTGCACCTCGACGTCGCCGCGCGCGCCGCTGCCCTGCATCTGGGTCCCCTGCTCACCGAGGCCGAACGCCAATACCTGACGTGTGATGCCACCTGTGAAGTCTGGTTCGAACGCGACGGGCAGCCGCTCGGCGCCGGGCGCACCACACGCACCATCAGCCGCCGGCTGCGTCGCGCCCTCGAGCACCGCCACCCCACGTGTGCGGTGCCCGGCTGCGGGGCCACCCGCGGCCTGCACGCCCACCACCTGCGGCACTGGGAAGACGGCGGGCCCACCGAGCTGGCCAACCTGGTCCTGGTCTGCCCCTATCACCACCGCCTACACCACCAAGGCCACATCACCCTCACCGGGCCCGCCGACGCTCTCACCGTCACCGACAGCGACGGCCAACCCCTACACCCCGGATCACTCGCGCGCCCACCCACCCAGGCTCCACCCGCCGTCCCGCCATACCCCGGGCCCATCGGAGAGCGCGCCGACTGGTGGTGGTACACACCCTTCCAACCCCAACCACCACCCACCAACAACTGAAACCGGCTGGGAAATCGAGGATTTCGCTTGGGCCACTCCACGGGCGCTGGTCTACAGCGCGTGGCGGAGATCCGGATCCCAGGGTTCCGGAGACCTCTTCTGCTTGGCGGCGTAGAGATCGTCGTCGGCTTCGGCGAACAGCCCGGCGACATCCGCGCTTTCACCCGATGCCGACGCCGCGCCGACGCTGGTGCCGGGGGTGTGTAGCCGCACGCCGGCGACGAACCGCTCGGCCGCCGACGGCGTCCGGCCCGCGCGCTCCGCGATGCACACGGCGAATTCGTCGCCGCCGAACCTGGCCAGAACGGCGTTGGCGGGAGCCAGTTTTCGCCACACGCTGGCGCGGCTGACCAGATGCTCGTCCCCGGCCACGTGTCCGTCGGTGTCGTTGATCCGTTTGAAGTTGTCGATGTCGAGCGCGATGACGGTGACGGTGGTCGTCGACGAACGGGCTCGCGCCAGCAGATCGGTGGTGGCGATCTCCCAGCCGGCCCGGTTCAGCAGACCGGTGAGGGGATCGGTGCAGGCGGCCGCGACCAGGCTGCGCGTCACCAATCCGAAGGACTCGGCGGCCCCGACGATCGCGACGACGAAGATCAGGTAGTCGATATACAGCTTGGCCGTGTGCGAGGCCGCCAGGGCAGCCAGCGTCGCCAGCGTGAGCACGCCGACCAACAGCACACCGCGGCGCGGTGAGTAGAACGCGCGCAGGTACATCGCGAGGAACATCGGCGCGATCAGGCAGGCCAACTCGGCGCTGATCGCGATGTGGAAGGCCATCACCGCGGGCGTGGCCACGATCGCCGCCGCCGTCGCCGGCGCGGGTTTGTCGGGGCGGACGGCCAGCCAGGCCAGCGCCGCGAGTCCGAGGGCGATCGCCACGATCCCCCCGGTCGGATTCCCCCTCGCCAGCCCGTGGTGGATCGGAAACACGGTGCTGAACACCACCCCGTAGATGTAAAGGAACGTGGTGGTGCCCAGATAGATCCGGAGCAGCCGAACCTGGTGTCCGGCATAAAAGCCGCTTCCCGAATCGGCGCGCAGCCGCAGTTGGTATCGGCGGGTGGCCCGACGGCCGAAGGGGCCTGCAAGGCGAAGACCCATCCCGTCACCCTCTGGTCAGCTGCGGCTATGCGGAGAAGCCGCCAATTGTCATCTGAACGGTAATGGATGGGTCGGGCGATGTCCGCAAAAGAGGGGGACGGTTTTAATCCGTCCCACTTCAACATATTACGCACCCGGGGGCTTGCGGCAAGACCGGGGTCATGCCTCAAAATCGCTGGTCGAAGGGGAATCGGAGCGAACGGGGGGTTGCGAAATGAGTGCGTTGTCAGCGGCTGGGGGAGGCCACGCGGTGGTGATCGCCGGGGGAGGGCCGACCGGATTGATGTTGGCCGGCGAGTTGGCACTGGCTGGGGTCGACGTCGCCATTGTCGAGCGGCGCGCCAGTCAGGAGTTGATCGGCGCGCGGGCGGGCGGATTGCACGCGCGCACCATCGAGGTCCTCGATCAGCGCGGAATCGTCGACCGGTTCCTCGCGGAGGGTCAGGTGGCGCAGGTCGCGGGGTTTGCCCAAATTCGATTGGATATCAGCGACTTTCCCACCCGGCACCCCTACGGGCTGGCGCTCTGGCAGACCCACATCGAGCGACTCCTGGCCGGGTGGGTCGACGAGCTGGCGGTGCCGATCTATCGCGGACGCGAGGTGACCACCGTCGCCCAGGACGACGCCGGCGTCGAGGTGGCGCTGTCCGACGGCCACTCCTTGCGCGCCCGCTACGTCGTCGGGTGCGACGGCGGACGCAGCGCGGTCCGCAAGTCCGTCGGCATCGCCTTCCCGGGCTGGGATCCGACGACGAGTTACCTGCTCGCCGAGGTCGAAGTGGCGGGTGATGGCGAGCCGGAATGGGGCATCCGCCACGACGCCCTCGGCGTCCACGCGCTCAGCAGGCCGGATGAATTAGGCCCGGTGCGGGTCATGGTGACCGAGCGGCAGGTCGAGCGCGCCGACAAGCCCACCCTGCGCGAGCTGAGCGAGGCGCTCGTCGCGGTATACGGAACCGATTACGGGATCCACAGTCCCCGTTGGATTTCGCGGTTCACCGACGTGGCGCGTCAGGCTGAGGCCTACCGCGCGGGGCGGGTCCTGCTGGCCGGCGACGCCGCACACGTGCATCACCCGATCGGCGGGCAGGGCCTCAACACCGGCGTGCAGGACGCGGTGAACCTCGGCTGGAAGCTGGCACAGGTGGTCAAGGGGATATCGCCCGACGCGCTGCTCGACACCTACCACGCCGAACGGCACCCGGTAGGCGCGCGCGTGCTGCGCAACGCGATGGCGCAACTGACACTCCTGCGTCCCGATGACCACCTGAAGGCGTTGCGCGACAGCATGTCCGAGCTCCTCAGCATGGACGAGTCGCGCCGGCGATTCGGCGCGATGATGTCGGGCCTGGACATCCACTACCACCTCGGCGAGGGGCATCCGCTGCTCGGGCGCCGCATGCCCGACCTGGAGGTGGTCACCGCCGACGGGCCGACGCGGGTCTTCAGCTTGCTGCGCGACGCGCGGCCGGTACTGCTCAACCTTGGTGCGTCCGGTGAGTTCGACGCCACTCCGTGGGCGGATCGAGTCCGGTCGCTCGACGCGAAATACGTTGGAGCGTGGGAACTTCCGGCGCTCGGCGCGGTGCCCGCGCCAGGCGCCGTGCTGATCCGGCCCGACGGATACGTCGCCTGGGCGGGGGAGCGAACCGAGGCCGGGCTCGCCGACGCCCTGACCGCGTGGTTCGGAGAGGCTCAGCGCCGCCCGAACGCGCCGGGCCCGGCGTGAAACAGCCCGATCAACAGCACGCCGAGCGCCGCCGCGCAGAACGGCCACAGCGGATCGCGCCCGTGAAATGCGGCATGCAGCGTCACCGCGGCCAGCACTAGCCCGGCCCATCCCGCGACGACATTGGGGACGGGGCCACCGCCCCACGCGTTCGGATAACGCTGCCGGGTGATGCCACGGACGAAATGGGGAATGGCGTTGCCGGCCAACAGGCCGCCGAGGAATGCGAGCGCAAGCGTCGGGATCATGACGTCTGCCGGCCTTCCGAATCGCGCGTGAGCACGGGCATCAGCACGGCGTCCACGATGCGCGCGATGTCGGCGTCGTCGAGCGGCTGGCCGGTGACCAGGATGCGCGTGAAGACCAGCGCGGAGGCGATCTCGGATGCCAACTCGTGGTCCGCCCGGGCCGGCAGCTCGCCGCGCTCGACCGCTCGAGCGACCAGCCCGCCGATGACCGATCGCTTGGCGCTGAGGACCTGACCGCGGACGTGCTCGGCAAGCTCGCCGTTGTCGCGCATCGCGTTGAGCAGACCCAAAATCAACGCGCCGTCCTGCGACGCGAGGCTGTCGCGCAGCTGCACGATCGCTTGGGCCAAGTCGTCGCGGAGATCGCCGGTATCCACGTCCGCGGTCGCGGCCGTGCCCTGTCGCGACAGCGCCGCCATCACCAGCTCCGGCTTGCCGGGCCAGCGACGGTAGATCGTCGCCTTGCTGGCCCCCGCTCGCGAGGCGACCGCATCGATGGTGAGCCGGTCGTACCCGGTGGCCGCCAGCAGCTCGAGGGCCGAATCCAGAATCGCGTCGGTGCGCCCTTCTCCCCGAACCACTCGACCCTCCGATGAACGAAACGGTTTCGTACACTTAGTGCCGACGATAGGGACGCCGCGGCGGGCGGTCAAGGCGGGAAGGAACGGCGCGTTCGTTCGGTTTGTAGTGCACGTGCCCGGCCGGCACGCCACGATCGGCTTGCAGACCACCACGAAAGGCGAAGATGACCGACTCAGCCAGCGGGGTCAGGCCCAGCCACGTGCGGATCGGCGTCCAGCTTTGGCCGGGGGGGACGCCCGACTACCAAACCTGGCGACAGGCGGTGCTGCACGCGGAAGAACTGGGCGCCGACGCCATCTTCGGCTACGACCACTTTCACAAACCGTTCGTCGACATCGTCGACGGTGTCCCGCACCTGCACGACGAGCAGCCGGAGGTCAACAACTTCGAGGGCTGGACGGCGCTGGCGTCCTGGGCGGAGATCACCAGCCGGGCCGAGATCGGTCTGCTCGTCACCGGCATGCCCTACCGCAACCCCGACCTGGTCGCGGACATGGCACGCACGGTCGACCACATCAGCCAGGGCCGCCTGATCCTCGGGCTGGGCGCGGGCTGGTACTGGAAAGACTTCACCGTCTACGGCTACGACTACGGCAGCGTGCGAACGCGGATGGACCAATTCGACGAGGGCTTGGCGCGCATCGAGCACCGTCTCGCCCACCTGACGCCCGGCCCGGTGCGGCACATCCCGATCCTCATCGGTGGCGGCGGCGAGCGGCGGACCATTCCCATCGCGGCGCGCCACGCCGACATCTGGCACAGCTTCGAACCCATCGAGGAATTTCGCCGCAAGAACGATCTCCTCAAGCGGCTGGCCTCCGAGGCCGGACGCGACGAGGCCGCCATCGAACGGGCAATGGCGTGGACGGACGCCCCGACCGCCGACGCGTTCGTCGACGAGGGGGTCACGCTGTTCACCACCGAGATCCACCCGGACGGCAGCGGCTACGACTTCTCCGAGCTGGAGACGATGCTCGCCTGGCGCGGCAGATAGGCCCAGCACCGCTAGTCCGGCGGCTCCTCCTTGGTGCCGCGGGTGGCGGCCTGTTCCCGCTCGCTGGGCTTGCCGGGAACGTCCTCCGCCTCCCGCTCATTGGCGACCTTCTCGCCGAGCTCGTCGACGATGTCCTCCAGCTGCTGGGCGTGGCTCACGGGGTCTCTGTCGGGGTTCGTCATATCGCTTTCCCTTGCCGGTCACGGTCGGGCCGCGGTACCCGTCGCTATTCCATACCCAGCCGCGCGATTGGTAACCGCGCCGCGGGGGAATGGGGACTGAGACAACATCAACCGGACGCGTCGCAGGGCTGCAGACACGGCGCGGCGATGGAAGTATCGCAAGAGTGGCCACCAAGAAACCGCAAACGATCTCGTACCCGGCACCGGAGAAACGCCCGCGCCGCCACGAAGCCGAAGCAATCGATCCCCACGTCATCGTCCTCTTCGGGGCGACGGGGGACCTGGCCAAACGCAAGCTGATCCCCGGCCTGGCCTACCTGGACCAGTCCGATCTCGCCCCCGACATCCAGATCATCGCGACGTCGCTCGAAGACCTCAGCGACGACGAATTTCGCGAGATCGCCAAGAACGCGATCGATTCGTTCGGCACGCACAAGCTGAACGACGAACAGTGGGCCAACTTCGCGAAGATCATCACCTACGTCCCACAGTCCGCGGGGCCCGAAGCGCTCGCCGCCGCCGTCGCCGAGGCCGAGAACAATCTGGGGCCCAACGTGTGCCGACTGCACTACCTGTCGGTCCCCCCGAAGGCCGCGCGCGCCGTCATCACCATGCTGCGCGACGCCAAGCTCGTCGAGCGCTCGCGGGTGGTCATGGAGAAACCGTTCGGCACCGATCTGGCCAGCGCGGTGGCGCTCAACGACTTCGTGCACGAAACGTTCGAGGAATCCCAGATTTTCCGCATCGACCACTTCTTGGGCAAAGAGGCCGCCCAGAACATCCTGGCGTTCCGCTTCGCCAACGGGCTGTTCGAGCCGATCTGGAACCGCAACTTCATCGACCACATCCAGATCGACATCCCCGAGGCCCTGGGGCTGGATCAGCGGGCGGACTTCTACGAAGAGACCGGCGCCTACAAGGACATGGTCGTCACGCACCTGTTCCAGGTCATGGCCTTCGTGGTGATGGAGCCCCCGACCGCACTCGAGCCGTTCGCCATCAGCGAGGAAAAGAACAAGGTGTTCCGGTCGATGCTGCCGATCAAGCCGTCCAACGTGGTGCGCGGCCAGTACAGCGGGTACCGCGACGAGAAGGGGGTGGCCAAGGACTCCGACACCGAGACGTTCATCGCGCTGAAGGTCGGCATCGACAACTGGCGCTGGGCCGGCGTGCCGATCTATCTGCGCACCGGCAAGAAGATGGCCGAGGGCATCCGCATCATCTCGATCGCCTTCAAAGAGGCTCCGCGAACCATGTTTCCGCCCGGATCGGGCGTTGGAACCCAAGGCCCCGACCACCTCACGTTCGACCTCGCCGACAACTCGAAGGTGTCGCTGTCGTTCTACGGCAAGCGCCCGGGACCCGGCATGAAGCTCGACAAGTTGTCCATGCAGTTCTCCTCGCAGGAGATCGACACCGTCGCCGATGTGCTGGAGGCCTACGAACGGCTCATCCTCGATGCGATGCGCGGCGACCACACGCTGTTCAACACCGCGGAGGGCATCGAATCATTGTGGGAGCGTTCGGAAGATCTGCTCAACGATCCTCCCGCCGCCAAGATGTATCAGCCCGGCACGTGGGGCCCCAACGCGATTCATCAGCTGATCGCGCCCAACGCCTGGCGGCTGCCGTTCGAGCGGGAGTGGCGCGAGAAGAAGGATTAGCCGGTGGGCTCCGCCGGCCCGGGCGACTGACCCAGCCACTCGCGCAATTTCGCATAGATCTCGGCGTGATTGAGCAGGTCGAAGTGGTGCAGGCCGGTAAGCGTGAGCCCGTGGTCCGGATCGAACGGAATCCGGCGCGACCTGCCCTTCCCGGAAGCGCTGTGGGGGCGCACCAGGCGGTCGCCGAGCACGGCCCCGAGCGGCCCCGGGCCCGCGCTCGTCGCCACGAAGTGGTAGACGGCATGGGGCAGGAACGGCACCTCGTTGCAGCGGTCGCGCAGGAACTCGTCGGGGTCGCACTCGCTCCAGTCCTCGTCGATCAGCGCTCCGTACCGCAGATCCTTCGTGCCCACGCTGCGGGCATTGAGGAACGAGGCCAGGCCTTCGGTTTCGGGCAGCCGGGCGAGCGCCCAGGATGCGGCGTGGACGCCCTTCTCCAGATCGGCTCCCAGGTGCGGGGAGCCGAGGCAGACGACGTGGCGAACGGAGCCGGGCCAGCGGTGTTGGTGCTGGGTTCCGTAGTGACACGCGCTGCGCGCCACCAGGCCGCCCATCGAATGACCGATCAGCGCGATCTCCTCGACCGGCACCGGCCACAGCGCCAGCAGCCGATCAATCAGGGCGGCAAGGGATTTCCCGTTGTCGGAGATGTGCAATCCCGTGTTGTAGCGCAGGTAAACGGGGGTGAAGCCCAACTCGTCGCGCAGGCGGGACCCGTAGGGGCTCATCTCCTCGCCGTCGCGCGGCCGTCGCCACCACGACCTTTCGGTCATGCACCAGCCGTGCACGAAAACCGCGATGCGCCCGGCGGGTTGGGGGAACGCGTCCGCGATGTCGGCGGCGTTCATCCCGACGGGTTTGCCGTGGCGGCGTACTTGCATCCTCAGGGCGAAGCCGTTGCCGCGGTTGGTCAGCTCATCGCCGTAGATCCCGTTGAGCGCGGCGATGAAACCGGCGACCCTGGGGTCCGATTCGACGGTCTCGTCGTCGTCGCTGCCGCGCGCCTCGGCGGCCAGTGCACCGGCCCCGCGCAGCGCGGCCCGAAGCGCGCGATCGACCGCGTGGTAGGTCGCCGCGGCGGTCGTGTTGTGGACGACCTCCACGGGTTTGGCCACCGGGCCGATCGAGCGGAAAACCCGCCGCGCGATGCCGCTGTGCGTGTCGCGCACCAGGCTGGTGAGCACCCGGGTGCCCTCGCCGGCGAGGTCGGAGAGTGATCGGATCTCCTGTCGCTGCATGAGCTGTTCCTCCCTATTCCCACCCAGGGTTCCCACTCCGGGCCCGCCTTAGCCCGCGGCGAACGAAATCGTTGAGGGCCGGGCGATCGAAGCCTTCGACGACCGGGATAAAGCCGCCTTACAAACCGAGAAAGCTCATTTTCGGGAAATTGACGGCAATTGTTGACGCAATCCAGTTTGTTACCGGCAGTGGCGCAACTCGGCGCCGGCTGACACGACCAATGAACAAACGCTAATTCGGCTCCCGATGGATCACCGGCTGTTACGATTTGCCGATCGCCAAATGTCTCGGCGTTCGCGACTATTCGGTGGAGGGTGGGGTTATGTCGTTGCTGAGCATCGCACCGGACCTGGTGTCCGCGGCCAGCGGGAACTTAGCGAATCTGGGCGCCGCACTGCGCAGCGCGACCGCCGCGGCGGCTGGTCAGACGACCGCAATTGCGGCGCCCGGCGCCGATGAGGTATCGGCGGCGGTCACGGCCCTTTTCGGTATGCGTGGTCAAGAATTCCAGGCGCTCAGCGCCAAGGCCGCGACCTTTCACGACGAATTCGTGAACCTGTTGAATGGCGGGGCCGCGCAATATGTGAGCACCGAAGTCGCGAATGCACGGCAAACGGTGATGAACGCGGTGAATACGGCAAGTACCGGTGCGGCCGCGTTCAGCCCGGCTCAAACGTTTAGCCAGGGTTTCGGCCCGCTGCAGGTCGCGATAAGCGGGGACGCCTCGGGCGTGGTCGAATCCGTGATCCTGAACAGTCCGTTCGGCCAAGTCGGGTCGCTATCGCTGAGTGGGCTTCCGTTCGTTGGGCCCGGCGGCTCGGGCATCGGGTTGGCGGTGAACGGAACCGGGACCGTGAACACGCCGCTGGGCCCCCTGACATGGTTGTCGGCGACCGGGAGCGAGTACGCCGGTCCCAGCGGCTTCGGGGCAACCATAGGCGGGCTCACGCCGGTCGGCTACCAGGCAATTTCCGTGACCGGAAACGCGATGGGCCAGATCACCGGCGGGTCGTTTACCACCTTCGGTTTGGAGTTCTTCTTCCAGGGAAGCCAGTTCGGCGTCATCCCGCAGTTCGCGAACCTGCCGCCCCTGCTTTTCTAGCGGGGCGCCGGCCTTCCGGGTTCGGCCACGCCGATCGGCACCGCCTACCCTTGCCACGTGGATTTCGAACATCACGGGGCGCCGGCGCTGCGCCCGCGCCGATCGGCCCTTTACCTGCCCGGCAACAACTCCCGCGCGCTGGAGAAGGGCAAGACCCTGCCGGCGGACGTGTTGATCTTCGACCTCGAGGATGCCGTCGGACCCGATGCCAAGGCCGAATCGCGGACCAGGGTGTGCGACGCGGTCTCGTCGCAGAGCTACCGGCCTCGCGAGGTCGTGGTGCGCATCAACGGCCTCGACACCGACTGGCACGACGACGATTTGGCGGCCGTGGCCTCCTCTGTCGCCGACGGGGTGCTGGTGCCCAAGGTCGAGACGGGCGAACAGGTCCAAGCGTTGGTCGCGGCGCTCGACAAGCTCGGTGCGCCGGCGTCGCTGCGGCTGTGGGTGATGATCGAGACGCCCCGCGCCTTCCTGAGGGCGGAGGAGATCGCATCGGCCAGCGATCGCCTGGCCGCGTTCGTGGTGGGCACCAACGATCTGGTGAACGACCTGCACGCGCTGCACGTCCCCGGACGCGCGCCGGCGCTGACGGCGTTGTCGCTGGCGGTGCTGGGCGCGAGGGCGGCCGGAAAGGCCGTGCTGGACGGTGTTTTCAACGACATCAGCGACGAAGACGGCTTCCGTGCCGAGGCCCGGCAAGGTCGCGAGATGGGGTTCGACGGCAAGACCCTCATCCACCCGTCCCAAATCGCCCCGGCCAACGACCAGTTCGGGCCGTCCCACACAGAGCTGGTGGACGCCCGCAAGATCGTCTCGGCCTACGATCAGGCCCGGGCGGCGGGAAATAGCGTCATCACGGTCGATGGCCGGATGGTCGAGAGCTTGCACGTGCGCGACGCCCAGCGGATCCTTGCGCTCGCCGAGCTCATCTCAGAGCGCGAATCCGCTTCCTAGCGCGCCGCGATCCACTGGGTGAGCGCATCCTCGAGCGCCGCCGTGACACTCACGCCGGCGCCGACGGCGGCCTCCTCGAACCGTTCCACCAAGTCCGCCGGGACCGAGGCGTTTACCTTGCAGCGGTCTGGTTTTGCCTTCCCCTGCGCGCGGACCACCGGCTCGTGCCGAGCGACGGTCGCGTCCATCGTCTCGCGCAGGGCGGGCACCTCCTCGATCAGGCGGGCGAGCTCGTCGCGTTCGATGCGCAGCACCTCCGACGGCCCGGTCGTCGTCACCGTCGCGGAACGCAGTTGCCCGCGGCGCAGCACGGATTCGCCGATCACCTCGCCCGGGCCCAACACCGCAATGCGGTCCTGGCCGACGTACACCCCGGCCTCGCCGCTGAGCATGATGAAGCAGGCATCCGAGGGAGTCTGCTCCAGAATCAGCGGCCACGGCTTGGACCGCGCGATGCGGTGTGCCGCCTCGACGAGACGCCGCAAATCTCCATCCGAGAATTTGTCGAACGCGTTGAATTCGCGTAGCCGGCGGACGTCTTCTTCCTGGTGTCCTTCCGCATCTACTTTCATAGCGGGCTCCTCATGCGCGATGTAACCCGGACATCGAGGAGCCTAACGTGAATTTGCAGCGATGACCGGTAAAAGAATTTTTGGTGGCATGCGCCTGCCAGCCCGTCGGCTCCCACCACCCGGTAGGTTGAACGCGAATCCGGACGACACCGAAGGGGGACACCGTGCGCCAAACCGCGGCCATGGCTGAGGCCGACCGCGCGTGGATGATCGACACTCTGCTCGCGCTGCTGCAGACCCCGAGCCCCGCGGGGCGAACGGACGCGGTGATGCAGCTGATCGGCGACATCTTCAACGGCTTTGGCGTGCCGTTCACCCTGACCCGCCGCGGCGCGCTGACCGCCGAACTGCCGGGGGAGTCAGCGACCACCGACCGGGCGCTGGCGGTTCACGCTGACACCATCGGCTGCATGGTGCGCAGCCTGAAGGACAACGGCCGCCTCGAGCTGATTCCCGTCGGCACCTTCTCGGCCCGCTTCGCCACCGGCGCCCGGGTGCGGATCTTCAGCGACGACCCCGACGAGTTCATCACGGGCACCGTCCTGCCGCTGAAGTCCAGCGGGCACGCCTTCGGCGACGAGATCGACACCCAGCCCACCGACTGGAAGCACGTCGAGGTCCGCGTCGACCGCAAGGTGTCCTCGCGCGAGGATCTGATGCGCCTGGGCCTCAACGTCGGTGACTTCGTTGCGTTGATCGCCAGCCCCGAACTCACCGCCGACGGTTTCATCGTCTCCCGTCATCTCGATGGAAAGGCCGGCGTCGCAATCGCACTCGCGCTCGCCAAGAACATTTCGGAGAACAAGCTGGTGCTGCCGCACCGCACCACGATCATGATCACCATCACCGAGGAGGTCGGTCACGGGGCCAGCCACGGCCTGCCCGCGGACGTCGCGGAGCTGGTCTCGGTGGACAACGCGGTGTGCGCGCCCGGTCAGCACTCCGTCGAGGACGGTGTCACCATCCCGATGGCCGACATGCACGGCCCCTTCGACTACCACCTGACCCGCAAGCTGTGCCGGCTCGCCAAGGAACACGACATCCCTTACGTGCGGGACGTGTTCCGCTACTACCGCTCCGACGCCGCCGCCGCGATCGAGGCGGGGGCGGAAACCCGGGCCGCGCTGGTCGGCTTCGGGGTCGACGGCAGCCACGGCTGGGAGCGCACCCACATCGACTCGCTGGAGGCGGCGTACAACCTGCTGCACTGCTGGCTGCAGACGCCGTTGACGTTCGCCAAATGGGACGCCAAGCCGTCGGGTAATCTTCGTGACTTCCCCTCGTCCAAGCAGCCCGCGCCGACCGAGCAGTGGGTGCCGCTGGCCCGTGGCGAGTACGCCGAGCCCGGCGACGCGTCCCCGGGCTCGCACTGGCCGCCGTCGGAGGGCCCCCAGGCCTGACGCGCGCGGCCGCCCTTGGCTAGACGGGGCGGGCGCGGCGCGGGCCTTTACCGACGCCACCGCGCCGGATAGTGTCGACCCAGCATTAAATCAATCGATTTATTTATCGGCGAGTATGACCGGGAGAGCGACATGCCAGAGGGCGTTGCCAGCAAAAGCGAAACCGAACAGCTGGTGCTCGACTTCATCCACGCGGCCTACGGCGAGCACATGAACATCGACGCGATGGCGGCGCTCATGGCGGACGACTTCGCCTGGCAGCTGCACGTGCCGCTCTCACCCGTGGTCGTCGGACGCGACGCGGCCCGCGCCGAGCTGGAGAAGCACAACAGCCTCTCCACCGGCATGATCGAGGGAAGCGAAATTCGCACGATCGTGTCGAACGGCGACACCGTGGTAGTCGAGCGCATCGACGTGAATGCGATGAATGGCGTCACCGTAAAGTTCTTCGTCACCGCCATTTTCGAGGTCCGCGACGGTGCGATCACGCACTGGCGTGAGTATTGGGACGCCAGCCACGTTGCGCGACAACTCGGGATCGACCCGGCGCACATGTTCGATCCGCTGGCCGGCGACTCCTAGCCGGCGTGTACGTCCGGGGTGCGAACATGCTCCGGGCGGAAGCCGCGACCGACGATGATCGGCGGGAGAAACTGCAATGGACCGCGACCGACGAATTTGGGAAGGGGGATCGGGGACAGGTCACCGGTCAGGTTGGGTTCGACCGCCCGGTTCTGGATAAAGACCTGACCGGCCTGGATGATTCGAGTCGGCAGCTCGCGGCGTTTCTGAACCTTGGCGAGGTCGGCATCGGTCAGCCGGTTTTCGCGCAGCGGTCCGCACAGGACATTCGCCGCGGCGACCGCATCGGCGACCGCGAGGTTGATGCCGACCCCTCCGGCCGGCGACATGGCGTGCGCGGCGTCGCCGATGCACAGCAGGCCTGTGCGCCACCACTTCTCGAGCCGGTCCACCCGCACGTCGAGGTAGCTGGTGTCGTCCCAGGAGTGCAGGTCGTTGACGTGCTCGCGCAACTCCGGCCGCGCGGAGACGAGACGCTCTTTGAACGCCTCCAGCGAACCCTCGCGCGGGTCGGTTCCCTTGGGCATGAGATGAGCGACCTGCCAGTAGTCACCCCGGTAGATCATCGCCATCAGCAGGCCCCGACGGAGGACCCCGAACAGCTCCTGGGGGTCGCCGGGACGCCATTTCAGCCGGAACCACAAGACGTCCATCGGGGAGTGCGCGGCGGCGATGGTCAGGCCCGCGGCGTCCCGCACGGCCGACTTGCGTCCATCGGCGCCGACCACCAGCTCGGCGCGCACCTCGAGGTCGGGCGTGCGTACGCCGGCGACGCGCTCGCGGTCGAAGATCAGGTCTTTGACTTCCGCGTTGCGGATCAGAGTGAATTCCGGGTAGGCGCTTGCCTTTTCGGCCAGGAAGTCGAGGAAGTCCCACTGCGGCATCAACGCGATGTAGGGCTGTCGAAAGCCCAGCCGTTTGAGCACGCTGAAGTTGCCGAAGGTGCGAAGTGAGCCGTCGGTGTCGAACGCGACACGCGTGATCTTGGTGTGGGGCAGGCGCAAGAACTCGTCAATGAACCCGAGCTCGTCCATGATCCGCAGCGTGGTCGGATGCACCGTGTCGCCGCGGAAATCGCGCAGGAAGTCGTTGTGCTTCTCCAAGACGACAACCTGGACGCCGGCACGGGCGAGCAGAAGAGCATGGACGAGTCCGGCGGGACCGCCGCCGGCTACACAGACCTGGGTTCGCAGAACGGTCATGCGCTGACCCTACTCGCTCGACGGTGGTGAGCTGACCCGCCGCGGCGCGGCATTTCTAAGAACGATCGCGCTACGACGCGCCCCGCCGTCCCGCCCCATGTTTATCGCCGCGGAGCGGCTGTTTTTTCTGAAGCATGTTGTGGACAAGAGCTTTTCGCTGCATGCGAGCCGCGGTCCCGCCCCGTGGGAGTGCGTGCGGCGGTGCGCTTTAACGTTATTTAAGACCCTCTACCCGTCAGGACGTCGGGGCCGCCGCCGGGGAAAGATGGTGCCGCGCCTGGTTTCCGCCGCATCGCTTGGCTTCGTACATGGCGGTGTCGGCGTCGGCGACCAGCTGGCGAAACGCCCGTTCGGCGTCATCGCATCCCACGCTGCGCAACGGCAGGGTGGCGGTTCCCACGCTGGCCGTCACCGGGGCGGGGATCGCCGCAATGGCATGACAGAGCCGATGACCCCACCCGTGCGGCGGTTGTGTCGTGACGACGTCCGCGATCAGGAATTCCTCCCCGCCGACCCGCCCGATGACCGCTGTGTCCAGGCAGGCGGCCGTGAGTGCCCGGGCGGCCGCGACGAGTGCCTTGTCGCCGGCCGCGTGCCCCTGGCTGTCGTTGACCGCTTTGAAGCGATCCAGGTCAACCATGGCGACGGACAGATACGTGTGGTCTCCGGCGGCGAGCATCCGCCCGATGATGGCGCGGTCGCAGGCGCGCCGATTCAATAGGCCCGTCAGCGGGTCGCGATTGGCGCGCAATAAATCCACGCCCAGCGCCCGTACGACGATTTGGATGGCGAATGGCACTATCACGTTGAGTTCGAGCACGAGAAAGTAACCGGTGAAGGCCAGCGTCGTCTCGCCGGCGAAGACCAGGCGCACCACTTCGACGGCCCCCACCGCGCCGGCCAGGAAGAAGTTCAAAGCCATATACCGGCCGGTGTGAAAAAACGCGACGTAGCCACCCGGAACGGCTAAAGCCGAACACGCCATCAGCGCGACGATCGGCTCGGTCTGCCACAGGCAGCCGGCGGCCACGCTCGCGCTGCCGGTCATCGCGAAAACGATCGATTGACGCCGCGTGGGCCATCGGGACAACCACACCATCGCCATGCCCAGCCCGACCAGGCCGGCCAGCACGGAGACGGTCAGCGCCACACGCGGGTAAAACGGCGTCTGGCCCCACAGGACGTTGACCGGCCACAGCGCCAGCGACGCGGAGACCACCGCCAGGACGCGGCGGGTGTTGGCGCTCAGACCGTGGGCTTGCAGGTAGCCGGTCAGCCAGTCGAAGTGGTCAGGCTGTCGCCACCACGCCGCCAACCACCTCATTGTTGCCTTCCGAGCGGTATCCGGCGACCACGCGGCGCCGGGCTTGGGTCATCGAGATTTACCAAACTAAACCGGATCGCACGCTGATTCCGACGAATGCTTCTATTCGACCAGAGGAATGCTTCGGGCGAACAATTTGGAATGCAAGTCTGATGTACGGGACGCACTTTTCGGTTGACCGAATATGTGACGCGCCGGACTCATTCGCGTCGTGAAAGCGGAGGATCAGTGCACGATCGAGCGCTCGAGGGCCGCCAGTGATTGCATCAGGTAGTCCGGACCGAAGATGGGCATCGTGCCCACTTGGTCGCGGAAATCCTGCGGCGTGCCGCTCCAGTCATAGGTGAGGGTGACGTCGGTGCGGTCCCCGTTAGGGGCGAGGTCGTAGCGCCACAACCAACCGCCGGGGCGGTGGTTGCCCGCGTCGTCGAGCTGGCCGGGCATCCACCCGATCGCACGGTCGTTCTCGAACACGTTCACCAGGTTGTGGACGACGTAGTCACCACCGGCCTGGGTCAGGAACATGTTCATCGCGAACATTTGTCCGGCGCCGGTGATCGGTGCGACGTCCACCGCGTCACGAACCCAGTCGGTGGGTTCGGTGTTGCAGTGGTGGGAGGGGTCCGCCAGAACGGCGAAGATCCGCGTCGGTGTCGCGGCGATGGTGCGGGTGGCGACGTAACGTTCGGCGGTGGCGGTCATGAGTTGGCCTCTTTCTCCGTGGGCCCGTAGGCGGCTGCGATGTCGGGGGAGTCGAGCCACCCCGAGTATGTCGGGCGGGAGGGCCAACCCTCAGGGGAATCGAGCCATTCCTCCTGCCGGCCCCACGGCAAGATGTCGATCAACCCGAACGAATGGCTGAGCTGCTCGGTGCCTCGCCCGTTCGTGTGCCACGTGCGGTACACGGTGTCGCCGTCGCGCAGGAACACATTGACCCCGAACCCCCCGCCGGGAGGTGCGTCCATGTCGGCGCCGAACGTGCTCTTCGAGGACGAGTACCACTCCATCCGGTTGCCGACCCTGCGCTTGTAGGCGAGTGCCTCCTCGATCGGTCCGTTGGTCACGATGACGAACCGGGCGTCGTAGTTGTCGAGAAACTCCAGCCGGGTGAATTGCGACGTGAAGCCTGTGCACCCGCCGCACTGCCACTCGGCGCCGTCCGACCACATGTGGTGGTAGACGATGAGCTGCGAACGGCCGGCGAACACATCCGCCAGGCTGACGGGTCCGTCGGCGCCGATCAGGGTGTAGTCGGGCAACTCGACCATCGGCAGGCGCCGGCGCTGGGCCGCGATCGCGTCCAGTTCACGGGTGGCGCCCTTCTCGCGCTCGCGCAGTTCGTCGAGCGCCGCGCGCCACGTCGAGCGGTCGACGACGGGGGGCAGGGCTACTTTGTCCAAGGGCATGGCATCCACCTTCGCGATCGAATTCTCGGCTCTGAAAGGTCTGACTCGTGGCGCGCCCGAAACTCATCGGCGCGGCGTCCCGGCGGTAGCCTTACGCGGCATGAACGACTCCGTCGTCGTCAAGGTCAAGCCCGGCAGCCGCAAGGGGCCCCTTGTCGAGGTCGGTCCTGAGGGTGAGCTGACCATCTACGTCCGGGAGCGGGCGGTTGACGGCAAGGCCAACGAGGCCGTCGCCCGGTTACTTGCGACGCACTTTCAATTGCCAAGAAGCAGCGTCGAATTGATCTCCGGAACAACGTCGCGGCTCAAACGTTTCCGGGTTAGCCGCTGAGCGATCGTCGGACTACGCGCTTACCGCGTTCAATGCGGCAATCGCGTCGATCACCGCGTGCGGCTGATCCAGGGACACAAAGGTTCTCGCGTCTGGCACCTCGATCAGCTTCCCGTTGCTGAACAACCCGGCCAGGCGCCGTCCCAGGCCTGGGGTGAAGCAGCGATCCTCTTGGCCCCAGACCAACGCGACCGGCTTGGTGAATAGGGGGAGGCGGGTGGCCACGTCGGTGAGGTCGAAGGCGGCCACCTGGCGCAACAGCGCCGCCAGGTCGCGGCAGATGCGCGAGTCGTTGAGGCAGGGCCGCAGCCAGGCGAGCGTGAGGTCCGGATCGGGCCGATTGATGAGCAGGCCGAAGCCCAGCGGCGAGTGGCGCAGCGCCCGCCACCGCATTTGCGTGCACAGCGCCTTGATCGAGATGGGGCCCCGAAGCAGCCGGAAAGCGATGTCGAACGGGAAGGGCGGGCACTTGTCGAAGGCGTCGCAATTGGTGAGCAGCAGACGGCCGATCCGATCCGGGTGGGCGTCGACGACCAGTTGGCACAGCCCACCTCCGGTGTCGCTACCGACGAGCGTCACATCGGCGAGGTCGAGGGCGACGATCAGGTCGTTGATCAGCTCGGCCACGCCGGGCAGGGACAGCGCGGTCGCGTCGTGGACCGGGATGGTGTGTGAGCCCAGCGGTAGCGTCGGCACGATGCAGCGGAACCCGCGCCGTGACAGGCCTTCGACGACCTCGCGCCACAGTCGGCCGTCCACCAGGATGCCGTGCACGAACAGCACGGGCGCGTGCGGTGAATCCTGCGGTCCGAATTCCTGGTATTCGATCGTGGCCTGCCGGAGTGCGAGCTGTGCCATGACGGTCATTCCTCCCTACAGCGTTTGGTGTCGACCCCACCCGCCAGTGAAGCGCCACCGCCACTGCCAGGCCCACGCCGTCAACTGCCAAACACTGCCAATGTCCTCACGGCTGCAGGTTCATCAGCGCCGCACCGGTCGTCAGGTCCAAGGGGACCGACACCTGGTCGTGGGCAATCAACCAGGCGCCATGGAGCTTCCGGAAGCACATCGTCGCTCGGACCCAGAACCCGGTGGTCCGCGTACCGTTCCTCAGCGTGCCGCTGAGCCGATTAAGGCTGTGGGCGAACGCCACGTCGGCACCCACGGTGACGGCGAGCCGGCGAACCTCGTAACCGAGGGGGCACTCCGTATGCCGCGAAGACGCGCTCCCAATTCTTCCGTTTTGCTTCTGCACCCACGTGTCGTAGCGGCGGTTCGATGTCGAACGACACCACCTCGGTCGCGTAGATCGACATCGCGGCATCGAGGTCGTGGGCCCGCAGGGCGCCGGCCAGCTCGTCAATTAGCCGTCGAATCTCGGCTTCGTCGGTCGCGGGGTCGGTTTCAGTCGTCACGGACTCGACGGTAGCCGCGCCGGGCCTCTTGACCTCTACGGCCGGGCTGGGTTCGATGATCCATATGCCACCAGGGGGAGGCTCGCAATGAGGATGTTCGTTCGCCGTTTTGTTCCCGCTGTCATGGCGGCGTTGGCATCAATGGCCGCCGTGACGATCGCGACGCCGGCAGTGAGCAAGGCCGACTGCGCAGACGGCGAGTGGTGGGACCCGACGGGCAAGGTCTGCCGACCGCTCGGTGTCGGGCCGCAACCCTTGGCGTGCGACGCGGGTCAGTGGTGGGACCCGACGGCCAACGTGTGCCGGCCGCCGCTGGTACCGCCGGCGAGCTGACCCCGACGGTGACTTCCGAAGCGCCATGTAGTAGACGCTGGCGTTCCTCCTCCACGCACAGTAAGCTCATAGTAAATAGTGAACGTAAACGTCTATAATCCGCAGAACGAAGGCGCCATGTACACCGCACCCTCGCCTTTTGACGACCCGACTACGCCGATCGACGCTCAAGCATTGCGAGCATGGTGGGCGCGCCAGCGACGTGAGGCGCAACCGACGCGGCGCCGCGAGCCGGAGCGGATCGTGTTCATGCGCCAGAGACAGCGACTTCGCGGCTCAGCCTGAGGCGCTCAGGATCTTGATCGCGAAGACGAGCGTGTCGCCCGGCCGGATGCCCGCGCTGGGCTGACCGTCCGGATAGCCGTCCGCGGAGGTCATGGCGACGGCGACCGTGGACCCGACCTTTTGTCCCGCAATGGCCTTCTGGAACCCGGGCACGACCCCGCCGAGCGGGAAGTCAACCGGGGCACCCCGGTCGTAGCTGCTGTCGAACACCGATCCGTCGCGTCCGTTGACTCCCATGTAGCAGACGGAAACCTTCGCGGTGCCCGGCACGATCGGTCCGTCTCCGGCGTGCAGCGCATGCACTTGGGTCTGGGCCACGCTGAAGGGTGCCGTCACGGTCACGCGAGGCGCCGTCGTGTCCGTGGACCCGGTGACCGCGACGCTGCCGGTGGTTCCGGCCAATGTCCAGTCGGGCGTCCCGCCGGTAGGCGGTGCGGCGGTGGGGCAGGACCCCGCGGCGGTGGCCGTGCCCGATCCGGCGAGCGGGAGCACGACGGCGGCGACGCAGGCCGCGAACGCGGCGGTGTAAGACACCGGGGAAGGTTTCACCGCCGTCACGCTACAGACAGCCACGGGGGTCGTTCGTGGTGCCCTACGGCGCCCCGGGACTAGCTGGTGATTCCGGCCAGTTCGTGTGCGACCGCATCGAACGCGCGCAGCGTGTCCAGCATGTGCGGCTCATGGGAATGCGGCTGGCTGGACAACTTGGCGGCGACCATCTCGGTCGCGCGGTTGATGTAGATCATCTGACCGCACATGCCAAGGCACAACGCCACGTTGTCGCCGGGGTAGGGAAGCCACACCTGGTTGCGGTACATCCCGCCGGGCAATTCGGTGTCCTCGGGGCAGGCGGCGAAAGCCTGGCGCGAGTCGGGGCCGCCGCCGAGGGTGTCGGCGATCCACGCCGCCGGCACGACTTGCCGGCCGGTGAGCGAGACACCGTCGCGCAAGAACAACGAGCCGAACCGGATCATGTCGGTAAGGCAGGCGTTGATGCCGCCGTCGAAAAATCCGGTGCCGGCCGGGTCTACACCGATGGTGGCGTCGCATTGGGCGCCGATGCCGCTCCACAGCAGTTCCGACATCAGTCCGGGCATCCGCTCGCCGCCGGCGACCTCGCAGATCCAGCCGAGTACATCCGTTTCGCACGAGCGATATTCGAACGGGCCGCCGTGCGCAGACTTCTGCCGCAAGGTCTGCAAGAAGTCGCGAAGGGTGGCAGGGGCGTCCGCACTGCGCCTGGGCGCCCAGCCCATCGCCTGGTCGAGGAGATGGATCTCCGCGGACGGGTCGTCGTAGTTTTCCGAGAAGGCGATGCCCGACCTCATGTCCAGCAGGTGGCGTACCGTCGCACCGTCGTAGCCGCAATTCGAAAGGGCGGGAACGTATTTCGTGACCGGCGCCTCGAGATTGATCGCACCGGCCCCGTGCAGCGCGCCGACGACAGCACCCACCAGCGACTTGCTCACCGAGAACAGCAGGTGGCGGGTGTCGGCTTTCAGGCCGCCGAGGTACTCCTCGGCCACCATCGACCCCCGATGGGCGACGGCCCACCCGTCGGTAGCGGTGGCGGCCATCACCGCGCCGACGCTGCTGGCCATCCCGTCGGTGTTGGTCACCGGGATGTCCGCGAGGGGAGCGGGGGCCGGGGGGAGCGCCGCGACCGGGCCGGTCCCTCGCGAGATCAGCGCGGTCGGCACCATGTCGTCGACATGCTGGAACGACCAGTGCGAGTAGTGGGGCGACAGCCAGTTGTCCAGTGAGATACCGGCGGGCGCGCTCACGCGCGAGCGACGAGCCGAGAGACGATCGGCGCGGCGGGCGTCAGAGGCGTTGAGGTGAACTTCGCCTTCATGCCCTTGACCCAGCGCTGGCAGCGCTCGCTCAACTGATAGTTGTCCGTCTGCAGGTGTCCACGGGTGACGAGCACGCCGAGTTGGGCGCCCTCGGAACGCAAGTCGCCGGGCGCCGCGACGCGCAGGTAAAAGGCCTCGGAGCCGTCGAGCAGCGTGGCCCAGTCATTGGCGGTCCGCGAAAAGGAGACCCGGCCTTCGTCGTCGATGCGCCACACCCCGGTGCGTGGCGTCGCGGTGAAGATCTCGATGTCCGGCGACGTCTCCGTGATGATCACCTGGCCCCAGACCTCGTCTTCGCCGTAGCCCCGCTCCCAGCGCGAGTTGATCTCGTCGATGTCGAGGTCGTAATCGACGTCCATGTACTCGAGCAGATGAAAGAGGAACAGCGGCATGTCGGCGTAGGCCTCGGTGGTCAAGTTCGTCATCGGGCTGGCGCCGCTCAGGCGCGGATTCACCTCGCCGAGGTAGAGCTCGTCGGAGTCGAGGTCATGCAACAGGTCCACCTCGAAGTAGCCGAGGTAACCCTCGCGGCGCATGACGTCGCCCAGCTTTCCGACCATTTCTCGCGCGGCGTGGGTCTGGGCGGGCGGCAGCACCTCGCGCCAGATGTCGTTGCCACACCAGCTGCCCCGGCTCGGAGTCAGCTCCGAATACCCGACGAGACTCGTCATCGCGGGGCCGACCACGGTGCCGTGCCGGGTCACGGCACCCTCGAGGCACACCTCAACATTGCGGATCCGCTTCATGACCTTGAGCTCCTGGCCGACCAGGTCGCCGGCGTACTTGTCCCAGTCGCCCTGTCCGTGCACAAAGAACGTCCCGCTGCCTGCGTTGCCATAAGCGATCGAGATGACGAGGTCATCTCCCAATCCGGCGTTTTGTGCGAGCGCCAGAAGTTCGTCGTAGGAGCCCGCCCGCCCGATCGTGTTGGGCACGCTCGGCACCCCCGCCTCGTTGGCCAGGCGCGTCATGATGATCTTGGAGCCCAGGCGCTGGCGCAGCTCCGTCGGCGGGTGCATCACCTCGAGGCCCGCCTGTCGCGCGAGGCCCTGGATTTCCTCGTTCAGCATCACAAAGCAGCACTTGCCGCCGGGACCTCGACCCGCGATGAAGTCGAGCGTCTCGGGATCGGATAGCAGGTGGCTGCATACCTCGTCCATCGAGTCAAAATCGCGGCGGTCGCGCCGCCGGGGCACGAACACGCGCGAGTGGGTGCCCTCGAAAGAGTCAAAGTAGGTCAGGTAGAAGAAGTTTCGTATCCAGCGGTCGACACCCAGCAGGTTGAACGGGGTAGGCGAGATGAAGTACAGCGGCACCTTGTTCGTGTGAAAGAACGCGCGTATGTCCGACAGGCCGTTCAGGCGGCGCGGCTCGGGCTCACCCATGTTCACACCACCCGCGCTGACGTCGGGCGCAAGGACTGCGGCACGGGCAAGGGCGCCGTGATCGGCGCGACGGTGATGCGATCACGCAGCTGCATTGCACAATTGTGCGCCCTGCCCGTGGCCGATGTCCGTGCGGGGATGAAAAGTCCCCGCTGGATCCGCGCGTCGCCAGAGTCTGCGATGGGGCGTGAGAGCACGGGCCGAAGGCGTCCGGAATGTCGTCGAGTGCACCGGCCGGCCGGATATCGCAAAGCGCGTCCAATCACGATGTACAGCACCGCGCGCAATCACCTGTAATATCGGTGATCTTGGTGCCGCATTGCTTTTGATTAGCGGCGGCATTCTCGGGACGGTCGAGGAGGCGTCTTCAGCGATGGCTTCGCTGGCCGGGTCCCGAAGTTTCGCGGTGTTTCGCCGTCTTGCCGGCGAATGGTGGAATTCGCCGGTCGACTATGCCGCGCAGGTGCAGTACTTCGCCAAGCGGTCGATGGCAGAGGCCATCCGAGTACTGATCGGGGTGGGTAACGGGGTAACGGTCGTGATGTCCCTGGCGATTCTTCTTCCCTGGGCCGGCCCGGATCGCTTCGCATCTCGGATCATCGTGGCATCGTTCGCGGTCTTGGTGATGTCGTGGGCGATCCGGTGGTGTGTCCGACCATGGCCAACGCTGCCGGTATCGCGTGCATTCGTCATCTCCTGCGACATCGGGATCACCATGCTGGCGTTGTACGAACCAACCTGGCTCTCGGGCCTCTACGGTTTCAACGCGTTTACGCAACTCTCGGTGTATCTGCTGTTCTTCGACGGACCGAAATTCCTTGCACTGCACACGCTGTGGATATTGGCGTCGACGGCCGTGTTCGCGGTTCGAGCAGCCGCAGAGGCGCACTTTGACTGCGTGCTCTTCGCCGCGAGCATCCTGGCCGCGACGGCACCGGCGCTGGCCGCACCCGTAGGGATTCAGTTCGGGATCCGGACGCTGCGCAACGACGCCAACGAGTCGGTCACCGACCCGCTGACCGGTCTACTCAACCGGCGGGGCCTGCACCTTCACTTCGCCGAGTTGTTGAGCGATCATCATCCCTCGGGTAGGCACCTGGCCTTGATGGTCGCCGACCTCGATCGCTTTAAAGACATCAACGACACCTTCGGCCATCCGATCGGCGATGACGTCTTGATCCGCACCGCGCGGCGGATCGAATCTGCGGTGCGCGCCAACGCATTAGTAGCCCGAATCGGCGGAGAAGAATTTGTCGTCATCGATGTCACCGAGCCTGACCACACACAACGAACCGCCGAACGAGTCAGGTGCGCGATCGCCGCGTCGGCCGATCACGCTCCAGTCACCGCCAGCATCGGCGTCACTCATGTCGAGCTCGCCATCTTCACCACACCCGAGGCTGACCCGATCGCCCTCCTCGACACCAGCCTCAGTCGAGCCGACCAAGCGATGCTCGATGCGAAACGCAAGGGCGGCAATGCCACAGTCCACGTCACGCCCGTTGATCAAGACCATTGAGTCGTCGGACCGCTACGCGGCACGAAGGCGGACGCCCGATCAGTAAGGGGATAGCCCGGCGGGTCAGGACGCGATGAACGCGAGCAGGTCCGGGTTGAGAACATCCGCGTGCGTGGTCAGCATGCCGTGCGGGTAGCCGGCATAGGTCTTCAACGCGCCGTTCTGGATTAGGTCGAGCGCTCGGGGCACCGAGCTGGCGAACGGAACGATCTGATCGTCATCGCCGTGCATCACCAGGACCGGAACGGTGATCGCGCGCAAATCCTCGGTGTAGTCCTGCAGCCAGGAAGCCACGGTCTCATAGTGCGCGTGGGCACTGCCGGCCATGCCCTGTCGCCACCAGTTCGCGATGACCGCCTCGGACGGCTCCACCCCTGACCGGTTGAATCCGTAGAAGGGGCCCTCCGCCACCGCGCGGAAGAATTCCGATCGGTTTCCCAAGACACCCGCCCGCACCGCGTCAAACCACTCCTGGGGTTGCCCGCCCGGATTGTCCTCGCTCTGCACCATGTTCGGCGTCGGGGAGGACACCAGTACCGCCTTGGCGACCCGCTCCTGGTGGCGTGCCACATAGCGGGCCACCTCAGGGCCGCCGGTGGAGTGCCCAATGTGGACGGCCTCGCGCAAGTCGAGCTGCTCGGTCAACGCGGCCAGGTCGGCCACCCAGTGGTCCACGTCATTGCCGGTCCCCGCCTGCTCGGATCGGCCATGCCCGCGCCGGTCGTGAGCGATCACCCGATAGCCGCGGTGCAGGAAGAACATCATCTGTGCGTCCCAGTCGTCGGCCGTCAGCGGCCAGCCATGACTGAAGACAATCGGCTGGCCAGAGCCCCAGTCCTTATAGAAGATCTCGACACCGTCCGACGTGGCGATGGTGGGCATAGTCGTTCCTCCCGCAGTCGACTCTCGCGGGCGCTTGCCGCGATCGAGTGACAGTCAACCGCAAGCCAGGGGATTTTTCCCTGCGAGCTCTCCGCGTCGGCGATGTCTGCTCCTCGGTGCAGGCTGGGCGCGTTCGGCGGCCCAGGCGCACGGGGGTTTGAGGCTGGGTATTTGGGTACTGTGGGAAGAGCGATGCCTGAGATCAGCGCGGCGCGTAATCGCAGATGCCGGGTGAGGTGGTCGACCATAGCTGTGCTCGGCCTGCCGTTGTTCGCGTCATTTCTCTCAGCGCCCGTGTCAGCACAGACGAGCGACGGGGATTTCGTCGGCGCCCTCGAGGAACGCGGAATCAGCGTCGCTGACCCGGATTCCGCGGTTGCGACGGCACACGAAATCTGCGCCGAATTCGACCGAGGTGAAGCCGCGGCCGTCGTGGTGCTGAAGTTGATGAAAGAGACCAACCTGTCGTCGGCGCAAGCCGGCTACTTCGTCGGCGCTTCGGTGACTGCTTACTGCCCGCAGCATCAGGACGCTCTCGGCAATCCGGCGCTGCCACTGGTGCCGCCGCCTCCGCTGATGTAACGGCAGACGATTCCGAGAGCATGAGGTGAATCCTCAGAGCGCCGCCGCAGGGCGGTCAAATGCATTGCAGCACATGGATAACCGTTAACCGGCGACCCCTGCGCGCTGCTGATGCCTAATCGCTCGCCATCTTCAGGACCAGCTTGTGTCCAGGCGCGAGGCTGTCCAGGCTCCGGTGAGCGTCGACGACGTCTGCGAACGGCAGCGTCGTAACGGTCGGACCGCGGAGACTGTTTTCGATGACGCGGTCCAGTTCGTCCTGGAGGATTCGTCGGTATTTGGCCGGCTGCAGCGCGACCAGCAGCGGCACCGAGCACAGGCGTTCACGCGGAGATGCAAACGCGCGGGCCAGCGCGGTGGCGCCGCCGAGCGCGGCATCCATGCGGCCGTGTCCGGCTCGCCCGCTCCATGCGGTGCGCACCACCGTGCCCCCCGGCATGGTCACCGCCCGAACCAGTGGGCTGCCGGTGTGGTCGATACTGGCGTCGATGCCGCCGGGCGCGAGTTTCTGCACCAGCGCCGGCCAGTTCGGATCGCGATAGTCCGCGACCGCGGCGCCGAGCGATTCCGCGCTGGCACGGGTGCGTTCCGACGCGGTACCGACAACCTGCAGCCCGTTCGCGATCGCGCGCTGGGTGACGATCCTGCCGACGGAGCCGGAAATTCCTTGTACGAAAAGAGTTCCCCCGCGTGGGGGAGCGGCGAGTTCCAGCGCCAGCGCGGCGGTAACGAGATCGAGCGGCAGCGCGGCGGCGCGCGCCGAGTCGAGCGCATCGGGCAGAGGTATCAGCCGGTCGGCGCGGACATCGAGATGGGTTGCGTAGCTGCCCATCCGCGCCAGACATCCGGCCACCCGCATACCGACACGGAGTCCCCGACGAGCCCCGGCAGCGTTGACGGTTTCGAGCACACCGACAAAGTCGTAGCCGGGAACGAAGCCCGGTCGGGGCTGCAAGAGGTAGTTCCCGGAACGCGCCGCCGCGTCGGTCGACCCCACCGACGCGTGCGTCACCCGCACCCGCAGCTTTCCGCGCCGCAGCCTGCGCAGCGTGAACGTTTCGAGGCGAAGCACCTCGGGTCCGCCGAACCGCGTAACGCGCGCCCGGATCGCATTCGGCTCTGTCACTGCGGGACTCCCGCAGTGACATCAGAGGTCGCGGTGGTGAGTTGGTCCATGTGCGATTACGCCTGCTATCGTCTTCCGTAAGCCTTACGAAACCGTAAGCCATACGGGAGTTGAGGTCAAGACGATGCAGCAGAATCAAACGCGTCGCCGCTGGGGCAGCCTCAGTAGGGAGGCGGTGGTCGACGGGGCCCTGGAAATCGTTGACAGCGAAGGCCTGGAGGCACTCAGCATGCCCCGACTGGCCCGACACCTGGGGACCGGTGTGATGACGCTCTACGGCCACGTCGCCAACAAGGCCGACTTGGTTGATGCGATGGCCGAGCGGGTCTTAGCCGACTTGGAAACCGTGCAAGGCCGGCCTAGCGATTGGGATCGCGCCCTGGCCGAGCACATGCGCCACCTCCGGCAGGTGGTGCTGCGCCACCCGTCGCTGGGGGCGGTGCTCGCCGCCCGCGGCCTCGCGACGCCCTCGGTCTTCCGCAATCTGGAAGCCTGTCTTGGGCTGCTGCGATCGGCGGGCTTCGAACCCCGGGTGGCCGTGCAGATCTACTACGCATTGCTGACCTACACCCTGGGCTTCCTCGCCTGGGAGATTCCGCGGGTGCACCGCCAGCCTGTGGCCACATATCACGAGCAGTGGCAGAGCGCCCTCGCCGGCCTGGCGTCCACCGAGTACCCCGCCGTTCACGAACTAGCCGACGAACTGCCTGACACCGCCAGCGAGGCGCAATTTGAGGCTGGCCTGTGCGCGCTCCTGCGCGGTTTCAAAACAGACGATCCCGAGAGATGAGCCGGCGCAACCTGAACACCAGGCCGCCCCTTCACAAGCGGAGTAGCCCACTCATACTGGTAACCCTCCATATTCGATTCGTGCATATTCCTCGAAACGCTTCTCCGGCAGGGGAGCGGCGCGGCGAAACGGAAGGCTTCATTACGGTCGGCTACTGCCGCGCTCACGGCCGCGGGCGCGGCGGCCAGCGCGGCATCCACGGCAATTACCCGCCCGCGGTCTGACTTAATGCCAGCGCAGCGGCAAACTCGACAGCCGGACCGCGTCCTCGAGGATAACCGGCGGCACGGACTCAGCACCTAACGCGAACGCGGGGATAGTGCGTAACCATTCGCTGACCAACACAGTCAACGCTGTTTTCGCCAGACTGACGGCCACACAGCGGTGCGGGCCCCCGCCGAACGCCCAGTAGTCCGCCCGCGACCCGTTGCCGTCCGCCATGTCTTCTTGGATGGCCGCCCCTACGCACAGCCCGACCCGGGCCCCTGCCGGTATCTCGACACCCGCCACGGTGACGTTCTGAGCGGCCCTGCGGATAATCACCGGGGCCGGCGGCTCGCGGCGGAGCACGTGTTCGACGAATCCCTCAATCCCTCCGGGGTTTTCGCGGAGCGAAGCGCATAGCCGCGGGTCGCGGGCAAGGTCAAGAAACACGAAACCCACCGCGCTCCTAAACGGCGTAATGCCCGCAGCGATCAGCGTCTCAACTACCGCGCACGCGTCAGCTTCGTCGAACCCATCGTCACCGGCAACCAACCGGGACATGACACCCGCAACATCAGGGTTGGCGCGGCGCTGCGCGAAAGCCCCCGCCAAATAGGCGAGCATGTCAAATTTTTGCACCAAATCCTCGAAACGGGCACCTGTGACCGCGGCCAGAGGCGCCCGCTGGATCGCCCAAAGCGCTTTCTCCCAGCGCAGCAACCTATTTCCGTCTTGCGGCGGCAACCCCAACACTGTGAGAAGAACCTGAGCCGCGAATGGCTCCGCAACATCGGCGATCACCTCACAACTACCCTGCGGGGCGACCGCTTCGACCACCGCCGCGGCCTGATCTTGCAACGCGGGTTGCATCTGTTTCACTGCGCGGGCATTCAATAACGGCTGCAAGATCGCGCGCCAACGCGCATGGTCCGGCCGATCCAAAGCGTTAAGCGAAAACACTTCCGGGTTACGCAGCGCTGCGAGCACGTCATCGGCCCGTGTGAGGCAATAGCCATTCATAAACACGCTGTCCTCGATAAACACGACCGGCCCGCGCTTGCGCAGCGCGTCCCAAAGCTCGCTGCGATCGTCTGTAAAGAAATCAGGCAGCAACTTGTCACCGATCGGTGAGAGGTGATCTATCCCAGGCCGCACCTGCGCCGGCACACTCACACATCGCCGAAGTACTCGCGGATCTGGTCGAACTCGTCCAACAGGTACAGCCGCTCCCGCGCACGCCCCTCCCCGTAAGGCAACCCGGCGCGCGCAAGCTCCCTCGCGGACAGCACAACCGACTCACCAGCGTTCAACGCACACTCGAACTCACACATCCGGCCTTCAATGCGCCACCGGTCCCACGACGCCTGCATGGTGTCGATCACCCGTTGCCGCACACCGCTCGTAGTCGACAGCCGGCGCGGCATCAGGCGCCCCTCCCGCGCCAGCGGATATTCGCCGCACGGCGGCCCTGATTTACGCCACCCAACATACCCGACGCCTCGGAACATCGGTCTTGATCCGCGCCAACGTCTGGTTGATCGCCGAGTGCAGTTGCCGAAGCTCGCCCAAGCAACGGATTCGCCACCGACTGACCCTGGTGGGAGAGCATTGGATGAGTTCCCGATCGGGGGTTGCCGCCATGGACTCAAGTCTGCGGTCGGGCACCGACACGTTACTTGACATAATGTCGCTTATCGGTACATTTCTGGTGCGAATGGTCGTGTGCCACGGACGATCTCGGCCTTCCCACGCAGAGCGCCCCGGGTCACCGCGCGGCCGCCGGTTCGATGGATTCGGCGGAGCCGGCCAGAACACCGCGTCGGCCCGACCGCGAGAACTGCGGCCGGATCCGCGGGACGGGCCTCGACGGCCGCATAACGTGCCCTCACCGCGCATCAGAGTCAATACGTCACTGTGACGGAAATCCTGGTGACACAGGGCTTTTCGTGCACCGCCGCCCCGCCGGCGGCGTCGCTTGCCCAACCCCGGCGCACGGCGAAGGCGGGCGTCCGCGCGATTTCGTCACGTGACGCTTTAGCCCAAACCGGCCACCCCCCGCGAATCCCCGCGCACGGATAGGATTCCTTCTCCGCAGGCTGGGAACGCGGAAAGGATGCCCACGACTGGCAGAGAGCTGCGGGTTAGAACAGGCTGCCGAAGCCCGAGGAGATGATCGACGACAAGTCGTTGAAGTTCTCCGACCAGGTCGCCGTGGGCCCTCCGCCCGCTAGCGTCGTCGCGATCTGCTGCGGAATCTGGACCACCAGGTTGTCGACGAGGCCCGGGGCGCCCAGCGGATTCTCGGCAGACGTGAGAAGTCCCGCGTAACCGATGTCGTACTGCGTTTGATATCCGTTGAGGAACGCGCCGGTGCCGGCGGCAGGCACATTCATCAAGTCGACCAACGCCGCCAGCGGTTGCCCGGCGAACCAGGCGTCGTGGGCGACTTGCAGGGCGTCGGCTGTCGCCTGGAACGAGCCCAGCGCCGGACCGAGAGGTGCGAGCATAAGTTCCAGGCCGATCCCCGGCAGGTTCTGCGACAACACGTTCGTGTAGTTCTGCGACATCTGACCGGGAATCTGCAGAAGCTGGTCTACCGGATTCAGCGCCGGCAGCAGCCCAAGGAGCAGGTCGGCATTGAAGTTGTTCACCGAGGAGCTGATGTTCCCGGCCAGGATGCCGCTGAACAGCGTTTGCAAGTCCTGCGGCAACTGTTCCTGCAGGTACGGTTGCACGCCCGTCCAGAGCTGTTGCAGATCGCTGCCCGCAGCGTTCGCGAAGCCGATCTGGTTATGAACCACCTGCGCCAAGATCGGTAGCGGGTCGGCCTGAATCTCCATGCCGATCTGCTGAAGGTTCGTCCAGGCGCCGGTAAACACGTTGGCCCAGGGGCCAATTGGCCCCGGGAGACTGCCCAGGTTAAGGCCGGCGGCGCTGGCGCTTCCGGCCAGATTGGCGGCACCGGTCTGCACGGACCCGACGAGGTTGGTCAGCCCCTGCTGCAGGACAAGCGGTGAGGCGGCCGCCGAGATGGTTGCCACCGCCCGGGCCTCCCCGGTGCCGATCGCACCGACCGCCGTGCCGGCGCCGATCAGCGGTTGCCCCAGCACCTTCTGCGCGGGCGCACCCATGAGGCCCAGCACCTCGCGCCCAACGGTTTGCAACGGCGATACATTCGCCGCTTCGGCCGCCGCGTACGAGGCCGACCCGGCGCCCAAGGCCTGCACGAACTGGTCGTGAAACGCCGCCGCCCGCGCACCGAGCGCCTGATACCACTGACCGTGCCCGCCGAACAGCTTTGCGATCGCCGCCGATACCTCGTCACCGGCCGGGGCCAGAACCTCCGTCGTGGGGCCCGCCGCCGTCGCGACGGCAGATTGGATCGTCGAGCCGAGATTGGCTAAATCCGACGCCGCCGCATTCACGGTCTCCGGCGCCGCGATGAGCATCGACATCACTCACCTCCTGCAAAGTCGGACGTAATCGGAGCCCGCCCGATGAGCGGAATTACCTGCTGCCGGGACCGCAATTGGCTGGAAGCGGGACGCACCCGATGCCGGGAAACTAACAACCTCCCAGGATTGCCCGCACGAAAGACCAGTTCCACGACAGCTCCTTTGCTAGTTGTTGGAAACGGCGCTTCGCAACATCGCCGAACCGGACATTACCCAACGGTAAGTTCCGACACAAGACATTTGTTGAATAGCCTATGCAATCCGTTTGATCAGGCAGCTTCTCTGCGGAAACAAGCAAAAGTAGCCATGGGCTAACGTCAGCTAACCGATTAGCTCGAGCCAGTAGAACGCTTGCCTTGTTTGCTGGACTAATTTGCCATCTGATTGCTAATCATTTGGCGAAAGCGTAAATAACCTGGGCCGTTATAGTCGCCCCAACGATTGCTGGAGCACGATGTGTCTCTAGGCGAACGAATGGCGGAGGCCAGGCTGGTGACGCCACTGCATTTGAGGCCAGCAATCCCACGGCCCGCCGGTTCGTTTTTGCGATCGGAACCCGATGATCCGCGCGAATGCGAGCGACCACCGCACGATACCGGCCGTCGAGAGTCCGTCGCGACACACGCGCAGCATGCTGAAAACATCAGTGGGCTGGTGCGAAAGCAACGCACCAGCCCACTGTCACGAGTGTGAGTTCTAGACGGCGGAGACTCCTATTGCCTGCGGCCCCTTGGCTCCTTGTCCAACCTCGAACTGAACCCGCTGGTTCTCCTCGAGCGAGCGGTAGCCGCTGCCCTGGATTTCCGAGTAGTGGACGAAGAGGTCCTTCGCGCCGTCGTCAGGGGTGATGAAGCCGAAGCCCTTCTCACCGTTGAACCATTTCACAGTTCCCTGTGCCATTTACTTTCTTCTCTCTTAACTGTGGGATGTACCAAAAACATCCGCACGACCAAATTAGCACGAGCCGGTTGTTTATGAAAACCGTTGTGCGGCTTGAGCAATTAACGCGGCGCGGCGCCGGATCGACGGCGGCGCCTGCGACCGGCGGCACCCGAACGGTGGGGCTGCGACGGATGCGACGTGACCGCCTTCTTCGGCGCGGGAGCCCGGTAAGGCGCCGGCTCGCCGACGACCGCATGCACTGCGGCCGAGTCGACGGTGACCTCCTGTGGAGTGACGCGGATGCCCGCGCGGCGCATCAGCGCGTGGGTGTCCTTGCGCTGCTCGGGCAGGACGACCGTCACGACGTCACCCGCGTTGCCCGCGCGCGCCGTGCGCCCGGAGCGGTGCAGGTAAGCCTTGTGCTCGGCGGGCGGATCGATGTGCACCACCAATTCGATTCCGTCGACATGCACGCCGCGCGCGGCGATGTCGGTGGCCACCAACACGCGCGCTTGGCCCGTGCTGAAGGCGGCGAGGTTCCGGTCGCGAGCCGGCTGAGACAGGTTGCCGTGCAAATCGACTGCAGGAACACCGGATTCGGTGAGCTGCTTGGCGAGCTTGCGCGCCTGATGCTTGGTGCGCATGAACAGAATTCGGCGACCGCTGCCGGAGGCGAGTCGGTGTACCAACTCCTTCTTGGCCTGCACGCCGGAGACGTGGAACACGTGGTGGGTCATTTCTGACACCGGCGAGTCGGAGCCGTCGACAGAGTGCAGCACCGCGTTGCGCAGGAATCGGTTGACAAGCTTGTCGACGCCGTTGTCGAGGGTGGCCGAAAACAGGAGCCGCTGGCCGCCGCTCGGCGTGGCCGCCAGGATGCGAGTCACGCCGGGCAGGAAGCCGAGATCGGCCATGTGATCGGCTTCGTCGATCACCGTCACCTCGATCGCGTCCAGACTGATCAGCCGTTGCTTCATCAGGTCTTCCAGCCGGCCGGGGCACGCCACGACGATGTCGACGCCCGCTTTCAGCGCGGCCACCTGCCTGCCTTGCGGTACGCCGCCGAAGATCGTGGTCACGCGGAGGTTGTTGGCGGCGGCCAACGGTTCCAGCGTCGCGCTAATCTGGCTGGCGAGCTCGCGGGTCGGGGCTAAAACGAGACCCGACGGTCGGGACGGTCGGCGGGCATGCCCGACCAGCCTGCTGACCATAGGGATCGAGAAGGCGAGCGTCTTGCCGCTGCCCGTCTTGCCGCGGCCGAGGACGTCTCGACCGGCGAGTGTGTCGGGCAGCGTTTCGATTTGAATGGGAAATGGGTGGGTGATCCCCCGCGCGGTCAGCACTTCGATGAGCGCTTCAGCCACGCCGAGATCGGCAAATGTCTTGCCAGTGGTCACTTTGATTTCTTTCAGCATCGGTTGTGCCGGGTAGGCGGCGAAATGCGCGCGATCTGTCAGCACAGGGTGGCGAGATTGCCGGTGGGCAAAATCGATCGCCGCGATACGAACTGCGCCGGGTTCAGTGCGTCAGCCACTGAAATGGGGGCTGGCGCCGGAAGGAGGAAGAAGCGTTTCACGACGTGCCGGCCATCAGGTGAGACAGCCAACGTTGACCAAAGCATAGCAGTACGGCGATCGTGTCCCGACCAGCCCGCCGATGGGCTGGCGTCGATACGGTTCAAATCGCCCTTTTTATCCTTATCTACGGCACGAATGGATCTATACATCTGTATCTACGGTCCGCTATCGGCGAGGCCGTGTGACGCGGTTGCGTGGGACCGAGCATTTCGATGCTGCCCGGCAGAGCAGAGATCGGCTAGCCCGACGCCACCACCGACTTGGAATTCCACGGGGCCAGCCGATCCGCTGAGGCCGGCGTCTCGGGAAGATCATCGCTGACGTCCCAGGAGGCGGCCAGGCGCCCGACGCCCAGTGCGATCGCGCAGTGCACACCAAGTTCCACCAGCTGGTCTTCGCCGAAGTGCTCGCGCAGCTCGTCGTAAACCTCGTCATCGATAGCGAGATGGTTGGTGGCGAAGAGCTCGGCGAAGCGCAGCGCGGATCGCTCGGCCGCCGAGAGGTTTTCGGCGTCGGCCGGCCGTTCCAGCGAGCAGACGGCGTCGTCGTCGAGGCCGTCGTCGATGGCACTTTGGTAGCGCACCGCCATGCAGCTTCGGCATTGGTTGAAAAACGCGATGCGCAACCGCACCAGCTCGAGCAGCCGGGGCGGCAGCGTCCCGCTGGCGCGCAGCGCCGCGGTCAGCGAACCCAGCGCCTCGGCGACAGCGGGCAGGCGGCCCATGATCGCGGCCACGCCGAGATTGATCCGATCCCCTTGACCGAGTTCCTGTGTCGGCACCCCCGCGAACGCCTCGGAAGGCGCGATTCGTGTCAATTCATCGACTCCTCTATCCAGGTGGTTTCTGGATGCAAACCATTCACCGGACACTACGACACTTCAATTGCTCTGATAGAACGATGCGTCCACGTACCAGTGATTCGCCGGCGCTGAACCAGAGATTTCATCATCCGCGAAAGCACCATCGCCCCGGCGGTCCGTTCTCTTGAGAGCTAGCGGCCGAACGGTGCGCCGTCAAAGCGCTCGCGGGTCGCGAATTCACCGACCGGCCGTCGTCGCAACTTCGTCACCTGGCGCACCGGCTTGCCGAGCGGCACGACCGCGGCGATGGCGTACGGGTCGGGCACGCCGAGCAGCTCCTTGACGCGCGGCTCCTCGGCCACGGCCATCGTGGTCAACACCCCGCCGTAGCCCTCATTGCGCGCCGCCAGCAAGACGTTCCACGCGAACGGATAGACCGAAGCGCCGGGCACCACGCCGACGCGATCGAGGTCCTGATCGGTGGCGGCGACGACGCCGAGATCCACGCAGATCACCAACACCACCGGCGCCTCGCGGATGGGAGCCGACATCTGCGCGGGCGGCTCGGTCGCCTCGATCGTGGAGGAATCGACGCCGCTCGGCCGCAACGGATTCCACGGCGACTCGCCGTGTGCAAGCTGCGCGGTGTAGCGGCGGGCGGCGGGCAGTCCGAGGTCGGCCAGGGCCGAGCGGGTCTGCGCGTCGCGGACGAGGATGACCCGCACGCCCTGCCGATTGCCGCCGGTCGGCGCAAACCGGGCGTGGTCCAGGATGCGCGCCAGCACGTCATCGGGAAGCGGGTCGTCGGCGAATTCGCGCACGGCGGGCGTGGATCGCATGACGTCGTACAGCTCCATGGCACCATCGTGCCGCAGGCGGTCAGGCGGCGTCGTGGAAGATCAAGCCGAGCGTGCAGCGCTCACCGGAGCGCACCACCGAAACCCCGTGACGCACGGGGGCGGCCGACCAACCGCGTGTCGAACGGATCGGGCGTTCGCGGGTGGTGAAGACGTAGCCGTGCCCCTGCGGCAGCGTGGTGGCGGTGCCGCGTGACTGCGCTCGCGGCCGCTGCTCGACGAGCAAGAACTCACCGCCGGTGTGCGCCACGCCCGGCTCGTTGAGATTGATCACGACCTGGAGCGGAAAGACGAGATCCCCGTAGAGGTCCCGATGCAGCGCATTCCAGTCACCGGGCCCGTATTTGAGCAGCAACGCCGTGGGTTTGGTTTGGCCGGCGCGATGGCATATGTCCAACCACTCATCGAGGGTGTCGGGCCAGGGCGGCTCGCGGCGCAGCTTGGTCCACCAGTCGCGGGCGATCGGCAGGAGCCGCGGGTACAGCGCCTGCTTGAGCTCTTCGATCGGGTGCGGGTACGGCCGCTTGAAGTAGCGGTATTCACCCCGCCCGTAGCGGTGGCGCGTCATGTCGACGGTGGCGCGAAACAGGCCGTCGTCGGGGTAGAGACCAAGCACCGCCGCGCACTCTGCTGGCGTCATCAGCTGCGGAAGCAGTGCACCGCCAACGTCATTCATGTCGGCGGCGACCGCCGTCCAGTCTGCGGCGTTCACACGTCGGTCCCATTTCGAGGGCATCAGAAGTCGGCGGCCACTATGAGCTCACCGAGTGGGCTGCCGGTCACCGTGTGTCGTCTCTGCATCGTTGCACCTCCTCACACGGTAAACGATGGGCACCCGGGAAGCGTGAGCCCTAGATTCGTTGCATCCGCTTCTCACATTCGACAACCCTCCGGCGTCTTCCCAGTGAGAGTCGCTGAATGTCAGGGAGGAACCACGAACGGTGAACGTTCCCCGGTACGTCAAACCGCCGTTCGAAGCCGTCGTCGCGTGCCACGGTGCCACGGTGTTGCGGGTCGTTCGGGCGGTGGTCGGTCACGCCGACGCCGACGACGCCTGGTCGGACACGTTTCTGGCCGCCTTGAGGGCCTACCCGCAGCTGCCCCGCGACGCCAACGTCGAGGCGTGGCTGGTGACGATCGCGCATCGCAAAGCCATCGACATCGCCCGCGCCACATCGCGCCGGGCCGTCCCGCTCGCCGATCCCCCCGACTCCCCTGCCCGCGAGCGGGCCGACGGCCACGATCTCGACCTCGACGCGGCGGTAGGTGCGCTGCCACCCAAACAGCGTCAGGCGGTGGCCTACCGCTATCTGGCCGGCCTCCCCTATGCCGACATCGCCGCGATCCTCGGCGGCAGCGTTGCCGCCGCCCGGCGAGCCGCCGCCGACGGGATCGCCACCCTCCGGCGCACCTATCCCCGCCTCGACACCGCAAGGAACCGCGAATGACCACACCGGATCTGACAAAGCACTACCCCGTCGACCGCGAGCACCTCCGGCGTCTACACGCCCGGCTGGAAACGGACGCCCAGGCCGGCGAACTCCTCGACATCGCTTACCGCACAGTGGATTCCGTAGTGGGAACGCTGCTGCTGGCGGCCACCCCCCGAGGTCTGCTGCGGGTGGCATTCGCCAACGAAGACCGCACCGGCGTGCTGCAGGACCTCTCGGAGCGCATCAGCCCGCGGGTGCTCGAGTCGCCCACCCGGCTGGATCCTGTGGCGCGCCAACTCGACGAATATCTCAGCGGCCGTCGCCGCCGCTTCGACGTCGCGCTGGACTGGTCGCTGTCCCAAGGTTTTCGGCGCACGGTCCTCGAACACCTCAGCACCGACGTCGGCTACGGCGACACCGCCAGCTATGCCACCCTGGCCGGGCTGTCGGGCTCCCCCAAGGCCGTGCGCGCCGTCGGCACGGCGTGCGCGACCAACCCGATTCCCATTTTCGTGCCGTGCCACCGGGTGATCCGTTCCGACGGAACGATGGGCGCCTACCGCGGCGGTACCGCCGCCAAGCGCGCCCTGCTGGATCTCGAACAGCGTGCGCGAGAGTGCAACTAGCGACGCGTTCCTCGAGTGGCGACGTCGGTAGTTGCACTTTCGCGGGCCGTCAGGCCGGCGCCGACCAGTGCACCACCTTCATCGTGGTCAGCTCGTCGAGGAGCTCGGGACCAAAGCCGAACCCGGTGCCGCTGGCGCGCCGCGGCTGGGACGCGCCCCCGGGGGCGCCGCCGAACACATTGTTGATCTTGACGGTGCCCACGGGCAGGCTGTGCCACGCCTCCTGCGCGTGCGCCATGTCGCCGGTCAGCACGGTCGCGGCGAGGCCGTAGCGATCGTCGGCCGCCTCGGCCAGGCCGCCGGCGAAGTCGGGAACCATGCGCACCGCCGCGACCGGACCGAACGTTTCCTCGCTCATCACCAGCATGTCGGGCGTGCAGTCGGTCAGCACCGTGGGCGGATAGAAGGCCCCCGGACCCGGCCCCGGTTCGCCGCCGGCCAGGACGTGGGCGCCGCGCCGGACCGCGTCCTCGACATGCGGTGCACATGATCGCGATGACGCTCGTCGACCAACGGCCCGATCCGATCGGCCCACGACGCCGCCTCGTCGGCCAGCGCGTCGACGAACGCGTCGGCGATCGACTGGACGACATAGATTCGCTCCACGGACACGCAGATCTCCCCCGCATTGGCGAACGCGCCCAGTGCGGCCTGGCCGGCCGCCCAGCCGGGGTCGACGTCGGCGTCGACGATCAACGCGTCGTTCCCGCCGTTCTGCAGCAGCGCCGTCGCGCCGCGTTCGGCGCAGGCGCGGGCAATTTCACGGCCGGCCGCGCTGCCGCCCACGTGCGCGACCACGTCGACCCGCTCCGCCTCGGCCAGGCGGGCACCGACCGTTTCGTCGCCGTCGACGATCTGCAGCACACCGTCGGGCAGGCGCGCGGCCAACAGTTCGGCGAACCGCCGGCCGGTCTGCGGGGAGCGCTCGCTGGGCTTGTGCACCACGGTGTTTCCGGTCACGAGCGCCGCACCGAGCAGCCCGGCGGCCACCGCCACGGGATCGTTCCAGGGCGTGAGCACCGCCACCACGCCGCGGGGCTGGGGCACCATCAGGTCGGTCGCCGACCACCCGCCCTGCAGGCTGCGCCCGCGATGCAACGGCCCGAGCTGGGCGTACTGCATGAGAGTGCCGACCCCGGCGTCCACGCCCCCGAGGGCATCGTCGCGCAGCTTCCCGGTCTCCCGTTCGAGCAGTTCGGCGAGTTCACGGGCCGCGGCGCGGACATCGGCGGCGGCCGCGGCGATCGCGGCAGCGCGTTCGGCCGATGGCGTACGCGCCCAGCCGGGTGCGGCGTCGGCGGCTCTCCGGATCGCCTCATCGCAGTCGGCCGGCTCGGTGATGGGCACCTGCGTCACTTTGTCGCCGGTGCGCGGATCCAGGACGTTGATGACCTTGGTCATGGTCGAAGCCACGACCCCGTTTACCCTCTCGGGGCGCGGGCCAATCAGTTAATGCCTATGGACGTTGTTGGCTTCGTGTAGGGTCGGCGAACCGGACCGAAGGGCACGCGATGGCAAACACGTACGCCGACAACGCCTTCACGTCACGGCGGGCGTTGGACCCCGGCCTGCGTGCGGCGGCCCGATTCTTGCCCCGCGGCTACGCCCTGCACCGGGGCTACAAGATCCAGCGCCGGCTGATGAACCTGATGGGCAACGCGGGCCGTCTGCGCCACGTTCCGGTGGCCGCGGTCAACGAACACGTCACCGTGCGGCTGCATCGTCCGGCCGGCCTTCCGGTCCGGGCGCCGGCGATGTTGTGGATCCACGGCGGCGGCACGATCATGGGTCACGCGGCCCAGGACGACAAATTCCTGCGCAAGCTGTCCCATCAAACAGGCGTCGCGGTGGCCGCGGTAGACCACCGGCTGGCACCCGAGCACCCCTACCCGATCCCGGTCGAGGATTGTTACGCGGCACTGCGATGGCTGGCGCACCAACCGTGGGTCGACCCGGACCGCGTCGCGGTCGGCGGGGCCAGCGCCGGCGGTCATTTCGCGGCGGCCGTGGCGCAGCGGGCTCACGATCGCCAGGACGTCAGCCTTGCGTTTCAGCTGCTGGTGTACCCGATGCTCGACGACCGCACCGGCGCCGACCGCAGCGGTCACAAGCGGCTCATGTGGACCGAAACCGACAACCAGCAGGCGTGGCGATGGTACCTGAAGGGCGCGAATCCCGCCGGGGCCGCGCCGGCGCGCCGGGAAGACCTCTCGGGCCTGCCGCCGGCCTGGATAGGGGTCGGGACGTTGGACCTGTTCTATCAGGAGTGTCTGGACTACGGGCGGCGGCTGCGCGAGGCGGGGGTCCGCGTGCACTTGGAGATCGTGCCGGGAGCATTTCACGCGTTCGACCAGATCGCGGACAAGGCGCCGATTTCGGTGAAGTTCTTCGCCAGTCAGTGCGCTCACCTGCGCGACGCCCTCGCCCCGCCGAGCCCGTGAGCCGGGCGCCGCACCCACGCCGTCCGCGACGTGTTGACTGCAAAGTTTGCGGTTTGTGCAACTATTAGTGGCATGGGCAATCCCCTCGGTCTGCGCGAGCGGCGTCGTCGCCAGACCAGCGCCGACGTCCGCGACGCCGCGGTGCGCTTGGCGCTCGAACGCGGCTTCGACAAGGTGACCGTCGAAGAGATCTGTGTCGAAGCCGGAATTTCGACGCGCACGTTCTTCAATTACTTCCCGAACAAAGAGTCCGCGATCGCCTACGGCCCGTCGGACCTTCCCGTGGAGCTCGCCGCGGAATTCGTCGCGGCCGGGCCGGCGCCCTATTCGGTGGTCCTCGCGGAGCTGATCACCCTCGCGGCACACCATCTGCGCGACATGCCACCCCTGCGCGAACAGGCCGCCGGCATGCTCGAACTCTGCAAGACCAGCCCCGCGGTGTTAGCGGCATTCCTCGCCGAGCTCGAAAGGTTTCAGAACCAGCTGACCGACATCGTGGTCCGTCGCCAAGAGATGCGGCCCGACGACGAGATACCCGCGTTGATCGCGGCGCTGGCGTTGACGGCCGTGCGTTCGGGCATCGAGCGCTGGGCCAGCGCCGATCCACAGGATTTCGACGACACGCCGATGCCCTACGTCGAGCGCGCCGCCGCCCTGGTCAACAGCATCTTCGTGAAGTGACCGCCGGATAGTTAGCTAGATCACCTTCGTTTGCATGGTCTGCAAATTATGCAGGCGGTGTATTATGCTGTGGTGGCATCAGACGGGGGTTCGCGAGGGTTGGACAAACTTCCCAGGGCCCGACAACCCAAACCGATCACGGCGGAGAATGAACTCCCTTGTGGCGCAACCTAATACGGTGATCACCTCGAGGGCGACGCACCAACGTTGATTTGACGACGAGAGGAATCCACGCAGGTGCAGCTATCCAGGGTCGTGCGCAACGCGTGGTTGCCGCTGTTGATCGTGGCGGTGGTGGTGATCGGCGGGTTCACCGTGGCGCGGGTCAAGTCGTTCTTCACGGCCAACGACACCGGTGTCCTGACGAGCCCGCGGCAGGAGGATTCCAAGCCGTTCAAGCCCAAGGTCGTCAAATACGAGATCTTCGGCTCGGCCAGCCACGCCAATGTCAACTACCTGGACCTGTCCGCCGATCCGAAGCGGATCGACGACGCGCCGCTGCCGTGGACCTTGGTCCTGTCCACAACCGCCCCCTCGGTCTTCCCGAACCTCTCGGCGCAAAGCGACGGTGATCGCCTCGGTTGTCGCATCACCATCGACGGCGAAGTCAAGGACGAGAAGATCACCAACGGCGTGCACGCCCTGACCTTTTGCTTGGTGAAATCCGCATGAGCGCAAGCGCTGAACACCCGACCGATACCCTCCCCATCACCAGGCACGCCGTGCGGCCGGCTATCCCGCGACTCATCCGAAAGTTCGCCGTGCCCGTCATGCTGGGCTGGATCGCGATCATCGCGGTGCTCAACACGATCGTTCCGCAGCTGGACGAGGTCGGGAAGATGCGCTCGGTCTCGATGAGCCCGGACGACGCACAATCGGTCATCGCGACCAAACACATGGGTGAGGTCTTCCACGAATACAAGTCCAACAGCTCGGTCATGATCGTTCTGGAGGGCCAAAATCCGTTGGGCGCCGACGCCCACGCGTACTACGACCAGATGGTCGCAAAGCTCGACGCCGACACCAAACACGTCGAGCACGTGCAGGACATGTGGAGCGATCCACTCAGCGGGGCCGGCGTCCAGAGCAACGACGGCAAGGCCGCGTACGTCCAGGTCTACCTCGCCGGCAACCAGGGCGAGGCCCTGGCCAACGAGTCGGTCGAGGCCGTCCAAGACATCGTCAAGAGCCTGCCCCCGCCCAGTGGGGTCAAGGCCTATGTCACCGGACCCGCGGCGGTGCAAGCGGATCAGCACATCGCCGGCGACCGCAGCCTGCAGGTGATCACCACCGTCACGTTCATCGTGATCATCGCGATGCTGCTGATGGTCTACCGGTCCATCGTCACGGTGCTGCTCACGTTGGTGATGGTCGTGCTCGAACTGGCCGCCGCCCGTGGAATGGTGGCCTTCCTCGGCTACTACAACATCATCGGGCTCTCCACCTTCGCCACCAACCTGTTGGTGACGCTGGCGATCGCGGCCGCCACCGACTACGCGATCTTCCTGATCGGGCGATATCAGGAAGCCCGTTCGATCGGCGAATCGCGAGAAGACGCGTATTACACGATGTTTGGCGGCACCGCGCACGTGGTGGCGGGGTCGGGCCTGACCATCGCCGGCGCGACGTTCTGCCTGCACTTCACCAACCTGCCCTACTTCCAGACGCTGGGCATCCCGTTGGCCATCGGCATGGTGGTCGTGGTCGCGGCGGCCTTGACGCTGGGCCCCGCGGTCATCTCGGTGGCGTCGCGCTTCCGCCAGACCCTCGAGCCCAGGCGGGCGCAGCGGATCCGGGGCTGGCGCAAGATCGGCGCCGTCGTCGTCCGGTGGCCCGGGCCCGTTCTGATCGTGACGATCGCGGTCGCGCTCGTCGGCCTGCTCACCCTGCCCGGGTACCGGACCAACTACAACGACCGCAAATACCTGCCCGCCGATCTGCCGGCGAACGCCGGCTACGCGGCCGCCGACCGGCACTTCTCCAAGGCGCGGATGAACCCCGAGCTCCTGATGATCGAAAGTGACCACGACCTACGCGATTCCGCGGACTTCCTGGTCATCGACAAGATCGCCAAGTCGATCTTCCGGGTGCCCGGTATCTCGCGCGTGCAGGCGATCACCCGGCCGCAGGGTACGCCGATCGAGCACACCTCGATCCCGTTTCAGATCAGCATGCAGGGCGTCTCCCAACAGATGAACCAGAAGTACCAGGCGGATCAGATGGCCGACATGCTGCACCAGGCCGACATGATGCAGACCACCATCGACAGCATGGAAAAGATGCAGAGCATCACCGCGCAGATGGCCGACAGCATGCACATCATGGTCAGAAAAATGCACGAGATGACCATCGACATCGAGGAATTGCGCCAGCACATGGCGGATTTCGAGGACTTCTTCCGGCCGATCCGCAGCTACTTCTACTGGGAAAAGCACTGCTACGACATCCCGGTCTGCTTTTCGCTGCGCTCGGTCTTCGACGCCCTCGACGGCATCGACACGATGACCGACGACATCCAGAGCCTGCTGCCCGTCATGGATCACCTCGACACCCTGATGCCTCAGATGGTGGCGCTGATGCCCTCCATGATCGAGAACATGAAGGCCATGAAAACGACGATGCTGACGATGTATTCGACCCAAAAGGGTCTGCAGGATCAGCAGAACGAGGCCCAGAAGAACTCCAGCGCCATGGGCAAGGCGTTCGACGCGTCCAAGAACGACGACTCGTTCTACCTGCCCCCGGAGACCTTCAACAACGCCGAGTTCAAGAAGGGCATGAAGAATTTCCTGCCGCCCGACGGCCACGCGGTGCGCTTCATCATCAGCCATGACGGCGATCCCATGACGCCCGAGGGCATTTCGCACATCGATGCGATCAAAAAAGCCGCGTACGAGGCGCTCAAGGGCACGCCGCTGGAAGGCTCCAAGATCTACCTGGGCGGGACCGCGGCGACCTACAAGGACATGCAGGACGGCAGCAACTATGACCTGCTGATCGCCGGAATCGCCTCGCTGTGCCTGATTTTCATCATCATGCTGATCATCACGCGAAGTGTGGTGGCCTCAGCGGTGATCGTGGGCACCGTCTTGCTCTCGCTCGGGGCGTCCTTCGGGCTCTCGGTGCTCATCTGGCAACATCTGATCGGCATCGAGCTGCACTGGATGGTGCTGGCGATGTCGGTCATCATCCTGCTGGCCGTCGGCGCCGACTACAACCTGCTGCTGGTGTCCCGGTTCAAGGAGGAGATCCACGCCGGCCTGAACACCGGCATCATCCGCGCCATGGGCGGGACCGGATCGGTGGTCACCTCGGCGGGGCTGGTGTTCGCCTTCACGATGATGACGATGGCGGTCAGTGAGCTCACGGTCATCGGCCAGGTCGGTACCACCATCGGCCTCGGCCTGCTCTTCGACACGCTGATCGTGCGGTCGCTGATGACCCCGTCGATTGCCGCGTTGCTGGGCAAGTGGTTCTGGTGGCCCCAACGGGTGCGCCAACGGCCGGTGCCTTCGCCCTGGCCGACGCCGGCAAAGGAGCGCGAAACGTTCGCGGTGGCGCCCTGACCGGGGTAACCCGGCGCCGAGCCGGCACACAGCGCACGCTGGACTCTGATGTTCCAGCGCTGGGCGCAGTTTCGATGTGGGGTTGGGGCTAAGTGACCCACTCGGGCTGCTGGCTGGCGTCGACCGCGGAGAAGTCCTTGTGCGCAAGGCCGGCGGTGGTCCCACCGTCCACGACGAACTCGGAACCGGTCGAATAGCTCGATTCGTCGCTGGCCAGGTACACCACCAGGTTGGAGACCTCCCTGGGCTGGGCGATCCGACCCAGCGCGGTGTGGAAGATGTCCTCGGGGACCCACTCGGTCATCGGCGTCTTGATGAGCCCGGGATGGATCGAGTTCACGCGAATGCCGCTCGGGCCCAGCTCCAGAGCCACCGACTTCGTCAGGCCCCGGACCGCGAATTTGGTTGCGGTGTAACCGTGGCAGGCAATGGTGCCGGCCATGCCCTCGATCGAGGAGATGTTGATGATCGACCCGCGTCCCGCTTCCTTCATCGGTTTGACCACGGCGCGGATGCCGAGAAACACCCCGGTCAGGTTGACATCGAGGATCTTGTGCCACTCGGAGAGTTCGTAGTCCTCGATGGTGCCGATGTTCAGGATGCCGGCGTTGTTCACCAGCACGTCGATCCCGCCGAACTCGCCCAAGGCGGTGCCCACCGCGGATTCCCACTGCTCGGGCTTCGTCACGTCCAGGTGCACGTAGCGGACCGCGTCACCGAGCTCGGCCGCGACGGCCTTGCCCTCGTCGTCGAGGATGTCGCCGAACACCACCTTGGCCCCCTCGGCCACCAGCGTTCGCACGTGCGAGGCGCCCATCCCCCGCGCACCGCCACTGATGAGCGCGATCTTTCCCGCCAAGCGTTCCGCCACTGGTCGTCTCCTGTCGTGCCATGGGTTTGTTGCACCATACATATGCACCCAGATGTATGACCAGGGTTTCGCCAACGGCATGGCCGAGTCCGGGCGGCGCACGAGGCGCCCTTCAGTCGGCCGCGGCGACGCCGTTACTTCTTCTTCGGAGCGCTGGCCGGATGGTGTTGCGGGCAGTAATCCGCGGTGGCCGCGGCGACGAACATCTGGGCCTGCGCCGGCTGCAGTCGATGCGCCCCCGTGATTTGGTCCACCTCGTCCCTCTCGGTGTAGCCCGCGTCGAGATCGTGGCACATCGCGTGCGCCGCCTTCACGCTAAAGGCTGGACTCCCGAGGTCGACGCCGTGAGAACTGAGAAAGTCGGTGAAGTCCTGGTCCGTCTGGTCCGCGCGCGCGACGCCCGCCGGCACCAGCATCAGTGCCAGCATCGCGCCGAACGCGGCCGTGGATATTTTTGTTTTACCGTGCTTCATCGTTGTCCCCCAATCGCTTTCAAGACCGCACATCAATTCGGATCGACACTCAGGCCGGACACTAAACGCCCAATATGGTTTCTGTAGGCGATGGTTTTTAATGTCCATAGTGTCTGATGTCAATGATTTTGCCGCCCAAGCTGTGCCTTCGTCAACAAGGCTGTCCGGGCACGGGCGACGTGAATACGAGATTTAACCCAACGTTTGCTTTTAATTCCCGTTGATTGAATGCGGTCGGGCCGCCCACAGGGTCCGCATCGCTGCGAGCGCAGCCCGAATCAACGGAGATCCACGACGTCGAAGAGCGCCGCGGCGGACGTGATCGCCTTGTCCGCGTTGCCCTCGTCGTGCAGCAGCATGCGCACGCCGACGCGGCCGCCACCGCCGCCGTGCGCGGTGCCTTCCACGCGGAAGGGGCCCACCTTGCCGCGGGACATGAACATGACGTGCCAGCTGACTACCTGGACCTTCCGGGTTCCGGCAAAATCGGCGGCCAGGTCGGTCGCGGCGGTCTCGAGGACGACGTGTTGGGGTCCGATGTGCAGAGCGGCGTCCGGCGAGGCCAGTTCGGCGCTGAGCGCCGGCAGCACCCAGTGGCCGTCGTCGCGCTTGCCGGCACCGAAGGCTTTCCACAGCGGCGGCAGGTCGGGCGAGTCCTCGATTACCAGCTCGGTGCCCGAAACATCCATCTTGCCAAGGCCTTCCGGTGGGACACCGATGACCGCCCCCTGCCCCTCGTTGAACGCGATCACCCGGTCGGGATTGTCGGCGTCCACGATCTTGCACCGGCCGTAGCCCATGGTCCGGCCTTGGTGCACGATGCCGGAGCCGACGATCTCGATCCTCGTGACGTCGTAGCCGGGGTCGACGATCTGGACCGACGCGATGACCGGATTGGGGACCGCGACCATGTCGGTCTGGCATCCCTCGGGGGACGAGATGGCCAGGGGCGCAACCATCAGGCCGCCCGCCTCGTTGCGCATGTCGCGGCGGATGGTGACGGTGTCGTCCGATTCGCCCATGTTCATGGACGAGTGATTGCGGCCGATGTAGCGGTAGCTGAGCAGACCGGTCCAGCGCCGGAACAACTCGTCGCGATAGGCGTCGGTGTCGTTGGCGAGCTCCCGGATGTCACGGAGTTGGTCGCTCATTTCTGGCCTCCCTCGGCGGCCTTGCCCCGGCGCACCTGGTTGAACGGCACACCGCGGTCGGCGGCGTACTCGCGGGGAAAGTTCAACACCCGCTCGCCGATCACGTTGCGCGCCATCTCCGTCGTGCCGCCCCCGATGCTGGCGATCTGGCGGCCCAGGTAACGCGTGCCGACGTCGAGCAGGCCCGCGGCGTCCTCGACCACGGCCGCCGCCCCGGCGATGGCGTGGGCGGTGTCGTTCTCGACGTCGTGAACCTCGGCCATGTCGAGCCTGATGATCGATCCCGCGGCCGGGGGCAGCGTTCCGGCGACCACGGCGTGGAAGACGTGCTCGCTGAGCTGGGCGTGCACCGCCCGGTGCACCAGCGCCCGGCCGACCATCTCCCGGACGCGTTCGCTGTCGCCCTGCTTCGAGCGGTCGACCAGCGCCATCAGGTCGATCGAAATGTCTTCAGCCTCCGCGATTCCCGGGCCGCTGGTGTATTCCGAGCCGTCACCCATGGTGCGCCGCTCGTGGTAGAGCTGTCGCGAGGCGACTTCCCACCCCTTGCCCGGCTCCCCGACAACGGCGTCGTCGCCCACGTCGACGTCGTCGAAGAATTCCTCGCAGAATTCCACCGAGCCATTGACCTGACGGATCCGGTTGATCGTCACCCCGGGGTGTGCAAGCGGTACCAGAAACATCGTCAGGCCGTTGTGTTTGGGCGCGTCCCAGTCGGTTCGGGCCAGGCACAGGCCGTAGTCGGCGGCGAACGCCCACGTGCTCCACGTCTTGGCGCCGTTGATGATCCAGCGCCCGTCCCGGCGCTCGGCGCGGGTGATGACGCCCGCGAGATCCGACCCGCCGCTGGGCTCCGACAGCAACTGGACTAGAACTTCCTCGCCGCACAGCGCCGCCCGGATGTGGCTGCGCTTCTGCTCCTCGCTGCCCATGTCGAGGATCGTCGCGCAGCAGATGGCGAAGGACGGGATATTGAGGAGCAGCGGCGTCTCGTAGGCCACGGCCTCCGCGTCGAACGCCTTCTTGTACTCGTAGCCCAGTCCCAGCCCGCCGTACTCTCGCGGAAAGCAGATGCCGGCGAATCCCCCGTCATACAACTTCCGTTGCAGTTCGCGCGCGCGCCGCCACGACGCCAGTTCGTCGCGCTCCAGGACCATCGCGTCCTCGGAATCCAGCCGCGGCAGGTTCGCGGCCAACCAGGCTTTGGCTCGGCGGCGGAATTCCTCGACCGACTCGGCGCTCACCGAATTCGCCTGCGCGTCATCGCCGATGGCCTCCTCGAGCTTGTGCTGGGCGACTGTACAGCACCGCGTGACGACTGTACAAGCCGCCTAGGAGGCGTTCAGCCGCACCGCGGCGCGGATGAGCGCCGTCAGCGCCTCGTCGTCGATCTGGTCACCTTCGTGGAAGTCGATAGCGCGCCTGGTTTTGCCGCCGAGGCTGGAGTTGAACAGCCCGGACGGATCGTCCAGCGAGGCGCCCTTGGCGAAGGTCATTTTGACCACGTTCTCGTAGGTCTCCCCGGTGCAGATCATCCGGTCGTGATACCAGACCGGGACACCGCGCCATTTCCATTCTTCGACCACATCGGGATCGGCCTGCTTGATCAATCTTCTGATGTGAGAGAGGGTTTCGCCGCGCCAATCACCCAGCTCCTTGATTCGGGCGTCGATCAGCTGCGAGGGAGAGTCCGTCATGTTGCCTTCCTGCGTCAGGGGATGGTGAGCGCGATCTTGCCGACGTGCCGGCCGGCGCGCATCACCGCCAGCGCGTCTTCTAGCTTCTCCCAGTCGAAGACATGGCTGATATGGGGCTTGATGCCCGCACTCGACATCAACTCGCACAGCTCCCGGTGCGCGCGCACGCTGCCCACCGTGATGCCGACGATGCGCAGATTGTTGAGCATCACTTCCGCGACGGAGACGGGCGCCGTGTCGAATCCGCTCAGCACGCCGATCACGGCGACCGTGCCGCCCACCCTCGCCGAATGCACCGACTGCGCCAGGGTGGCGGGACCACCGAGGTCGACGATCAGGTCGGCGCCTCTCCCCCCGGTCAGCCGCTTGACCTCGGTCTCCCAGTTCGGCGTCGCGCGATAATTGACCAGATGCGTTGCGCCCAGGCCTGATCCGATCCGAAGCTTCTCGTCGGACGATGACGTCAGGATCACGGTGGCGCCCAGCTGGGTGGCGAGCTGGACGGTGAACAGCGATACCCCGCCGGTTCCCTGGGTGACCACGACGTCGCCTTCGCCGATGTGGGCTTCCCGCAGCGCACTCCAGGCGGTAACGCCGGCGCAGGGCACCGTCGCGGCTTCGACGTCGCTGAGGTGCGCGGGCGTGCGCACCAGTCCCGAAGCGTCGGCGACGCGGTACTGCTGCAGCCACCCGTCTTCGGTGTCGCCCGGCAGCTCCCGCTTGGACTCCGGTGTCGGCGGCCCATCGAGCCACGCGGGGTGAAAGGTTCCCATCACCCGGTCCCCCACTTGCGGCCAGTCGACCCCGGGTCCGACCGCCACCACGTCGCCGGCGCCGTCGCTCATCGGCACGCGTGGCCACGGCCCGGGGAGCAGCCCCATCAGGTTGATGTTGTCGTGATAGTTCAGGCTCGAGGCCCGCGCCCTGACCAACACCTGCCCCGGACCCGGTTCCTCGACCGGCCTGTCGACGAGCTGGAGGGGCGCGCCGGGGGCGTTCATCACCATCGCTCGCTGACGGTCCGGAATGCTCATGCAGACCCGCCTCCTTCGGTACGCGCGGCTCGGCCGAGGCCCCAATTTAGCGACCACGCTCGGTGGCAAGTAATCTGCCGTCGACTCGACGCGATACCGCCCGATGCTAGGGCGATCAAGGAATCGGCATGACCGGCACGCACCCGTTTGACGACGCGGTCCATCTCGACGCGATCGACGCCGAGGTTTGGCAGGCCAGGACGCATCCGGAATGGGCCAACATGGTGGGCCCGTTCGGGGGCATCACCGCGGCCGTCATCGTGCGGGCTATCGAAACGCATCCCGAGCGCATCGGTGAGCCGTTGGCGTTGACGGTCAACTTCGCCGCGCCCGTCGCCGACGGCGCCTTCGACCTCTCACCCCGCGTCGTGCGCACCAACCGGACCAATCAGCACTGGTACGTCGCGCTCGCCCAGGAGGGCGCGGTCAAGGCCACGGCGACTGCGGTGTTCGCGACCGCCCGCGACAGCTGGGCCGACACGGAAGCCCGCCCTCCCAGCGCGCCGCCGCCGGAAGCGATCGCGCCCAGCGGCATGGGCCACGTCGTCGTCTGGGCAGACCTCTACGACATGCGGTTCGTCGAAGGCCCGCTCCCCGGCGCGGACGGGTTGCCACATTCCTCGTCGACGACGACATTGTGGGCGCGCGACAAGGCACAACGCCCCATCGACTATCCGGCGCTGGCCGCCGTGTGCGACGTCTTCTACCCGCGGGTCTTCCTGCGTCGCGGTGTGGTCATGCCGGCCGGGACCATCTCGTTGACGACCTATTTCCTCGCTGACCGGCACCAGCTCGACGCCGTCGGCGGTGACTTCGTCCTGGCCACCGCCCATGCCCACCGCTTCTCCAACGGCTACTTCGACCAGAGCGCACAGGTATGGACCCGGGACGGGGCCCTGCTGGCCACCACCCATCAGATCGTTTATTTCAAAGGTTGACGGGTTACAGTTTCGGCGTGAAATGTCACGCTTGGCGGAAACGCTCGTCGGCCGGGATCGAGCCGCGATGACGGAGCAGACCACCGACGCCGGCGCCACCGCGCTGCTGGCCATCGAGTCGATCAAGCAGCTCAAGGCCCGCTACTGTCGGTACCTCGACGCCAAGGACTGGGCGGCGTGGCGGTCCCTTTTCACCGACGATTTCCTGAGCGACACCTCCGAGGCCGGCGGCAAGCTGATTCGCGGCGCCGACGATTTCGTGGCGTTCACCCGCCGCGGCATCGGACGCCCCGCGCAGGCGACCGCCCATCAGGTGCACGCGCCCGAGATCGAACTGACATCGGCGACGACGGCGCGCGGCGTGTGGGCCCTGCAAGACGTGGTCCGCTTCGGTCCGGGGGTGACCCTGGTCGGCTACGGCCACTACCACGAGACCTACGAGAACGTCGCCGGGCAATGGCTCATAGCGAGCTCCAAGCTGACCCGGCTGCGCGAGGACATCGTCACCCCGGTGTTCTCGGTATACATTTCCGGCCGGATCCGGCGGGTGGCCGGCAGGCTCGCCGCGCGGATGATCGAACGGTAGGCATTGATGACCCCTGACAGCATTCTGATCACCGGCGCGTTCGGCCAGGTCGGCAGGCGATGCACGCAGCTCCTGCTGGAGCGGGGGCGCACCGTCGTGGCGATGGATCTTCGTAACGCTAAAACCGTTGCGGCCCAAGCCGAATTGGACGCCGGTAAACACGCCGGCACGCTGCTTCCGGCCCACGTCGACCTGTTGGACGCCGGGGCGGTGCGCGATCTGGTCGCGACCCACCGGCCCGGGGCGATCATTCACCTCGCCGCCATCGTGTCGCCGCCGTCGTATCGCAATCCCGGGCTGGCGCGACGGGTGAATGTGGGCGGGACGGAGAACCTGCTGGCGGCGGCCGCGACGCTGCCGCGTCCCCCGCTGTTCCTGATGGCATCCAGCGCGGCGGTCTACGGATCGCGCAATCCCTACCGCCACCCGGAGCGGATCACCCCGGACACGCCGGTGCAGCCCATCGATCAGTACGGCCAGGACAAGGTGCTGGCCGAGGCGGCAATCCGGGCGAGCGGTCTGCCGTATGCGCTGTACCGACTGGGTGGGATCATCTCGCCGGATACCCAGGCCGACATCAACGGCGACCACCTGACCCTGATGCGCTCGATGCCCGGGGACAACCGCATGCATGCGGTGGATGCGCGCGACGTGGCGCTGGCGTTCGCCAACGGCGTGGATCGCGAAGCGACGATCGCGGGAAAGGTCCTGCTCATCGGCGGCAACGAGACGTACGTGCTGTTGCAGCGCGACCTCGAGGACGACCTGATGACGGCCGCCGGCCTGGGCCCGCTCGGGCAGTCGGCTAGCCTGCCCGGTGACCCCGGCGACGACCGCGGTTGGAGCTTCACCGGCTGGTACGACACCACCGAAGCGCAGGCGCTGCTCGACTTCCAGGAACACGATTGGCAGCAGACCCTGGCCTGGATCGCCGAATCGCAGGGACGCCAGCGCATGGTGTTGCGGGCCCTTGGCCCGATATTGCGGCCGCTCGTGCGCGCGGGGCTGCAGCTGCAGCGCCGCGCCGAGCGCCGGGGCCCGTACGCGGACCCGTGGGCGCTGATCGAGAAGAAGTACGGCGCCGGGGCACTGGCCGCGCCGGACTGAAGCGCCTAGCTTCGGGCGGCGAAGAACACCGCGGCCTTGCGGATCGAATCCTCGACCGGTTCCGGTTTCCACCCGAGCTCGCGTTCGGCCTTGCCGTGGTCCAGGGGCGACATCAGCTCCGCCATGCGCATTCCGGCGTAGGCGAAGGGAAGGTCGCGGCGCAGCAGGCGCGCCAGCGCGTCGTTGACCCGCGCCCCGGCGCGCAGCGCCGCCATCGGGATGCCGATCCGCGGAGGCCGTCGGCCCACGGCGGCGGCCGCGATCGCGTGCAGCTCACGGACGCTCATGTACCTGTCGGAGATGATGTAGCGCTCGCCGGGTCGGCCGCGCTCCGCGGCCAAAAGCATTGCCCGGGCGGCATCTTCGATACCCACCACTTCTGACGAGTAACCGAAATAGAACGGGAACCGTCCCTTGGCGACAAGGGCGAGCAAGGATCCGTGTGGGGTGGGCGCCCAGTCGCCGGGGCCATAGGTGGTGGATATGCACATCGCCACGCCCGGCAGCCCCTTGTCCCGCGCGTACGACAGCAACAGATTCTCACCGGCCACGCGCGCTTCGATGTAGGCGCCGCCCTGGTTCCAGTTGTGCGGATCGTCCTCGGTGACCGCGCCGGTGTCGCTGATCGCCAAAGAGCCCGCGGTGCTGGTGTACACGAACTTGGTGAGGTCGGCCGCCAGGGCGGCGTCGAGGACGTGGCGCAGCCCCTCGACGTTGGTGCGGAACAACGGCGCGGGATCACGCAGCCACATTCCCGCGTCCACGACGCAGTAGTAGACGACGTCACACCCGCTCATGGCGGCGCGCAGGGCGTCGTCGTCGAAGACGTCCCCGTAGCAGCGCTCGACGGCCAGGTCGTCGATCCCCTTGGTGGAGCTGCTGCGGCGCAACATAACTCGGACGTCGGCACCCGTCGCCGCCAGCTCACGCGTGACGTGGGATCCCAGGAAGCCGCTGGCGCCGATCACCAGCTTCTTGCCGGCCCCCACTAGCGGTCGATCCAGCCCATTTGCGCGGCGGCGTGGTGGCCGCCGACGGGCGGGGTGAGCCCGTCGAGCCTCGCCAGTTGGTCGGGGCCGAGCTCGACGGTGTCGGCGCCGACGTTTTCCTCGAGCCTCGACACCCGCTTGGTTCCCGGAATCGGCACCACGTCAGGCCCTTTCGCCAGCAGCCAGGCCAGGGCGACCTGAGCGGGGGTGGCACCCGCGTCGGCGGCGATTTCGCGCACCTCGTCCGCGCACCTGAGATTGTGCTCGAAGTTCTCGTCGAAGAAGCGGGGGTTGGTCTTGCGGTAGTCGGTGTCGGGCAGCTCGCCGGTGGAGCGGATCGCGCCGGTGAGGAAGCCGCGGCCAAGCGGCGAGTAGGCGACGAATCCGATACCCAGCTCACGCAGCACGTCGAGGACCCCGTCCTCGGGGTCTCGGGTCCACAAGGAGTATTCGGACTGCACGGCGGTGATGGGGTGCACGGCGTGGGCGCGGCGAATGGTGTTGACGCCGACTTCGGAAAGACCTATGTGGCGGATCTTTCCGGCGGCGACGAGCTCGGCCAGCGCCCCGATCGTGTCTTCGATGGGGGTGCCTCGGTCGAGGCGGTGCTGGTAGTAGAGGTCGATGTGGTCGGTCGCCAGCCTCTGCAGGGAGCCGTCGACGGCGATGCGGATATTGGCGGGGCTGCTGTCGAGCCCGTCACGGCCGGTGTGGGAGATCAGGCCGAACTTCGTCGCCAGCACCACCTGATCCCGCCGGCCCCGCAGGGCGCGGGCGAGGAGTTCTTCGTTGACGTAGGGACCGTAGACCTCGGCGGTGTCGATCAGCGTGACCCCGAGGTCGATGGCCCGGTGCACAGTGCGGATCGCTTCGGCGTCGTCGGTGCCCGCGCCGGCATAGGCGACGGACATGCCCATCGCGCCCAGACCGAGGCGTCCGACTTCGAGTTCGGCGAGATGAGCCCGTTTCATGGGCCCATTGTGCGCTGAGCAACGACGAGCCGTCGGACGGGTACCGTTGCGCTCGTGCACGACACCGCACGACCGGTCCGCAATCTGGCCGTCGACTTCTATCGCGCGTCGGGCGTCGTCCTCATCGTGCTGGGGCATTGGCTGGCCGGCTCGGTGACCTATCACGACGGGTCTTTCGGTCGCCAGAACCCGTTGGTCGACCTGCCGTGGACCCAGTGGTTGACCTGGCCGTTTCAGGCGGTGCCGACGTTCTTTCTGGTCGCCGGGTATGCCAGCGCGTTGTCCTGGAAGCATCGCCACGAGACCGACGGCGTGTCCCGCCAGACCTGGCTGAGGCATCGGCTTTCCCGGGTGCTGGGCCCCACCGCCGTGTACGTCGCGCTGGTGTCGATCATCGTGGTGGTGCTGGGCGCCGCCCACGTGGCGGGATCGGTGCTCGAGTACGCGGGGTGGGCGGTGGCCATGCACCTGTGGTTCCTGGCCGTCTACCTGATCGTGGTGTCATTGACACCGATCGCGATTGCCGCACAACGACGTTGGGGCCTCCTGGTGCCGGCTGCGCTGGTGGCGGCAGTCGTGGCGGTGGACGCCCTCGCGATCGGTCTTCACCTGCACCGCCTCGGCTGGCTGAACTACCTGCTGTGCTGGGGGACGTTCTACCAGCTCGGAATCGCCTGGCGCGCGGGCCTGTTGCCCGTCCGGAGAACCGCACTGCTCGCGGTGTGCTCGGCGATCGCGCTGGCGCTGCTGATCGGGCTGGGGCCCTACCCGGTCAGCATGATCGGAGTTCCCGGGCAGACCATCGACAACACGACGCCGCCCAACGCGGCGCTGCTGGCCTTCGGATGCGCGCAGGCCGGATTGGTGATGACGCTCGCGCCGGCGCTGAACCGCGCGCTGCGATCGGGCGCAATCAAGCGGGCGCTGGCCGTCGCGAACGACAACGTGATGGCCCTCTACCTCTGGCACATGATTCCGGTCGTGATCGTCGCTATCGTCGCCTACCCGGCGGGCCTGTTTCCGCAACCGCCGGAGGGCACCGGGGCCTGGTGGCTGGCCCGGTTGGAGTGGGTGCTGGTCCTGGGCCTGGTGACCGCGGCCGAGCTGGGGCTGCTGTGGTGGGGGCGGCGCTTCTTCGCCGCCCCCCTGCCCATGCCCGGCATACCCCTCACGGATCGGTGGGGTGAGGTCTGCATGCTGGCCGGTGTCGCGCTGGCCGCCGCGGGCCTGCACTTCTTCGCCTACCTGGGCTTTGCGCCGGACGGGCGTTTCCCATGGCTGGTTGCGGCGGTCTTCGGGCTGGGAGTTCTGCTCACCGCGCTTCGACCCACAAGGGTCGGCCGACGGTCGCCCGACCCGGCGCGCGCGACCGGATGAATTCTTTGAGCCTTCCCTGAGACCGGTTTGCCGACCGACTTCCGACCCCTCGAGAGGGGCCGTAATGCCCTGGTCGGGAGCGATATATGGGAGGAGACTTCCGGTAGGTTCGGCGCCATTTCAAACGCCCGGGCCAGACGGAGACAACGTCGCCAAGGGAGTACACCGATGTTAAACAGCCTAACGCTCCACAACAACGAGGTCGCCCAGCAGCGTGCGCAGGACACCGAGCTCCTCAAGGACTCGGGTGTGCACAAGCTCGTCGTGACAGATCGCGACGGCAACTGTTTGGCTTTCGTATTGGCCTGGGACAGCTTCGAATACGACGCCGAGACCGACACTTATGTATGCGTTGCGGCCGGTGATGGCAGGGAGCTGATGACCGTGTACGCCGCCGGCGACATCAAGTCCGCACCCGGTGCGAACATGTACGTGATAACCGCACCGAACGATTCACAGGCCGCGGGGCGTCTCAGGCCCTGTTGACCTCCCAGGCATACCGGCAGCTTTGCTCTTGAGCGTTGCCCACGCCCCGGCCTCCTCGGAGCGATTCGCATAGCGAGCTCCACCCGCGCGACCCTTCGCGATCCGTCACGGGCGCAGCCTTCCGTGGCGCCCGACACGCATGACATGTTCAGCTCGAGCGGTGCGGCCGCCGGGCCGGACGAACGGTTTCGGCGAACCTCGGGGTTATGATAGACCGTTCGTACGGTTAGTCCACGCCGAAGGGTTCGAGTTCAAGATGCCCAGATCGCCTGGAAGACGCGGCGAAATTCTCGACGCTTTTGTTCGCTATGTCGCCGAACGTGGTTACGACAGAACAAATATCGGCGATATCGCCGACGAGCTCGGCATGTCCAAGGGCACCATCGTTCATCACTTCGGAACCAAAGCGCAGATGTTGCGCGAGCTCGAGGAAACACACCTGGCCCGCCAGCTCGATGTGCTGCGGATGGTATGGGACAGATTGGCCGCGCCACACGAACGCATCGCCGCGATCATTTACGCCTCCGCACTGCTGCAGGTGACCGAACGCGATGCGACGGTGGCAAGCCAGCGCGAGGTGGTGCAGTTGTCCGATGACCCGGCCATGCAGCACGTCCGCAGGCTGCGTCATCAATTGCAAACGCTGGCGATTGACGAGATCCGGAGCGGCATAGAGATCGGCGTCTTCCGCACGGTGGACGTCGAACTGGCGGCGCTGCAGCTGTGGGGATCGCTGGAGTGGATGTGGGTGTGGTTCCACCCCGCCGATTCGCGGACACCCGAACAGGTCGGGGCCGCCTTCGTCGACGTGTTCCTCGGCGGGCTGCTGCTCGACCGGTTGGGCCTCAGCAGGTGGGCGAACCCCGCCGCGGATGTCGTCGCGGTGGTGCGCGAAAGCCTCGCCGCGGCGGGTGCTGCCACCGATTGAGCGTCTAACAGCGGAATATCGTGCGCCGGATGGCAATTGCCGTCACACGAACGCGCGCCGGCCAAGGGCGGTGCGACGGGCATTTCGAGGGCGATTCGTCACGGTCCGCCAATGACGGGGTTTATTGACTGACCGTACGGTCTAATGCCATAGTTGCCGAGTGGGGCAAGCAAACGCGACATGCAGCACGGAGGCGGCGACCACCGACCGGTGTCGGCAACGAAGTGGTGCGCGGCAATGCGCCGCAGGCTCACTGCCGTTGCGCCGTAAGTCACCGCGATCCGCGGTCAAATCCAATCACATTCTTGGGCATGTCTTTTCACGATTTGCGACCCGCGCTCCCATCCCCCGTCGGCAGCATGCGGCAGCACCGCTGCTGTTCGGCACTCGAGTCGACCACAGGCGCCCATGACTACCTCCACCGCGATTGGCAGCAAAGCGCTCCGGAGGATCCGGCCGGGGACGGAAGTGGCCGGCGGGTTCTTCCGCATGTGCGTGCTGACCGGTAAAGCCCTGCGGCAGCCGTTCGAATGGCGTGAATTCATCTGGACCGGCTGGTTCCTCATGCGGGTATCGCTGCTGCCCACCATTGCGGTGTCCATCCCGGAAACCGTGCTGCTGATCTTCACGCTCAACCTCCTGCTGGCCGAGATCGGCGCCGCCGACGTCTCCGGCGCCGGCGCCGCGATCGGCGCGGTCACCCAGCTCGGCCCGATCGTGACGGTGCTCGTGGTTGCCGGCGCCGGGGGCACCGCGATCTGCGCCGACCTCGGCGCGCGCACCATCCGCGAGGAAATCGACGCGCTCGAGGTGCTCGGCATCGACCCCATCCACCGGCTCGTGGTCCCCCGCGTCGTCGCCTCGACGATCGTCGCGGTCCTGCTCAACGGCCTAGTGGTCGCCGTCGGACTGGGGGGCGGCTACCTGTTCAGCGTGTACCTGCAGAACGTCTCGAGCGGCGCCTACCTGTCCACGTTGACGGCGCTGACGGGCCTACCCGAGGTGGTGATCGCGTTCATCAAAGCCGCGACGTTCGGGCTGATCGCCGGCCTGGTCGGCTGTTACCGGGGGCTGATCGTCCATGGCGGGTCGAAAGGTCTCGGCACCGCCGTCAACGAGACGGTGGTGCTCTGTTTCATCGCGCTGTTCGCGGTCAACGCGGCGCTGACCACCATCGGCGTCCGGTTCGGGACGGGGCGCTGACATGACCGCGACTTCGGTAGCGGCACCGGCGCATTTCCGCTTTCCGCGGGCCACCCTCATCCGGTACGGGGAGGCCCCGGTGCGGGGACTGGTCGAGCTCGGGCAGATGGTCTGGTTCGCGCTGACCGCGGTCGGGCAGATCCCCTTCGCCCTGCACCGCTACCGCAAAGAGCTGCTGCGGATGGTCGCCCAGATGGGCATGGGCAGCGGCGCGATGGCCGTGGTCGGCGGGACCGCCGCGATCGTCGGCTTCATCACGCTGTCCGCGGGCTCACTGGTCGCCATCCAGGGCTACGCGACTCTGGGCAACATCGGGGTCGAGGCATTCACGGGTTTTCTGGCCGCGCTGGTCAACGTCCGGTTCGTGGCGCCCGTGGCCGCCGGTCAGGCGCTGGCCGCCACCGTCGGCGCCGGCGCCACCGCCGAACTGGGAGCCATGCGCATCAGCGAGGAGATCGACGCGCTGGAGGTGATGAGCATCCGGTCGGTCGCCTATCTGGCGTCCACCAGGGTGGTGGCGGGGCTCATCGTCATCATCCCGCTCTACGGGCTGGCGATCACCCTGGCCTTCGTGTCCCAACAGGTCACGACGGTTTTCTTCTACGGGCAGTCCGCCGGCACCTACAACCACTACTTCCACACCTTCCTGCGCCTCAACGACGTCGGCTGGTCTTTCGCGGAGGTGATCCTGGTTGCGGTGGTGGTGATGACCACCCACTGCTACTACGGCTACAACGCCAGCGGCGGGCCGGTCGGCGTCGGCGAAGCGGTCGGCCGGTCGATGCGGCTGTCGCTGATCACCATCGTCATCGTCGTGGTACTGACCGCGATGGCGGTCTACGGAAAAAGCCCGAACTTCAACCTCACGGTGTAACCGCCCATGACGTCCCCGGTGAAGGAGAACCCCCCACGTAACCCGCCGTACAAGACGGCCGCCGTGGTGTTCTTGATAGTCGCCGCGGTGGTGCTGGCGCTCGTGTGGCTGCAGTTCCGGGGCCGGCTCACGCCGAAGACGCCCTTGACGATGATCGCCCCACGGTCGGGGTTGGTTATGGATCCGGGGTCGAAGGTCACCTACAACGGGGTGGAAGTCGGTCGGGTGGCCCAGATTTCGGAGATCCAGAGCGACGGCACACCCGCGGCCAAGTTCGTCTTGGATGTCAATCCCAAGTACATCAACCTGATTCCGGCCAACGTGGAGGCCAATATCAAGGCGACCACGGTGTTCGGCAACAAGTATGTGTCGTTGACCTCGCCGAAAAACCCTCTGCCACAACGCATCACACCGCAGCACGTGATCGACGCGAGGTCGGTGACGACCGAGTTCAACACCTTGTTCGGAACGATCACCTCGATCGCGGAGAAGGTGGACCCGGTCAAAGTCAACTTGACGCTGGCGGCGGCCGCGCAGGCACTGACCGGCTTGGGCGACAAGTTCGGGCAGTCGATCGTCAACGCCAACGCCATCCTCGACGACATCAATCCGCAGATGCCGCAGCTCCGGCATGACATCCAGCAGCTGGCAGCCCTCGGCGACACCTACGCCAAGGCGGCGCCGGATCTGTTGGACTCCCTCAACAACGCCGTCATCACGGCGCGCACGCTGCACCGCCAAGAAGCCGACCTGGACACCGCGTTGTTGGCCGCCGCCGGGCTGGGTAACACCGGCGAAGACATCTTCCGGCGTGGCGGGCCCTACCTGCAGCGGGGGGCCGCCGATCTGGTCCCCACCGCCCAACTGCTCGACACCTACAGCCCCGAAATCTTCTGCACCATCCGCAATTACTACGACGAAGAACCCGCGGCCTACGCGACGACGGGCGGCGGTAACGGCTACGCGCTGCGGACCATGACGGAGCTGACGTCGGCATTGGGCGGCATCCTGACGCTGCCGGGGCTGGCCGGCACCGTGGCCACGATGGGGCTGCTCGGGCTGGCCGGAGTGGTGGGCGGCGCGCCGAATCCCTATGTGTTTCCGGACAATCTGCCGCGCGTGAACGCCCGGGGCGGGCCGGGCGGCGCCCCGGGTTGCTGGCAGGCCATCACCCACGACCTGTGGCCGGCGCCCGAATTGGTAGTGGACACCGGCGCCAGCCTCGCGCCGTACAACCATCTGGACACCGGCTCGCCGTACGCCATCGAGTACGTGTGGGGCCGCCAAGTCGGGGACAACACGATCAACCCATGAAGATCACCGGGTCCGCCATCAAGCTCGGCATCGTCTCGCTGGTGCTGCTGCTCATCACGGTTTCGATCGTCGTCGTATTCGCTCAGATGCGCTTCAACAGCACCAACAGCTATTCCGCCGAGTTCAACAACGCCAGCGGGCTGAAAGACGGCCAGTTCGTCCGCGCCTCCGGGGTGGAGGTCGGCAAGGTCAAAGCGGTGCAACTGGTCGACGGGGGCCGCAAGGCGGTGGTGAAGTTCGACGTCGACCGCTCGATAACGCTCTATCAGTCGACGACCGCGCAGATCCGCTATCTCAACCTGTTCGCCGATCGCTACCTGGAGCTCAAACGCGGCGAGGGCGAAGGCGCCGACCGGGTCCTGGCGCCGGGTGGCTTCATCCCGATGTCCCGCACGTCACCGGCACTGGATCTCGACGCCCTGATCGGTGGGTTCAAGCCGCTGTTCCGGGCGCTCGATCCGGAAAAGGTCAACACCATCGCGTCGGCGCTCATCACCGTGTTTCAGGGCCAGGGCGGCACCATCAACGACATCCTCGATCAGACCGCCCAATTGACCGCGCACATTGCCGAGCGCGACCAGGCGATCGGCGAGGTGGTCAAGAACCTGAACGTCGTGCTGGACACCACGGTTCGGCATCGCAAGGAGTTCGACCAGACCGTCGACAACTTCGAGAAATTGATCACCGGGCTGCAAAACCATGCCGACCCGCTGGCCGCCGGGACCGCGCACCTCAGCAATGCCGCGGGAACGGTGGCCGACCTGCTGGCGGACAACCGCGCCCTGCTGCACAAGGCGATCAACTACCTGCAGGCCCTCCAGCAGCCGCTCGTCGACCAACGCGATCAGCTCAGCGATCTGATCCACAAGACGCCGACCGCGCTGAACCTGATCGGGCGCAGCATCGGGCTCTACGGAGACTGGGTGAACTTCTACGTCTGCGACCTCACGATCAAGTGGAACGGGCTGCAAGCCGGGGGCCCGGTGCGCACGGTCCGGATCTGGCAACAGCCCACCGGTAGGTGCACGCCCCAATGAGAACCCTGACGGAATTCAACCGCGGCCGTGTCGGGCTGATGGGCATCACCGTGCTGGTGCTGGCCGTCATCGTCGGCCAAAGCTTCACCAGCGTCCCGATGCTGTTCGCCAGTCCGAGCTACTACGGGCAGTTCACCAATACCGGCCAGCTGAACAAGGGCGACAAGGTACGCATCTCCGGTGTGAACGTCGGCAAGGTGGAGGGGCTCGACATCGACGGCGACCACGTGCTGATCAAGTTTTCCATCGGCGGCAACACCATTGGCACCGAAAGCCGGCTCGCGATCAAAACCGATACCATCCTGGGCAAGAAGGTTCTCGAAATCGAGCCGCGCGGAACCCAGACGTTGCGGCCGAGGGGCGTTCTGCCGCTGGGCCAAAGCACCACCCCCTATCAGCTCTACGACGCGAACTTCGACATCACCAAGGCCGCCGCGGGCTGGGACATCGACACCGTCAAGCGGTCGCTGAACGTCTTGTCCCAGACCGTCGACCAGACCTACCCGCACCTGAGCGCGACCCTCGACGGCCTGGCCAAATTCTCCGACACCATCGGCAAACGCGACGACCAGATCAAACACCTGCTCGCCCAGGCCCATCAGGTCGCCAGCGTGCTCGGTGACCGCAGCGAACAGATCAACCGGCTCTTGGTCAACGCGAAGACGCTGCTGGCCGCGTTCAACGAACGCGCCCGCGCCATTTCCGCTCTGCTGCAGAATGTTTCCGCCTTCTCGGTGCAGGTGCAGGGCTTCATCAACGACAACCCGAACCTCAATCCGGTGCTGGAGCAGTTGCGCACGATCAGCGACGTGCTGGTGGCACGCAAGGACGACCTGGCTCAAACCCTCACCTACGTCAGCCAATTCGCTGCCTCGCTCGGTGAGTCCGTCGCGTCGGGACCCTACTTCAAGATCGTCCTCTCCAACCTGCTGCCGTACTGGATCCTGCAGCCGTTCGTCGACGCCGCCTTCAAGAAGCGTGGCATCGACCCGGAGGACTTCTGGCGCAGCGCCGGGCTGCCCGAGTTCCGCTGGCCCGACCCCAACGGGACCCGGTTCCCCAACGGTGCGCCGCCACCCGCGCCGCCCGTGCTGGAAGGCACGCCGGATCATCCGGGTCCGGCCGTCCCTCCGGGCACTGCGTGTTCCTACACCCCGCCCGCCGGTACGGCACCGCGGCCGTGGAACCCGTTGCCGTGCGCGGGGATCGACATCGGCCCGTTCGGCGGCAGCTTCCCGGCCCCGATCGACGTCCAGGCGTCGCCCCCGAACCCGGGCGGGCTACCACCGACACCGGGCATCGCGATCGCCGGCCGTCCAGGCGCGCCACCCCCGGAGGTGCCGGGCACACCGGTGCCGCTGCCCACCCAGGCGCCGCCCGGCGCGCGCACCGAGAACCTGCAGCCACCCGGCCCCGTCCCGCCACCGTCGGCATTCGCCCCAGCGATGCCACCGGGGCCAGCCGCGCCCCCGGGACCCGGCCAGCAGCTGCCGGCGCCGTTCATCACACCGGGCGGCACGGGAGGAAGCGGCGCAGCGGGAGGTAGCCAGAATTGAGCACCGCCTTCAGTTTTCGCAACCCGCGGTCGCGCAGGCTCATCGGGACGGTGGTCGTCGCGCTGGCCCTTGTCGCGGGGTTCGTCGGGTTGCGGCTGTACGACAAGTTCACCACCAACACCGTGGTCGCCTACTTCCCGTCGGCGAACGCGCTCTACGCCGGGGACAAGGTCCAGATCATGGGCGTTCGCGTGGGTTCGGTCGACAAGATCGAGCCGGCCGGCGACAAGATGAAGGTGACGTTTCACTACGACAACAAGTACAAGGTGCCCGCCAACGCGTCCGCCGTGATCGTGAACCCAACCCTGGTGGCGTCGCGCAACATTCAGTTGGAGCCGCCCTACAAAGGTGGTCCGGTGATGGCCGACAACGCGGTGATTCCGCTGGAGCGCACGCAGGTGCCGACGGAGTGGGACCAACTGCGCGAAAGCGTCGCCAACGTCATCGACAAGCTCGGACCGACCCCCGAGCAGCCCAAGGGTCCGTTCGGTGAGGCCATCGAGTCGTTCGCGGACGGGCTGGCCGGCAAAGGCAAGCAGATCAACACCACACTGAACAGCCTGTCGCAGGCGCTGACCGCGCTCAACGAGGGCCGCGGCGACTTCTTCGCGGTGGTGCGCAGCCTGGCGCAGTTCGTCAACGCCCTGCACAAAGACGACCGGCAATTCGTCGCGCTGAACACCAACCTGGCCCAGTTCACCGACGAGTTGACGGGGTCCGACCGGGACCTCGCCAGTGCGCTACAACAGTTCGACAGCCTGCTGACCACCCTGCGCCCGTTCCTGGACAAGAACCGGGAGGTGTTCGCGCACGACGTCGACAACCTCGCCGACCTGACCACGACGCTGGTCCAGCCCGACCCGCTGAACGGTTTGGAGACCGCGCTGCACGTCCTGCCGACGCTCGAGACCAACCTCAGCCAGATCTACCACCCGGCGCACGGTGCGGTCATGTCCATCCCGGCGATCCCGAACTTCGCGAACCCAATGCAGTTCGTCTGCAGCATGATTCAGGCCGGCAGCCGGCTGGGGTACCAAGACTCGGCCGAGCTGTGTGCCCAATACCTCGCGCCGGTCCTGGACGCGATCAAGTTCAACTACCTGCCGTTCGGGCTGAACCTGTTCTCCACCGCCGAGACGCTGCCGAAGGAAGTCGCCTACTCCGAGCCCCGGCTGCAGCCGCCCAACGGGTACAAGGACACCACCGTGCCCGGGATCTGGGTGCCCGACACCCCGTTGTCGCACCGCAACACCCAGCCCGGCTGGGTCGTCGCGCCGGGCATGCAGGGCACCCAGGTGGGACCGATCACGGGCGGCCTGTTGACCCCGGACTCGCTGGCCGAGTTGATGGGCGGCCCGGACACCGGTCCCCCGCCGCCGGGGCTGCAGACGCCGCCGGGACCGCCGAACGCCTATGACGAGAACCCGGTGTTGCCGCCGATCGGCGTGCAGGCCCCGCAGGTTCCGATCCCGCCGCCACCACCGGGGCCGGGCGTGGTCCCCGGGCCGGTCGCCCCGACGCCCGCGCCGGTGGCCGCGACAGGAGCGGGATCGTGAACGCGTTGCGCGGGTTGGGAATTCGGGCGCGGCACCGGGCCCGGCAGGGGGTGGCGCTGCTGGCGACCGCCGTGGCGCTGACGTCATGCGCGAAGTGGCATGGGATCGCGAACGTGCCGATGCCCGGCGGCCCGGGCAGCGGGCCCGGCAACTACACGATCTACGTGCAGATTCCCGACACGCTGGCCCTCAACGACAACAGCCGGGTGCGGGTGGCCGACGTGTTCGTCGGCACGGTGCGCGCGATCAGCCTGAAGAACTGGGTCGCGACGCTGACGCTGCGTCTGGACAAGGGCGTCAAGTTGCCCAGGAACGCGACGGCCAAGATCGGGCAGACCAGCCTCCTGGGCTCTCAGCACATCGAGCTGGCCGCGCCCCCCAATCCGTCCCCGCAGCTGCTGAGGAACGGCGACACCATCCCGCTGAGCAACGCGTCGGCTTATCCCACGACGGAGCAGACGCTGGCCAGCCTCGCCATGATCTTGCGCGGGGGCGGCATCCCGAACCTCGAAGTGCTGCAGAACGAGGTCTACAACATCGTCAACGGGCGGGCCGAGCCGATCCGCGCCTTCCTGGGCAAACTGGACACCTTCACCGCCAGGCTGGACGAGCAGCGGGAAGACATCACCCGGGCCATCGATTCCACCAACCGGCTGTTGGCGTACGTGGGCCCCCGCTCGGACGTGCTGGATCGGGTCCTCACCGAATTCCCGCCGCTGCTCAAGCATTTCGCCGACAAGCAGAGCCTGCTGATCAACGCCGTTGACGCGACGGGACGGCTCAGCCAGGTCGCGGACCAGTACCTGTCCGCCGCGCGGGGCGACCTCCACGACGACCTGCTGGCGCTGCAGTGCCCGTTGCGCGAACTCGGCCGCTCCGCGCCATATCTGATCCGCGCACTCAAGCTGATCCTGGTCCGGCCGTTCGACATCGACGCCGTGCCGAAGGCATTCCGCGGCGACTATTTCAACCTGTCGCTGACGCTCGACCTGACCATGAGCTCGGTCGACAACGCGATCCTCACCGGGACCGGGTTCTCCGGAGCGCTGCGCGCGCTCGAGCAGTCGTGGGGCCGCGACCCCGAAACGATGATCCCCGACGTCCGGTACACGCCGAACCCCAACGACGCCCCGGGTGGCCCGCTGGTGGAAAGGGCGGATCGGCAATGCTGACCCCCTTCATCAAGCGCCAACTGATCCTGTTCGCCGTCCTGTCCGCGATCACGGCGGTGGTGCTGGGCGGGTACTACCTGCAAATTCCCACCGCGGCGGGGATCGGCCAGTACACGCTGCACGCGGACCTGCCCGCGTCGGGCGGTCTGTACGAGACGGCCAACGTGGCTTATCGCGGCGAAACCATCGGCAAGGTCATCGCGGTCGAGCCGACCGAGACGGGCGCGCGGGTGACCATGCGGATCGGCGACCGCTACCGGATCCCGATCGACGCGTCGGCCAACGTGCATTCGGTGTCGGCGGTCGGCGAGCAGTACCTCGACCTGGTGTCGACCGGGAACCCGGGCAAGTACTTCGCGCCCGGACAGACCATCACCCGCGGCACCGTGCCCACCGAAATCGGCCCCGCGGTCGATGCCGCCAACCGCGGGCTGGCCGCGCTGCCCAAGGACAAGATCTCCGCGCTGCTCGACGAAACAGCCCAAGCGGTAGGCGGATTGGGCCCCGCCCTGCAACGCCTGGTCGATGCGACCCAGGCGATCGCCGGCGACTTCAAGACCAACATCTCCGAGGTCAACGACATCATCCAAAACTCCGGGCCGATCATCGACAGCCAGGTCGAGTCGGGTGACTCGATCCAGCGCTGGTCGCACAATCTCGACGTCCTGGCCGCGCAGAGCGCGGGAAACGACCAGCACGTGCGCAGCATCCTGACGCAGGGCGCGCCGACCGCCGATCAGGTCAACGCGGTGTTCGGCGACGTCCGCGAATCGCTGCCGCAGACGCTGGCGAACCTGGAGATCGTGCTGGACATGCTCAAGCGCTACCACAAGGGCGTCGAACAATTGCTGGTCGCCTATCCACAGGGCGCCTCGGAGGGCCAGACGGTGACGACGCCCTTCCCGGGCTACGCGTCGCTGGGCACCTCCCTGACGATCAACCAGCCGCCGCCGTGCCTGACCGGGTTTCTCCCGGCAGCCGAATGGCGCTCCCCGGCGGATACCAGCCTGGCCCCGATGCCGTCCGGAACCTATTGCAAGATCCCGCAAGACGCTCCGGCCAACGCCGTGCGCGGGGCGCGCAACCTGCCGTGTGTCGACGTCCCCGGTAAGCGTGCCGCGACGCCCCGGGAGTGCCGCGACCCCAACCCGTACGTTCCGTTGGGCACCAACCCGTGGTACGGCGACCCCAACCAGATCCTGACCTGCCCTGCCCCCGCGGCGCGCTGCGACCAGCCGGTGAAGCCGGGCCAGGTGATCCAGGCGCCGTCGGTCAACAACGGGCTCAACCCTGCGCCCTCGGACCGGGTCGCCGGCACCCCGCCGCCGGTCAGCGATGTGTTGCAGCGGCCCGGATCGGGGACGGTCCAGTGCAACGGACAGCAGCCCAACCCCTGCGTCTACACCCCCGCCGGGCCTCCCGCCGCCGTCTACAGCCCCCAGAGTGGCGCGCTGGTGGGGCCCGACGGCACCAAGTACGCGATCGAAAACTCGACCAAAACCGGCGACGACGGGTGGAAGGACATGATGGCGCCGCCCCGCTGAGTCGCGGCCCGCTCAATTCCGTTGATTTACAGCACTTTTCACCGCGTTGTGACGCGTCGTCGAGGAAGGCCGCGCAGCCCACCGGCGCTCCCGCCCTCCCCTCCCCAAGCGTCCGCCCGAAAGTTGACACTGACCGCACGTACAGTCATATACTGGCTGGACCGGGCGGGACGCCGCCGGCCGCCGGGACCTACCGAGATGGGAGCGACATGCCGGAAGCGATTGGCCTGGGCCAACTCCGGAGCGACGCGTGTGCCTATCTCGAGCGGGTTGCCGCCGGGGAGGCGATCGACGTGGTCCGTCGCGGCAAGTTGGTGGCGCGCATGGTGCCCGTCGGCGACTGGCGGGTGACCCCCATCCCGGCGCGACCGGCCACAACCTCCGCGCCGCAGACCGGTGGCTGGGTCGGGCTCGAGGAACTGCGGACGCGCGCCGGGCGCTGCTTCGATCGGGTGGCCGCCGGCGAGACCGTCTACGTCGTGCGTGGCGGCAAGTTGCTGGCGCGGATCGTGTCCGCCGGTGACCCGATGACGACCCCGCGGCCGGACGACGCCGGGCGCCGGATCGAGCTCGATGAGCTGCGAAAGCGCGCGGGTCGCTATTTCGACAAGGTCGCTGCCGGGCAGACGATCGAGGTCAGCCGCGGCGGCAAGCTGGTTGCGCACATCGTGGCGGCCGGCGGGAACGAAGCCCGCAAAGGGGCCTGAGGGCTCGGTCGTCACCGCGACGGTGAGCCGCGGTTTTCCCCGGACGACGTCCGCGCGATTCGCGCGATCGATGTGGGTAGGCTACCCTAAGCAATACATAGGAAGGCTTACTTACCGTGCCGCTGAGGTTCCCGTTTCACCCCCACGCCGATCCGTCCCGCCGCGCCTGGCTGCCGTGCCCGAATTGCGGCTGGGGCCGCAACAAGTGCTCCGAATGCGGCAGTCGGCGCAACTGCGGCGCGCACTGGCAGTACCTGCTCAGCAATCGCGCGACGGTGGTCAAGCTGCAATGCCCGGGCTGCGCCAACGTGTGGTCGATGGACACCCGCCACCGCTAGGGCTGAGCGAACACGTCGTCGGGCAGCGGGCGTTGGCAGACCGCGTGGGCCTCGTCGGCGCTGAGGCCGAACAGGCGCAGCACGCTTTCGGTGACGCTGTCGGTGTCCCGAGCGTCGTCGCGATCCGGGTTGTCCCGCAACAGCTTTCCGAGCCCTAACAGCGCCCCGCCGGCCGTGGCGAGGGCCAGTTCGGCGTCGTCGATCGTGAATCTGCCCGCGTCGGCGCCCGCCTTGATGTCCCGCAACGCCCGGGGCGCCAGGCCGCGATCGGAGGACAGCAGCGCCGATCCGTTGGCCAACAAGATCTCGCTTTCCCGGGGGCGGCGGCGAAACAGGCGGCCGGTCAGCCGGAAACTGGTGGCAAACGTTTCCGCGGGGTCGTCGATCGACTCAGTGAGCCGGTCCAGCAAGGCCCCGTACGCGTCGAGCACGTCGGTGACCGCGGCCTCGAACAACTGCTCCTTGCTGTCGAAGTGGTTGTAGAACGAGCCCATCCCGACGTCGGCCAGCCGGGTGATCTCCAGGACCGGCACGTTGAGCTTGCCTTCGGCGATCAGCCGCTGGGCGGCCCCGATCAGCGCCGCTCTGGTGCGCTGTTTGCGTCTTTCCAGGCGGCTGGGCGGCTGCGGACCCTCGGGCATCGCGCTCATCTTTAGCAGTATGCCTCACTCTTGAGGATTTCGTCAGAAACTCTTGCCAAGTGCCTTTTTATATGTGCCGATTTCGTCAGTTAGTTTGGAGACGGGATGAATGTGACGCACACCCACCGGCACCTGCACAGCGACGATCCAGCGCTGCGTGGCGAACACCCGGGGCGGTCCCGCAACCCGGTGATCAAGGTCGCCGACATCGCCTGGCTGGAGTTCGAGAAGCCCGACCTGACGCGCGCCGAAGCGTTCGCCCGCGCCTTCGGCTTCCAGACGGCGCGACACGACCCCGGCGAGCTGCACCTGCGCGGCACCCGGGCGGGCGGTCCGTGCGTCATCCTGCGCCGCGGTCCGCGCACGCGCTTCACCGGCGTGGCGTTCCGGGCCTGCGACGAGGGCGACGTGCTGCGCCTGGCCGACAAATCCGGCGCCTCCCCGCGCCCGCTTCCGGAGAGCATCGGCGGCCTGTCGGTCGACCTGATCGACCCCAGCGGCATGCCGGTCCGAGTCGTCGCGGGCATGCACGAGCTGCCCGAGCTTCCCGGCCAGCAGCCCCACCTCTTCAATTTCGGCGATGAGACGCGGCGCACCAACGCCGGTCAGCGGCCCCCGCGGGTGCCCGCGCTGGTGCAGCGGCTGGGCCACCTGGTGATTCAGTCGACGAAGTACCTCGAGGCGCTGGACTGGTACCTGGACAATCTCGGCCTGATCGTCAGCGACTTCCTGTTCTTCCCGGGCCAGCGCCACCGGGGGCCGACGATGAGCTTCATCCGCTGCGATCGCGGTTCCACCCCGACCGATCATCACACGCTGGCGATGGCGCTAGGCCCGGCCAACCGCTATGTGCACTCGGCATATGAGGTCAGCGACCTCGACGCCCTGGCCGCCGGCGGCGAATACCTCAGCGAGCGCGGGTATCTCCGATCCTGGGGAATCGGCAGGCACATCCAGGGCAGCCAGATCTTCGACTACTGGCGCGATCCCGACGGTTTCCTGGTCGAGCACTTCGCCGACGGCGACCTGTTCGACAACACGCTCGAGCCGGGCTGGGCGCCCTTCACCGCGTCCGGACTCGCGCAGTGGGGGCCGCCGGCGACCAAGGACTTCCTCGGCACCGACCTGAAATCCGCTCGCCGCGAGCTGGTGTCGATGATCAGCGCGCTGCGTTCCCGCAACGAATTCGACGTCAACCGCCTCGTCGGCCTACTGAAAGTGCCCACCTCATGACCGTTTCCGTGCTGCACACCGCCTCTGAAAGCGGCCACGCCTGGTGGCTCAAGACCACCGACGGCGCCGCGAGGATCGACACCGCCGCCACCACCACGGCCGAGTTGCTGGCCGACCGGGCCGCAATCCAGGCGGCCGCCACGAGCACCGAGACCGTCGCCGTGGACGGGCTGAAGCTCATCTCACCCGTTACCAGGCCATGCCGGGTGGTGGCCCAGATGACCAACTTCGAGTCGCACGTCAGGGACGCCGGCATGGACCCGGCGTCGGTTCCGCTCACCTTCTTCCGCAAGGCGTCGGCGTCGATCAACGGCCCCTTCGACGACATCGTCAAACCCGCACACGTCAAGCTGCTCGACTACGAGGTGGAGATCGGCTTGGTCATCGGGCGGCAGATCCCCATCGGCACAACGATTTCCGATGCCAACCTCGCCGACTACATCGCCGGGCTCGTCGTCACCAACGACGTTTCGGCGCGGGATATCCAACTTCCGCAGACCCAGTTCTACGAGGCCAAGTCCTACCCGACGTTCACGCCGGTCGGGCCCGAGCTGGTGCTGCTGACCTCCGACGAACTGAGCCGGTTCGGCGACCTGCGGCTGCGCCTGAGCGTCAACGGCCGCGAGCGCCAGAACGCGCTCGTCGAGGGCGACATGTTGTACCGGCCGCTGGAGGCGCTGCAGTCGCTCACCCAGTTCCAGGAACTCGCCCCCGGCGACCTGATCCTTACCGGCACCCCGGTCGGCACCGCGCTGAGCGCCCCGCCCAAGCCGGTGCAAATGGTCGCGAACCTCTTGCCGCCGGCGGTGAAGTGGAAGTTGTTCTTCTCGCGCCAGGCCGGCAACCGCGACTATCTGCAGGACGGCGACGTCGTGGAGGCGTCGGTGGCCACCGATGACGGGGCCATCGATCTCGGAACCCAGCGCGCCAAGGTCCGATTCGCATGAGCGACAACGCCGTCCGGCGTGTCCCGGTCGTCATCGTCGGCGCCGGGCCCACCGGCATCACCGCCGCGACGCTGTTGGCGCAGCACGGGGTGGAATGCCTCGTCCTCGACCGCTGGCACGGGGTCTACCCACAGCCGCGCGCGGTGCACCTGGACGACGAGATCTACCGAATCGTCGCCCGCCTCGGCTTCGCCGACGAGTTCGCCGCGACCTCATGGCCGACGCTGGGTTTGCGCCTGGTGGACAACCGATCCGGACGTTCGCGGGTACTCGCCGAATTTCACCGCGACCCGGCCCGAAGCCCGAACGGCTTCCCGCAGGCCAACATGTTCGATCAACCGGAATTCGAGGCGCTGCTGCGCGCCAACCTCAAGCGGTACCCCAACGCCCAGTTACGCGGGGACGCCGAGGTCACCTGGCTGACCGAGGACGAAAGAGGCGTGCGCGTCACCTTTACCGATCGCTCCGACGGCTGCGTGCACCAGATCGACGCCGACTACCTGCTGGGCTGCGACGGGGCCAACAGCCTGGTGCGCGCGCAGATCGGCTCGGCCATGGCGGATTTGAAGTTCGAGCAGCGCTGGCTGGTCGTCGACGTGGCCTGCGATGCTGATCTGCGGCAGTGGGAGGGCGTGCACCAGGTGTGCGACCCGGTGCGCGCGGGAACCTACATGCGCATCGGACCGGGGCGCTACCGGTGGGAATTCCGGTTGTTGGACGGCGAAGGCGCCGACGACTTCACCACCCTGGATGCGCTGCGACCGCTGATCGCGCCGTGGACCACGCACGTCGCGACCAGCGAACTGACGCTGCTGCGGGTCACCGAATACACGTTCCGCGCCCAGCTCGCCGACCGGTGGCGCCGGGGCAACATCTTCATCCTCGGCGACGCCGCGCACCTCACTCCCCCGTTCATCGGGCAGGGCATGGGCGCGGGCATGCGGGACGCGGCCAACCTCGCCTGGAAGATCGCCGCGGTGCGGGACGGCGCCTTGGCCGCCGACGTCCTGGATACCTATGAGCGGGAGCGCAAGCCACACGCGCGGTCCATGATTCGGCTGGCGCTGGGCGTCGGCTGGGCGATGACCGGCGGCGGCCGGCTGGGCAACGTGGTGCGCCGCGTCGTGCTGCCGCGGCTGCGGCTGATTCCTGGCCTGCGCGACAAGGTGGTCGACTCGACCACCCCACCGCTGCGCGCTTCCGCGCTGGTGTGCAGGTCCCGCCGTCGGCGCCAGCTCGCCGGCACGCTGTGCCCAAACCCGTTGCTGCCCGATGGGAAACGGCTCGACGACGCGATCGGGACCGGTTTCGCGCTGGTCGCCACCGGGTGCCCCGACGCCGCCGACCGAGAGCTGTTGCGCCGCCGCGGCGTTGCCGTCGTGCCCGCGCCACCCGGCAGCGCGCTGGAGGCGTGGCTACGCCGGGGCCGCGCGAACGCCGCGCTGGTACGCCCGGACCGCACGGTCATGCGCGCCGGGCGCGACCTTGCGGCGCTGTGCGCCTGGACCGGCACCGTCCTGCGCGCCGGCTAACCCCGCGAGCAGCTAGGACTTCGACGGCCTGGCGACGATGACCGGTACCCGCACGGAGTGCAGGACGGTGTTGCTCACGGAGCCGAGCAGCATGCCGGTCAGACCCCCCCGGCCGTGGCTGCCCAGGACGACGAGCTGGGCCGAGGCCGCCTCGTCGATGAGGTGTCGAGCCGGCCGGTCGCGGACGACATGGCGATGCACCGTCACGTCCGGATAGCTTTCCAGCCAGCCCGCCAGGCTCTCGCCGAGGCTGCGCTGCGCCTCCTCCTCCACCGTCGCCCAATCCAGATAGGGAACTTCGGTCGTGACGTCGCTCCAGGCGTGCAGCGCGACGAGGTCGACACCGCGGCGAGAGGCTTCGTCGAACGCGAGCTCCGTCGCGCGTTCCGAAACCGGGGAGCCGTCGACTCCCAGGAGCACGGGGCCGTCCGGCCGCTCGGCGAGGTCCTCGTCATGAATGACGGCGACCGGGCAATTCGCGTGCCGCACCACGGTCGAACTGACCGAACCGAGCACGCCGCGGGCCAGCAACCCCCGCCCGGAGGTGCCTACGACGATCATTTCCGCCTCGTCGGACATTTTGATCAGCGCCGGCGCGGGGCTCGAATACGCCAGCTCCCGGCCGATCGCGACCTTCGCGTCCGGCGGCATCGCGTCCTCGGCGATCTTGACCGCGTGCATGATGGCCTTTTTGCCGTCGTCCTCCAGCCGCACCACCAAGGCTTCGGGATACGGCACCGGCGGATAGGTGGCCGTGGGGGTGGCCACCGCGTGAACAACGGTCAGTGGAACGTTTCTCAGTGCCGCGTCGCGGGCCGCCCAGCCGGTGGCCGCATCGGCTGCCGGCGAGCCGTCGACCGCGACGACGATGCCCAGCCGCTTCGTAGTTGTCGACACGTGGTTTCTCCCTTCGTCGACAGCGACGCTATCGGGCGACGGGCCGTCCGTCGTGAGGCTTTAGTCCTCAACCGCTGAGCCGGAGGACCGTCGCTGGAACCCGTTGGGGCAGTTGGGTTGCTCGCGCCGGCAGCAGGCACCCGGAAGTCATCGCCTGGCCACCTGCCGGTCAGAGAATGTTCAGATCTGGCGCCGCTGCAACTGCGCGATGATCCAGAACGGCAGCGCCACGAAGAGTGTGCCGCCGATCAAGTTGCCCACGGTCGTGATGCCGATGTTGGTGAGCAAGCCGTCGTGCCCGAGTCCCCAGCTGATCCCGGCGCGCGGCGCGGCGGGGTGAAACAGATTGAGTAGCAGGGGAAGCCCGAGGAACCCGACGTTCGCGATCACGTGCTGGGTGCCGCCGATCACAAACGCGAAAGGCCCGTAGAACGCGAACGCCATCCGCGCCACGTCGCTGCGGGCCTTGAAGAACATGCACATCGCGGTTTGCAGGAACCAGGTGCACACCACGGCCAGCAACAACGCGGTCCAGAACGGCTGGCCGGCCTTCACGGCCCCCACGGTCGCCGCTCGCTCGGCGAAGGCACCCAGGTACGGGCCTCCCGCGGCGCCGCAGATCGTGACGAACACGAACGCGCCGAGGATATTGCCAATGAGGCCGACGACCACCAGAAACGCGTAGCCGCCGAGGCTCATGCCGCGTTTCAGCACGGCGAGCAACCCGGCGGCCATGTCCGCGGTGATCAGCGACATGCCGGAGACCAGGATCAGGACGAAGGACATCCCGAAGGCCAAGCCCATCAACAGGCTCGCGACGCCCGGCGTCTTCACCCCGGTGCTGACGACCAATGCGAGCAGCGCCCCGAACGCCACCATCGCGCCGCCGACCAGCGAGCGCATGAAGAACGCCCACGGGTGCGCGGCCTTTTCCACCGCCATGGCGGCCACCCGGTCCACCATGGCGCCCACGCTCAGCGGCTCAAAGGGGTCCTCGGCGGTGAGCTTGGAGGGCAAGGGAACCACCGTGTCCTCGGTCGGCACCCGTGTTTCCAGTTGCGGCGCCCGCGCATCGATTGTCATATGTGTCGGCCCTTCTTGAAGTCGTTGATCGCGTTGATGACTCGGGAAACGTCCTCGTCGCCGAGCTTCTCTCCGTCGAACACGTGGTTGAGCAGGATCTTGAGGTCGAGCATTTGTTGCAGATAGACGAGGCACGGCGGGCACTCCTCGAGGTGCTTGGCGACGATCGGTCCCCATCGCTTCGGGTCGGAGTCGACGAGCTCGTCGACGAGCCGGACGAAGTCGACGCAGTCGATGGCGGGGACTGTGTTGTCGTAGACGGTCATCGTCGATACCGCTTTTCCAATTCGTTTCGGAGATTTCCCCGGGCGCGGTAGAGCAGAGCGCGCTGCGCCTCGGCGGACAGCTCGAGGATTTCGGCGGCCTCGTCGGCCGGCGTGCCTACCAGGTCTCGCAGGATGACCAGCTGTCGCTGCCGCTCCGGCAACGCATCCAGCGCCGCGCGCACGAATCCGACGACCTCGCTCGCTACGGTTTGGTCCTCGGGCAAAAAGCGCCGCGACGGCGGAGCGCTCCAGTGCCCGGCATCCGGGTGCCCCGTGGGGTGCATCCGGCCCGACAGCGGGTCGGCGCCTTCGGCGTCCGCGGCGGCGAGCACCTCGTGGTCGCGAATGCGCGACTCGCGCCGCCGGTGCCGCGAGGCGGTGTTCTTGACGATCCCGAACAACCAGGTGCTCACCGAGGAACGCCCCTCGAACGAATCCGATGACTGCAAAACCTGCACCCAGGCCTCCTGCACCGCCTCTTCGGCCACCACCGTCGAATTGACCATGGTCCGAGCGAAATTCACCATCGGGCCGTGGAAGTCGCGGACCAGCCTGGCCAGCGGGATCCCGCCAACCAGGTGTTCGGATTCGGTGCCCTCCGGTGGCACCGCCACCGGAGTCACCATCGACCGGCACTCAGGCGCATCCGGCCAGTTCCCAGCGCAGTTGCCCTTCCGACGGAGACTGGACGGGGATGAACGCCGCCTCGCGGTATCGTCGACTCGCCGACGTCCTGCTCGCGTACCCCTTGCCCCCGGCGGTCCGGATCTCCAAATCGGCGCTGGCGCTGGACAGTTCCGCGGCAGCGAGCCGCAGCGACAGTAGCTCTTTCTTCGTTGGCGCCGTCGTCCCGCCGACGGCGGCGGCCAGCCGCGCCAACGTTGCCTCCGCGGAGGCGAGCCTTTCGGCGATCCGGTCGACGTCGGTGGCGAAGACGGCGTTGACCCCCGTCAGGCCTAGCCTGCTTTGTTCCACCGTGGTCCTCGTCAGCCCCAGACACATGGCCGATTGCAGCACAAGGAAAGTCGGGCGCACCGCGCGCAGAAACACGTCGAAGTCTCGCGACAGCACCTGCTCCGCCGGCACGTGCGCCCCCTGCAGCTTCAGGTACGACGAGGCGGTGCTACCCAGTGCCAACAAGTCGAAGTGATCCCCCACGACGACGCCGGGTGTAGTCAACGGCAGCGCCACGATCAGCTTTTCACCGCCATCGGCGCGGGCCGCGGTGACCATCATCGAGTCGGCGAAGAGGTTGCTGGCCCACCTGATCGGGCCGGACACCTCGTAGCCGTCGTCGACCGGTGTCGCCGTCAATTCCAGGCTCCCGCAACCCGCGGCCTCCTTGAACGCCGCAGCCATGCCGGTGACCCCGAGCGCGGTCCCGGCAAGCAGCGGCTCAGCGGCCGCCACGCTGAAAGGTGTTGCCGCGGTGAGCAAGTACTCCACGGCCATCCGATGGGCCCACAACGAGAAGCCGGTGCTCATGCACTCTCCGGAGATCCGCCGGATGACGTCGGCCATGTCGGGGAGCCTGCCGTCGGCGTTGCCCGGTGCGCCGACGCCCAGGAGTCCGGCCGCGCCCAGCGCGGCAAAGCTGCGCCGCGAGTGATGCTCGCCGCGGTCCAGTGCCCCCGCGTGGGCCCGGATGTCCTCTAACAACTCAAGATCCAATTGGCCGGCCTCGGGATCCATGGTCGCCGTCATTTCATTACCTCCTGGGCCGGCCGAGGAGCGTGCTGCCACGCGTAATCGAGGAACTTTCCGTCGAACGTGACGACCACCCTGTCGCCCGCCGGGTGCGGGCGTCGTTCAACGCTCATCTGGAAATTGATGGCGCTCATGATGCCGTCACCGAATTCCTCGTGAATGAGTTCTTTGATGGCCGGACCGTAGACCGCCAGCGCCTCATGAAAGCGGTAGATCGTGGGATCGTGGGCGGTGCCCGGGTCGGATCGTCGATACGGCATCAGTTGCAGAACCGCGACCGCCTCATCGTCGAGGTCGAGAAGCGCTCCGACGGTTGCTGCGTCGCCGGCCGAAAGGGGGTGCTGGCCAAGCAGGGCGGCGACCGTCCACACCGGGTCCTTGCCGATCGATTCGGCGATCTTCGCCCAGGTCAAACCGTGCCTGACGCGAGCCAGCGCGATGACCTGCGCGAGGTCACCCTTCGTCAGTGTTGTTGCCACAGTTGATGTCCCCCACGATGCCTATTCGGTGACCGGGGTCGAGACGACGCTCACCGGGTTGCGGAACGTGTTGACCACGGGCGACCACGCGATCGCGTTGTCGTGGATCTCCTTCAGGGTCGCGTCGTCGGCATCGCCGGCGAGGGTCACCTTGCAGCGCACCGCGCTGAAGCCCAGGCGTTTGCCCTCGGGGGTGTCGCCCACCCCCCACACCGCAGAGATGTCAATGTCACCCTCCATCTCAACCTCGATCTTGGTAAGGGTCACGCCCCGGTGGGTGGCGTTGGCCAGCAGACCGACCGAGACGCACGACCCCAGGGCCGCCAGCGCGGTTTCGGAGGGGTTGGGCGCCGAGTCGTCGCCCAGAAGCGCGGGCGGCTCGCCGACCAGCATCGGCGCAAGGTCGCGCACGTAGGTCATGTTGCGAAACCCCGCCTCACAAACCGTCGTCGCCTTCAGCGTCTTCTTTCCCGTGTCGGGGTTGGCCTTGGCGTTGCACGACAGCCGGTCGAGCCCTTCGGCGTCGATGACGAGCGCGTCGGTCATGAACTTCCTCCGTTTCCCGGTGATTATTGGGTCTTCACGGAGTGAGTGCCCAGCGCCGACCGATACGTGACGGCGGGCGAAATGGTTTTACGTTGACGACACAACACATCACTTGCCCGAAACATCACGGCCCCGCGCCATTACGGGGCATGCTCCGCTGTTGCTGGGGTGACCGGACTCCGCACGATGTAGTGGCATTCGTCGACCGCGAGCGGCGCCGCAGGGGTAGCCGATGTGGCATGGCCGCCGCGACAATCGAGCGGTCGCGCGCCGCCAGCCGCCTGACCCGGCGAATAAAATCTCGCGGATCTTTTGGCCCGACGATTCTAGGGACCGGGCGGTTGTGTCACGAAGTCGATGAGTTCCTCGACGCGGCCGATGAGCGCCGGCTCCACATCGTTCCAGTCGCGCACGCTGGAGCGAATTTTCCGCCAGGCGCGCGCGATGTCCGCCTGGTCGGCGTGCGGCAGGCCCAGGGCCGCGCAGGCCCCGTGCTTCCACTCCACGTGCCGCGGGACGCTCGGCCAGGCCGCCAGTCCGAGCCGCTGCGGCTTGACCGCCTCCCAGATGTCGACATAGGGATGACCGACGACAAGCGTGTCGGGGCCACCGGGCCCCCGTCGGACCGCCTCGGCGATTCGTGCCTCCTTCGAACCCGCGACGAGGTGGTCGACGAGCACCCCCAGCCGGCGGCCGGGACCGGGCCGGAACTCCGCAACGACGCCGACCAGATCGTCTATCCCACCGAGGTGCTCGACGACCACACCCTCGATGCGCAGGTCCGCACCCCACACCTGCGCGATCAGCTCCGCATCGTGGCGTCCCTCGACGTAAATGCGGCTGGCCCGCGCGACGCGGGCACGCGCACCGGGCACCGCGACCGAACCGGACGCCGTCCTACCCGTCGTGGCGGGCGCCGCGCGACGCGGCGCGGTGAGGATCACGGGGCGTCCCTCGACCAAATACCCTGGGCCGAGCGGAAAGCCGCGGGTATGGCCGTGCCGGTCCTCCAGTTCGACGCGACCGTACTCGACTCGCACCACCGCCCCGACGTAGCCCGTCTCCACGTCCTCCACCACCAGGCCGGGATCGGCCGGTTGCTCGGTCGAACGGGGCTTGCGGCGCCCGGCGGCCAGCACATCTGTTCCATAGCGATCAACCACCCGGCAATCCTAGGAAGCGTTGCGGCCAAACGCCCTTAGGGCGCGCCGACTCCGCTCCCCGGCGCTCCACTCGTCGAAATTGTTAAAGCACTAAGGATTCGGGCCCAAGCCTGAAAATTCCATAAATTAGTCGTAAGTAACTGCGTGGTCTTACCGGGCTGATGACGCGACCACTGCTAGGTTGCTAAGTGCCGCTATTGCACAGCGTGTGGCGGTGAGCGAGGTGGACGTATGGACCTGTCCCATTGGGTGTCGAGCATTGTCGCCTTCGTGCGCGCCGGTTACCCCACCGGCATGCCGGTTGCGGGGTATGTGCCGCTGGCGGCCGTGTCGCGTCGGCGCGTATCCAACGACGACATCACCACGATCACAAGAGAACTGATCATGCGCCGGTGTCCGCCGATCAGCACCGCCGACGTCGGGGTGGCCATCACCCACGTCACCAACGCGATGCCCTCGCAGGATGACATCGATCGCGTGCAGCGTCGGCTGCAGGCGATCGGATGCGCCCGCGGCTAGGTTTCACTGCTCAGGAAATTCGGCGACCATCCGTGCCGAAGAAGTGCAGGTGCCCGGGCGCGGGATGCAGGCGAACCCGGCTGCCCTTTTCCGGCGGATGGCGCCCGTCGGCGCGCGCGACGACGGGCTGACTGATCACCTTGCCCGAGCCCGTGATTCGACCGTAGAGGTACGCGTCGGCTCCGAGCTCCTCGACGACGTCGACCTCCATCTCCACCCCGAGACCGCCCAGTTCGAAGTGCTCGGGGCGGACCCCGACGACGACCTCGGTTGCGGTGTCGGCGATCGCACGGGGCAGTGGGATCGGCCAGTCCCCCAGCGATACCGACGAGTCGGCGATCGGCAGCGTGAACAGGTTCATCGCCGGCGACCCGATGAAGCCCGCGACGAACACGTTGTCCGGGTTGCGGTAGAGCTCACGTGGCGTCGCGAACTGTTGCAGCACGCCGTCGCACAGGACCGCGACCCGGTCCCCCATCGTCATCGCCTCCACCTGGTCGTGGGTGACGTAAACCGTTGTGGTGCCGAGCCGGCGCTGCAACGCGGCGATCTGGTTGCGGGTCTGCACCCGCAATTTGGCGTCGAGATTGGACAGCGGCTCGTCCATCAGAAAGACCCGCGGTCGGCGCACGATCGCGCGGCCCATCGCCACCCGCTGGCGCTGCCCGCCCGACAGGTCCTTGGGTTTGCGATCCAGGTAGGATTGCAGGTCAAGCAGTTTCGCCGCGGCCAGCACCTGTTCCCGGATCTCGGCCTTCGGGGTCTTGGCGATCTTCAGCGCGAAGCCCATATTCTGCGCCACGGTCATGTGCGGGTAGAGCGCGGAATTCTGAAACACCATCGCGACGTCGCGATCCTTCGGATCGAGGTTGGTGACATCGCGGTCCCCGATCCGGATGCGCCCGGAATCCAGCGTTTCGAGTCCGGCCACCATCCGCAGGGAGGTCGTCTTGCCGCACCCGGACGGCCCGACCAGCACGACGAATTCGCCATCCCCGACCGCGAGGTCGAGGGCGTCCAGTGCGGGGCGATCCGCCCCCGGATAGCGCCGCGTCGCTCGCTCGAAACTCACCGAGGCCATGGCTATCCGTTCATTCCGGTGACGGCGATGCCGCGCACGAAGGAGCGCTGCGCGACAGCGTAGATGATGACCAGCGGCACCATGATCAGCATCGAGGCCGCCATGATCACCGGCCAGCGCGCGACGTATTCGCCCCGCAGCCGCACCAGGCCCAGCGTCAGGGTGGCGAGGCTGTCGCGCTGGAGCATCAGCAGGGGCCAGAGGAAGTCGTTCCACACGTTGACCCAGGTGAGCACCGCGAGCACCAGCACCGCCGGCCTGGCGTGCGGCAACAGGATTCGCCAGTAGATCTGCCACGGCGAGCAGCCGTCCAGGATCGCGGCCTCCTCGAGATCGGTGGGAAGCGTCCGGAAGAACTGTCGCATGAGGTAGGTGCCGAAGGCGCTGCCGAACAAACCCGGCACGATCATCGACCACGGCGTGTCCACCCATCCCAGGGCTCGCATCAGGATGAACTGCGGGATCACCGTGACGGTCAGCGGCACCATCAGGGTGCCCAGGTACAACACGAAGAGCGTGTCGCGACCCCGAAACTGCAGCCGCGCAAACGCGTATCCGGCCAGCGAGCAGAAGAAGACCTGGCCGGCCGTCACGCAGCCGGCGTACAGCACCGTGTTGAAGAACATCCGCCCGAACGGCATCAGCGAGAACACCTCGGTGTAGTTCGACCACCGCGGATGCGCCGGCAACAGCCTGGGCTCGGTCACCTCACCTTCCCTTTTCAACGAGCCGGACACCGCCCAGGCGATCGGGAACAGCCAGACCCACGCGATCGCGAGCAGCGCGGTGTAGACCACCACGGCACGAAACACGTTGCGGGTGAACACCCGCTCAGCCGAGGCCATCGGAGACCTCCAGTGAACGCTGGCGGGTAAGGCGCAGCTGCACGACGGTCAACACCAGCAAGATCGCGAACATCACCCAGGCCAGCGCCGACGCGTAGCCGAATTCCAGGAAGGAGAAGGCGTGCTGGAACAGCATGATGCCCAGCACGTAGGTCGCGCTTTCCGGTCCGCCGTTCGCCCCGTTCAGGACGTAAACCAAGTCAAAGGCCTGGAACGCGTGGATGATCGAAATGACCACCACGAACGACATGGCGCCCCGGATCAGCGGCACCGTGATGAACGCGAACTGCCGGATCTCGCCCGCCCCGTCGATTTTGGCGGCCTCATAGACACTTTCGGGCACCCCCTGCATGGCGGCCAGCAGGATGACGGTGGCGAACGGCACGCTGCGCCACACGCTGACGACGCAGAGCGACACCATCGCCCAGTTGGGGTCCACCAGCCACGGGATCGGGCCGATGCCGACCCAGCCGAGCATGATGTTGAGCAGTCCGTTGTCGGTGTTGAAGACGAACTGCCACACGACAGCCATCACCACCGACGAGATGGCCAGGGGCAGAAAGACGATGGTGCGAAAGAGGCCGATGCCCCTGACCTTCCGGTTCAGCAGCCCGGCCACGACCAGGCTGATGAGCACGGTCGGCACCACGGTACCCACCGTGAAGATCACCGTGTTGCGGATGGCGATGAGAAACAGCGGGTCGGAGGTGAACAGCTCGCTGAAGTTCTTCAGTCCCACGAACTTCGGCGGCCGGAACACGTCCCAGCTCTGAAAGCTCATGTACAGCGAGAACACCAGCGGGAAGATCATGAACACCGCGACCGCCGTCAGGTTCGGCGCCACGAAAAGGCGGCCGGCCCGCGCGCGCCGCCGCAAAGGACCGGATCCTTTGGCTGTGTGGCGGATACGGGTCGCCGTCATGGATTGCGCAGCACCTCGTCGAGTGCGGGCGACAGCCCGGTCAGCGACGTCGCCGGCCGGGATCCGCGCAGCACGGGTCCGAAGCCGCGGTCCATCAGGGCGACGATCTTCTCCCAGGCCGGGGTGACCGGCATCCCATCCGAATGGGCCGGCCCCTCGGTGAGCACGGCGAGGTTGCCGATCCGGTGGTGTGATTCGGCGAAGCCGACCGAGTTCAGCGCGGACCGCAGCACCGGCACGAACAGGGTCGATTCACCGGTCAACGCCTGGCCGACGGGGCCGGCCGCGAATTTCACGAATTCCCATGCCTGGGCCTTGCGTTGGCTGCTCGCGGAGATGGCCAGGCCGGTGGAACCGATGTTGGAACGGGCGGGCTGCCCCTGCCGGCGCGGCCCCACCGGCAACGGGGTGACATCGAAGTCGAGGTCCTCGGCGCGGATGAACGTCTGGTAGCGCCAGTGGCCACCCAGCGCCAGCCCCGCCTTCCCCGACGCGAACAGGTCCGGCGTGGACATCGACTGCACCTCGGATGCGTCGGGCGCCACCCGGTGTTTGTTGGACAGGTCGGCGTAGAACTGGACGGCCTCGACAAAGGCGTCGTCGCCGAAATTGAAGTGGGTCGGGTTCGTCAGTGGCGTGGACCACGGCACCCCGTTGTTCATGGCGAACAACCCGGCGGAGTAGTACGAGAACCACAAGTTGACGAAACCCCACTGCGTGGCCCGCCCGGATCCGTCGCGCTTGGTGAGGGCCTTGGCGGTTTCCAGGAACTCGGTGAAGCTCCACGGCCGCTCCCAGCTGCTGGGCGGCGGCGGCAGCCCGGCCTCGGCGAAAAGCCGCTTGTTGTAGAACAGGTAGTTGCCCGACCACTGCTCCGGCAGCGCGTACTGGCCCCCGTTGAACGCGAAGGTGTCGTACAGCGAGGGGATGCTGTCCGATTTCAGTTCCGCCGCGAAGGCCGGGTCGCGCGCGAGCATGGTGTTGAGGTCGAGCAACACCCCCCGGTCGGCCAGTTCGGCATACGTCAATTCCCACGCCATCAGCACGTCCGGGCACTTGCCGCCGGCGCAGAAGGTCGAAAGCTGCTGCATCACGCCCGGCGCCGACAACACCGCGCGGACCTTGATGTCGGGATGCCGGCGCTGGAATTCCTCGACGATGCGCAACCTGCGGTCCCGCTCGTCGGGATTGGCGGCGAAAAAGAAGGTCAACGCGTCGTCGTCGGGCGCGCAGCCGGTGGCCCATGGCGCCAGCGACGCCGCGGCGAGCGCTCCCGCGCCCCGCAGCAGGCTGCGTCGCAGCAACCGCTTATCGAGCATGGCGCTCCCGAGGTGGCCCGGCCGCCAGCGGCCGAGCGGGAGGCCGTCTCCGGTCTCCTTGCGATCCGACCGGGCTGTGGGCCTGCTCCGGCGGCGGCCACGCCGGCAGCGCGAGAACGGCTCGGCGCAGGCGGTCCGGGTCGCCGGTGATGTCGATGGTGTGAATGCGGTTGTCGGTCCCCACGCCGATCCGCAGCAGCACCTGCGCGCGGCCGCGGGGCGCGAGGACGACCCCCGGCACACCGTCGATGAGCAGCACGACGCCCGCCCGCGCGCGCCGGGTGAAGAGGCGGGTCTCCTCGGCGACTTCTCTCGCGCCGCGCAGCTCGACCGGCACGCCGGCTCCGACCAGCGCCGGATCGACCCGGCGCAAGACGTCGGGGGCCAGCAATTCGAGCAGGGCCGCGATATTGCCGCCCCGCGACGCGGCCAGGAAGGCTTCCACGATCTCGAGGTGCGCGCCCGCGCGACCGGGTTCGACGGCCGGAGCGGCGTGCAACCGGCCGCGCGCCCGGCTCGCGAGTTTCTTGGCGGCCGCCGGCGACCGGTCCAACAGGCCGGCGATGGTCTCGAACGGCATGGCGAATACGTCGTGCAGCACGAAAGCGACGCGCTGGGCGGGTGACAGCCGATCGAGCACGACCAGCAGCGCGTCGCTGACCGAGTCCGCCAGCAGCGCGGACTCGTCCGCGGGGGCCGCCGCGGTTCCGGCGAGGCGGTCGAGTTCGTCGGGGTCGGCTAGCGGTTGCTCGGCTCGCCGCTTGCGCGCTCGGAGTTGGTCTAACGCCTCATGGGCAGTGATCGTCGTGAACCAGCCGGTGAGGTTGGCCACCCCTTCAGCGCCGTCGATTCCGTACCGGCTGGCCTTCAGCCACGCCGACTGCACCGCGTCGTCGGCGTCGGCCACCGACCCGAGCAGCCCAAACGCGACCGACCTCAGGTGTCGCCGATCCGCGTCGAATCGCTGCGCGAGATCGACGAGATTTTTTGGCGTGCCCATGGGTCACCTTTCCTGCGCGGGAGTCGTCAAGGAGATGAACGCATCCATCGAACTCTCTGTCGCAAAGGAGACCAGGACCATGACCCTACCGATTGTGCGCCGCGACGCCCTCCGCGGCCATTCGGCTCGCCGCTGTGGAAACAGCTGTAGGACAAGGGATTGAGTCAGATGCATACCGCCTATGTCCTCATCACGCTGACAACCGCCGTCGTCACGGCCGGAATCGCGGTGGCCGACCTCATTCCCGCCGGGTTCGTCCTGGCGAACTCGGCCGAGGTCGGGGTGCCCCGGTCGTGGTTGCCGCCACTGGCGGCGGCGAAGCTGGCCGGGGCCGCCGGGCTGGTGATCGGGCTACTGGGCCCCCGAGCGCTGGGCATCGCGGCGGCCGCCGGGCTGGTCTTGTTCTTCATCGGCGCGGTCATCACGCACCTGCGGGCCCACGTCCTCTACAACATCGCGTTTCCCGGCGCCTACCTGTGCCTGTCCGCGGCGACGCTGGCCCTGATGGTCGCGCGCTGAGCTCGTCAGGCCGGAAAGTACCGGATCCCGCTGATCGCCTTGCCCGGCCACGCCGCGTCGACGAACACGATGCCGCGGCCGTGGACCGAGTTGACCGAGACCGCGACCGTCGAACCGGCGCCGATCACCTTGGTCCAGGTGGCCCCGTCGAGCTGCTCGACGAGCTCGCCGACATCGAGCGGGTCGTCGTCACCCAAAGTTATTGGGGCACTGGGCGCTAGCGCACGCGCGGCCGCGGGCTTGTCGTTGCGCGAGACGGCGCCGAGGAACGCCTCCGCCAGCCCCTTGTGTCGCGCACCGGCCCGCCGAAAGCCGGCCATGAAGCCGGCGGTCCCCCGCAATCCCTGGTTGGCCAACAGGCCACGGGACAGCTGCAGGGCGGGTGACGCCGCACGCCGCCCGGTTCGCAGGAACTGCAGCATCATCGCCGGCAACTCCCAGTAGGCGCGCAGCCTGCCAATCTTCCAGTCGCCGTTGGCTTCTCGGAGGTCGTAGCGCAGTAGCGCGGGGATGTACATCGTCACCGCCGGACCCATCGACACCTCGAGCTCGAGGTCGCGCAGAACGGTTGTGCCGAACACGATGTCGAGGTCGCGGTGAAACGTGATGCCGCGCGGGCCGATGAAGGTGTCGTAGAACCGGCCGATCTGGGCGTGCCCCCGGTGCGGCCGCGATCCCACCGGGTCTTCGATGCGGCCGTCGGCGGTGAACAGCCCGACCCACCCGGCGCGGTCGTGCGCGGCGGCGGCCTGCGGTGAGCGCTCCACCGCGGCGAGCAGCTGTTCACGATCCAGCGGCACCACCATCAGCGTCCGCCCACCAGCTCGACGCCGACGGTCCGCATCCCCTCCAGCGCTGCCGCGCCGGAGTCCGCCGCCACCGCCGCCGTCAGGTCCAGCAGCACCCTCGTGGTCAGGCCCGCGCGGGCCGCGTCCTCCGCGGTCCGCCGGACGCAATGGTCCGTGGCGAGCCCGACGACGTCGACCTGGTCGACCCCGCGCCGCCGCAACCACTCGAGCAGCGGGGTGCCGTCGTCGTCGACGCCCTCGAAGCCGCTATAGGCCGCGGCGGAGGCGCCCTTGCGGAAGACGGTCTCGATGGGGCCGGTGTCGAGGCCGGGATGAAAGTCGGCACCGGCGCTGCCCGCGACGCAGTGCGGCGGCCACGACGACGAAAAATCGGGTCGGTCGGCAAAGTGATCGCCCGGGTCGACGTGGCAGTCCGCGGTCGCCACGACATGGTCGTAACCGGGCTTGCCGGCCAGGTAGTCGCTGATGGCGGAGGCCACCTGCGCGCCGCCGCGAACCGGCACGGAGCCGCCCTCGCAGAAATCGTTTTGCACGTCGACGATGACCAACGCTCGCACGGGTCCACCCTAGCCTCGGCCGCCCACGAGCTGGGCGTTCGGCCGGACCTCGGCGGGGCACGGTTTGTTTGCCGGTCGGTCGGGTAACCCAGCTGCCATGTTGATCCGCAGAATCGCGAGGCCCCTGCTGTCGGCGGTGTTCATCGGTCAGGGCATCGACTCGCTCCTCAATCCCAAGCCCGCGGCCGAGGCCGCGGCGCCGGCGGTCGACGGTCTTCGGGCCCTGCCGGATCCCGTCGGCAGCAGCATTCCCAGCGACCCCCAGACGTTCGCGCAAATCAACGCCGCCGTGCAGATCGGCGGCGGCCTGCTGCTCGCCACCGGTAAAGCGCCGCGGATCGCCTCGGCGGCTCTGGCCTTCACGGTGCTACCGGCCAACCTCGGCGCGCACATGTTCTGGAGCGAGAGCGACCCGGCGCTCAAGGCCCAGAAGCGCAAGGACTTCCTGACCGACCTCAGCCTGTTGGGCGGGCTGATGATCGCCTCGGCCGACACGGCCGGCAAGCCGTCGCTGGGCTGGCGGGGACGCCGGGCGGCCGAACGGCTCTCCGAACGGGTGTCCGCGGCGCTGCCAGGATCGGACGACACGTTCGACGAACTCGGCGAGCGGATCGTGCACGGCCTGCAGGTCGGTGCCGAACGCGGCCGTGAACTGGCCAGCACCGCCGCCGAGCGGGGCGCACCCTACGCCGAGGCCGCCCTCGAACGCGGCCGCGAGCTGGCCAGCACCGCCGCGGAGCGAGGCGCCCCGCTGGCCAAGAAGGCGCGCAAACGCGGCGAGGAGCTGGCCGACACGGCACGCGACCGCGGGGTCGAGCTCGCCGAGATCGCGCGGCTGCGTGGCAGCGAGTTCGCCAACACGGCGGCCGCGCGCGGCAGTGAACTGGCCGACGCGGCGCGCGAGCGTGTCGGCGACCGGGTCCCCACCCGTCGGCGCCGCCGCCTCTGGTAGTTGCGCCGGTCGAGCGCGCTACCACCCCGCCCGCGTCACGAAGGCGTCGACGATGGCGCCGACGGCCTGGCCGGCATCCGCGATGACACCGGCCTCGTCGGGGCCCAGGGGTTCCAACGCCTCGAACTGCGAACGCAGCAGCGCCGGCGGCATGAAATGGGCGGGCCTGGCTGTCAGCCTGCCGCCGATGAGTTCCGGTGAACCGCGCAGGTGCAAGAACTCCACCCGCGGGCAGTGCGCCCGCAGCTGGTCGCGGTACTTGCGCTTGAGCGCCGAGCAACTCACCACCCCGCCGCCGCGATGGTCGCCCAGCCAGGCGCCGACTGCTTCCAGCCAGGGATAGCGATCGTCGTCGTTCAGCGGTTCACCGGCGGTCATTTTGGCGATGTTGGCCGGCGGGTGCAGGGCGTCGGCGTCCACGAAGGGCACGTTCAGCCGTCGCGCCAACGCCGCGCCCACCGTCGACTTGCCCGATCCCGAGACACCCATCACGACGACGGGTGGCCCGTCGGTTACTCGGGCAGGTTGCGGTTCCATTCCACCCAACCCACACCGGCGCGGCCGTCCGCCGTGCTCACGCTGACCCACGCGCGCGGAAACTGGCTCACCCGCCCGTCGGCGGCGACCAGGCGCACCGGCGCCTGGCCACGCACCTCGATGTCCGCGGTGATGCCGCCCGGGTTGAGATCCAGTGCCGCGTTTAGCGGTAATCCGTTGTCGCCGAAGGCTTCCCGGGAGGCAACGGTATCCAGCTCGACGACGTTGCCGCCGGCGTCCTGGGCGTAGCCGATGCTGAACGCCGGCGCGCCCGGGATGCGGATGTTCACGCCGTGCAGGTGGGTGCCGTCGTCGAGGTGCAGCGCGCTCCAGATCCAGTCCATGCTCCACCAGTCGCGCACCCCCCAGGAGTGGTCGCGCTGCCCGGGCACCGAGTCGATGCGGTAGCTCGTGTCGTCGACGGTGACGGTTCCCGTGACGGTGCACGGGATTTCGTAGCGCGTCGTGAGCCGATACTTGTATGGGGTGCCGTCGGTGGACCACACCAGATTCATCGTCATCTCGACGGGGGTTCCCGGCTCGCCGCGCAGCAACGCCGACGGGTCGGGGTACGCCTGGGCTCGCGCCCGCACGTCGACGCGGTAGGCCCGCAGCGGCGCGTCGGCACGGTGACCGAGCTCGAAATCGTCGGTGCGCAACAGCCACGGGTCTTCCGGCAGCGGTACTTCGGCATCGACGGCGACGGTCGGCAGGCCGGGTCCGCACAGCAGCGCGTGCACCAAAGCCGTGCGCCGGTTGGCTATCAGGCCGATGCGAAACCAGCCGCCCAATCCCTGTGCCGCATCGGCGAAGTCGGCATACCAGCTCTCGCTCCACAGCGGTTCGGAGGTCGGGGTGTGGGCGAGTTCGTCCTCTTCCGTCGGCCGCAGCGGCTCGGCCAGTGCCGCGTCGGGCAGCGTCGCCAACGCATCGGTGTCCAGCACGTGATCGCAGTTGCGTTCCAGCATCGTCATGAACATCCGGTCGCCACGGTCGGTGCGCTCCACCAGCATCGACGAGACGATCGCCATCATCACGCCGAAAAAGCTTTGGCGCCGAACCCCTTCAGCGACGTCGGCGAGGCTGAGTGGCGCGTCCGGCCCCAGCGCCTCGTGGTAGGCGCGCAGCAACTCGTCGTACCGGTCGCGGCGGTCCTGCGTGCGCAGCGCGCAGCCGAGGAAGTACGCCAGATCCGTCAGCGCCGGCCCCCAGGACACGGTCTGCCAATCGACGACCGTCAGCGGGCGGTCGGCTCCGGCGGTGCCGAACAACATGTTGTCCAGCCGGTAGTCGCCGTGCACCAGGCCCCGGATCCGGTCCTCCGCCGACTCCTGCGCGAGGTAGCCGTCGAACGCCGCCACCAGGCGTTCGCACACCACGCGGTGCTCGGGCGCGATTTCCTCGCCGTACCGCTCGATGAAGCCGGCGTACAGCGGGGCGATCATCGCCTGGTTGAGCGGCGAGTCGCGGTTGAGCCACGGCGCGTCGGCCAGCGACGCGTCGCCGAGCAGCGGGCCGTGCAATCGCCCCAACTCGACGACGCCGAGGCGGGCCTGTTCGCTTGTCGCACCGGCGATTTCGTCGCCGACAACGGCGGGTCCCGCGTCGCCGAGCAAGAGGTCGAACGCGCCCGTCGCGGTGTCGACGGCGGCGTGATAGCAGGGCGCGATCGGCCCGCCCAGGCGCGGTGCGATGTCGCCGTAGAAGCGGACCTCGCGTTCGTAGAGCCCCAGCGCCGACCCCGTCTGCCGGCTCACCGGGTCGGACGCCGCGACCTTCAGCACCACCGACTCGGGCCCTTCGGGATCGGCATCGGCGTAGGTGAGCCGCACGCGGTAGCACTCGCTCATCTGGCCGGTGCCGATGCGCTCCACGGCGAAGTCGGCAAGGGGCCCGGTGCCTATCGCGGCGGCCAACCAGGCGGCCGTGAGATCGCCGGGCCGTTCGATGACTTGCTCAGTGTCGGCATGCATGACGGACAGCGTGCCAGTTCAACGCGCCAGTGAGAAGCCGTCCCACGCCATCCGGCGATGGGGGTGCGGATCGAACTCGATCCGGCTCTTGTGGTCGAACACCATGACGGCGCGGTCGTCCGGGGTGTAGGCCGGCCAGTCGTCACCCGGCGACCCGGTGCGGCTGAAGGACCGCCACCGCCGCTGCACGTGGTTGCTGACCCGCAGCGCCGCGCGTCGATCCGCGGCCGCGGTCAGCAGCGCACCGAACCGGGTGCGATAGACGTCGAAGACCGCCAGCAGCTCGGTGGCATGCGTGGCACCCAGGCCCGACCAGCGCAGCGTCCGCGGGGCGTAGTCGTACCTGTACAGATACGTCGGCGCGTGCCGGCCGTGGGCCTCGGCGATCTGCCAGGCCGCCGAGCTGAACGCGAAGTCGCCGCCGAGCTGGACGCAGGCCGACGGTGCCGGGTAGTCGGGATATGCGGCGGTGATGCGTTCGCGGGCAGCGGGTTCCGTGTCGGCCAGCAGCTCTTCGATCATCGACTCGTTCGTCGGCAGCATGCGCAGGAAGCGGGTGAACAGGCGGCCCTCTTCGGCGTTGGTGCCCACGATCAGCGGCACCCGATGCGCGCGGCCGGTCCGCATCGCCTCGACCGGGTCCACGGGCAGCACGTCGTCGCCGAAAACCGGGCCGATCGGGAAGGCGCCGAGCCTGTTCTCCATGCCCTGGTCGATCAGCCGGTGCTGGGTCTCGACAAACTGCGCCGCGGACGCGCGCAGCAACGCGGTGGCCGCATCCTGCCGGCGGGCGCCGAGCAGGCGGGCGAAGCGCGTCGCGAACTCGGCCGCCGTTTCCCGCGACCGCACCATGCCCGAGGCCGGGCTTTCCGAAATGGCCTGGGCGAACAGGCCTTCGGCCGCGGGCACCGCCAGCAGGGTCGCGGTGATGTGCGCGCCCGCGCTTTCCCCGAAGATGGTGACCTTGGCCGGGTCACCGCCGAACTCGGCGATGTTGTCGCGGATCCACTGCAGCGCCAGCACCAGGTCGCGTAGGTAGAGGTTGCTGTCGATGGTGATTTCGGGGGTCGACAGCGACGACAGGTCCAGGCATCCCAGGGCGCCCAGCCGGTAGTTCACCGACACGTACACACAGCCGCGGCGCGCCAGCGCGGCACCGTCGTACAGCGGCGTGGCCGAGCTGCCCAGGATGTAGCCGCCGCCGTGGATGAAGACCATCACCGGTAACGGCTTGTCGGAGGGGACTTCCGGGGTGACGACGTTGAGAGTCAGGCAGTCCTCGCTCATCGGCTGGTAGCGCCCGACGCCGAGCAGCGTGTAGCGGCGTTGCTGGGGCGCGCAGCTGGTGAAGCCGTGGCAGTGCCGCACCCCCGACCAGGGCGGCGCGGGCTGCGGCGCCCGCAGCCGCAGCGGGCCCACGGGCGGGCGGGCGTAAGGGATGGATCGCCAGCGGTTTACGCCATCGCGGGTGAAGCCTTCGACGGTGCCGGCGCGGGTGCGGGCGCGGATGGTGCGCTCATGCATACCAGTGACGGTAGCTGACAGTGTGGCCGTATCGCGCGGGCAGCGGCCGAATCCCCGGGCGTGGCGGTTAGCCTGGCGGGATGCGGATCGCCGCGCTGGTCGCCGTCACGTTGCTGGTCGCCGGATGCTCTCACCAGGCCGGCGACAACGCGGGACGGCCACAAACCACCCCGGAGACCTCGGCCGGCGCCGCCCCGACGACCACCGCGCCGTCGGGTAGCAAACAGCCGGCACCGGCCGGTGCGCCGGCCTCGGGCGCCGCGATCTCCGACGTCGTCGCCTGGATCGAGGCAGGTCAACCCGCAGACCCGGGCCGCTATCACAGCGCAACGCGGGAGGGCGCCACGACGCCGCTCGGCAACGACATCGCGTTGACTGCCCAGGGCGGCAAAGTCTCCTGCATGACCGATGTCAAGCACACCGGCGGTGCGCTGGCATGCCTGGTGAGCCTGACCAATCCCCCGCCGCGCCCCGACACCGCCTACGGCGACTGGAAGGGCGGCTGGGTCGACTTCGACGGAACGAACCTGCAGGTCGGGTCGGCGCGCGCCGACCCGGGTCCGTTCCTCAACGGCAACGGCCCCGCACTGGCGGACGGGGACTCGTTGTCCTTCGGCGACTACCGGTGCCGCGCCGATCAATCGGGCCTGTTCTGCGTGAACTACGCCCACCAGTCCGCGGTGCGGTTCGCGACCGCCGGCATCCAGCCGTTCGGTTGCCTGCAGTCGGTGCCGCCGCCCGACGGTGTCGGCACGGCGTTTCGCTGCTGAGCGGGCGGCGCTTTGCCCAACGTCGACTTGTTGCGTGAAATCACGAAGATCTGGCGCAACAACCCGACGCTGGCGGCGCTGAATTTGCCGCACCCGTGGTGTGTGCGTGCGACGATTTGCCGATGGACGCCGACGATCCCGAAAAGCGCATCGCCGACCTGGAACGTCAGCTCGCCGAGCAGAAGCGCATCGCCGAGCTGGAACGTCAACTGGCCGAAGCCAAGGCGGCCGCGGGGCAGGATACCGACGATCGCGCACGCCAGTACGCGCAGTCGTTGTGGGAGGGGTTGCGCTCCGGCGGTCCGGTGGCCCCCGGAGGGCCGTCCGCCCCCGAGATGGCGCAGCATCGAGAGGCTTTCATGCAAGCCGCGGCCCAGGCGGGCCTGTCGCCAGAACAGATCGACAACATCTTCAAGCACGGCAAGGCGACGTTCAAGGTGGGGCATTCGGTCGTCTATTCCGGCCAGGGCGTCACGGGGGACTACGGCGCGGTCGCCGGCATCGGACAGCCACCCGACTTTCCGCAACAGGTCGGCTCGAGGCGCCACGTCGCGCAGGGCCGCCGCCGGCCGTGGGGCATGCGCGGGTGGCCGGATCGCATCGGAGCGATCATCGGGGCCCTGGGCCTGTGCATCGGTGCCGCCGCGTCGTTGACCGCGACCATGCCGGCGAGCGCGATGTGGACGAGCCCCTTCGTGTGCGACAGCGGGTACCAGCTGGCGTACAACACCACCAACTACAGCTACAAGCCCGGCCAGTCGGGAACCAGCGTGAGCTTCGAATGCGTCGGTGCCACCGGCTCGTACGAGCCCAGCTGGATCGCCATCGACGCGCTGCAGACCATCCTGGCCGCCGTGGTGTTGGGCGCCGCGGTGGGCGTCGGTTTCCTGATCTGGCGCGCATTCCGCAAGCAGAGCTGACCGTCAGCCGGGCCGGGTGGCGACGGCGGCGAACAGCTCGCTCATTTCGTCGGCGGGCCCGCGCGGAACGGTGTAGCCGGCTTCGTCGCGAATCTCCTCGAGGTGATCGCGCACGTCCTCGACGGACAGCCCGGGGTCGTAGAAACCCGTTGTCCTGCCGATGAAGAACCGTGCGACATGCCCGGCGCCGGCCGTGTAAATCTCCCCGGAAACCGGACAGTCCCGGTGGGTCAGGAAGGCCGCGACCGGAGCCACCAGGGCCGGGTCGAGTTTGCGAAGGTACTGACCGACAAGGTCATCCAGCACCGCCCGCGCCGCCGCCTCCCCGGGCTGCTCGGCGCTCCCCAGGGATTGCTCGAGCATCCGCGTGTATGCGATCGGGGCGATGGCGTTGACCTTGATGTCGTGGGCGGCCCCTTCGGCGGCCAGCACCCTGGTGAAGCCGATCAGCCCGGTCTTGGCCGCCCCGTAGTTGCTCATGCGTTCGGCGCCAAGGATTCCCGCCGCCGAGCAGGTGTTGAGGATCCGGCCGTAGCCACGGTCCCGCATCACCGACCAGGCGGGCCGCGTCACGTAGAACGCGCCCCTCAGGTGCACATCGATGAGGGGTTCGAGCCGTTCGGCGGTCATGTCCTCGAACGGTGCGTCGCCGACGATCCCGGCGTTGTTGATGACGATGTCCAGCCGCCCCCAGGCGCTCAGGGCGGCGTCGACGATGGCCTGCCCGCCAGCGGGATTCGTCACGCTGTGCGTGTCGGCGACGGCCTGGCCGCCGGCTCGACGGATCTCATCGGCGACGGCGCTCGCCGCCGCAGCGTCGGAGCCGTCGCCGGTCACCGAACCACCGACGTCGTTGACGACGACGCGCGCGCCCCGTGCCGCCAGCAGCAGCGCATACTGCCTGCCCAAACCGCCGCCGGCGCCGGTGATCACGGCGACCTGGTCGTCGAACCGCAGGTCTTTGCTCACCAACTGACCGGCAACTCTTTCATGCCGTAGATGTTGGCGTCTTTGAACCTCAGTTCGCCGGGCGCCACGGCCAACCTCAGCCCGGGTAGGCGGCGCGCCAGCGTGGCAAACGCGACCTGCATTTCGACGCGAGCCAGGTTCGCTCCGATACATTGATGCACGCCGTATCCGAAACCCAAGTGCCCGCGGGGGTTTCGGCCGCACTCAAAGGATTCGGGGTTGTCGACGAATTCGGGGTCCCAGTTTCCGGCGGGCAGGTTCATCATGACGAACTCCCCCGCCCGAATCAGTTGGCCACCGATCAGCAGATCTTCGGTTGCCACGCGATCGACCTGACTGTGCACGATGCTGAGGTAGCGCATGAGCTCTTCGACGATGTTCGCGATGACGGCGGGGTCGTCGGTTTGCCCGAGCCGTTCGAACACCTCGGGATGTTCCAACAGCGCAACGGTTCCCAACGAGATCATGTTGGCGGTCGTTTCATGTCCCGCCTGCATCATGATCACACTGCTCATGGCCGTGGTGGCACGGTCGAGTTGGCCGGTCGCCACATAGTCGGTGACCAGGCGGCTGATCAGGTCGTCGCCGGGTTCGCGCAGCTTGCGCTCCACCAACTCCTCGATGTAGGCGTACATGGCGCCGAACGCCTGGCCCTTTTCTGCGTCGGTGGACTTCTGGTCGAGCCCCTTGGTCGTGTTGCGTTGGAAGAGCTCGAGGTCTTCGGGCGGGACCCCCAGCAGCAGCGCGATCACCATTGACGGCACCGGCAAGGCGAATTCGCGCACCAAATCGGCCGGCGCACCGTTGTCGACCATCTGGCCGAGATAGTGATCGACCATCTCCTGGATGTGCGGCCGCATCGATTCGCAACGCCGAAAGGTGAAGTTGGCGGTCATCATGCGCCGCAACCGGTGATGCTCGGGATCGTCGGTCCGCGCGAACATGACCGGGACCTTGTTGTCGGCGTCCGTCGGCATGATGGAGTCCGGAATGGTCTTCGCGGACAAGCGCGGATCGACCAACGCCACCCTGATGTCGTGGTAGCGGCTGACCACCCAGACCGGGTTGCCCTGGAACATGGCCCTTTGCAGGCCGGGTTGTTCTCGCCATTGCACGAACTCGGACGGGGGCGCGAGCGGGCATTGCCCCGGCCGCGGGACGGGCAGCACCGGAAGATCGGCATCGGGGCAGGGTTCGGCTGTTCCGAGAGATGTGGAAGTTGTTGCCATAACCCGCGTTTCCCATTAAGTGTCAGACGACTGCCAGTTGTAGAGCCTAAAGCCCGGCCTGGTGGCAGTCAACTGTCGGTTAGGCTGTCCCCATGTCCGGCGTTGAAGACCGGCCATTGCGGGCGGACGCAGTACGCAATGTCGAGCGCATATTGCGCGCGGCGCGGGACGTCTATGCCGAATTCGGGCCCGACGCATCGGTGGAGGCGGTCGCGCGCCGTGCGGGCGTGGGTGAGCGAACCCTCTACCGCAGATTTCCCACCAAGGCCGACCTGGTCCGGGCCGCCCTCGATCAGAGCATCGCCGAGGACCTCACTCCGGTCATCGACAAGGCCCGGCGCGCCGAGGACCCACTGCGCGGCCTCACCCAACTGATCGAAGCGGCAATCTCGCTGGGCGCCCGCGAACACAGCCTGCTGACCGCGGCACGCCGGGCCGGGTCACTCACGTCCGATATCTCGGTTTCGCTCAACGAGGCGCTCGACGAGCTTGCCCGCGAAGGCCAGCGAGCCGGCAGCGTCCGCGCCGATCTGGTCACCGAGGACCTACCACGCCTGGTGGCAATGCTTTTCAGCGTGCTGGCGACGATGGATACGGACTGCGACGGCTGGAGACGCTATGTCGCCCTCGTCGTCGATGCGGTGTCGGTCAACGAGCGACAGCCGTTGCCTCCGGCCGCGCCGCTGCGTTATGGGGTCGGACCCGATAGCTGGCCACTGTAGGGCCGGGCGAGGGGTTCAGTTGATGGTGACCCCGGCGTCGACCTTGAACTGCAACCCCGTCACGTATCGGGACTCATCGGATAGCAGGAACAGCACGGCGCTGCTGACATCGGCCGGCTCCACGGCCGGGGTGGGCATCGCGTTGACGAAGATCGGGATCAGGTCGGACCGTTGCTCACCCAGAAGAGGCCCGAACGACGGCGGCACCATCCCGGTGGGTACGCCGGTGGGAAGCACGGTGTTGACGCGCACGTTCTGCGCGGCCAATTCATTCGCCAAGGCCAGCGTCAAGCCTACGACGCCGTACTTCGCCGAGGTGTAGGGCGTCTGCAGCGGAAAGCCCTTGATGGCGCCGGCCGAGCTGACGTTGACCAGGCTGCCGCCCCCCTGGTCGAGCAGGTGCGGTATCGCGGCCGCGCAGGTGTTCCACACGCCGATGAGATTGACGTCGACCACCGTGCGCCACTGATCGGCGGTTGTCCGGTCCCAGGGCGCCACCGTGAGCACACCGGCGTTGGCGACCGCCCCGTCGAGACCCCCCAGCTCGCCGGCGCCGTCATCGACCGCGGAGCGCAATTGCGCCTCGTCGCGCACATCGACGATGCGACTCACGCAGCGGCGGCCGAAATCTTCGACCATCCTTGCCGTTTCGGCCAGGTCGTCTTCGGTGGCCAGGGGATACTCGATCTGCGGCAGGGACTGGCAGATGTCGACCAGGACGAGGTCCGCGCCTTCCTCGGCGAGTCGCAGCGCATGGCTGCGTCCCATGCCGCGGGCGGCGCCGGTGATCAGGATGCGCTTGCCCGCGACGCGCATTTACCGCTCGTTCCACATCAGGCCGCGCATCGTCGCGGAGAGCGGGATCTCCTCCACGCCGATCAGCCCCCGCGGCGCGCGGCACACCCAGTCGATCGCATTGACGGCCCGGCCCGCCGTCGAGATGCAACCGGCATCGGTCGAATCGAAGACAGGGTGCGAAACATGGGTGTTGATTTCCACCCGCGGTTCACACTCCACGACGACACGGTGCACGCCGGTGTGGCCCTCCGGCGGGAATTCCCAATCCGGCGCCGCAGCTTGGGTGAGCCTGGTGACGTGCTCAAGAGTGATCACCGGCTTGCCGTCACGGACACCCTCGGTGGCGAACCGCACCGCGGCCATCTGACCGGGCTGCACCGTCATCATGGTGCAGTCGATGCGCTCGGGGGTGAACCAGCGTTCGATGCGCTGGCGCACTTCGTCGAGCTTGATGTCGAGATGGTCCGCCAGGCTGCGGACCTGGCCTCCCCACATCGCCACGATCACCCCGGGCAAGAACATCATCGGCGAGTCGTCGTCCGCAGTCGTTCCGAATCCCATTGCAGCGCCGGTGAACTCGGCATCATCGTAGTTTCCGTAATCGAAAATCTCCTGCACGGTGATCGAATCGACCCGGGTGGTCAGACTGGCCGCCGAGTGCACCAGCGTGTCGCCGGAGAAACCGGGGTCGATGCCGTTGACGTAGAGCGAGGTGTCGCCGGCCGCGCAGGCGCGCTCCAGGGGCTCCCGCAACCAGTCGTCGGCATGGCGGGGTGTGACCAGCCAGACCATCGAGGTACCCACGACATTGGTGCCGGCCGCGAGGAACGTGGCCATCTGCTCGATGGCCTCCATCGGCCGGGTTTCACCTTGGGATGTGTAAACCACGCAGTCGGCGCCGAGGCCCACGAGGGCGTCCATGTCGTCCGTGGCAATGATCCCGGTCGGCTGGTCCAGCCCGCAGAGTTCGGCGGCGTCCCGGCCGATCTTCGCGGCGCTGGCGGCATGCACCCCGACCAGTTCGAGGTCCGGCCTGCCGATGATGGCCCGCAACGAATGCCGGCCGACGTTTCCGGTGGAGAACTGAATGACTCTGCGCACGGTTAGCCTCGTCCTTCCAGCGGCGGGTGATGTCCCATCATGACGCGTACGGTCTCGGCACCGGGTCAGTAGTCGGGTATCGGCAGCGGCGAGTTGTTCGAGTCGATACCGCCGTCGACATGGAAGGTCGCGTTGGTCGCGTAGCAGTCGCGGGTGCACAGGTACACCGCGAGCCGCCCGAGGTCCTCGACGTCGCCCAGCCGATGCAGGGGGGTGGCTTCTTGCATCTTCTCCAATGACCCGGGCATCAGATCCAGGCTGCCCCGCAGACCGTCGGTGGCGAACGAACCCAGGGCGATCGCGTTGACGCGAATCTTGGGGGCGAGTTCCTGCGCCATGGCGCGGGTCAGCGCTTCGAGACCGCCCTTCGCCACGCAATAGGCGGTCAGCGCCCGGATGCCAAAACGCGCAGAGCCCGAGGAGATGTTGATGATGGACCCGTGTCCGGCACTGAGCATGTGCGGCGCCACCAGCTGACTCATGATGAAGGCGGAGGTCACACACCAGTCGAACGTGTGCCGGAAATCTTCGTCGGTGATGTCCAGGAACCGCGCGTAGGTCGACCCACCGACATTGTTGACGAGAATATCGATGCGGCCGAGGCGCTCCATGGCCGTGTCCACGACGCGTTCTGAGTCCGGACGACTCATCGCGTCGGCAACGATCGCGACGCCCTTGCCGCCCGCGGCCTCGATACCGTCAATCGTGCCAACGATATCCGCCTCGGTACGTGCGGTGCCCACAATCGTGGCCCCCGCCTCCGCTAAGACCCTGGCAATGCCGGCCCCGACACCCTTCCCGGCCCCTGTGACGATGGCCACCTGTCCATCCAGGCGGAACTGCTCCAACGCCATGGCGGGCTCCTTCGATCGTGCGCAATGCGTGCGCCGTTCAATCTAGGAACGCTGCTGACTAAAGTCAATGAATATGCCGGATGGGAATCCCTGACGGAAGGTGCGGTCTTAGAATGATCAAGTTGTGCAAGCCTTTCTGACGCGGAGGCGGCATAATGGTCGGGTTAGCCTCGGAACCCTTGCAAGAGTCAGGTCAATCGTAAGGAAAGAAATGGCTGTGACGGATCGGCCGTCTGCGCGAGAAGCCAAGCGTCTGCAAACGAGAGAGCGTTTGATGGGCGCCGCGATCGCGGAGTTCACCCGAGCCGGGATGGCCGAGGCCGACGTCAGCGCTATCGTGTCGGCGGCAGGAGTCGCCCACGGCACCTTCTTCTTCCACTTCCCCACCAAGGAGCATGTGCTGCTGGAGCTAGAGCACCGCGAAGAGGAACGCATAGCCAAGCAGTACGCCCAATTCCTGAAGTCCAAGCACGACCTTGCTTCGGCGTTGAACGAGGCGGTCCGGCTGGTCGTCGGATTGGAACGCCGACTGGGCGATCTGCTCTTCAACGACTTTCTCGCGCTGCACTTCTCCCAAACCCGTCCGCAGACCGAAGACGGCAGGGATCACCCCTTGATCGTTTTGGTCGCCCAGGAAATCGCGCTTGCCCAAGAACGCGGCGAGGCGGATGCACAGGCCAATCCCATGAACAGTGCGGTGTTCTTCCTCTTGGGTCTCTACGCCCTGTTGATCACCACCAACCATTGGCCGACTGGCCACGCCCTGCTCGAAGACTACGTCGCAAGGACATTGCGCGGCCTAAAGCCCTGACCCTGCAACGCCTTACACCACTAGCGCACCACACCGCGCAACGGCACCAAACCTAGCTCCTTGTGGGTCAAAAAGCCCGGCGCCGCCTCGCATACGGCCGGAACCGTATTCGCCGGGCCCATCGCGGTCCAGGTGTAGCCGGGCTTGGGGTAATTGCCCTGTGGATCGGCCGGCGCCTGCAGGATCAGCTCGGTGGGCTCATCGCCCTCGATCACGATGCGGTAGTGGTAGTGGCCGCCCCAATCCGGCCGCGGCTCAATGGCGTCGTATTCGTCCATGGTGTACATCTCGTGGAAGGTGATGAGGGGCTTGCCGTCGACCCACGTCGTCCATTTGTGATGCTGGGAGGCGACGGTGCCCTTCTTGATCGAGCCCTTGAAGCCCGGCATGTCGCTGGACGGGCCCCCTTCGTACGGGATGTCGCGAATCGCCGTTCCCAGCTCAACGTCCGTCGTGTACCTGTCGACCGTCTTACCGAGGCCGTCGACCACCATGGCCATCGACTGGGCGAACAGAGGCCAGGCGTTGCCCAGCAGGTTCGGTCCGGCCAGGAACTCTTCGGGGGTGTTCCCCATCCCCATTTCGTGCAGGTATTTCAGGGTGTCCTTGCCGAAGTTCACCACCTCGTAAATGTGAATGGCGTCGATCCGGCTGACGATGCGGGCCAGCGTCAAGACGAGCAGGTCTCCGGCGAAACCGGGGTTGACACCGCCTGCGTGAAACGACGTTCCGCCCTCGTGACACGCCGCATCGATCTTGTCGATGTCCGCCTGACTGTGCTCGGTTCGAAACCACCAGGCGCCGCCCGAGGCAACGACATTCTTGCCCGACCGCAACAGGCGACAGACTTCGTCGGGATCCGACCAGAGCGGCGCGTAGAACACGCAGTCCGCATCCAGCGCTTCGATCTCCGCCTTGTCGGTGGTGGCGAGCACCCCGATCGGCGAGGTACCGACGAGCTCCCCGGCGTCCCTGCCCACCTTCTCCGGACGGTTACAGAGCACCCCGACGACCTCGAAGGCAGGGTTGTGCGCGAAGTGACGGAGCGCCACCGTGCCGACATTGCCTATCCCCCACTGGATAACGCGATACCTCTTCTCGGCCGGCGATTCGACGGTCATTGCTACTCCTTTTGCATGCACCGACTGCGCTATGACCAACGGATGGTTCCCAGCCAACGGCACACCACGGCTCAACGGCTGAGCGCTCGCTGAGCGTAGGCGCGCGCCGAACGGGGTGTCAACGCTCAGAAGCTGACTTTCGTCAGTAGAACTAGCGACGCATCGTGTCGGCTCCATCGCGACACCGGGTAATAGCACTATCCAATCGTGAGAACCGTGCCGCATTGCGCCGGTTCAACAGCGGCCGCGAACGCCTTCTGCTGACTCTAGTCAGCCTGTTATAGTGCACGAGCCGATCCAATCAGCAGGACGGGGAGGGTTCGTGAATCTGCCGAAGCTGCGGCAGCGTGATGCCGGCATGGGCACTGCCGCCGGTTCAACCGGCGCCGCCCCGGAGAGCCTGACGATCGACGAACACATGGAGCGGTCGCAACTCGCGCAGCGTCAGGCCGACAAGTGGCTCATCTCCGGCAGCCTCCTGATCGGCACCGCCGCCCTCGGCGTCTTCGGCTTGCCGCTGTTCGGATGGGGGGTGCGGCTGCTGCGCCGGGCCCAACGGGATGGCCTCTCGGTGCGCCCGATGCTGGTCACGTTGCTCGGCTACCTGGTCATCATCGACGCCGCGATCAACACCGTCGGGTGGGCGCTCGACCTGGTGGCAAGCCACACCCTGCTGGCCCGAGTGCTGCTCAACGGATGGGGCAACATGTTCGACGCCGGCTATTTCTGGCACTACAACGAGCTATGGGTCGGCGGGGCGGCCGGCCCCGGCGAAAAGGCCATGGAAGTCGGTCTCATCCTGACCGTCTTCACCATGCGCATCGCCGCAGCCATCGGCTTCCTGCAAATGAAGCGCTGGGGCCATCAATGGATGGTCATCACCTGCTGGATGGGCGTGGTGATCTGGATTACCTACGTCTTCAACATGACCATGTTCGCCAACGTGCGCTACGCCGGCGTCGTGCTGCCGGTCGTCGGCTGGTGGCTCTACGACATCTTCTACATCACCCCCTTCCTCGCCATCCCGTACCTGCACACCGTCAACCGCGAACTCTTCACCGACTGAGCGTGGCGCGATGAGCATCCTCACCGAATTCACACATCGATCGGCGGTCGATCCGCCACCAAGGAGGTCAAATCGTGGGCTATGTGTGGGAAATCCTGCGCTACGTCGCCGCCTGGGGTGGCACGGGCCTGATCATCTGGTTCTGGTACTGGCTGTTCTCCAACATAGGTACGTTCTGAAGCGCGGCCGCGGCAGAAGGCGCAGCACACGGGATTCGGCCTATGGCTGAGTATTCCGATGTCCATGCGATGGCGCTGGAACGGAGTTGCGCCGTGACGGCGGTCGCGCTCAGCCAGCAACGTCGTGAGGGCGTCCGGCTCATCACCGGCGAACGACGCGGCTTCGGTTTGGACGCAGCGCTCGCCTTCGTTCATGTCCCCTATCCCGCCCCCGATGGCTGGACACGTAGAACGCTGACATGCGGTGTGGCCCTGCAGTGTGCACCCTCGAAGGAACGCATCACCGAATATCGCCTCAACGAGCTATCCGCGCGCGAACTGCGCGCGCTCACGCTTGTCGAAGGTGGCGTCGCCCTCGGCTGGATGGCGTCGCGGTGCCCCGGACTGCTGCCCGAGGTGCGACGGCTGCTCCCCGAAATCCGCGCCGAATCCGCTGATCTGGGTGCCGCCGAAATGCTCAACCGGGCAATGGCATTGGCGGCCACCGGCCGGGCGTTGACGGTTCATCCGCTGCTGGGCACTTTGCCGCCGGCCTACACGGCACCGCACGGATTGGCCGACAGGTTGCGGCACAGCTTCGGCAGGATGCCATGGACGACGAGGCAGAAACGTCTTCCGCGGCCGTATTCGGTTCCCGTCGGCGGCGACGGGGGTGTCCGAAATCCCAACCTGCCGCCACCGAGCCGGCCGAAGGACAACGATCTCGACGTCACACCGGACCACCGGCCCGGGATTCCCTATCCCGAATGGAACATGTGGACACAGCGATTCATGCGCGACCATGTCGCGGTCATCGAGCAAGCCGACAGCCGGCGCACCCGCCGCCCGGTGCCGGTGGCCGTGGATGTGCGTGTGTGGTTCGAAGAACACACCCATCGTGCGATGACCAACCGCCTCGAAGACGGCTGCGAACTCGACGTCGACCAGTACGTCAACCACTACATCGACCTGTCTACCGGCGAGGCGACGGAGCCCAGGGTCTTTCGCGACTTGCGGCCCAGCGGCCGCGACGTGACCACGGCGTTGCTGCTCGACGGCAGTTCGTCGCTGGGGGTCCACGGGGGGCGGATTTTCCGGCTCGAACTGGCCTGTGCCGACGCGCTTTCGCGTGCCATGACGCTGGCGCGTGAACGTCATGGTGTTTTCGTGTTCACCGGCAATACCCGTCATCGGGTTGAAGTGCGGTGTCTGAAGGACTTCGAAGACCGCCGCTTCGTTGCGCCCAGTGGGCTGGGCCTGTCCACCCGCGGATACACCAGACTCGGTGCGCCACTTCGCCATTTGACGAGCCGCCTGCTGGCGCAGCCGTCCGAACGGCGGCTGCTGATCATCATCGGAGACGGGCTGATCTCCGACGAAGGCTACGAGGGCCGATACGCCTGGGCGGATGCCGCGCACGCCGTCGAGGAGGCCGACGACGCCGGGGTGTCGATGTACTACGTCGGCGTGGGACCGACTCGGGTCGATCCCCTTCCCGAGGTGTTCGGGCCCCGCCGGTCGCAACGGATCCGGCGCATCGAGGAGCTGCCCCGGGTGCTGGCCCATGTCCACCGTGAACTGGTCGCCGCGTGACCTGCCGACTGAGGAACAGATGACCACCGAGACATATTTCGCTCACGGCAACGAAGTTCAGCTGTTCGAGCGGGCCTTCCACCGGCGCATCCCGGTAATGCTGACCGGCCCAACCGGATGCGGCAAGACCCGTCTCGTCGAACACATGGGCTCACTGTTGCAACGACCCGTGGTCACCATCAGTTGCCACGACGATCTCACCAGCTCCGATCTCGTCGGCCGCTTCATGGTGACCGGAGGCGACGTGGTCTGGACCGATGGCCCGCTGACCCGGGCCGTCAAAGCCGGTGCGATCTGCTACCTCGACGAAGTCGTCGAAGCTCGGCACGACTCGCTGGCGATCCTGCACTCGCTCACCGACCACCGGCGGTCGCTCTACCTCGACCGCGCCGGCGAGGTGGTGAAGGCGCCGGAGGATTTCATGTTGGTGTGTTCGTACAACCCGGCATATCGCAGTTCGCTGAAGGAACTCAAACCGTCGTTCCGCCAACGGTTCGTGACGCTGGCGATGCGGTATCTGCCGCCGGACCGCGAGGCTCAGGTAATCGTCGCCGAATCCGGGATTCCCTTGGCCACGGCCCAACGGCTGGTCGGATGCGCGGTCGCGATCCGCACCGCCGACGAGGTCTTTCACTTCGAACCGCCGTCGACCAGGGTGCTGGTCACGGCCGCTCAGCTGATCGCGGCCGGCGCTACCGAATTGGATGCGGCCGACGCGTGCATACTCGCGCCGCTGAGCACCGACGGCGCGGTCACCGACGGTTTACGCGAGGTTGCGGCCGCCAGCCTGGCCGCGTCGAACACATTGGACGCCTAGAGCAGTTCGCCCGAGAAGGGAGCAACCGGCATGGACCGACAGGAGCAGAAGCGTAAGAGGGCGCTCATCGTCTTCCAAATCTTCATCTACGGCTACCTACTGGCGATGTTCGGCATCCAGCTCTACATGTCATTCGCCCGCGGGTGGTGGGACCTGTGAATCCTGTTGCCGCGCAGACTGCAAGCTCGGTCGGCCTCGACGACCACGATGACGAATCCCGCCAAGCGCAGCGCCGCGCCGACAAGTGGATGATCGTCGGCGCCGCCCTGATGGGCATGTGGGCGCCGGGCCTGATCGGGTTCCCCATTTTCATGCGTGGGGTATGGCTGCAGCGCCAGGCCCTGCGCGCCGGCCTGTCGGTTCGGCCCATGATCGTGACGCTGATCGGCTACCTGGTCCTGATCGACGGGATGCTCAACAGCCTGGGCTGGGCTCTTGACCTGGTCGCCAACCACACGTTGATCAACAGGGTGCTCATGGTCGGCTGGGGCAACATGTTCGACGCCGGTTATTTCTGGCATTACAACGAGCTGTGGGTCGGCGGCGCCGCGGGGCCCGGCGAGAAGGCTTATGTGGCGGGCTTGATCCTCACGGTGTTCTCCATGCGGGTGGCCGCGGCGATCGGGTTTCTACAGATGAAGCGGTGGGGCCATCAATGGATGGTCGTCACCTGCTGGATGGGCGTGGTGATCTGGTCGGCCTACGTGTTCAACATGACCATGTACGCCGACGTGCGGTACGCCGGCGTCGTGTTCCCGGTGATCGGCTGGTGGCTCTACGACATCTTCTACATCACCCCCTTCCTCGCCATCCCGTACCTGCACACCGTCAACCGCGAAATCTTCACCGACTAACCAGGTTAAGGAGCATTGCGATGAGCGAAACGCCAGCAACCGAGGCAAAGAACCCGAGCGGGGATTCCGAGGATCTCGAGCCGGGGACGACGCCGTATTACGCGCGAATGCACAAATGGATCAAGCGGGCCGTCCTGGTGTGCCTCGTCGCACTGGTCATCGAAGGCGCGTTCACCTTGCCGTTCATGGCGGTCTATTACGGCTACCCCACGCTGAGCCTGACCGAGATCTGCAGCGAGCTGCTGAAGATTCGATACTCCAACGACACCTTGGAGTGCAAGTATCCGTACCCGCCCTTCGGACCGCCGGAGGGTGCCGAGGGCAAGGCGACCGCGCAGGACGTGTGGGGCATCCAGCCGATCCCGAAATACCACCGGCTAGGGTTCCGCGAACTCGTCAGGATTCACGACGAACGGCTCGCCCGCCAGTCCGCCCAACAACACATGGCTCCGCACCCGTGACCTATCGGGTCGTTCAGTGGACGACCGGCAACGTCGGCAAGAGTTCGGTCCGGGCGATCGCGTCAAACCCGACGCTGGAGCTTGTCGGGTGCTACGCCTGGTCGCCCGAGAAGGCCGGGCGTGATGTCGGCGAGCTGTGTGGGATCGAACCGCTTCATGTGAAGGCCACCAACGACGTTGAGGCGCTGCTTGCGCTCAAGCCCGACTGCGTGGTCTACAACCCGATGTTCGCCGATGTCGACGAGCTGGTCCGGATCCTCGGTGCGGGCATCAACGTGGTGGGCACGGCCGGGTTCATCACCGGCCACTTACTCGGTGCGGGACGTGAGCGCATCGCGCAGGCTTGCGCAAAGGGCGGGTCAACCATCTTCGGCAGCGGCATCAATCCGGGTTTCATCCAGCTCTTCGCCATCGTGTCGGCGGGGCTTTCGGACCGGGTGGACAAGGTGTCCATGCTGGAATCCGTTGACACGACCGTCTACAACTCGCCTGCGACCGAGATCCCCATGGGATTCGGTTATCCCATCGATCAGCCCGATCTTCCCGCTATCACCGAGAAGGGTTCTGGCATCTTCCGCGACGGCGTGCTTCTGGTCGCCGACGCCTTGGGTGCCGACCTCGACGACGTGCGCTGTGAAGTCGAATACGCGCAAACCACCGAAGACCTTCACCTGCCCGGCGACTGGACCATCGCGAGGGGCTGTGTCGCCGGGGTGGACGTCCGTTGGAAAGGGATCCTCGGCGATCGAGAGGTCGTCGAGATCCGCGGACGGTGGCGCAAGGGGCAATCGCTGGATCCGGATTGGCCGCTGGACATGGGTTACACCATCGAGGTGCAAGGCCAACCGACGATCAGGACCACGCTGAGCTTCCTTCCTCCGCCGGACTTTCGGGGCCAGACGCTGGACGACTACATCATGCTGGGGCTCACCATCACCGCGATGCCGGTGATCACCGCGATACCCCGCGTCGTCGCAGCTCCACCTGGCATCGTCACCTACAACGACCTGCCACTGCTGCTCCCGCGCGGAGTTCTCCGCGCCGATTCTCGATTGGAAGATGTCGATGCCTGAGGAACCCATTACGGCCTTACCGCAACTCCATCACGTCGTGTTCGCCGTGGCCGCGGCGCGCCATGCGGCCGCGGCACAAATGTTCAGCGATCTAGGATTCGTCTTCGAGACCCTGCAGCTGACCGAACTCGGGCTGGATATCCACCTCGACTGGAATCGGGGGATCGAGCTGATCAGCCCGATCCCGGGGTCGGCCGGAGAGGTGACCGGTTCGGTGACCGAGTTCCTCGAGCGTCACGGTGACGGCGTGTACACGGTGGTAATCGGAGTTCCGGAAGCGTCGTCGGCCGAAGCCGTCGCCGAGCGCTACAGCGCGACAACACGATTCCGACAGCACTTCGAAGGCGAGGGGTCCTATCTGGACGAAAACGACGTGTCGATACTGGGCCTGCCGCTGACATTCCTGGCGACCAATATCCCGTAATCGATTCTGCGGCAAGCGAAGGGAACAGGCGGCATGACCGTCGACATCGCAGCACCTAGCGTCTTCGACGCCGGACTTCCGACGTTGCACTACGACATCACCGAGACCGTGCACGACGTCGCCCCACGGATCCGCGAGGTGCGAAGACAGTCAGCGATCGCCATCGGGCCCTTAGGACCCGAGGTGCTCGGCTACGAGCTGGCGCGCGGGATACTTCGGGACCCCCGATTCGTGTTCCCGCCCGGTCTACACATGACGGCTCGCGGGATAACGTCCGGTCCGCTTTACGACAGGGTGCTCGGCACCATCCTGGGCATGGACGGGGACGAACATCGGCGACTACGCGGCCTCGTATCCAAAGCCTTTACGCCACGCGCGTCAGCGCGCATGGAACACACCATCGACACGGTGATCAATGGCTTGATCGATCAGGCCGCCAATGCCGGCCGGTGTGATTTCGTCGGCGGCATAGCCCGGCCCTACCCGATCCCGATCATCTGCGCGTTGCTGGGTGCACCTCCCCAAGACTGGGAACGGTTTTCGCTCTGGGCGGAGGACATCTTCAAGATCGTCAGGTTGGACTCCAACCTTATCGACGAGCAGGACACAGTTATGCGGGCATGGGACGAATTCGACGCCTACATCGATGACATGATCGCCGAACGGCGTAGCCGGTTGACCGACGATTTGATCTCCGAGTTGATCCGCGCGCAGGACGACCGCGACCGACTCAGCAACGTGGAGATGCGGATGCTGGCATTCAGCATCCTGAGCGCCGGCACCGACACCACCCGTAATCAACTGGCCGCGTCCATGCATGTGCTGTGTGACCATCCCGACCAATTTGCGTTGCTCCGCGACAATCCCGGCCTCGCGATGCGGGCCGTCGAAGAGTGCATGCGCCATTCGCCGGCGGTATGTACCACCCTTCGCACCGTCCTCGACGATGTCACCTTTGCCGGTTACACCTTTCCGGCGGGCAGCTTCATTTCGGTGAATACCTTTGCGGCCAATTGCGATCCACTGATCTATCCCAACCCCGACCGATTCGACATCTCCCGAGAGGAACCGCCACCGATCTTGACCTTCGGCGGGGGCGCCCACTATTGCCTCGGGGCCAATCTCGCCCGAGTGGAGCTTGCCGGCGCCCTCAAAATCCTGTCCCGGCGCATATCCAGCCCGCGCCGCGTCACCGAGTCACGCTGGAAACCGATGCTGGGGCTGAGCGGACCGCTTAGTCTCGACATCGAATTCGATGCCGTCGCCAAGTCCTAACTGTCCGCGGCAAGTTCAAGTACCTGGATCTTCCCGGTCATCCCGTCGACCTCGACGAGGGCGCCCGGCGGCAACGATCTCGTCGCCCCCTGGACGTCCACCACGCAGGGGAAACCGAACTCGCGAGCCACCACCGCCGCGTGCGACATCGGGCCGCCCAGCTCGGTCACCACGGCCGCGGCGTAGCAGAACGCGGCGGTGTAGCCGACGTCGGTGACCTCGGCGACGAGGATCTCGCCGGGTTGCAGGTCGTCGATCGTCTCGGGCCGCACGATCCGCACCCGGCCACGCACCCGCCCCCCGCAGACACCCACCCCGCGCAGGCTATCCCCGCCACCCAGCGTCGGCGCCGAACTCTCCGACGGCTGCCAGCTGCCGCTGAACACCGTCGGCGGAACGACACCGGCCAGCCGGCGCTGTTCGGAGCGACGCTCGGCCACCAGCTTCGCGGCGTCCGGTGGGAGACCGTCGAGTTCGTCGACCAGGAGAAAGAACACATCGTCGGCGCTTTCGAAGACCGCGGCGTCCACCAACCGGCGGCCGTACTCCCGCAGCAGGCCACGCAGCACCCAGTTGGCCCGCACCACTTTGTCGCGCCGCATTTCGCGGTCCCGCAACTGGCGCACCGCCAGGGCCGCAACCGCCTTGGCGCGCAACGGAATCGCCGGGTGCACCGGTTGCGGCGCGGCCGCGGCGCTGAGCGTCTTGGTCACCATGCGCACCAGCAACTCCGGATCGTCGGCGTAACTCGTCGACAACATCTCGAGCTCCGCCGGGCCGCGATGGCCGATCAGCGCCAGCTCGGCGAGCACGGCGGCGTGAAACTCGGGCGCGTCGACGGCCAGCTTGCCGATGCGCTCCCCCGGCTCGGCGAGCACGCGCACCACGTTCGGGTCGCGTTGAGCCGCGGATACCAGCCGTTGCATCGCCTCCACCGAGCGGGCGCTGACCAGTTCGGGACCGGCCGACGGAGCGGTGTCGCGCCCGCACAGGCCGCGCAACAACACGTTGTACGCCGCGCACAGCAGGAACGACCCCGCCGCCAGCACCCAGCCGTGCACCACATGGTCGCGCGCCAACAGGATCAGGCTGAGCAGCCGGCGATCGTCGAGTTCGGTGAGGTCAGCGCCGGCGAGCCGCTCCAACCGATCGACGTCCGCGACGAAGGCCTGCGTGTCCCCGGCCGAACCGGCGCTCAGCCCCACCAGGTTGACGCCGAACACCCCGATGTTGCGGAGCGTGCGCAATTGCCGTCGGATGCCGCCGGATTCGAGCGGTGGACGGTTCTCACCGAAGACCGGCAGGGACGCCATGCTCGGGCCGAAGAACCCACTGTTGCTGACCACCGTCGCGGGCTTGATGAAGGGCACCGTCTCGGCCATAAAATGCGCCGTCGTGATGGCGCCGTAGAGCCGGTGGGCGAATACCGCGACCATGCGCATGGCGATCTCGCGTTGGATCATCCCCCCCGGCCGCAGCCGCTCGGCGACGCACACGGCGCTGGCCCGCAGCCCGCGCACCGTCGCCGACGCCGATGACGGCGAGAACGGACCCGGCAGCGCCTCCGACAAGTTGGTCGCCAGGAACGTCGGGAATCGCGGGTCTATCGGCGTATCGAACTCGCCGTTGAGCCCGTCCGGACCGGCCAGCGCCGGCGCCACGCCGTCCCGCGCGGGCGCGTCGACGGCGGGCAGATCCTGGATGTGGGCGAGGCGCCATGGCAGCGAAATCACCCGCTTGCCCAGCGTGACCCGCCCGCGCACCGCCAGCGCCAGGTCTTCGACGCATTCGCCGGAGTTCCACGCCGGTTGATATCCCCATTCGTTCTGCAGCCGTGAGGTATCCATCAACGGCGCGGTGCGCACCAGTTCCAGTTCGGCGAACGACGGCAAGCGCGGCCCGCGCAGTGGCACGATGCGACGCCCGAGAGCGGCGGCGATATCCCGGAACGTCGGCGCGCCGGGTGCGGCGAGATTGACGAGGCCGCCGGGGATCTCGGCGTCAACGACCGCGCGGGTGAGCAGCCGGAGGGCGTCGTCGAGATGGACCAGCTGCACGCGGTGATTCGAGGCTCTGTCGGGATAGACCGGCAGCGCCAGCGCCCGGCGCACCCAATTGTCGACGCCGCGACCGACGATGAGCGCGCAGCGGATCGCCACCGATTCGACGTCGGCGCCCCCCAGCAACTCTTCGATGCGGGCCTGGTGCAGGCCGTCGGCGGAGATCGGGTTCGGCGTGGCGGACTCGGCATTCCGGGCGTCTCCGCCGCCGTAGACGTGTGCCGACGACGGGAAAACGATGCGCCGGGTGCCGCTTCCGGCGATCGCCTCCAAGACGTTGAGCGTGCCGCCGATGTTGACCTGCTCGTTGCCCCTGGCCCAGGCGCAATGCGCGACGACGTCGGCACCGGCGAGGGCGCGCCCGACCGCGGCGGTGTCGCGGATGTCCGTTACGACGAATTCGGCCGCGCTCGGCCAACTTTCGGGTCTGCGCCGCGCGACGCCGACGACGTCGTGGCCCTGGGTGAGCAACCGGGCGGCGAGGCCGCGGCCGAGCACGCCGCTGGCCCCGGTGACCGCGACTCTCACGGACTGCTCATCCCGAACATGGCTACTCGTCGTCGTCCTCGTTCAGCAGCGCCGCGTTGACCAGCGCGTCGAGGTCCATGCCGGCGATGTCCGTTTCGGTGGTCGCCACGGGGACCGCGGGACCGCCGCTGTCGGCCTCGTTCGCCAAAGCGAGCAGCAGTTCGAGCACCCCCGCCTGGCGCAGGCGCTTGACCGGGATGGACGCCACGACACGCTGGATTTCGGCCTCTCCCGGCGCGACGGCCGGGCCCTGCTGCTCCGACGAACCCACGAGTTCGCGGTACATGTAGCCGGCCAGCGCGGCCGAGTTCGGATAGTCGAAGATCAGCGTCGGCGAAAGCGCTAGTCCCGTCGCGGATTTCAGCCGGTTTCGCATTTCGACGGCGGTCAGCGAGTCGAAGCCCAATTCCTGGAACGCCCGGTCCGGATGGATGGACTCGGGGCTGGAGTTGCCCAGCACGGTGGCGATGTTGGACCGCACCAGGTCCAGCAGCACCTCCTGCTGCTCGTCTTCGGGCAGCCCCTCGAGGCGCTGCAGCAGAGCCGATTTCGACTTCGCCGCGGCCAGTGAGTCGTCCACCTGCCGTCGCGTCGGCGCGTTGATCAAATCGACGAACATGGGCGGCAACGTGCCGTTGTCGAACTTGACGCGCAGCGCCGCCAGGTCGATGTGGGCGGGCAACATGAACGGCTCGTCGACGATCAGGGCGGTGTCCATCAACTCCAGCGCCTCGTCGGAGGACATCGCGACGATCCCGTCCCGGCCGAATCGGGCGCGGTCGGCGGTGCCCAGCGCGCCGGTCATGGCGCTGGCCTGATCCCACAGACCCCAGGCCAGCGATATCGCCGGCAACCCCTGCTTGCGCCGGTGCAAGGCCAACCCGTCGAGGAAGGAGTTGGCCGCGGCGTAGTTGGCCTGACCGGACGCGCCCGCCAGCCCGGCCATCGACGAAAACAGCACGAACGCCGACACATCGAGGTCGCGGGTGAGCTCGTGCAGGTTCCACGCCGCGTCGACCTTGGCCCGCAGCACCGCGTCGACGCGCTCCGGCGTCAGCGACGAGATGACCGCGTCGTCGAGGACCCCCGCCGCGTGGATCACTCCGGACAGCGGTTTTTGTACCGGGATATCGGCGAGCACCTTCGCGACGGCCTCGCGGTCCGCCGCGTCGCAGGCGATCACCTGCACCTGGGCGCCGGCGGCGGTCAGCTCGGTCACCAGCTCCGCGGCGCCCGGCGCGTCCAGCCCGCGCCGGCTGACCAGCACCAGGTTGCGCGCACCGTGCCGGGCCACGACGTGGCGCGCCAGTGCCGAACCCGCCATGCCGGTGGCGCCGGTGATCAGCACCGTGCCCGCCACCCACGCGTCCGGCATGGTCATCACGACCTTGCCGACGTGGCGGGCCTGGCTCAGGTACCGCAACGCCGCGGGTGCGCGGCGCACGTCAAACCTGGTGACCGGCAACGGTTGCAGCACGTCCTCGCCGAACAGCGCCACCAGCTCGTCGAGCAGCTGCGCGATGCGCTCCGGTCCGGCCTCGAAGAGATCGAAGGCGCGATAACGCACACCGGTGTGGTCGCGGGCGACGGACGCTGGATCGCGGATGTCCGTCTTGCCCATCTCCAAGAACACCCCACCGGGGGCGACCAGCCGCAGGGAAGCGTCGACGAAATCGCCGGACAGCGAGTCGAGCACCAGGTCCACGCCTCGCCCACCGGTGACCGCGCGGAACTTCTCCTCGAACTCCAGGCTGCGGGAGTCCGCGATGTGGTCGTCGTCAAAGCCCATGGCCCGCAGCGTGTCCCACTTGCCGCGGCTGGCCGTCGCGAACACCTCCAGGCCAAGGTGGCGGGCCAGTTGCACGGCGGCCATGCCGACCCCACCGGCGGCGGCGTGCACCAGCACCCGTTGGCCGGGCCTCGCGCCCGCCAGGTCGACCAGCGCGTAGCGCGCCGTGGCGAACACGACCGAGGCCGTCGCGGCGGCGGTGTGCGACCATCCGGCCGGCACCTTGGCGAGGAGTCGCTGGTCGGTGGTGGCGATCGTCCCGGTGCCATCCGGGAAGAGGCCCATGACGCGGTCGCCGACGGCGAAACGCCCTCCGCCCGGCGCGATCTCGACCACGACACCGGAGCCCTCGATGCCCATGACCGCGTCGGGGTCGGGATAGAGACCCAGCGCGATCATCACATCGCGGAAGTTGGCGGCAATGGCCGACATGGCAACCCGCACCTGACCGGGGCCCAGCGGAGCGTCGGCATCTCCGATCCGCTCCAGGCGCAGGTTCTCGATGGTGCCATAACTGCTCATGCCGAGCCGCCATGGGCCGTCCTCGGGCGGCACCAACAGGCCGCCGACGGCGCGGCTGCCGTGCACCCGCGCGGTGTAGACCGTCGCGTTGCGCAGCACAACCTGCGGCTCGGCCGCCGCCAGCACCGCGGCGACCGCGTCGGCATCCAGCGGAGCATCGGTGTCGACGAGCACGATTCGGCCCGGATGCTCGGTCTGCGCCGACCGCACCAGACCCCACACCGCCGCGCCGGCCAGATCGGTGACGTCCTCTCCCGGCAACGCCATCGCGCCGCGCGTCGACACCACCAGCGTCCCCGCCCCGTCGCGGGCCAACCACGACTGCAGCACCGGCAGCACCGCGCGAGTGGCCGCGTACACCTCCGTCACGACGTCACCGGCCACCGGCGCCGACTCGAACACCACCGCGGTCCGTTCGGCCTCCGCACCGTCCGGCTCCGCTGTCCCCCAGGCCGATACCGCGACCGGCTGCACCGCGGTCAGCGGCTGGGCCGACCAGATGACCTCGAAGAGCCGGTCCGGCCCCGAGCTCGACACGGCCGCCAGCAGCTGCTGGTCGGTGACCGGCCGGGCGACCATCGATGCCACCGAGAGCACCGGCAGCCCCAGCCCGTCGGCCAGCTCGATCGACACGGCCGACGGGCCCACCGGCACGATCCGCGCCCGCGCCGCCGTCGCGCCGGCGGCATGCAGCGACACCTGCTGCCAGGAGAACGGCACCAGCATCGAACCCGCCGCGAGCTCACCCTCGTCGGACGCCAGGATCACCGCGTGCAGTGCGGCGTCGAGCATCGCGGGGTGGACCCCGAACCCGGCCACCGACACTCCGGCGTCCTCGGGCAGCTCCACCTCCGCGAACACTTCGTCGCCGCGGCGCCACATCGACCTCAGGCCGCGGAATGCGGGCCCGTAGCCGTAGCCGCGTTCGGCCAGTTGCTCGTAGCCGTCGCCGATGTCCACCGGGACGGCACCCACCGGTGGCCACGCCGACAGGTCCGCGCCCGGCTGCACCGACCCCGCCCGCAGGACGCCCTCGGCGTGCAGCGACCAGCCAGACCCCGCCTCCGCCCGCGAGAACACCGACACCGCGCGGGCACCCGCATCGTCCGGGCCGCCGACGACCACCTGAACCGCGACGGAGCCGGCGGCCGGCAATACCAGGGGCGCAGCCAAATTCAGCTCGTCGACTATTCCGCAGCCCACCTCGTCGCCGGCGCGGATCGCCAGCTCGACAAATCCCGCACCGGGGAACAGCACCACACCACCGACGGCGTGATCGTTGAGCCAGCCCTGCGCGGTGGGCGACAATCGGCCGGTCAGCACCACGCCGCCGGAGGCCGGCAGCTCGACCACCGCGCGCAACAAGGCGTGTTCGCCGGCGGCCAGCCCCAGCCCGGCGGCGTCGGCCGGGGCGCCGTCGCCGGATAGCCAAAAGCGCCGCCGTTCAAAGGCGTACGTGGGCAACTCGACGAACCCGCCGGTCCCCAGTGCGGCGCGCCAGTCGACGTCCATCCCTGCGACGAATCCTTGCGCGACGGCGTTGGTCAGTGTCGCCGGCTCCGGGCGGTCCTTGCGCAGCGCCGACATGGTGATGACGGGGGTGTCCGGGAGCGATTCCTCGATCGCCGCGGTCAGCCCACCGCCCGGGCCGACCTCGAGGAAACGGTTGGCGCCGACCGAGTGCACGAAACGCACGCTGTCGGCGAATCGCACCGCCTCCCGGACGTGCCGCTTCCAGTACGCCGGCGAGGCGAAGTCGTCGCCCGCCAGCTGCCCGGTGACGTTCGAGACGATCGGGATGGTGGGCTTGCCGACGGTCAGTCCCGCCGCGACGGTGCCGAATTCGTCGATCATCGGGTCCATCAACGGGGAGTGGAAGGCGTGGGACACGGCGAGTTGGTGCACGCGGCGCCCGTCGGCGCGGAGCCGATCGGCGACCGCGGCCGCCGCCTCCTGCGCGCCCGAAATCACCACCGAGGCCGGGCCGTTGACCGCCGCGATATCCACGCCGGGGGGCAGCAGCGGCCGCACCTCCTCTTCGGTGGCCTGCACGGCGATCATCGCCCCGCCCGCCGGCAGCGCCTGCATGAACCGGCCCCGGGCGGCGACCAGGACGGCCGCGTTCCGCAGCGACAGCACGCCCGCGACGTGGGCGGCGGAGATCTCACCGATCGAGTGGCCCAGCACGAAGTCGGGCCGCACCCCCCAGGATTCGAGCAGCCGGAACAGGGCGACTTCCACGGCGAACAAGGCCGGTTGCGCGAATTCGGTGCTGTTGAGCAGGCTTTCGTCGCGGCCCCACACGACGTCCCGCAGCGGCCGCAACAGGTGCTGGTCCAGTTCGGCCAGCACGGCGTCGAACGCGTCGGCGAAGACCGGGTATGCGGCGTACAACCCCGTGCCCATGCCCAGCATCTGGGCCCCCTGGCCGGGGAAGACGAAGACCGTCTTGCCGGGCGTCGCCGTGCCCTGGACGACGGCGGGGGCCTCGCCGGCGGCCAGCCCGTCGAGGCCGTTCAGCAATTGTTCGCGGCCGGCACCGACGACCACGGCCCGATGCTCGAAGTTGGAGCGGCCCGCCAGCGACCACGCGACGTCGGCGACGTCGAGCTCGCTGTGCCGGCGTAGGTGTCCGGCGAGCCGAGCGGCCTGAGAGCTCAACGCCGGCAATGACTTTGCCGAGATCGCCCACGGCACCACCGGTAGGTCGGGCCGTTGAGCGGCGGGCGCCGCCTCGAGGGGGGCCGCCTCGATGATCACGTGGGCGTTGGTGCCGCTGATGCCGAAGGACGAAACGCCGGCGCGGCGCGCGCGGGTGGCCGGCCAGGGTTGGGCCTCGGTCAGCAACGACACCGAGCCCACCGACCAATCCACGTGCGGGCTGGGCTCGTCGACATGCAGTGTGGCGGGCAGCAGTTCGTGGCGCATCGCCAGGACCATCTTGATGACCCCGGCGACGCCCGCGGCGGCCTGCGTGTGACCCATGTTCGACTTGATCGACCCCAGCCGCAGCGGCTCACCGCGATCCTGGCCGTAGGTCGCCAACAACGCCTGCGCCTCGATGGGATCGCCCAAAGTCGTTCCGGTGCCGTGGCCCTCGACCGCGTCGACCTCGGCCGCGGACAACCCCGCGTTGGCAAGCGCGGCGCGCACCACCCGCTGCTGCGAGGGACCGTTGGGGGCGGTCAACCCGTTGGAGGCGCCGTCCTGGTTGATCGCCGAACCCCGCAGCAGGGCCAGCACGGGATGGCCGAGCCGCTGCGCGTCCGACAACCGCTCCACCACCAGCATGCCGCCGCCCTCGGAGAATCCGGTGCCGTCGGCCGCGCCCGCGTAGGCCTTGCACCGGCCATCCGCCGACAACCCGCGCATCCGGCTGAACTCCACGAAGATGTCGGGCGTGGCGTTGACCGTGACCCCGCCCGCCAGGGCCAGGTCGCATTCGCCCGAACGGAGCGATTGCGCCGCCATGTGCAACGCCACCAACGACGACGAGCACGCCGTGTCCACCGAGACCGCGGGGCCCTCCAGCCCCAGCGCATACGAAATACGGCCCGACGCCACGCTCGACGACTGCCCGGTCAGCCGGAAGCCCTCCGCGGCCGGCGCGGCGCCGATGCCGTAGCCCTGCGTGTACACCCCGGCGAATACGCCGGTGGCGCTGCCGCGCAGGCGGCCGGGCTCAATTCCCGCGCGCTCCAAGGCTTCCCAGGACAGCTCGAGGAACAGCCGTTGCTGCGGATCCATGGCCAGCGCCTCGGTCGGAGCGATGCCGAAGAAGGCCGGATCGAAATCGGCGACGCTGTCCACGAAGCCACCGGTGTGGGTGTAGCAGGTGCCGGGAACGTCGGGGTCGGGGTTGTACAGTCCGGCCAGGTCCCAACCGCGATCGCTCGGGAATTCGGAGAGCACGTCGCGACCCTCGGTGAGCATGTCCCACAGGTCGTCGGGGGTATTCACCCCGCCCGGATAGCGACACGACATGCCGACGATCGCGATGGGATCGTCGCCGGTGGCACGAATCACGGGGGCCTGCTTGATTTCCTGCGGCACCCCGGCGAGTTCGGTGCGCATGTAGCTGGCCAGGCCGTTGGGCGTCGGGTAGTCGAAGATGAGCGTCGGCGACAGGGCCAACCCGGTCGCGGTTTTGAGCCGGTTGCGCATTTCGACCGCGGTCAGCGAATCAAAGCCCAACTCCTGGAACGCCTTGTCCGGGTCGATCGCTTCCGCGCTGGTGTTGCCCAGCACCGTGGCGATGTGCGAGCGCACCAGGTCCAGCAATACGGCCTGCTGCTCGGCCTCCGGCAGCCCCTGCAGGCGTTGCGCGAGAGCCGATTTCGACTTCGCGGCGGCCAGCGTGTCATCGACCCGGCGCCGGGTCGGAGCGCTGAGCAGATCGGCGAACATGGGCGGTACCGCGACGGCGTGGGCGCGCAGCGCGCCGAGATCGATGCGGGCGGGCGCCAGGAACGGTTCGTCGACGATCAACGCGGTGTCGAACAATTCCATCGCCTCGGCCGAGGACAGCGCCAGGATTCCGTCGCGGCCGAGCCGGGCGAGGTCGGCGGCGTCCAGCTCACCGGTCATGGCGCTGGCTTGATCCCACAGCCCCCACGCCAGCGAGATCGCGGGCAGCCCGTGTGCCCGCCGATGCGCGGCCAGCCCATCCAGGAACGAGTTGGCGGCCGCGTAGTTGCCCTGGCCCGACGAACCCACCAGCCCGGCCATCGACGAAAACATCACGAACGCCGACAGATTCAGGTCACGGGTCAATTCGTGCAGGTTCCACGCCGCGTCGACCTTGGCCCGCAACACCTCGTCGACGCGCTCCGGCGTCAGCGAGGTGACCATGGCGTCGTCCAGCACGCCGGCGGCATGGATGACGCCCGAGAGCGGCCGTTGCGTCGTGATGTCGGCGATCACCGCCGCCAGCGCGACCCGGTCGGCCGCATCGCACGCGACCGCCCGCACCCGGGCCCCGGCCGCCTCCAGCTCGGCGAGCAGTTCGGCGGCGCCGGGCGCGTCCGCGCCCCGGCGGCTCAGCAGCGCCAGGTCCCGAACGCCGTGGTGCGCCACCAGATGACGGGCCAGTGTCGAACCGGCCATCCCGGTTCCGCCGGTGATCAGCACGGTGCCGCCGGCCAGCCCGGCACCCGGCCCAGTGGGCACGGTCATGACGACCTTGCCGATGTGGCGGGCCTGGCTCAGGTAGCGCAACGCGGTGCGCGCGCGCCGAATGTCAAACGTCGTGACCGGCAACGGCTTGAGGATCCCGGCGTCGAACAGGCCGGCCAGCTCCAGCATCCACTCGTGCATCCGCGGGCGGCCGGGCTCGAACAGGTCGAAGGCCCGGTAGCGCACTCCCGGGTATTCCTGGGCGACGGCACCGGGGTCGCGGATGTCGGTCTTGCCCATCTCCAGGAACGTGCCGCCGGGGGCGACCAGCCGCAGTGAGGCGTCGACGAATTCGCCGGCCAGCGAGTCCAGCACCACATCCATCCCGGCCGCCCCGGTCCTGCCCGTGACCGCCCGGAACTTGTCCTCGAACTCAAGGCTGCGGGAATCCGCGATGTGGTCGTCGTCAAAGCCCATGGCCCGCAGGGTGTCCCACTTGCCGCGGCTGGCGGTCGCGAACACCTCCAGGCCCAGATGGCGCGCCAGCTGAACCGCCGCCATGCCCACGCCACCGGCGGCGGCGTGCACCAGCACCCGCTGTCCCGGCTTGACATCGGCCAGGTGGATAAACGCCATGTACGCGGTGGTGAAGACCGCCGAGATGCCGGCGGCTTCGGCGTAGGTCCAGTCGGCCGGCATCGGCACCAACAGCCGCACATCGCCGGGCACCACCGTGCCGCTGCCGTCCGGGAAAAATCCGTACACCGAGTCGCCGACCGCGAACTCGGTGACCCCGGGCCCGACCTCGACCACCACGCCGGCGCCTTCTCCGCCGAGCAGGGCCTCGTGGGTGAACATGCCCAGGGTGATCATGACGTCGCGGAAGTTGGTGGCGATGGCGCGCAGGGCCACCCGGACGTGGCCCGGTTCCAGCGGAGCGTCGGCGTTGGGAACCGGCTCCAGTTGCAGGTTTTCGAAGGTGCCCGCGGTGCTGATGCCGAGCCGCCAGGGCCGGTCCGCCGGAGGCGTCATGATCCCGTCGACCGCGCGGCTGCCCCGCACCCGCGCGCAATACGCCGCGCCGCCGCGCAGCACGATTTGCGGCTCGCCGACCGCCAGCGCGGTGGCTATCGCGCCCTCGTCCAGCGGCCCATCGGAATCCACCAGCACGAAGCGGCCGGGGTGCTCGGTCTGCGCCGAGCGCACCAACCCCCACACCGCCGCGCCCGCCACATCGGTGACGTCCTGCCCCGCCACGGCCACCGCGCCCCGGGTGGCGACCAGCAGCACCCCGGTGTCGCGCTCGGTCAACCATGACTGCACGGCGGCCAGCGCCAGGTGCGTGCGCTCATGCGCTCCCGCGACCGGATCATCGTCGGCCGCAATGGATTCGAACACTTCATGTGCGATCGGCTCGGCGTTGGTGAGGATCGTTGCCGGCGACCAGTTCACCTCGAACAACCGGTCCGGGCCCGCGCCGGACACCGCCGCGCGCAGTTGCTGCTCGCTCACCGGACGGGCCGCCATCTCCCGCACCGACAGCACCGGCAATCCGAGTCCGTCGGCGAGCTCGATGGAGACCGACTTCGATGCCCCCGGCGTTCCGGCCGGCGCGATCCGCGCACGCACCGCCGATGCGCCGGCGGCATGCAGCGAGACACCCTGCCACGCGAACGGTAACACCACTTCCTCGGCCTGGCCGTCGATGTGGCGACCCACCACCAAGGCATGCATCGACGCGTCGAGCAGGGCGGGGTGCAGCCCGAACCCGGTGACGGCACCGGCGGAGTCGGGCAGCCGCGCCTCGGCGAACACCTCGTCGCCGCGCACCCAGGTTGCGGTCAATCCCCGGAATGCGGGGCCGTAGCCGTACCCGCGCGCGGCCAGCCGTTCGTAGCAGTCGGCGGGATCGACCGCCACCGCGCCGGCCGGCGGCCACACCGACAGGTCCGCAGCGGGCTCGACCGAGCCGGCGCTCAGCGTTCCCTCCGCGTGGCACACCCAGCCGGAACCGGCGTCGGCGCGCGAGAAGATCGACACACTGCGCCGGCCGCCTTGTTCTTCGGCCCCCACCACGACTTGCACCGCAACAGAGCCGGACGCGGAATCCTTGGCCGGCAAGATCAATGGAGCTTGCAGCGTCAGTTCGTCGACCGTCGCGCAACCGACCTCGTCGCCGGCGCGGATCGCCAGCTCCACAAACCCCGCGCCGGGGAACACGGCCACACCGGACACGGCGTGGTCGGCCAGCCAGCCCTGCAGGCTCGGTGCCAACCGGCCCGTCAGCGCCACCCCGCCCGAGGCCGGCAGCTCCACCACCGCGTTCAGCAGCGGGTGCTCGCTGGTCGCCAGCCCCAAGCCCGCGGCGTCGGCGACGACACCCTCACCGGAGAGCCAAAACCGCCGGCGGTCAAAGGCATACGTCGGCAGCTCCACGAAGCCCGCTCCGTCGAGCACGCCTCGCCATGCCACACCCACTCCCGCGCAGAACGCGGTGGCCGCGGAGGTGAGGAACCGCTCGAGCCCGCCGTCGTCGCGACCCAGGGTGGCTACGACGATGGCCTCGGCGTCGCCGGCGGCGCAATCAGTGGCGGTGTCTTCGATCCCGGCGATCAACGCGGGATGCGGGCTGGATTCGATGAAAGTCCGGTATCCGTGTTCGCATGCGCTGCGCACCGCCTGGTCGAACTGAACGGTCTGCCGGACGTTGCGGTACCAGTATTCGGCGTCCAATCCCGCGGTGTCCAAACGGTTTCCGGTCACGGTGGAAAAGAAGGCCGTGCGCGACGAGCGCGGCTCGATGCCGGCCAGCGCCTCGGCGAGCTCGCCGCGAATCGCCTCGACCTCGACCGAATGCGACGCGTAGTCGACGTCGATCCGCCGCGTGCGCAGCTCCAGGTCGGCGCAGAAGGCGACGAGTTCGTCCAGGGCGGCCACGTCACCCGACACCACGACGGCGGACCGGCCGTTGACCGCGGCGATGCTGACGCGATTGCCGTAGGGCGCCAGCAATTCCCGGGCACGCTCGGTGCTGCAGGCGATGGACAACATCCCACCGGGGCCGGCCAGCGACCTCAGGAGCTTGCTGCGCAGCGTGACCACGCGGGCGGCGTCGCGCAACGACAGCGCGCCGGCGACGTAGGCCGCGGCGATCTCACCCTGCGAGTGCCCGATCACGGCATCGGGGCTCACTCCGACCGACTTCCACAGTTCGGCCAGCGACACCATCACCGCGAACAGCACCGGCTGCACGACGTCCACCCGGTCCATGCCCGGGGCGCCGGGTGCGCCACGCAGCACGTCGGTCAGCGACCAGTCGACGAACTCGGAGAACGCCTCGGCGCACGCCTCGATCTGTTGCGCGAAAACCGGTGCGGTGTCGAGCAATTCGATACCCATGCCCAGCCATTGGGAGCCCTGCCCGGGGAAGACGAAGACGGTCTTGCCCCCGGCTGCGGCGGTGCCGCGAATGACCGACACGGGTTCGTCCGCGGCCAGCTCGTCGAGGCCCGCCAGCAACCGGTCCCGGTCGCCGCCGACGACGACGGCCCGGTGCTCGAAGCTCGAGCGGCCCGCCAGCGTCCAGGCCACGTCGGCGGCGTCGAGCTCACCGTGGGCACGCAGATGCGCCGCCAGCCGAGCGGCCTGAGATCGCAACGCCCGGGCCGACTTTGCCGACACCGCCCACGGCAGCACCGCGGGCCCGGGGCCGGCCTGCGGTTGCCCGACGGCGGACCCCGAAACCGGCACTGCCTCCACGATCACGTGCGCGTTGGTGCCGCTGATGCCGAACGACGACACGCCCGCCCGGCGAGCCCGGCCGTCGGCCGGCCAGGGGCGCGCCTCGGTGAGCAGCGACACCGACCCCGCGGACCAATCCACGTGCGGGCTGGGCTGATCCACGTGCAGCGTCGCGGGCAACGTTTCGTGGCGCATCGCCTGCACCATCTTGATGACGCCGGCGACGCCCGCGGCGGCCTGCGTGTGGCCCATGTTCGACTTGATCGATCCCAGCCACAGCGGCTCGGTGCGGTCCTGGCCGTAGGTGGCCAGCAACGCTTGGGCCTCGATCGGGTCGCCCAGCGTGGTGCCGGTGCCGTGGCCCTCGACCACGTCCACGTCGGCGGTCGACAATCCGGCGTTGGCCAACGCGGCGCGCACCACCCGTTGCTGCGAGGGGCCGTTGGGTGCGGTCAGCCCGTTGGACGCACCGTCCTGGTTGACCGCGGAACCTCGGACCACCGCGAACACCGGATGACCCAACCGCTGGGCGTCCGACAACCGCTCGACGACCAGCATGGCGCCGCCCTCGGACCAGCCGACCCCGTCGGCGGCGCCGGCGTAGGCCTTGCAGCGCCCGTCCGGCGCCAGCCCGCGGTGCCGGCTGAATTCGACGAAGACGGTGGGCGTGGCGTTGACGGTCGCACCCCCGGCCAGGGCGAGGTCGCACTCCCCGGACCGCAGCGAGTTCACCGCCATATGCAACGCCACCAACGACGACGAGCACGCCGTGTCCACCGAGACCGCCGGGCCTTCCAAGCCGAGGACGTAGGAGACCCGCCCCGAGGCGACGCTGGACGTCATCCCGGTGAGCCGGTAGCCCTCGATCTCCTCGGCCAACATCCCGTAGCCCTGCACGATGAGGCCGGCGAACACGCCGGTGGCGCTGCCCCGCAGGCCGGTCGGATCGATCCCGGCCCGCTCCAGCGCCTCCCAGGACAGCTCCAGCAGCATCCGGTGCTGGGGATCCATCGCCAGCGCCTCGGTGGGCGCGATCCCGAAGAAAGCCGGGTCGAAGTCCGCGACGCCGTCGACGAAGCCCCCCGTGCGGGCGTAGGTCTTGTGGCGCGCGTCGGGATCCGGGTCGAACAGCCCCGCGACGTCCCAGCCGCGGTCGGTGGGGAACTCCGTGATCACGTCGCGACCGTCGGCGACCATCCGCCACAGGTCTTCTGGGGTCTCGACCCCACCCGGGAACCGGCACGACATGCCGACGATGGCGATCGGCTCGCTCGACCGCTCCAGCAGGGCACGGTTGGTGCGCTTCAGGCGTTCCACCTGGACCAGCGCTTTGCGCAGCGCCTCGGTCGCATGCTGGAGTTGGTCCACCATCTACTAACCTCGCCTAACCCTCACCCGGCATGCGGCCGTTGCCGGGCGTCCCGGCCGAGTCACGGAAGTTGCTGCACGAATCGGTCTCGTGGATTTTTCGACCAGCGTCGTGCTGCTCTCCGACCCAAGAATGTCGCTCGTGAGTATGGCCAACTCCGGCACAATTTCAAAAACGTCCGACACTCCCGGCTGCTAGAGGAGGACCGGCTTGGCTGGTACGCCCGAGTACGGCTGGTCCGCCGCCCATGGCGCGACTGTACTCGGCTACCCATCGGTGGTGGTCAAACCGGGTTAGACGGCCGCTCGGCGCCATCCGTCGGCGGCCCGGGCCGCCCGGATCAGCACGTCGCACAGGTCGCGCAGCTCCCTCGCCCCGGCGCCCTCATCCAGCGCGGTCGCGACGTCCTCGGCCGCGCATCGCACCTGGTAGACGCGATCGGACAGGTCGGCAGCCTCGTCGGCCGACAGCACCACCGCGTCGGCGGGCAAGGCCCCCGCCCCGTCCCGAGTCAAACCGCGCGTCAATGAGGCGCGTTGCTCATAGGCGCGTTGCCGGCACGACTGCCGGCAGTACTGGCGGCGGCGGCCCATGCCGGCATCGATCACGTCTCGACCACACCAGCGGCACGGTTGGGGGCGGGAGCGGCGGGTCACGCCTGCCGACTGTAGTCGGCCGCCCGTCGCATCCCCGGTATCATTGAGGGTCGCGTCGCGTATGCCGCGTGTCGGACCGGGAACTACGCCGACCGTCATATCGTTTTCTTAAGCGGAACAAAACAGCACCCCAGACCCAAAGCAAACCGCAGGACCTGAAGGAGTAGCACGCATGGCCGATCGCGTTCTGAGAGGCAGTCGCCTTGGAGCCGTGAGCTACGAGACCGACCGCAACCACGACCTCGCGCCGCGCCAGATCGCGCGGTATCGCACCGAGAACGGCGAGGAGTTCGAGGTCCCCTTCGCCGATGACGCCGACATCCCCGGCACCTGGCTGTGCCGCAACGGCATGGAGGGCACCCTCATCGAGGGCGACCTGCCCGAGCCGAAGAAGGTCAAGCCGCCGCGCACCCACTGGGACATGCTGCTGGAGCGCCGCACCGTCGAAGAGCTCGAAGAGCTGCTCAAGGAGCGCCTCGACCTGATCAGGTCGCGCCGCCGCGGCTGACCGGCGGCGCCGTCGCCGCTAACTGCGGTCGTTGGCCCGGATCGCGCGAGGGCGGTTGGTTCTTCCCTCGATGCCCCATCGGGTGACTTTGACCAGCGCCTCGCGGATGTTCGATCCGCTCATCTTGGAGACACCGAGTTCACGCTCGGTGAAGGTGATCGGCACCTCGGCGATGACGAACCCGCTACAGACGGTGCGCCAGGTCAGGTCGATCTGGAAGCAATAGCCCTTGGAGTCCACGCCGTCGAGACCGATCGTCTCGAGCACCTCGCGGCGATAGGCCCGGTAGCCGGCGGTGATGTCGTGGACGCCGATGCCCAGCGCCAGCCGGGCGTAGGTGTTGGCCGTCCAGGACAGCGCCCAGCGCCGCCACGGCCAATTTCGCACCGCGCCGCCCTCGACATAGCGCGAACCGATGGCCAGGTCGGCGCCCGCGTCGACGGCATCCAGCAGCAGGTGCAGCTGTTCGGGCGCGTGGCTGCCGTCGGCGTCCATCTCGACCAGCACCGAATAGTCCCGGCTCAAGCCCCAGGCGAATCCCGCCAGGTACGCCGCCCCCAGGCCGTCCTTGGCGGTGCGGTGCATCACATGCACGCGGTCGGGGTCGGCCGCCGCGAACTCGTCGGCGAGCTGCCCGGTGCCGTCGGGGCTGTTGTCGTCGACGATCAGCAGGTGCACGGCCGGGCACGCCTCCTTGAGCCGCCGATGGATCACCGGCAGGTTCTCCCGCTCGTTGAACGTCGGGATGATCACCAGGACGCGCTCGCTGGGACGGCTGCCCGGGACCCGGGACGCCGGCTGGCCGGTGGTCATGTAGCTCCTCTGTGTCGCCCGAAATCAGGTTGCCCGCCCTCGTCGGGCGGAGTGTCGTCATCGCCGCCCTCGTCCGGCACAGCGTCTTGCGCGGTCGGGGCGTCGCCCTCGTCGGGCGGGGGTTCGCCCGGGGGCGTACCGGCGTCTTCCGATCCACCGCGGGGCCTGGACCTCAGGCGAACCGGACGCATGAACCATCCATTGTGCCGTATCCCTACCAGAATGGCCGCCCCGGCCGCCAGCACCAAAACCCACTGCAGGATCGGAGCCCACCGGGTGGCCGGCGTCAGCTTGGTCTTGAGCCGTACCTGCATGTCGAGGTAGCTGGGCTCGAAGAAGTCGGTGCGCACCAGCTCGGCGCCGTCGGGGGCGATGACCGCGCTGATCCCGGTGGTGCCGGCGACCACGACGTAGCGGTCGTGCTCCACCGCGCGGACTTTGGCGAACGCCAGCTGTTGTTCGCTCATCGTCTTGTTGAAGGTGGCGTTGTTGCTGGGGACCGCCAGCAGCTGGGCCCCGCCCAGGACCGCCTTGCGCGGCGCCCGATCGAAGATGACCTCCCAGCAGGTGGACACCCCGACCGGCACCCCGGCGATGTGCACCACCCCGCTGCCATTGCCGGGCACCATGTGGCCGGCCCGGTCGGCGTAACCGGAGAGGTGCTTGAACAGCCACGGCATCGGCAGGTACTCGCCGAACGGCTGCACGATTTCCTTGTCGTGGCGGTCGGCCGGCCCGCTGACCGGGTTCCACACGATGACCGTGTTGGTGTAGGTGGAGGTGTCCGGCGTGCGGCCGGGCACCTCGAGCACCGTGCCGATCAATATCGGCGCGCCGATCGCCGCGACGGCCCGCGCGACCTGCTCGGCGGCGTCGGCGTTGGTAAGGGGGTCGATGTCGGAGGAGTCCTCCGGCCAGATCACGAATTGAGGCTGTGGGGCCACCCCGGAACGCACGTCCTCGGCCAGCCGCAGGGTCTCCCGCACGTGGTTGTCGAGCACCACGCGGCGCTGCGCGTTGAAGTCCAGGCCCAGCCGCGGCACGTTGCCCTGCACCGCCGCGACGGTGACCGAGGGGTCCCCACCCGCCCCCGCGCCGGCGTGCCGCACCTGTGGCCAGACGAGGACCGCGGCGAACAACACCGCGCAGATGCAGATGCCCGGCAGCACCACGGCGGGCGGCGGCCCCGGGGTCGCGGTGGCCGCGGGGGCGTGATCGGTTTTCCACCACGTGGCGATCTCCAGCGCGATCGCGGTGGCGCTGAACCCCACCAGCATGACCGCGGTGGACAGCAGCGCGACGCCGCCGAGCTGGACCAACGGCAGCAACGGACCTTCCGCTTGACCGAAAGCCACCGCACCCCAGGGAAAGCCGCCGAACGGGAAGACCGACTTCAGCCACTCCTGGCCGGCCCAGACCAGCGCGAACCAGACCGGCCAGCCGGGCAGCCGCCGCACGATGACGGCGCCCAACCCGAAGAGGCCGGGGAACAGCGCGCACGTCGTCGCCAGCGCCAGCCAGGGCACGGCCCCCACCAGCAAGCTGATCCACGGCAGCAACGGAACATAGCAGGCCAGCCCGAACACGAACCCGTAGCCGAAGCCACCCGCCGTCGTGGTGGCCGGACGTGTCAGCACCCACCCCAGCAGCGCGGCGGCGACGATGGCGCCCCACCACCAGTTCAGCGAGGGAAAGCTGGCGAACAGCAGCAGGCCGCCGCCCGCGGCGAGCACCAAGCGCGGCAGCCGCGGCACCAGCGCGGCGCGCACCCGGGGCAGCCGCGCGGCCGTCGCCGCCGCCAGCCCGGCCAGCGCCCGTCGCGTGAGCGCACCCAGCCGATGGGCCGGGCGCGGCGCCCCGGGCGCCGCTTCTGCCGGCTCGACTCGAACCTCGAGGGGCTCTTCGTCGCGGTCGGATTCGGCCTCCTCGCTGATCGGGTCCTCGGTGACCGGCGTGGGCCCCGGGTCCTGGTCGGATCGCTCCTTGCGTCCGAACCACTCCCTAGCCATGAACGACGGCGCCTCGATGGACGGTTCGCCGGCAGCGCGGCAGGGCGTCGGAGGGCCCCAAGCGCGGCAACGCGGGCACCCGGGAGCGCGGATCGGTCGACCAGCGCTGGACCGCGTCGCGGGGCGCGTGGGTGTCCAGGGGCCCCGCGTCCCACACGGCGTACGAGGCCGGCGCGCGGGGCACTAGGGCGCCCATCTGCCCGTCGCGGACGCCGGCCGCCCGCCAGCCCCCGCGGGTGGCGGCGGCGAAGGCGGCCCGCGGCGACACCGCGCTGCCGGGGGTGTGGTGATTGACCGCCGCGCGCACGCTCGCCCACGGGTCAAGGCCCGTGACCGGGGCGTCGGAACCTAGCGCGAGGGGCACGCCTTGGGATGCTAACAGCGCAAGCGGGTTGAGCCCCCTGGCTCGTTCGGCGCCGAGTCGCCGCGCGTACATGCCGTCGGCGCCGCCCCACAGCGCGTCGAAATTGGGCTGCACGCTGGCGATGACGCCCCACGCGCCCAGTTTCGCGGCCTGCTCGGCGTCGACCATCTCCACGTGCTCGAGGCGGTGCCCGCAGCGCGCGACGGCGGCGACCCCGAGGTCCGCGACGACCCGCTCCAGCGCGGCGACCGCCGCCGAGACCGCGGCGTCGCCGATGACGTGGAAACCGGCCGTCACCTCCGCCTCGGTGCAGGCCCGCAGATGGGCCTCGATGGCGTCCGGGTCCAGGTAGCAGGTGCCGGTGCGGTCCGGCGCGTCGGTGTAGGGCTCGTGCAGCCAGGCCGTGTGCGACCCGAGCGCCCCGTCGACGAACAGGTCGCCGGCCAACCCCCGCGCCCCGGTCTCGTCGGTGAGCGCCCGCGCCTCGGCGGCGGTGGTCACCGCCTGACCCCAGTAGCCGATCACCTCGACGCCGTGCTCGAGTTCACGCAGCCGCAGCCAGTCGTCGAGGCCGCCGATCTGCGGGCCCGCGCATTCGTGCACCGCGACGATGCCGGCCGCCGCGGCGGCCCGCAGGGCGGCGGTCCGGGCTTCGGCCAACTGCGCGGGCGTCAGCAGGTCGCGGGCGACGGCCCGCACCAAGTGGTGGGCGTCACCGACCAGCGGTTTGTCGGGGGTGAAACCGTCCGCCGCCGGCAGGTCCGCCACCAGCCGCCGCAACCCCGTGGAGGCCAGCGCGGAGTGGACGTCGACGCGGGCCAGGTAGGCGGGCCGGTCGCCGAGGACCGCGTCCAATTCCGCGGTGGTGGGCGGGGCGTGCTCCGGCCACGACGATTCGTCCCAGCCGTGCCCCCACACCGGTTGGCCGGGATGGGCCGCGGCGTAGTCGGCGAGCAGCTGGATGCACTGGGCGCGCGACGCGGCGGTCCGCAAGTCCAGGCCACTGAGCGTGAGGCCGGTCGCGGTCAGGTGGATGTGGCTGTCCACGAATCCGGGGGCCACGAAGCCGCCGTCCAGGTCCTGCACCTCGGCGCCCGGGAACTGGCCGCGCCCGACGTCGTCGCTGCCCAGCCAGGCGATGACGCCGTCGCGCACCGCCATCGCGGTCGCGTCGGGGTGGGTCGGGCTGTGCACCCGGCCGTTGACCAGCAGCGTGGCGGGCGCGCCGGGCGGACGATCAGCAGATGTCACAGGCCAAAACTACGTGTGGCGCCCGCCGTGCGGTCACGGCGATCGCGGGGGCGGCGCGGCCGCTGGAAGCGGGTCGTCGCCAACGGGGCTAATCCCACCCCGGGTGTCCGGGGTATCCCCCGCGCATCTCGTTCGGCAGGGGCGGCGGCCGGAACTCCCGCACGTCGACGACCTCGCCGTCGATGTAGTCGACGGGGTACGAGCCCTCGGCGGGGTGCGAGCCGGTACCCGGATAGCCCCGGCGCTCAGGGCCGAACAGCCGCGCGTCGGTGATCAGCGGCATCCGCCGCCGCAACCCGCGCACCCCGAGCGCGGTCAAGCCGGGGCGGGCCAGCGATCGGATCCGCGGAACCAGGAGCAACAGCCCCAGCACCGTGGTCACCAGCCCCGGGACCAGGATCAGGACGGTGGCCAGGGTGACCATCGTCCCCTCGCTCATCGCGCCGGGGTCCGAGCGCAGCTGCCGGACTTGGCGGACGAGTTGCGATCCAGCCATCGGCGCCAGCACACCCCACGCGAGCAGGAAGTTGGCCAGCAGCACCAGCAGGGTCCAGCCCCATCCGACCGTCGAGACCAGGGCGATGACCGCCGCCAACTCGACGACGGCGTAAATCAAGAGCAGCCGCGACAACATGTCACGGAAACGTCCGCGGGCGGTCCCCGAGTTCCCCTGGTGGCGTCCGTCCCGGCTGCAGTTAGATGACGCTATGACAACGATTGAGATCGACACCCCCGATGGACCGATCGATGCGCTGCTGGACGTCCCGCAGGGACAGGGCCCGTGGCCGGGCGTGGTGGTGATCCACGACGCGTTCGGTTACGGCCGGGACAAGCAGACGACCAACGCGCGCATCGCCCGCGGCGGGTACGTGGCGCTCACCCCGAATATGTACGCCCGCGGTGGCCGCATCCGCTGCATCACCCGGGTGATGCGGGAGATGCAGGCGCAGCGCGGCCGCGCCCTTGACGACATCCTGGCGGCGCGCGATTACCTCAAGGCGATGCCCGAGTGCTCGGGGCAGGTCGGCATCGCGGGTTTCTGCATGGGCGGCCATTTCGCCCTCGTCATGTCGCCCAAGGGTTTTGGCGCCTCGGCGCCGTTTTACGGAACTCCCCTGCCACGCAACCTCGACAAGACCCTGGACGGGGCATGCCCGATCGTCGCGAGCTTCGGCGGCCGTGACCCGCTGGGCCGGGGCGCGCCGGAGAAATTCCGAGAGGTGACCGAGGCCAAGCACATCACCACCGACACCAAGGTCTATCCCGGCGTGGGGCACAGCTTCGCCAACACCCTTCCCGCCCAACCGCTGCTTCGGATCGCGGGTTTCGGCTACGACGAGGCCGCCACCGACGACGCGTGGAACCGCGTGTTTGCGTTCTTCGGCGAACATCTGGCGACCGGGGCAACGACGTAGCGGCGTCGGCCTCAGGGTACGACGATGCGCGGGTTGGTGATTCGGCGGCGCGCCCTGTGGGTGGGCGTCGGCGCGGGGCTGGTTGTGCTTGCGGTCCTGATCGGGGTCGGACGCGTGGCCCTCTCCGGCCGCGCACCCGCCACGGGTGCCGCGAGAACGGTTGCCTCCCAAGCCGGTTCGGCAACGAGCTTCACCCCGTCCGAGCAACAGATCGTCGGTTTGCTGCCGCCGGGCTACAGCGCCGCCGCGTGCGCGCGGGCTAGCGACCCGTTCCCCACCGCCGTCGCCAGCCTGGACTGCAGCCAGAGCACCGACTCGGGCACGCCGACCTACGCGCGCTTCACCCTCTACGACGACCTGGACGCGCTGACCGGCGATTTCCAGACCACCGCGAGTGGCATGCTGGTCTCAGCGTGCCCGGCCGACAACACCTTCCCGTTGCCCGGCACCTGGAGTTACGGGCCCAACGCCAATCAGATCGGCGGCAAGGTGGTCTGCGGCAGCGTCGCGGACCGCGCCAACATCGCCTGGACCCGTGACGCCCAGCTGCTGTTGGCCACCGTCAACGGCGGGCCGGACCTCGACAGCCTCTACCAGTGGTGGCAGCGCTACGGGATTCTGACGCAGCACTGAAAACCGCGGCATCACTTCAGCTTTCGTGACACGACGGCCGCAAAGGTGTGGGTGTCGCCGGGCCAGCGCGCCGACACGTAGCGGCCGTCGTCGACGACGAAGGCCGGGCGCGGGTCGGTGGCGGTGTCGCGAACCATCCCCGATGACTTGAGCCACCGGTGCGGCGAGCCGCGTTCCACGTCACAGAAATCTGCCGGATCCGCAAGGGCGCGAGTAACTTCCGACTGCACCGACATGTACCCGCCGGGCTGGCCGGGCTCCTCGGTATAGGTGCGGTAGTAGTTGCGATCCCAGAAGCGGGTGAGGCGGGTGAGATTCCAGGCGGTGCGCTCCATCGCCCAGGTCAGCGCCGTGGTCTTGCGCCCGTACAGCACTGATCGACCGGTGGCGGGATCGACGCTGCGCGCGGCGAGCAGCACCCCGTGACAGATCGCGCCCACGACCAGGCCGCGGGCGAAGGCATCCACGACGAGCCGCTGCAGTATGCCGCTGTCGACGTAGCTGCGCATTCCGCGGGCACGGTGGCCGCCCGGCAGCAGCAGCGCGTCGATGCCGTCGAGCCCGGCCCGCGACCAGCTGACCGGATGCCGGTATTCGGCCGATGCGACCATGTCCCGATATGCGCCGCGGCCGTCCTTGTTGGCCCGCAGCGCCAGCCCGACGAGCGGCACGGCGCCCACCACGGGCAGCGCGGACCAGACATCGAGTCCGCGACCGGTCACCATGATGTCGTCGGCGACGCCGGGATTGCCGCTTTCGGTGGCGAACACCACCCGATGCCCGTCCCGGGTGAGCACGCTCCAGCTGACGGCGACCTCGGTCGGGTCGAAGTCGCGATCCGGGATCGGGATCAGCACGGTGCCCATTTGTCTTAGCTTGGGGTCACTTTCAGCTCGAGGCCGACGTTGCTCTCCATCCCGCCGCGCAGCTTGCTGAAGAAGTTGAAGACCTTGCCCACGATGCCGTAGCGCTTGCCGATCGCGTCGTAGACGGCTGCCGTCTGCGACTTGTCAAGGATGGCCGCGGTGCCCTCGACGGCCTCGCTGGTCGGCTTGCCCTGCATGGTGCAGGTGGCCAGCGTGACCCGGGGCGTGTTGCGGATCCGCTTGACCTTCCACGATTTTTCCTGGGTGATGACGAGCAGCCGGTCGCCGTCGGCCGCGGCCCAGATGGGAACCGGCTTCGGCCTGCCGTCCTTGGTGAACGTGGTCAGCAGGATGTACTGCGCCTTGGCGAGGTCGGCGAAGGTGGGCGTCACGGGGTGAGCCTACCTCGCGAGCTGGGGTCGGCTCCCGGTCGCGAGCAGACACAAAGTCGCACGGGGAGGGCCCCGATGACGCAATTCTGCGTCTGCTCAGCGGCCTCGGCGTTGACATTCGCGCCCATTGGCTGCGATAGTCAGCGCACCTTAAACGTAAACCCGGTTTTCACTTAAGGACGCCGTGACACCGACCGAAACGGGGACAACGTGAGCGATCCGACGAAGCCGACGGCGTGGTTGCCGTTCTCCATCGCCGAAGCGGCGCTCTCCGAGGACCGCGGCGACGTCGACCCGGCACAGGCGTGGTCGCATCTCTTGGACCGGCTCCGCGAGGCCGCGCGGGTCGTGGAATCCGAGTCGGCGAGCCGGAATCGAGCAGACCTCGCCGCCGGCTTCCGGCATCTGCTGGTCTTGCTCACCGCGGGTATCGACGAGGTGCTGCGGTTCGATCCGGATCCGATCCTGGCCGTGCGACGCACCAGCACCGATGACGTCGTGACCTGGGGAATGGAGTGTCCGGACTGCATTTACACCCGCGCCGTGCTGCGCGGCGGGGAAAGCTACCGCCTGTTCGGCAATCGCGGCACCGCCCGCTACGTCGGATTGCAGACGATGAACGGGATCGCGGCGACGGCGAACGCACTGGTCGACGAACTCGAGGTGGACGCCGAGGGAAACTTCGAGGTGGTCCTGTCGGCCGAACGGCGAACGGGCAATTGGATGCGCATCGACGGCGAGCATCCCACGCTCACGGTGCGGCACTTCTTCTACGACTGGGACACCGAGGTGGCGTCGTCGCTGCGCATCGAGCGGCTCGGCCGAGCGGCGGAAACCACCGGTCGTTCGGTCGCCACGGACCGGGCGGTGCCGAGGCAACTGGTCGCCCTCGGCGACTTCGTCCGGGACAACCTGGCGTTTTTCTTGCAGTTCGGTGCGGCGGCCCCGTCGAACGGGTTCTTGGCACCCATCGACCGCACCGACATCGGAGCCGCCGCGGAGAACCGGCCGGTGATCGGCCGGTGGGAGCTGCAACCGGGCGAGGCACTCATCGTGGAAGTGCCACCGCCGGAAGGGATTTACTGGAGCTTTTCGGTCGGAAACCCGTGGTGGGAAACCATTCACTACGGGCGCCACCAATCCAGCCTGAACGGTCACCAGGCCGCGGTGGATCCGGACGGCCTCGTCCGAGTGGTGTTGAGCGCGCAGGATCCCGGGGTCGCGAATTGGCTCGACACCGCCGGCCACAGCAACGGCCCCATCATCCTGCGCTGTGTGCGCACCAAAACGGCGCCGACACCGACGACGCGGGTCGTGCCCGTCGGCGGTATTCGGGCGGAATTGCCTCGGGACACCGCGATGGTCAGCCCGGAGGAGCGGAACTTCATCCTCGCGGCGCGCCGGCGCGCTGTACACGAAAGGTTTGGGCGATGACGTTCGACGCCGACGAGTTGGAGGAGGGCGCCTGCGCCGCAACCGGTCTCGGCGATTTCGGTTCGCCCTACTATCGCGAGGGCCTGGAACGCATCGTCGCGGCGTTGAACACCGAGGCCGACCTCAATGACATGGGCCGCGTCATCCAGCACGCCACCATCAGCAACGCCCTGATCCAACGCCTCAGGATCGAGGGCGCCTACGCTGAGCACCCCGAGATCGACGACCAGGTGGTTGGCGGCCCGGTGTTCGTCATCGGACTACCCCGCACCGGGACCACCGCATTGAGCCAACTGGTGGCAGCAGACCCCCAGTTCCGGTCGTTGCGGATGTGGGAATCCCAAGCACCGACCCCGCCGCCGGAGGCGGCAACCGAGCACACCGACCCGCGAATCGCGCAGGCCGAGGCCGGATTGAAGATGCTCGACGAGATGTTCCCGCTGATGAGAACGATGTACAACTCCGAGTCGACCGCCCCGACCGAATGCCAGGACCTGATGGGAATGAGCTTTCGTACCTTCCACTTCGACGGCGCCGTCCGCGCACCCGGGTATCTGGCGTGGCTGATGGGTTGCGACATGCGCGAGACGTACACGTTCCACGGGCGAGTACTCAAGCTCCTGCAATGGCATTGCCCACCGGTCCTGTGGCACCTCAAGACACCCGTGCACATGTTCTCCCTCGACGCGCTCGTCGAGGCTTACCCCAACGCCAAATTCCTGTGGAGCCACCGTGATCCGGCGAAGGTGATGGCCTCGGTCTGCAGTCTTATCCAGTATGTGCGCAGCTGGAGCAGCGACCGCAACGACGCCGGCGAACTCGGCGCGGAGCAGGTCGACAGCTGGGTTGAAGCTGTCAGGCGCGCGATGGATTTCCGCACCCGGCGGGGCGACGAGCGATTCGCCGACGTCTCCTTCGCCGATCTGCAAAACGATCCGGTGCGCACCCTGCAGACGAGCTACGAGGCGTTGGGTCTGAGCTTCACCGACGCCACCTTGCAGTCGGTCACGCGATGGGCTCAGGGACATCGCCCCGGTTCACGCGGTACCCACGAATACGACCTGGCCGACTACGGCCTCACACCCGACGGTGTTCGGGAGCGGTTCGCCGACTACCTGGCCGCCTACGATGCGACCGCCTGATCCCCCCGGCGGTCGTCGGACGCGGCGGCGCGACAAATTGGCTCCCGACCCAGCGGTGCGCCGCGCGCTCCTCGCCGCCGCGGCACAGACACTGCGCGAGCAGGGCCTCCAAGGGCTCAGCATCGCCGCGGTTCTCGACGGCGCAGCAGTGGGCACCCGCGCTTTCTATCGGCATTTCGGCTCCAAAGACGAACTGGTGGCCGCGCTCTTTCTTGACATGGCGCGCGTCGAAGAACGGCGACTACGACGCCGAATGGCTTCGGCCAGCACGGAGATCGGCGCGGTGGCGGCGTGGATCGACGGGCGACTCGACTTGGCATTCGACGAGACCGTCAGATCCGATCTGCGCCGGGTGTCGCTGGAGGCTCAGTCCCAGATGTTCGCCTCCCCCACTCTGGTCCAGCCGGCCTACGAGCAGTTGCTCAAGCCGCTCAGCGCGGCTTTGCAACGCGGCCTGCACGCGGGAGTGTTCCATCACATCGATCCGGTGGCCGACGCGCAAGCCATCCACGCGGTGGTGTGGGCGGGCATCGAGCGGCACTGGGCAACCGGCGATTGCGACCGCGACAGCGTCCGCGCACGCATCCTTCGCTTTTGCCTGGGCGGGCTGGGCGTGGCGACGCAAGCCATCGCCAAAGTATGACCAGTCACACACCAAACCTGATGGGAGACAACGATGGACCTGGGTTTCGCGGGATCGACCGCCGTGGTCACGGGCGGCAGCAAGGGTATGGGGCTGGCTATTGCCGAAACCCTTGCGGCCGAAGGAGCCCGCGTGGCGGTGATGGCCAGAAACCGGGAAGCGCTCGACGCCGCCGTGCTGTCGCTGCGCCAGGCGGGCGCTCCGGATGCCGTCGGGATCAGCGTGGATATGGCCGACGCCCAGTCCATCGCCGATGGCTTCGCCGCGGTCTCGAAGCGTTGGGGCCAACTCAACAGCCTCGTCCATACGATCGGGCCGGGCGACGGCTATTTCGAGCAGATGGACGACACGCAATGGCACGAAGCGTTCACGCTCGGCACGATGTCGGCCGTGCGGTCGATCCGCGCCTCGTTGCCGTTGTTGCGCTCCGCGGATTGGGCCCGCATCGTGACGCTTTCCGCGCACTCGATTCAGCGCCAAAACCCGCGCATCGTCGCCTACACGGCATCGAAGGCGGCGTTGGCCAGCATCACCAAGAACTTGTCGAAAAGCCTTGCCAAGGACGGCATTCTGGTCAATTGCGTCTGTCCCGGGACCATCGTGACCGCCAGCTTCACCGAAGTCCTCAAAGACATCCTCGCCGCCGACGGCCTCGACGCGACCAATCCGGTCGACGTCATGACCTGGATCGACAACAACTTCCACCAGCCCTGCGACCTGGGCCGCGCCGGACTCCCCGAAGAGGTCGCTTCCATCACCGCCTACCTGGTGTCGCGCCGGAATGGCTATGTAACCGGCGCCACGGTCAACGTGGACGGCGGCTCGGACTTCATTTAGCGGCGAGCAGACGCAGAATCGCGCCGAAAGCCGCCTTGGCGTGCGATTCTGCGTCTGCTCGGCAACGAAATTAGCCCTCCAGGTCACCCTCGGTTTCCAGTAGGGCTTGGCGCAGGCCGTCGAGCGTTTCCGGCCGCGGCTGCGCCCACATGCCGCGGCCGGCGGCCTCTAGCAGCCGTTCGGCCATGCCGTGCAGCGCCCAGGGATTGGATTCGGCCATGAATTTGCGGTTCTCGGGATCCAGCACGTAGCGCTCGGTCAGTTGCTCATACATCCAGTCGGCCATCACCCCCGCGGTGGCGTCATACCCGAAGAGGTAGTCCACGGTCGCCGCCATCTCGAACGCACCCTTGTAGCCGTGCCGGCGCATCGCCGCCATCCAGCGCGGGTTGACCACACGGGCGCGAAACACCCGGGTGGTCTCCTCGGACAGCGTGCGGGTGCGGATCGCGTCGGGCCGGGTGTTGTCGCCGATGTAGGCGGCGGGCGCCTGGCCGGTCAGTGCCCGCACCGTCGCGACCATGCCGCCGTGGTACTGGAAGTAGTCGTCGGAGTCGGCGATGTCGTGCTCGCGGGTGTCGGTGTTCTTGGCGGCCACCGCGATCCGCCGGTACTGACGGTTCATGTCGTCGACGGCCTCGCGCCCGTCCAGGTCGCGCCCGTAGGCGAAACCGCCCCAGGCGGTGTACACCTGCGCGAGGTCGGCGTCGTCGCGCCAGTTGCGGCTGTCGATCAGCTGCAGCAGCCCGGCGCCGTAAGTTCCCGGCTTGGATCCGAAAATCCTTGTGGTGGAACGACGTTGGTCGCCGTGCTGAGCCAGGTCCGCATGGGCGTGCGCGCGCACGAAGTTGTCCTCGGCGGGCTCGTCGAGGTCGGCGACCAATCGCACCGCGTCGTCGAGCATGGTCACGACGTGCGGGAAGGCGTCGCGGAAGAACCCCGAAATGCGCACGGTGACGTCGATGCGCGGCCGGCCCAGCTCGGCCGGCGGAATCTCCGTCAGGCCCACGACGCGCCGCGACGCGTCGTCCCAGACCGGCCGGACGCCCAGCAGCGCAAGGACTTCGGCGATGTCGTCGCCGGCGGTGCGCATCGCCGAGGTGCCCCACACCGACAGCCCCACCGATTGGGGCCAGCGCCCGTGGTCGGTGCGGTACCGGTTCAGCAGCGAATCCGCCAGGGCCACGCCGGCTTCCCAGGCCAGCCGGGACGGCACCGCCTTGGGGTCGACGGAGTAGAAGTTGCGACCGGTGGGCAGCACGTTGACCAGGCCGCGCAGCGGCGACCCCGACGGGCCGGAGGGGATGAACCGGCCGTCCAAAGCCCGCAGCACCTGGTCGATTTCGGCGGCGCTGCCGGCCAGGCGGGGCACCACCTCGGTGGCCGCGAACCGCAGCACCGCCGCGACCTCGGCGTCGTCGGTGAGCCGGTCGGCGGTGGCCGCGTCCCAGCCGCTGGCCTGCAGCGCGCCGACCAGCCCCCGGGCCGTCGCCTCGGCGCGGTCCACCGCCGACCGTTCGTCGGTGCCGTCCTCGGCCAGGCCCAGGGCCTGGCGCAAGCCGGGGATGGTCTGCTCACCACCGAACAGCTGGCGCGCCCGCAGGATGGCCAGCACGAGGTCGAGTTCGGCCTCCCCCGTCGGCTTTTGGCCGAGCACGTGCAGCCCGTCGCGGATCTGCACGTCCTTGATCTCGCACAGCCACCCGTCGACGTGCAGGATCATGTCGTCGAACGCGTCCTCGGGGGGCCGTTCGGTCAGCCCGAGGTCGTGGTCCATCTTGGCGGCCCGGATCAGCGTCCAGATCTGCTGGCGGATGGCGGGCAACTTGCCGGGATCCAGCGCGGCCACGTTCGCGTGCTCGTCGAGCAGTTGCTCCAAACGTGCGATGTCGCCGTAGGTTTCGGCGCGCGCCATGGGCGGGATGAGATGGTCGACGAGCACGGCGTGCGCGCGCCGCTTGGCCTGGGTGCCCTCGCCGGGGTCGTTGACCAAAAACGGGTAGATCAGCGGCAGGTTTCCCAGCGCGGCGTCGGGTCCGCAGGCCGCCGACATGCCCAGCGTCTTGCCGGGCAGCCATTCCAGGTTGCCGTGCTTGCCGAGGTGCACGACGGCATCGGCGTGAAACCCGGCATCCAGCCAGCGGTAGGCGGCCAGGTAGTGGTGGCTGGGCGGCAGGTCCGGGTCGTGGTAGATGGCGACCGGGTTTTCGCCGAAACCGCGGGGCGGCTGCACCATCAGCACCAGGTTGTCCGCTTGCATTGCGGCGACGACGATCTCGCCGTCGGGGTCGTGCGTGCGGTCGACGAACAGGTCGCCGGGGGGCGGGCCCCAATGCTTGACCACCGCATCGGTGAGTTCGGCGGGCAGGCTGGCAAACCAGGCGCGGTAGTCCCTGGCGGACACCCGGATCGGGTTCCCCGCCAGCTGTCCTTCGGTGAGCCAGTCGGGGTCCTGGCCGCCGCGTTCGATCAGCGCATGGATCAGGGCGTCGCCGTCCTCGGCTTCCACCCCGGGCAGATCCCCCACTCGATAGCCGCGTTCGCGCATCGCCCGCAGCAGCGCGACCGCGCTGGCCGGCGTGTCCAGCCCGACCGCGTTGCCGATGCGGGCGTGCTTGGTGGGATAGGCCGAAAAGACCAGTGCCACGCGCTTGTCGGCGGGAGCGACGTGCCGCAGTCGCGCGTGCCGCAGCGCCAGACCCGCGACGCGCGCACAGCGTTCCGGGTCGGCGACGTAGGAGATCAGCCCGTCGTCGTCAATCTCCTTGAACGAGAACGGGACCGTGATGATGCGCCCGTCGAACTCGGGCACCGCCACCTGGCTGGCCACGTCGAGCGGGCTCAGGCCATCGTCGTTGTCCCGCCATTGATCACGCGGGCTGGTCAGGCACAGGCCCTGGAGGATCGGGATGTCCAGGGCCGCAAGGTGTTCGACGTTCCAGCTGTCATCCTGACCGCCGGCGGCCGCGGTCGCGGGTCGCAGTCCCCCGGCGGCCAGCACGGTGACCACCATGGCGTCGGCGTCGCCAAGTCGGCGCAGCAGTTCGGGTTCGGCCGTGCGCAGCGACGCGCAGTAGACGGGCAGCGCGCGCCCTCCGGCGTCTTCGATGGCCCGGCACAGCGACTCGATGTAGGCGGTGTTGCCGGCCAGCTGCTGGGCGCGGTAGTAGAGCACCGCGATGGTGGGGCCGTCGGTCCGCTCGGCATTGGGCCGGTCCAACTCCCCCCAGGTCGGGGTCACCAGGGGCGGGGCGAAGCCGAAGCCGGTCATCAGCACCGTGTCGGAGAGGAAGGCGTGCAGCTGGCGCAGGTTGTCCACGCCGCCGTGGGCCAGGTAGATGTGCGCCTGCACCGCGATGCCGGCGGCCAGGGTGGACAGGCCGGTCAGTTCGGCGTCGGCGGCCTGTTCGCCGCTGACCAGCACCGTGGGGATGCCGCTGGCGATCACGGTGTCGATGCCGCTCTGCCAGGCGCGGTAACCGCCGAGGATGCGGACCACCACGATCTCTGCGCCGGCGAGCAGGTCCGGCAATTCCTCGTCGGACAGGCGCGACGGGTTGGCCCACCGATAGTTCTTGCCGCTGGAACGGGCGCTGATCAGGTCCGTGTCGGACGTCGACAGCAGCAGGATGCTCGGCTCAGCCACCCGTCATTCGTACCCCAGCGTCGCCGCGATGCGAGCGGCGACCTCGCCGGCCACCTCGAGCGCCCGTCCGCCCCGCGCGGGCTCGTAGCGGTCGGCGACGGGGTCGTAGTCGGCGCCGGCGATCGACCCGTGATCGGCGGCCAGCTCCACCAGCTCGACGGGCCAGCCGATCCGCTGCAGGCCGGCGGCGAAATCCCTGCTGGCGGCCACCGGCACGGCGTCATCGTCGAGGCCGTGCAGCAACAGAAACGGGGCACCGATGCGGTCGGCGGACAGCATGTCGCTCGGCGGGTGACCGGAGATCGGGTCGGGGACCATGAAGGCGCCGGCCAGGCAGACCGTGTGCGCCAGGGCGAGGTCGAAGCGCGCGAGGGTCAGGCCGGCGGCGGCGCACCCGCCCAGCGACCACCCGACGAGCACGAGGGCGGCGCCCGTTGCGAGGTCGCGGGCGAAGTCGAGCGATCGCAGCAGGTCGGCCCGCCCGCCGTCGTCGGCGTGGGAATTCCAATCGGGCGCCACCACCGCGGCGCCGCGATCGGCGAGCATGCCGGCCAGGGGGCGGACGGCGGCGCGAGCGTCGGTCTGCATGCCATGCCACAGCAAGACCGTGGGTTGCGATGGGTCGCCGAACACGTCGACCCAACGACCCGGGGCGTATTCCTGCGTCCTCACGGGGACGAGTGTGCCCAGGCCGACGCGGATCCAATCGCGCCGGGCGTGCACCCAGCGCAAAAATTCGCGCGAACCGCGCCGTGGACGCACGCTCGGCGCAAGACTGTGGCGATGAAGGTGTCCGGAAAAACCGTTGCGATCACCGGTGGTGCGCGAGGAATCGGCCTGGCCATTGCCACGGCCCTGCACGGGCTGGGCGCCAAAGTCGCCATCGGGGACATCGACGAAGCGGCCGTGCGGAACTCGGGTGGCCGGTTGGGGCTGACCGTGTGCCAGGGGTTGGACGTGACCGACCGGCAGTCCTTCGCCGCCTTTCTCGACGCCGTCGAAGACGAGCTGGGGCCCCTTGACGTGCTGGTGAACAACGCCGGGATCATTGCCGCGGGCAGCGCGGTCGACGAGGCCGACGCCGTCACCCAGCGGGTGCTCGACGTCAACGTCCGCGGCGTCATCCTGGGCACCAAATTGGCCGCGCAACGAATGCTGCCGCGCGGTCGCGGGCACATCGTCAACATCGGGTCGATGGGCAGCGTCCTGCCGTGTGCGGGCATCGCCACCTATTGCGCCACCAAGCACGCCGTGCTCGGCTACACCGACTCGGTTCGCATGGAGAACCGCGGCCGCGGCATTCACTTCTCGACGATCATGCCGACCCTGACGAACACCGAAATGATCGCCGGCGTCGGACACGCGCGGGGCTTCAAGAACGCCGAGCCGGAAGACGTCGCCCGCGCCGTCGTCGGCGTGATCGCCAAACCCAAACGGCGGGTGGTCGTTCCGCGTTCGATGGGCATCATGGCATCGGCGCAGCGGCTGATGCCGCAAGGCATCGCGGAGGCGATCGGACGCGCGGTAGGCACGGACCGCGTCTTCACCAGCGACCTGGAAACCGACCAGCGCCGGGACTACGCGCGGCGGACGGGAACGTCCTGAGCGGCGACTATCCGGTCGCCACCCGCTTGCTGCCGAACACGCGTTCCTGCATGGCCGTGTCGCCGAACGAGTGGGCCTTGACGACCTTGCCGTCGCGGAACTCGAACACGTCGGCCTCGTCGGCGCTCTCGTCGCCGACGCTGACCCGGGTCAGGACCATCACGACGTCGCCGTCAGCGAGGTAGCGCTTCGTCTCGACCTTGGTCGCCTTCTCCGACAGCCGCATGAACAGCTCGGTGAGCTCGTTTTTGCCCCGATACGTTCCGCCGATCATGCTGTCGCCGTTGATGGTCCACTCGGCCGAGTCGCTGAAGACATCCAACGCCGATTCGAGGTCGCCCGCGGTAAATGCCTCGTAGCCCTTCTTCGTCACCTCGATGTTGTCGTTCGACATCCGACTTCCCTTCTCTTTCTTGCGGTTAACTTCGACCCCGTCGTCGACGGGTTGCGTACCGGTCGCCCGATGGCCCCGGGCCCGGGCGACGCGGCGCAAAATCGACGGGCGGAACAACCGGGCCGGCGGGTCGACCATCGCGGTGACCCGCATGAACTGCCCGGCCACGACGGGGTCGACCTCGACGGCGGTCAGCACCCGCTCCAGAAAGGCGTTGCTGATCCGCATCGACATCGGTCTGCGCCCCTGCACTTCGGGAAGGGCCAAGTCGGATCCCACGGCGGTCTGCCAGGCCACCCGGACGGTCTTCGCCGATGAGCGGAAGAAGCGCCGCGGCAGGTCCCGCTCCCCGCGGAGCAGGCAGTCCCGCAGCACCGCCGCCTCGATCGCGGCGACGGTCATGCCCTGCCCGTAGATGGGATTGAAGCTGCAAATCGCGTCACCGACGACCAGCAGGCCATCGGGAGTGCGCCGCATCTTGTCGTAGCGTCGCCAGCGGTTGGAGGGCACGCGATGGTGCACCACCGCGCCCAGCGGTTCGGCCGCGCGCAACGCGTCCAACACGTGGGTAGGCACGAAATCCTCTGCGTATTGGATCATTTCGGCGGTGGCGCCCGGCGGTTGCAGTCCCGCCATGGCACCGACCCCGAACATCCAGGTGTCGTTCTCGTTTCTGATCAGCCCGAACATCTTGGGCCGGCCGGGCTCGGGAAAAAGGGCGATCATGTGCTGGTGGATCGCGCCGGGCTCCAAGCGCAGCAGCTGGCACGCGTAGGCGAGTTGCACCGTCAGCTCGTCCTCCCGCGGGCGGCCGTAGCCGAGTTCCTCCAAGAAGGCCGGCATCCGAGACCCCCGGCCGGTCGCGTCGACGACGAGGTCGGCGGGCAGCGCCTTCCCGCGCTCCAGGACGCGGTCCACGACCCTGGCCCCGATGACGCGGTCACGAGCCGGGGTAGTGATCAGGCCGACGACGTCGTGGCATTCGAGGAACGTGATGTTCGGATACGACTTCACCCGCCGGCGCACGTTCCACTCCAGCAGCGGCCGGCTCGGGAAGAGGACCACCGGCGGATTCGGCGCCCTGCCGGATCGCGGCGTGGTATGCCCGCCAACCGAAATCGACACCTTCGAAAAATCCCCGTCATCCCAGATGCCGGCGCCGTTGGCCGTGAGCTCCTCCACGAAACCGGGGAACAGCTCGTCGAGAACCTGGGTGCCGCGTGCGGCCAGGGCGTGGATCAGCCTGCCCTGCGGAACGCCGCGGCGGTTGATGGGATGGAGTGGCAGGATGTCCCGCTCGACCACCGTGACCCGGTCGTAGAACTCGGCGAGCACGCGGGCCGCCAGCAGGCCACCCATGCTTGCTCCCAACACCACCGCATGACCACCGCGCTGTCCCATGCCACGCTCCTGACCTGGAAGAAATGGGGCAATCGCAGTGTCCGGCGCGGCGTTGCCGGGCGGCTAGCGTAGTCGGGTACTCAACTGTCGCGGCTCGCCGCGCCCCGCGGTCGTACCGTGTGGTGATGGCCCGAGACCGCGACACCGACGCCTGCCCGGGTGCGCTGCAGGTGCATCAGGCCGCCGACGGCGCGCTGGTGCGGGTCCGGTTGCCCGGCGGCAGCATCTCCCCCGCCCAGCTGGCGACGTTGGCCGGCGTCGCGAGCGGGTTCGGCTCGGGAACGCTCGAGCTGACCGCGCGGGGCAACGTGCAGGTGCGCGGCATTACCGACGTCACGGCGGTCGCCGAGGCGATCGCGGGCGCCGGGTTGTTGCCGTCGCCGACCCATGAGCGGGTGCGCAACATCGTCGCGTCACCGCTGTCCGGCCGGGTCGGCGGGCTCGCCGACGTGCGCGGGTGGGTGGACGAGCTCGACGCGGCGATTTGCGCCGAACCGAGCCTCGCGGGACTGGGGGGACGGTTCTGGTTCAGCGTCGACGACGGCCGCGCCGACGTCTCCGGGCTGGGCGCCGACGTGGGCGTGCATGCGCTGGACGACGGCGTCGCGCTGCTGGTGACGGGCCGGGACACCGGCGCCCGCCTGGCCGTCGGCGACGTGACGCAGTCACTGGTCGCGCTGGCCGCGCGGTTCGTCGAGATCCGCGGAAAGGCTTGGCGCGTCAGCGAATTGGCTGACCTGACCGAACTGGTGCCCAATGCCGACTTGAGCGCCGCACCGTTCCCGCCCGTCACAAAGGGCCCGGTAGGGTGGATCAACCAGGACGACGGCCGGGTGATGCTGGGCGCGGCGGTGCCGTTGGGCGTGCTGCCCGCGCGGGTCGCGGAGTTCCTGGCCGCCATCGAGGCCCCGCTGGTGGTCACGCCGTGGCGGTCGGTGCTGGTGTGCGATCTCAGCGAAGAGGTGGCGGACACCGCGCTGCGTGTGCTGGCGCCGTTGGGGCTGGTCTTCGACGAGAACTCCCCGTGGCTGAGCGTCAGCGCCTGCACCGGCAGCCCGGGGTGCGCGCATTCGGCGGCCGACGTGCGGGCCGATGCCGCGCTGTCGCTGCGGGCGGCGGATGACGATGTCGGGCACCGTCACTTCGTCGGCTGCGAGCGGGCGTGCGGCAGCCCGCCGGCCGGTCAGGTGCTGGTCGCTACCGGACAGGGATACAGACTGCTTCGCGACCAGCCTTAAGGTGAGCGGGTGCTCGACTACATCCGCGACGCGGCCGAGATCTACCGGCAGTCGTTCGCGGCCATCCGCGCCGAAGCCGACCTGGCGAGATTTCCGGACGATGTAGCGCGGGTGGTGGTCCGATTGATCCACACGTGCGGGCAGGTCGACGTCGCGGATCACGTCGCCTACACCGACGACGTCGTCGCGCGGGCCGGCGCCGCGTTGCGCGGCGGCGCCCCGGTGCTGTGCGATTCGTCGATGGTGGCCGCCGGGATCACCGCCGCCCGGCTTCCCGCCGGCAACCAGGTCGTGTCGCTGGTGGCCGATTCGCGCGCCGCGCAGCGGGCCGCGCGCCGTAACACCACCCGGTCGGCGGCCGGGGTCGAGCTCTGGGCCGAGCAGCTGCCCGGTGCGGTGCTGGCGATCGGCAACGCCCCGACCGCGTTGTTCCGGTTGCTCGAGCTGATCGACGAGGGCGTTGCCCCGCCGGCGGCGGTGCTCGGCGGCCCGGTGGGTTTCGTCGGGTCGGCGCAGTCCAAGCAGGAGTTGATCGACCGTCCGCGCGGGATGTCCTATCTGGTGGTGCGGGGCCGCCGCGGCGGCAGCGCGATGGCCGCGGCCGCCGTCAACGCGATCGCGAGCGACGCCGAGTGAGCCCACGGGGCACCCTCTGGGGCGTCGGGTTGGGGCCCGGCGATCCGGAGTTGGTGACGGTCAAGGCCGCCCGGCTGATCGGTGAGGCCGACGTGGTGGCCTACCACAGCGCGCGGCATGGCCGCAGCATCGCCCGGGGGATCGCCGAACCGTACCTGCGGCCCGGCCAGATCGAGGAACACCTGGTCTATCCGGTGACCACCGAGGCGACCGACCATCCCGGCGGCTACGCGGGCGCGCTCGAAGACTTCTACGCCGAGGCGACGCGGCGCATCGCCGCGCACCTCGACGCCGGTCGCGACGTGGCGCTGCTGGCCGAGGGCGACCCGCTGTTCTACAGCTCGTACATGCACCTGCACACCCGGCTGACGGAGCGGTTCAACGCGGTCATCGTCCCCGGCGTCACGTCGGTGAGCGCCGCCTCGGCGGCCATCGCCACGCCGCTGGTGGCCGGCGACGAGGTGCTGTCGGTGCTGCCGGGCACCCTGCCGGTGGCCGAGCTGACGCGCCGGCTCGCCGACGCCGACGCCGCGGTCGTGCTCAAGCTGGGGCGTTCGTATCCGGCTGTGCGCGAAGCGCTTTCGGCAACGGGACAACTGGACGACGCGTTCTACGTCGAACGGGCCAGCACGTCCGGGCAGCGGATACTGCCCGCCGCGGAGGTCGATGAGACCGGCGTGCCGTACTTTTCGCTGGCGATGCTTCCGGGTGGCCGTGGGCGCCGGCAGCCCCCGGCGGCCGGCACCGTTGCGGTGGTCGGCCTGGGCCCCGGCGACCACGACTGGATGACGCCGCAGAGCCGGCGGGAGCTGGCCGCCGCCACCGACCTGATCGGCTACCGCGGTTACCTGGATCGCGTCCCGGTCCGCGAGGGCCAGCGGCGGCACCCCAGCGATAACACCGACGAACCCGCGCGTGCGCGGCTGGCGTGCGCGCTGGCCGAGGAGGGCTGCGCCGTCGCGGTGGTGTCGTCGGGTGATCCGGGGGTGTTCGCGATGGCGACCGCGGTGCTGGAGGAGGCCAAACAGTGGCCGGACGTGCGGATCCGGGTGGTTCCGGCGATGACGGCCGCCCAGGCCGTGGCCAGCCGGGTCGGTGCCCCGCTGGGCCACGACTACGCGGTGATCTCGCTGTCCGACCGGCTCAAGCCTTGGGACATCATCGCGGAGCGCCTGGCCGCCGCGGCCGCCGCCGATCTGGTGCTGGCCATCTACAACCCGGCTTCCAAGGCCCGGACCTGGCAGGTGGGCGCGATGCGCGACGTGTTGATGGCCCACCGCGAACCCGGGACGCCGGTGGTGATCGGCCGCAATGTTTCCGGGGGTGTGCCGGGCCCAGAGGAAGACGTCCGCGTGGTGCGGCTGGCCGACCTCAACCCCGCCGAGGTCGACATGCGCTGCCTGCTGATTGTCGGATCCTCGCAAACCCAGTGGTACGCGGACGATCTCGGCGACCGGGTGTTCACCCCCCGGCATTACCCGGGGTGACCTCGGAGCCGGCAGCGCCCGCATACGCCATCCCGTTTGGAGCGTGTTCCCCGCCGTCCAGTCGCTGGGGCCAGCTTGCCGCCGCATCCACTTCCTCCCCCAGCAGCAGGGAGCGCACCAACCTACGCGGTCCGAACGGTCGAAGCATGGAGCTGGCCGGGCGCGGCCGCACGCGAATCGGCCACCAGAACCAGCGCCCCAGCAGCGCGGCGATCGACGGCGTCATCAACGAGCGCACGACGAGGGTGTCGAACAGCAGGCCGAGTCCAATCGTGGTGCCGGCCTGCCCAATCGAGCGCAGGTCGCTGGCGGCCATCGACATCATGGTGAAAGCGAACACCAGCCCCGCCGCGGTGACGACACCGCCGGTCTCCCCCATCGAGCGGATGATGCCGGTCCGCAGCCCGGCCCCGATCTCCTCCTGGAACCGTGACACGAGCAGCAAGTTGTAGTCGGATCCCACGGCCAGCAGGATGATCAATCCGAACACCGGCGCTATCCAGTTCAATTCCAGGCCGAAGAGGTGCTGCCACACCAGCACCGACAGCCCGAACGCGGCACCCAGCGACAGCAGCACCGTCCCGACGATCACCAGGGACGCGACCAGCGCTCGCGTGATGATCACCATGACGGCGAAAATCAGTGTGAGGGCCGCGATCCCGACGATCAGCAGGTCGTATTGCGAGCCGGCCTGGATGTCACGGTAGATCGCCGCCGTCCCGGCAAGGTAGAACTTGGCGCCGGTGAGCGTCGTTCCCTTCACCGCCTGATGCGCGGCGTCGAGTTCGGGCTTGACGGCCGAAATCCCCGCCGGAGTCGCCGGGTCCGCGTCGTGGGTGATGATGAAGCGCGCGGCCTTGCCGTCCGGCGAGAGGAAGAGTTTCAGACCGCGCTGAAAGTCGGGATTCTGGAACGCTTCCGGGGGCAGGTAGAAGTAATCACCACTCCGGGACGCGTCGAAGGCCTGCCCCATCGCGCTCGCCGTATCGGTCATCTGGGCCATCTGCGTCACCAGACCCGAGAAGCTGCTGTGCATCGTGAGCAGGGTGCCCTGCATGGACTTCGCGACGGCGATGATCGGCGGGAACTGGGCGATCATCTGGGGCATGATCGCGTCGACGTTGTTCATGTCCTTGATCAGCGTGCTCATGTTCGCGCTGAACTTGTCCACACCGTCGATCGCCTCGAACACCGACCTTGAAGCCCAACAGGCCGGAATGTTGAAACAGTGTGGTTCCCAATACAGGTAGGCGCGGAACGGTCGCGCGAAATCGTCGAAGTCCGCCAGATGGTCTCGCATCTCGTTCAGCGTGGATTGCATGTCGCCCATGTCGCCGACCGCGCGATGGATCGTGCCGCTCAGCTGTCCGAGCAGGCCCTGCATCCGCTCCATCGAGCCGATCAGGGCGCCCAGATCGTCGCTCATCTTGAGCATGTCGGCCGTGCGGTCCTTCATGAACTGGAGGTTCTGCTGGATGGGAATCGCTTGGGCACTGATCTGGAACGGTATCGACGTGTGCTCGATCGGTCCGCCCAGCGGTCGGGTGATGCTTTGCACCATCGCGATTCCCGGTGACCGGAAGACGTCTTTGGCGAGTCGGTCGAGAATGATCATGTCGCCGCTGTTTCGCATGTCGTGGTCGGTCTCGATCATCAGGATGTCGGGATTCATTGTCGCGGCGCTGAAATGGCGCTCCGCCGCCGCATACCCGACATTCGACGGCAGGTTGGCGGGTATGTAGTAGCGGTCGTTGTAGCTGGTCTTCATGCTGGGCATGACGAGGATGCCGACGATGGCGATGGCCAGCGCGGCCGCGAACACCGCCCCGGGCCAGCGCACCGTGGCGGTGCCGATGCGCCGCCACCCGCGCGTCTTGATCATCCGCCTCGGGTCGAGCAACCCGAACCGGCTGGCCACCGCGACCACGGCCGGTGCCGCGGTCATCGCCCCCGCGACAACGACGAGCAGCCCCAGCGCCGACGGGATGCCCAGCGCCTTGAAGTACGACAGCCGCGCCAGGTGCAGGCAGAAGGTGGCGCCGGCGATGGTCAACCCCGAGCCCAAGATGATGTGCGAGGTCCCGCGGAACATCGTGTACCACGCCGTTTCTCGGTCCTGACCGGCCTGGCGAGCCTCCTGGTAGCGACCGATCAGGAAGATCGCGTAGTCGGTTCCCGCCGCGATCGCCAGCGACGACAGCATGGCGACGACGAACGTGGAGAACCCCAGCAACTCATTGTTGCCGAGCAGCGCGACGAGCCCCCTGGCCGTGCCCATCTCGAAACCGACCATGACGAGCACCAAAAGCACCGTGCTGATGGAGCGGTACGCGATGAAAAGCATGATCATGATCACCACGCCGGTGACGCCCATCATCGTGAACATGCTCTTGTCGGCGGCCTCGTTCATGTCCGTCGTCAGCGGTGCCGGGCCGGTGACGTAGGCCTTGAGTCCCTTGGGGGGGGTCTGACCTGTCGACGATCTTGCGCACCGCGTCCACGGATTCGTTGCCCAGCGTGCTGCCCTGGTTCCCGGCCAGGTTGAGCTGAACGTAAGCGGCTTTGCCGTCACGGCTTTGGACGCCGGCCGCCGTGAGCGGGTCTCCCCACACGTTCTGCACGTGCTGCACGTGCTTGGGGTCGGCCTGCAGCTGTTGCACCAAGCCGTCGTAATAGCGGTGCGCCTCGCCGCCGAGTTGCTGATCGCTCTCGAGGACGATCATCGCGATGCTGTCGGAGTCCGATTCGTGGAACGTCGCGCCGATGTGCTTGGCCGCGATCATCGCGGGCGCGTCCTTGGGTGACATGGTGACCGCGTGCTTGCGCGCGACCGACTCGATCGGCGGCACAAGCACATTCAGCGCGACGGTCAGCAGGAGCCATCCGATGATGATGGGCCACGCGAACGTGCGAACGAACCGCATGAATCTCGGGCGGGCTTGATTGTCCGAGCTGTCGGCGTTCATGCGGCCTTCACCAGACAGGAAGTCTGCGCGTGACGGCCGGCGGTGGACCGTTCGTCCTTGAGCTCACCGTTGACGGTGATGCGGCAGCCGAGGTTGTCGCTGTTGCCCTGGGCGACCACGCTGGCGATCACGGCCGGCACCGTCGTCGAGATGGTGAGGGTCCAGGGCAGGCTGGTGAAGTTCGCCTGTTCCGGCTGGGCCTTGACGTCTAAGTAGCTCACGCTTCCCGCCGTGTCGCTGGGGCCGTAAACCTCGTAGGTCACCTGCTTGAGATGCGACGGCTCGAGCGGTTCGGCGCTGCTTCCGGTGGCGGTAAAGATCGCGTCGGAGCCGAAGACGCCGCGGAGCCGATTGACGGTGATGCCACCGAGGACGACCGCGACCACGACGACGAGCGGCACCCATGCCCGTTTGAGAAAGATCAACATCGATGTTTCCTTTCCTCTCGTGTGCGAGTGGTGTCCACTCGTGGCCTGGCCGTCCTAGCGCAGTGTCACCACCACGCTGCGACGCTGGGTAGAGCCATTCGGCCCCGCGCCCGAAGTCATTGGGCACAACGCCTCGGTGGCCGCGTCTCGCTTTCCGTTATACCATACCCCCTAGGGTATTATCGACGGCAACCGCGGAATTCGCTCAGGACGCTGATTCCGCACCGGGCCGAGGAAAGGATCATCGCCGCTTGGGCGTCATGGCATGAATCAGGTTGTTAGGCTTCGCTATTCGGTCGCGCCGGGGTTCCGACTACTGGACATCATCGGGCTGGCCGGGGCAACCGTGGGCGGCCATGGTGAGGTCGGCCGCGTCGGGCAGGCTGAACGCCGCGAGGGCAGCGGCCGATCGGCACACGCAGCCGACCTGCCTATGCGGACTGGCTTTGCTTCAGCATCATCGCAGTGAAGTCCAAACGCCACAGCGACTCGAACAGGCTGCGACCGAACTCCTCCAGGTCACGCTTGCTCGCGCCGGGCGACTCCCCGCTCTTGGCGACCCGATCAGCGATCTGACGAATCGTGCGCCGGCCATCGACCTGTTGCAGGAAATGCATCTGAGCCGGTGTCACCTTCGTGCGCCAATTCGGCCGAAAGATCTCCTCCCCCTCGATACCGCAGCGCATCCGCATCCGCGGAACGTACTCGAGGCACTCGAGCGTGGAGAAACTGATTTCGTAGCTCTTCTTCGGCCGGTCGGAACGGCATGCCATGAAGAAATGCGCGCCGTTCATCACGTGAAGACGCTCTATGAAGGACCAGAGCCTGGCCTCGGGCAACGCGCTCACCGCCCGATGGAGTGAAGTCCCGGGTCTGAACCAATCATGCGGGTAGTACGGCGCCTTGATGAACCACCCCTGAAATGCCAACCCAGCCGACGTCACGAGCTCGACGCAGTCATCGACGCTGTAATTGCGCTCAGGGCCATGCAGGAAGGTATCCGCCAGGGCGGCATCGGACTGGGCGGAAACCGGCGCGATCTTGAAGTAATTGTGGACGGGGTGTTCTGTCGGGAGCGCCGAGATCACTTCTTTCACCATTTGGACCGATGCGTCGTCGTGACCCATGCCCAAGTCTTGGAAGGCCGACTGCAGCATTTCGACGCCCATCCGGCCGGACTTCGCATAAAGCATCACGCCCAGCGCGCCATCTCGCCGCAGACAACCCCTCAGTGCCTTCATGCCCGCCAGTGGGTCCGGCAAGAGGTGCAACACGCCGGTCGACACAATCAGGTCGAAGTTGCGCTTAAGCGATGACAGCTCCTCTATCGGGACCCGATGCAATTCCAGGTTCGACAGCCCGTACTTGTCTTTCAGATATTGCGCATGTTCCAGCGACGGTTGACTGATATCGACCCCCACCACTTTCGCGGAACGGTTGTTATACGCGAAAACCGCGGCCTGGTTGGTACCGCAGCCGGCGATCAAAACATCGAGATCGGGCTTATAGTCCCGGTCGGGCCACAAAATCGAGTGAGCGTGGACAGGATCGAACCACTCCCAATTGCTATCGGTCCATGCCTCAAGGTCTTGTATGGGTTCTGGGTACGCCTCGTACCGGCGCGAGACGATGGCTGCGTTCGATTCCTCGTTCATTGCGGACGTAGGCCCTTCCGGTCGAGTCTTGATCGAGGACCCCCGTTCCGTGGTCAGCCGGGAGCTGCATCACGGGGCGAGCCCCATCGTGGGGATTATCCGTTACCGCCGGTTCTGCCCGCAAGGAAACGGTGTCATTCCGTCTGGGTAAGTTCCGGGTGGTCCATCAGCGGTCCGCCGTTGGCGGACAGGAAGAGTGGTCTGTGTGGACCCAGGCCGTAGCGTCGTCGGGTAGGCGGTGTGGACGAAGTGCTTTGCATCATCGCCACACTCTGACCGCCAGCCATGGGCTCCCATCCGGATGGGCGATCGAGGCAGAATTATCGGATCGGCGCGTGATCGATACGCCAGTACGTACCCCATCCGTCAATCGGCAGTATGGGCGATGTGATCGCGTAACGTTCACGAAAATCGTGGACGGCCTTCGCGCAAGCCGGTATCTGATAATCGTCCACTATCACGAAGCCGCCATATGGCACTTTGTGATAGAGCGCGTCCAAAGCTTCAATCGTCGATTCGTACATATCGCCATCAAGCCGCAATACAGCTAACCGATCGATCGGAGCGGCTGGCAACGTATCCTTGAACCAACCTTCAAGAAAAACCACCCGTTCGTCCAATAATCCGAAACGCCGGAAATTATCCTCAACATCGGCACGCGACACCTTGAGTTGACTATGGGTATGGTGCTGATCGCCGGCATCGGCGGGGAACTTTTCGGGGTCTGGCGGTGGAAGTCCAGCAAAGCTGTCAGCCACGAAGACACGTCGCGTGCCATCACCGTATGCCTCCAAAATTCCCCTCATCAGAATGCAGGCGCCGCCTCGCCAAACGCCGGTCTCTACAAAGTCACCCTTGACGCCATCAAGTATCACCGTCTCGCAGGCGTAGCGTAGATTTCGCATGCGAACACTCCCGATCATGGAAAAGGAAAGTGAGGGCCAGTCCCTGCCCAAGAGACGGTTGTTGGGATCGAACTTGCCGTCCGACCAGAAGTCGCAGGGCGCATCCTCGACAAGCATGCCGGTCAACGACGCCTCGAGAAGATTGAGGTATCGCTGGACCAATCTGCCGCGGCCCGATCCTTGGTATGCCGGCTCTTGAACCCGGATGGAGGGGGTTAGGGACGGGGATACCTGCTGCGTGCCGCGTATCTCCGCGATTACGTCCCGGCGTCCATCCTCGAAGACAACCCTCACCTCGAGGGTGAATACCGGTGCGAGTCCGACCGTTCCGATCGCCTTCCAGAACCCCACTGGTGAGGAACTGCCATACACTTTGTCCACATCGGGCCGCGGAAGAGTGAGCTCGCAGCGCGCGACCACGCTTTGCTCGTGGACGAACTCCAACCTGGCCACGGGGGCCTTGCATACGACCCAGCCATAGACCTGGAACGCGCATCCGTCGACCGGACCCTTCCGCGGGTATTCGAGATTAGCAGCGGTGATCAGGTCATTGCTAGGGCGCAGGGTGACCCCGGATATCTCCACTTCCATGCGGCGATCCCGTCCCTCCTCGCCGAGGGCGGCCGCCATATCCACGGCAGTGCCCTCGTCGGCAACCCCTCGGCCGCCATCGGCAACACCCTCGCCCGCGTCACCTGCCGCTGCAGCGCGGTCTGCGACGCCAGCTTGTCCAGTGTCCAAGGCTTCCTGGCATGACACCATGTCAGGAATTCTGGTGTCAAGAAGCCGCGTGGGCTCATCAAAAGTGCCCCGTAATCCGATCGTTGCATCATTTGAGGGTGGTCCGTTGGGTCGCTGTCGCCCACCCACTCACCTGGTCATTTTCCGGTCAGCCAGGGAAGACGCCAGAATTGGTCGGAATACGTCGATGCCGCCCTGGGAGCGGATCCCGATGCCGACCCGAGTGCGCGATTTCTTTCACGACAAACCAAAAGATCGTTATCGCGAATTCGATAGCCGCGCCGGTCGGCGGGACGGTCTCTGCGCTTTCGGTGGTGCATCAGTTCTTTTTGCGACCTTTTCCCGGCTGACCGATCGCCTGACTGATGAGCCGTTTCGCTTTTGTTTAAGGCCATAAACGTCGAGGAATCCCGCTACCC
>LQPB01000059.1 GCA_002102225.1 Mycobacterium interjectum
GCACCGACAACACCGGAGGCAGCCCAGTCATCAACACCCCTAACTACGAAGTGTTGCAATCACCCCTTGAACCTAAGCCGTACTTCTCCTGCGGATTTACCGGCTCGACGAATTGCCGCGGCGTCAGTCCAGGTCCACCCGGATGGTCAGCAGGTCGCTGCCCATCAGCCGCACCACCGCGCTGTTGAGCCGCGGCAGGTTGCCCAGCCGCCGCAGCGCGTCATCGTCGGGCAGCAGGTGCGCGGTTCCGCTGCGCCACTGGCCGTTGATGCGCACCCGGACGGCGGGATCGGCCTGGATATTGCGGACGTAGTCCGAATGCACACCGTGCTCGGAGACCATCCAGAACTGGTCGTCGACGACGCGTCCGCCGACCGCCGTCCGACGCGGCTGGCCGCTCTTGCGGCCCGTGGTTTCGAGCATGGTCACCGGCAACTGCCGGCCCACCGGGTTGACCACCAGCCGTTGAACTCTGTGCACGAATTGCCGTTTCAGACTCATGCCGTTATTCAACGCCGCCCCTTCGGCGGATGTCACGCCCAACGGAAACAGCCGCCCCCGTGGGGGGCGGCTGCCGCATTCCGGTTGGTACGTATCGCTCCTAGCCGGGGGTTCCGGGGGGCCCGAGAGCACCGGCCATCGCGGCGGTTGCCGCCGTTTGGTTGAGCTTCATGTGAACTCCTTGTCGAGCGGTTGGACTGCCACGGGGGCAGCGCAACAGCGTTGACGTCGTTGTTCAGTTGTCTCGGCGCCGTTTTTGGGCTGTAGGAATTGACCCCGCGCGGTCGGCTGCCCAGGCCGCCAGAACCGAAAACGCGATACCGACGATCCGTTCCCAGCCACATTCCAGATATTTGACAAGCGGTTAGCAACCCCGCCCGTGGTCCTAGGCCGCGACGGTCGCGGCCTGGGCCGCCGGTTCCAGCGCCTGCGCGACGATCTCGGCGACGTCGGTCATCGGCTTCACGTCCAGCGCGTCGAGCACCTCGGCGGGCACGTCGTCCAGATCCGGCTCGTTGCGCTGCGGGATGAAAACCGTTGACAGGCCGGCGCGTTGGGCCGCCAGCAACTTCTGCTTGACGCCGCCGATCGGCAGCACGCGGCCGTTCAGCGTGACCTCGCCGGTCATGCCGACGTCGGAACGCACCTGGCGCCCGGTCGCCATCGACACCAGGGCGGTCACCATCGTGACACCGGCGGAGGGGCCGTCCTTGGGCACCGCGCCGGCGGGCACGTGCACGTGGATGCGCCGGTCGAGCGACTTGGGGTCGACGCCCAACTCGGCGGCGTGCGAGCGCACGTAGGACAGCGCGATCTGCGCCGACTCCTTCATGACGTCGCCCAGCTGACCGGTCAGCTGCAGCCCCGGCTCGCCGTCGGTGGCGCCGGCCTCGATGTAGAGCACGTCGCCACCCAGGCCGGTGACGGCCAGGCCGGTCGCCACGCCGGGCACCGCGGTGCGTTCGGCCGACTCCGGCGTGAACCGAGGACGGCCAAGGTACTCAACCAGATCCGGCTCGTCGACCGTGATCGGCTCGGGGTTTTCCGCCAGCTTGGTGGTCACCTTGCGCAGCGCCTTGGCCAGCAGCCGCTCGAACTGCCGCACGCCCGGCTCGCGGGTGTAATCGGCGGCGACCTTGCGCAACGCGGCGTCGGTGACTCCGACCTCGTCGGCGCTCAGCGCCGCGCGCTCCATTTGCCGCGGCAGCAGGTAGTCGCGGGCGATGGCCACCTTGTCGTCCTCGGTGTAGCCGTCGATGGCCACCAGCTCCATGCGGTCCAGCAGCGCCGACGGGATGTTCTCGATCACGTTGGCGGTGGCCAGGAACACCACATCGGACAGGTCCAGGTCCAGATCCAGGTAGTGGTCGCGGAACGTGTGGTTCTGCGCCGGGTCGAGCACCTCGAGTAGCGCCGCGCTCGGGTCGCCGCGGTAGTCGGAACCCACCTTGTCGATTTCGTCCAGCAGCACAACGGGATTCATCGATCCCGCCTCGCCGATGGCCCGCACGATCCGGCCCGGCAGCGCGCCCACGTAGGTGCGACGGTGCCCGCGGATCTCGGCCTCGTCGCGCACCCCGCCCAGGGCGACGCGCACGAACTTGCGGCCCAGCGCGCGGGCCACGCTCTCGCCCAGCGACGTCTTGCCGACACCGGGGGGACCGGCCAGCACCATCACCGCGCCGGAGCCGCGGCCGCCGACGACCTGCAAGCCGCGCTGGGCGCGACGGGAACGCACGGCCAGATATTCGACGATGCGGTCCTTGACGTCCTCCAGCCCGTGGTGGTCGGCGTCCAGAATCTCCCGCGCCGCCTTCAGGTCCGTCGAATCCTCGGTCTTGACGTTCCAGGGCAGGTCCAGGACGGTGTCCAGCCACGTCCGAATCCACCCGGATTCCGGGCTCTGGTCGCTGGCGCGTTCCAGCTTGCCGACCTCGCGCAGCGCGGCCTCGCGCACCTTCTCGGGCAGGTCCGCCTCCTCGACGCGGGCCCGATAATCATCGGAACCGTCGGGTTCGCCCTCGCCGAGTTCCTTGCGGATCGCGGCCAGCTGCTGGCGCAGCAGGAACTCCTTCTGCGTCTTCTCCATGCCCTCGCGCACGTCCTCGGCGATCTTGTCGTTGACCTCGACCTCGGCCAAGTGCGAGCTGGTCCAGTCGATCAGCACGCGCAGCCGCTCGGCGACATCGACGGTCTCCAGCAGCTGCCGCTTCTGCACGTCGGTCAGGTAGGACGCGTAGCCGGACGTGTCGGCCAGCGCCGACGGGTCGGTCAGGCTGTTGACGTAGTCGACGATCTGCCAGGCCTCGCGCCGTTGCAGCATCGCCAGCAGCAGCTTCTTGTACTCGGCGGCCAGGGCCTTGACCTCGTCGGTCGCCTCGGGCTCGGTGACCTCGGTCACCTCGACCCACAGCGCGGCCCCGGACCCGGAAGCGCCCGCCCCGATGTGGGCCCTGCGCTCGCCGCGCACGACGGCGGCGGTGCCACCGCCGGCGATCCGCCCGACCTGCAAGATCTTCGCGATCACGCCGTGCGTCGCGTACCGGTCGTCCAGCCGGGGCGCGATCAGCAGCTCCCCGGATTCGCTGGCCTGCGCGGCGTCGATCGCCGCCCGCGCGGCGTCATCCAGCTCGATCGGCACCACCATCCCGGGCAACACGATCGTGCCGGTGAACAACACGGGCACTGACTTGGCTTCAGCCATCAATCCTCCAAAAGTTGAGTCTGATGCGCTTAACCCAGCCCGGCGTCCGTTTGTTCCCCGGCGGGGATTCGCTGCGCGCATAATCGGTCCGTGGCACTGTCCCGTCCGGCCGCGACCTCCATCGACCCGGGCGTCCTCGAAGCCGCGGCCAGAGAGCTGGTTGCCGGCGCGATCACGTTCCTCGTCGACGACGAGGCGGTCACCTACGCCGTCGCCGGCCCGACGATCCGCGTCGAGGAGGGACACGCCCCGCAGGCCGACGTCGTGGTGCGCCTGTCCCGGCAGGCCTGGGACGACATGGTGGACCAGGTCCGCACGGTCATCAACCTGTTGCTGTCCAACGACCTCGTCTTCGAGCGGGGAGGATTCGAGCGGCTGGCCGACTGGGATCCGCTGCTGCGGTATCTCCATGCCGGCATCCCGCCGTACCATCCCGCCCGCGCGGACCTGCAGGGGCGCGACCCCCACGCGGTCTTCACGCTCGAAGCCGGCGACGAGGAGCTGGCGGCCCAGCTGCGGGTCATGGGCTATCTGCACGTCGCGGGGGTCTTCACGGCGGAGGAGATGCGGGTCGCCAACCGCGAGATCGACCGCCTGGCGGCGCAAGCCCGCCCCGGCGACGACCAATCGTGGTGGGCCACCGCCGAGGACGGCACCAGCGTGTTGTGCCGATTGGTCTACGCGACGTTGCGCTCACCGGTGCTGGCGGCGCTGGAAAACGATCCCCGGGTGCGCCGGCTCGGCACTCTGACCGACCCCGCGCTGCGCGCGGCCCCCGATCGGATGGAAGGCAGCGCGGTGCTGCTCAAAGCGCCCGGAAACACCAGCGGGCTGGCCAACATCCCCTGGCATCAGGATTGCGGCATGGGCGGACACGGCATCATGTGCCCCGCGGTCAGCGTCGGCATCCAACTCACCGGCTCGGATTCGTCGACCGGCAACCTGCAGGTCGTTCCAGGCAGCCACGGTCAGGCCATTCATTATCGGTGGGAACGGCGGCTGCAGCAGGTGCCCGTGGTGAGCATCGACACCGCGCCCGGCGACGTCACGGTTCACGTCCAGGACCTGATGCACGCCTCACCGCGGCCCACCGGCGCCGGCGGCCGGCGGACCATGTACGTCACCCACTACCCGCCGCGGCTCTTCGACCACATCGGACCGGGCCAGGCCTTCAACGACCTGGTGCGCAACCGCACCGAGCAGGTCGCCCGCCTGAAGTAGCGCGCTACTGCACGGGATCCAGGCGCCGCAGCTGTGTCACGTGCTGGGGGGAGAGCTCCTCGAGGCAGGTGACGCCGAGCAGTCGCATCGTCCGCAGCACTCCGGCCTGCAGGATTTCGATCGCGCGCGTCACACCCGCCTCACCGCCGGCCATCAGCCCGTAGAGGTAGGCCCGGCCGACCAGGGTGCACCGGGCCCCCAGCGCGATCGCGGCCACGATGTCGGCGCCGGACATGATGCCGGTGTCCACCAGGATCTCGGTGTGGCTGCCCAGCTCACGCGCGACGGCGGGTAACAGGTGAAAGGGTACCGGGGCCCGATCCAGTTGCCGCCCACCGTGATTGGACAGCACGATGCCATCGACGCCGCGGTCGACGACGGCACGCGCGTCCTCGAGCGTTTGGATCCCCTTGACCACCAGCTTGCCGGGCCACTGCGCCTTGATCCATTCCAGGTCATCGAAAGTGAGGCTCGGGTCGAACATCGTGCTGAGGTACTCGCCGACGGTGCCCGACCAGCGATCCAGCGAGGCGAAGGCCAGCGGCTCGGTGGTCAACAAATCGAACCACCACTTCGGGTGGGGCACCGCGTCCAGGATGGTGCGCAGGGTCAGCGTCGGCGGGATGGTCATCCCGTTGCGATTGTCGCGCAGCCGCGCGCCGGCGACCGGGACGTCGACGGTGGCCAGCAGCGTGTCGAAGCCCGCATCGGCCGCGCGCTGCACCAGCGCCATCGACCGGTCACGGTCGCGCCACATGTACAGCTGAAACCACTTGCGGCCCTGGGGCACAGCGGCGACCAGGTCTTCGATCGCGGTAGTGCCCAGGGTGGAGAGCGAGAACGCGATACCGGCCCTGGCCGCCGCGCTCGCGCCGGCGATCTCGCCCTCGGTGTGCATCAACCGGGTGAATCCCGTCGGCGCGATCGCGAACGGGAGGACGACCGGCTGGCCCAGGACGTTCCATCCTGCGGTCACTTGGGAGACGTCGCGCAGGATCGTCGGGTGAAACTCGATGTCGCGGAAAGCCTGTCGGGCCCGCTGGATGGACAGCTCGTCCTCGGCGGCTCCGTCGGTGTAGTCGAACGCGGCCTTCGGTGTGCGGCGTTTGGCGATGGCGCGCAGGTCTTCGATGGTGAACGCGGCGTCGAGGCGGCGCCTGGTGGCGTTGAACTGCGGCCGCTTGAACTGGAGCAGCGGCGCGAGGTCGCGCACCTTGGGCACTCGTCGTTTGACCGCCATGTGTGCAACCGTAGTCGTATGGCGAGCGACCCTTTCGACCTGAAACGCTTCGTCGATGCGCAGGCCCCCGTCTACCGCACCGTGGTCGAGGAGTTGCGCGCCGGGCGAAAACGCAGTCATTGGATGTGGTTCGTGTTCGCGCAACTTCGCGGGCTGGGCAGCAGACCGTGGCCCACTACGGCATCGCCTCGCTCGAAGAAGCCCGGGCGTACCTGGCGCACGAGGTGCTCGGGCCGCGACTGCGCGAGTGCACTCGCCTGGTCAACGACGTCCGGGACAGTTCCGCGGCGGACATCTTCGGCTCGCCCGACGACCTCAAGCTGTGTTCGTCGATGACGCTGTTCGCCCGCGCCACCGACGACAACGAGGGCTTCGTCGCACTGCTCGACAAGTACTACGGCGGCCGGCAGGACCGCCTGACGCTCACCCGGCTAGGCGAGACTTAAGATGCGCCAGCCCTGGGGTTCGACCACGACCGTGTCCACGACCTCCTGCGGCGGGGCCGTCGACCCGCCGAGGACCTGGCCGCGCGGCACTCCGAACTCCGAGAGCCCCAGGCTCAGCGGCTCGTCGTCGATGTTGAGCGCGACCAGTAGCGCGTTGTCGCCGTTGCGGGTCTCGTAGACATAGTTCCGGTTGGCCTTGCGCAGGGCGGTGGTCGACGCCGCATGCAGCCACGGGTGGCGACGGCGCAGGCCGACCAGGAACTGGTGCAGCGCCCACATTTCGGCGCCGAAGGCATCCAGTTCCAGTGGGGGAGAGCCGAACTCGGGGCGTACCGCGTCGTCACCGCCGTACCGCTCTTCTTTGACGCCGCGGAACCCGAGCTCGTCGCCCGCGTAAATGCTGGGCACACCGCCGACGGTCAGCAGGATCACCAGCGCGTGGGCCACATGTTCGGGGCGCTGCAGGCGGCTGGCGATGCGGGTGACGTCGTGGTTGCCGATGAACGTCATGGGGGCGAAGCGGTCGAGAAACGCGTTGTGCCGCTGCAGCGCCCAGTCCAGCTCGAAGAAGTTGCCGTCGTTGAGGCCGCTCCAGATCGCCTTCCACAGCTCGTATTGGGTCGCCGAGTCGAACGTCGCCGCCTCCACGACCGCGGCGTAGTCGCCGTGAATGAGCTCGCCGACGAACCAGGCATCCGGGTGCCGCTCGCGCACCCTCGGTAATGTCGCGGCCCAGAATTGCTGCGGCACAATGTAGGCCGCGTCCAGGCGCCAGCCGTCGGCGCCGCGCCCGAGCCAGTGCGCCATCACGTCGACGGTGTAGTCGATCACCTCGGGGTGGTCGTGGTTGAGGGTGATGAGCTCCGAGTGGCCCTCGAACGTATCTCCGCTGAACCAGCCGGGCGCCGCCTCGCGATAGCGCGCGAAATCCACGCCGACGTGGTTGAACACGCCGTCGAGCAGCACCCGCAGCCCGCGCCGATGGGCCTCGGCCACCAGGTAATCGAAGTCGGCGTCGTCCCCGAGCCGCGGATCGACGCGGTAGTGGTCGGTGGTGTCGTAACCGTGGGTGCGCGAGGCGAAGATCGGCCCCAGCGCGATACCGGAGGCCCCCAGCGCGATGGCGTGGTCGAACCAATCGACCAGCCGCCGCAGCCGGTGTTCGCTTGGCTGCGGCGGCTCAGACGACTGCGGCGCGGGAAACGCACCGACGAACCCCAGCGGATAGACCTGCCACCAGATCGCGTGTTCTACCCAGGCCGGCGCCGTCACGGCGATCAGCCGACGGCGGCCGGGGTCTGGGTGGTCACGATCGCCTGTGCCACACCGGAAACGATCGCCGCGGTCTTGAGTGCCTCGTTGATGCTCTCCCGGCTCACTTCCGCCTCGCGCAGCGTGCGTTCGTGGGCCGCCACGCAATCCGGGCATCCGTTGATCGACGAGACCGCGAAGCACCACAGCTCGAAATTCGCCTTCGCCACACCCGGATTGGCGATGATGTTCATCCGCAGCCCGGCCCGCAGGTCGTCGTAGGAGCCGTTGAGGAAGCCGCGGCCCCGGTAGAACACGTTGTTCATGGCCATGATGGAGGCGGCCCCCAACGCCGCCTGATACGCCTCGGCCGACAGATAGTCGGCCGCCTCGGCGCCAATCTCGGCCAGCACCTGAGCATTCCGCGTGGCCGCGGCGCTGGCCAGCAAGGTGCCCCAGAGCTGCTCCTCGTCCAGTTCGGTGCTGCGGGTGATCGAGCCCAGGTTGAGCTTGAGGTCCTTGGCGTACTCGGGCAGCGCGGCCTTGAGGTTTTCTACGCTCATGTCCCCCCTCCTAAGCTGAAGCCTTGAGCAGCTCGCCGGCGTCGATCGTCGGGTCGCCCTTGCGCCAGTTGCACGCGCACAGCTCGTCGGATTGCAGCGCGTCAAGGACGCGTAGCACCTCGTCGACATTACGCCCCACGGATCCGGCCGTCGCCGAGACGAATTGGATTTCGTTATTGGGGTCGACCAGGAAGGTCACCCGGTCGGCCACGCCCTCGTCGTTGAGCACGCCGGTGGCCTGCGCGAGCTCCCGCTTGATGTCCGAGAGCATCGGGAACGGCAACTTCTTCAGGTCCTCGTGCTGCGCGCGCCACTGGAAGTGCACGAACTCGCTGTCGATCGAGACACCGAGGATCTGCGCGTCGCGGTCGGAGAACTCGTCGTTGAGCTTGCCGAACGCCGCGATTTCCGTCGGGCACACGAAGGTAAAGTCCTTGGGCCAAAAGAAAATCACGCGCCACTTGCCGGGGTGGTCTACGTTGGTGACGGTCGTGAAGTAGTCGCCGGGCTGCTTGGCGTCGACCTTCGACAGATCGCCACCGATCAGCGCGGTGAGCTGGTAGGCGGGGAATTGGTCGCCGATCGTCAGCAGGGACATATCACTCCTTTTTTGGAATCACTCAAGATTAGGTGTCTGCCCCCATGATGCCGCTCGGCTTGTTTGAAGTAAAGGTGATATATCACACTATACTTATAGCCATGACCGATAAGAGCTATCAGCCGACCATCGCCGGGCTTCGCGCGTTTGTCGCGGTGGCCGAAAAGCAGCATTTCAGCAGCGCCGCAACGACTCTCGGCGTGAGCCAGTCGACGTTGTCGCAGGCGTTGGCGGCGCTGGAGGCCGGCCTCGGCACGCAGCTGTTCGAGAGGTCCACACGGCGTGTCTTCTTGACGGCGGAGGGCGCGCAGCTGCTGCCGCGCGCGCTGGCCGTGGTGGAGGCGATGGACGCGTTCACCGCCGCCGCCGCGGGCGCGTCCGACCCGCTGCGGGCCGGCGTGCGGCTGGGACTGATACCCACCGTGGCGCCCTACGTGCTGCCGACGGTGCTGGCCGGCCTGGCCGAGCAACTGCCCGCCCTGACCGTGCGGGTGATCGAGGACCAAACCGACCGGCTGCTGCGGCTGCTGCGCGAGGGGGCGCTGGATGCCGCGCTGATCGCGTTGCCGGCCTCGGGCGTGCCGGCCGTCGGGATGACCGCGGTCCCGATCTACGACGAGGACTTCGTGCTCGCGCTGCCACCCGGGCATCGGCTCGCGGGCAAACGCCGGGTGCCGGCGGCCGCGCTCGCCGAACTTCCGCTGCTGTTGCTGGACGAAGGCCACTGCCTGCGCGACCAGGCGCTGGACGTCTGCCAGAAGGCGGGTGTGCGGGCCGATCTGGCCAACACCCGCGCGGCATCGCTGGCGACCGCGGTGCAGTGCGTGGCGGGCGGGTTGGGGGTGACGCTCATTCCGCAGAGCGCCGTGCCGGTGGAGGCCGCCAGGAGCCGGCTGGGGCTCGCGCAGTTCGCCTCGCCGCGCCCGGGGCGACGAATCGGCCTGGTGTTTCGCTCCTCGAGCGGCCGCGACGACTCCTATCGGCAGCTGGCCGCGGTGATCGGCACGCTTATCGGCCAGGAACACCAGGTGCGGCTGGTTAAATAACCGCGCTCCGGCGGTAAGTTCGGCCCATGGAAAAAGTCATCGCCGTGCTGATGCGTACCGACTCCAACGACGACTGGTGCGCCCGGCAACGGGGTCACGTCGCCGACGCGCTGCTGGAACTGGGCCTGCCCGGCCTGCAGGTGAACGTTCGTGACGGCGCGGTGCGTCACTCGTTGATGACGCTGACCACGATGGACCCGCCGGCGGCCGCGGTGGTGAGCATGTGGACCCAGCAGTGCTATGGCGACCAGATGACGGCGGCGCTGAAATTTCTCGGCCAGGAATGCGAGCGGCTCGCCGCCTACCTGGTGACCGAGTCCGTTCCCCTTGCCGCGCCGTTGACCGAACCCGGTTGTCGAACAACGGGTCTCGCGAACGTCGCGTTGCTGCGCCGCCCCGCGGATCTGGACCAGGCGACCTGGCTGGCCCGGTGGCAGGGCGACCACACCTCGGTGGCCATCGAAACCCAGTCGACGTTCGGCTACACCCAGAACTGGGTGGTACGCGCCCTCACCGAGGACGCGCCGGGAATCGCGGGCATTGTCGAGGAGTTGTTCCCGGAGGAAGCGATCACCGATCTCAAGGCGTTTTTCGGTGCCGCCGACGACGACGACCTGCAACACCGGCTCGGCCGGATGGTCGCCAGCACAACTGCATTCGGCGCCAACGAAAACATCGACACGGTGCCGACCAACCGCTACGTGTTCAGGACACCCTTCCGGGATTGAGGACCGCTCATGACAACACTCGACGAGGCAGTCGCGCTGGCCAAGGGGGAAAGCGGCCTGGCGGTCGTCTCGACGATCCGTGCCGACGGAACCGTGCAGGCGTCGCTGGTCAACGTCGGCCTGTTGCCGCATCCGGCGGGCGGCGCGCCCGTCCTGGCTTTCACCACCTACGGCAAGGTCAAGCTCGCCAACCTGCGGGCCCGGCCCCAGCTGGCCGTCACGTTCCGCAGCGGCTGGCAGTGGGCGACCGTCGAGGGCCGCGCCGAGCTGGCCGGTCCCGACGACGCGCGGCCCTGGCTGAAAGACGCGGACCAGTTGCGGCTGCTGCTCCGCGATGTCTTCACCGCCGCCGGCGGGACGCACGACGACTGGGACGAATACGACCGCGTGATGGCCAAGGAGCGGCGCGCGGTCGTGCTGATCGCCCCGTCCCGCGTCTACAGCAACGGCTGAGCCCGGCGAAACGGGGGCACCGCACCCGTTAGGCTGCAGCCGTGACGCTGCAGATCGACGACAAAAACCGGGTCCGCACCCTGACGCTGAACCGGCCCGAGGCGCTCAACGCGTTCAACGAAGCCCTCTACGACGCGACGGCCGACGCACTGCTGGCCGCAGCCGACGATCCGGAGGTGGCGGTCGTCCTGCTGACCGGCGCGGGCCGCGGCTTCAGCGCGGGCACCGACCTGGCCGAGATGCAAGCGCGCATCACCGACCCCAACTTCACGCCGGGCAGGCACGGCTTCCCCGGCCTGATCGATGCGCTCAGCGCCTTTCCCAAGCCGCTGATCTGCGCCGTCAACGGGGTGGGGGTGGGCATCGGCGCCACCATCCTCGGCTACGCCGACCTGGCGTTCATGTCGTCGGCTGCCCGCCTGAAGTGCCCGTTCACCAGCCTGGGCGTGGCCCCCGAGGCGGCCTCGTCATACCTGCTGCCGCAACTGGTCGGCCGGCAAAATGCCGCCTGGCTACTGATGTCCTCGGAGTGGGTCGACGCCGAGGAGGCGCTGCGGATGGGTCTGGTCTGGCGGGTCTGCGACCCGGAGAAGCTGCTCCCCGAGGCCCGTCGGCACGCGGAAGTCCTTGCCGCCCGGCCGATCTCGAGCCTGATGGCCGTCAAGCACACGATGATGGAGCCGATACGTCCCGAGATCACCGCGGCGAGCGCGCGGGAGAACGCTCACTTCGCCGAACTGATGGGCGCCCAGGCCAACGCCGCCGCCCTGGCCGATTTCACCAACCGACGCTGAGGGTACGTCCGGACTACTGGGCGGGCTCGAGATGCCGTGAGGCGGCGATGATCGCGCGCAGCGTGCGCCTGCAACGGCCGCAGTCACCGCCGGCGCCGCACGCTTCGGCCACCTCCTTGGACGTCGAGGCGCCCCGCGCGACGGCATCGCAGACGGTTTGGTTGGTGGCCCCGACACAGAGGCATACGTACATCAGCACACCCCCCGGGGGCGGACGTAGGCCGAGCGAACAAGCCGCATGTTAGTGAAGTCTACCCTAAGTAGGTTAGCGATGCCTAACCCCTGGTGCGTGACTCACGCGACACACTGAGCACAGCCATACCTTCCTGGAAGATTCCAAATCGGCATGGCAAAGTGCTGCTAGCGCCCGGTGTTTCAGCCCAACCCGCCGCGGCGGCCCTGCCAGCCTTCACACCGTAGGAGCGATCATGCAAGGCGATCCGGACGTTCTGCGCCTGCTCAACGAGCAGCTGACCAGCGAGCTCACCGCGATCAACCAGTACTTCCTGCATTCCAAGATGCAGGACAACTGGGGCTTCACCGAGCTGGCCGAAAAGACTCGCGAAGAGTCCTTCGACGAGATGCGGCACGCGGAGGAGATCACCGATCGCATCTTGCTGCTGGACGGGTTGCCCAACTATCAGCGCCTCTTCTCGCTGCGCATCGGCCAGACGCTGCGCGAGCAGTTCGAGGCCGACCTGGCCATCGAATACGAGGTGCTGGACCGGCTCAAGCCGGGCATCATCATGTGCCGCGAGAAGCAGGACAGCACCAGCGCGAACATCCTGGAAAAGATCGTGGCCGACGAGGAAAAGCACGTCGACTACCTGGAGACCCAGTTGGAGTTGATGGAAAAGCTGGGCGAAGAGCTGTACTCGGCGCAGTGCGTGTCGCGGCCACCGAGCTGACCCGGCGGAGGTAGCGCTTGGTTGCCATCGGTTAACCCTGGGCATTCATAGGCAGCGAACGCCCAGGGAAGGCAGGCATGACGAGCACGACACCAGCGGCGGTACCGACCGGCCAGCCCGCCGAGTCGCGACCGGGCGACGTCGCGGTCAATCCGCAGCGACGCAATTTCATCTTCGTGGCGGTCCTGCTCGGCATGCTGATGGCAGCGTTGGACCAGACGATCGTGGCGACGGCGCTGCCGACCATCGTCGCCAATCTTGGCGGGGCGGGCCATCAGTCGTGGGTGGTCACCAGCTACCTGCTGGCGTCGACCATCAGCACCGCCCTGGTCGGCAAGTTCGGTGACCTCTTCGGCCGCAAGAGGGTCTTCCAGGCGGCGGTGCTGTTCTTCGTCGCCGGGTCGGTGCTGTGCGGGCTTTCGACGTCGATGGGCATGCTGGTGGCGTCCCGCGCGCTGCAGGGCATCGGGGGCGGCGGGCTGATGGTCACCGCCATGGCGCTGATCGGCGAGGTGATCCCGCTGCGCGAACGCGGCCGGTACCAGGGCGCGATGGGCGCGGTGTTCGGCGTGACCACGGTGATCGGCCCCCTGCTCGGCGGCTACTTCACCGACCACTTCACCTGGCGCCGGGCGTTCTGGATCAACGTCCCGATTTCGGTCGTCGTCTTTTTCGTGGCGGCCGCCGCCATCCCGGCCCTGGCCGCACGAACCAAGCCGATGATCGACTACACCGGGATCGTGTTCGTCGGGCTCGGCGCCGCCGGCCTGACGCTGGCCACCAGCTGGGGCGGGACCACCTACCCGTGGGGGTCGCCCACGATCGTCGGGCTGTTCGCCGCCTCCGTCGCCGCGCTGGGCGTCTTCGCCTGGGTGGAAAGCCGCGCCGCAGCGCCGATTCTGCCGACGCGGCTGTTCGGCAGCCCCGTGTTCACGGTGTGCTGCGTGCTGTCCTTCGTCGTCGGGTTCGCGATGCTGGGCGCGCTGACGTTCCTGCCGACCTACATGCAATTTGTCGACGGCGTCTCGGCGACCACTTCGGGCCTGCGCACGCTGCCGATGGTGGTGGGAATGCTGACCACCTCGATGGGCAGTGGTGTCCTGGTCGGACGCACGGGCAGATACAAGGTCTTTCCCGTCGCCGGCACCGCGGTGATGGCGCTCGCGTTCTTCCTCATGTCGCGGATGGACCCGTCGACCACGGCCTTGCTGCAGTCGCTGTTCCTCGTCATCCTCGGCGCGGGCATCGGGATGTGCATGCAGACCCTGGTCCTGATCGTCCAAAACACCTCGAGCTTCGACGACCTCGGCGTCGCCACCTCGGGGGTCACCTTCTTCCGGACGATCGGAAGTTCGTTCGGCGCGGCGATATTCGGTTCGCTGTTCACCAACTTCCTGCACAGCCGCATCGGTCCGGCCCTGCTCGCCAGCCGCGCCCCCGCCACCGCGGCCGCGTCGCCCGAGGCCTTGCACCGGCTGCCGCGCGCGGTGGCGGCCCCGATCGTGGCCGCCTACGCCGACTCGCTCACCCAGGTCTTTCTCTGGGCGGTGCCGGTCGCGCTGCTCGGGTTCGTCCTGGCGCTCTTCCTGCGGGAGGTTCCGCTCCGGGACATCCACGACAGCACAGTGGATCTCGGCGACGCGTTCGGGATGCCGAACAGCGAGACACCCGATCAGATGCTGGAGGCGGCCATCGCGCGCATGCTGCGCAGCGAGCCGGGCATGCGCCTGCGGAGCATCGCCATGCGACCCGACTGCCGGCTCGACGTCGCCGGACTGTGGGGCGTCCTGCGCATCAACCGCTACCGGCAGATGTACGGGTCGGCGCGGCTCACCGACATGGGCGAGTACCTGCGCATACCGTTCGAGGTGCTGGAGCCCACCTTCTCCCGGCTTGTCGCCGCCGGGTATGCGCAGGGTGACGGGGACGAATTGTGGCTGACCCCCGCCGGAATGCAGCAGGTCGATTACGTGCATTCGCTGCTGCTGGCGTGGCTGGCCGACAAGCTGGCCCGCTCACCCAGCTTCGAGGGCCGGCCCGACCTGCGCCAGGTGCAGGCCGCGCTGGAACGCGTCGCGGGCCGGGTGCTGGCCCAACGCGATTGGCATGAGGAACACCCGACCATGGCGATCAACACCGTGGGTTCTGGGGCTGGGCGTACCATCTCGCCATGAGCCGAATCGGAACGTTCGCTGACGACGACATCTACAGCTGGGCCGCGAAGTCGCCTGACCTCGGCGGCGCCATCGCCAACTTCAGCCAGGCGGTCTACACCAAGAACCGGCTGCCCATGCGCACCCGCGAACTGGCCCGGGCGGTGATCGCCCACGACAACGAATGCACCGTGTGCATGAACACCCGCGACGCCGACGGGCCCGCCGCCGGCGTCGACGAAGAGCTGTACGAGCACGCGCAGGAGTGGCGCACCTGGCCGGGGTACAGCGAGCAGGAGCGCCTGGCCGCCGAGTTTGCGCACCGCTTCGGCACCGAGCACACCAAGCTGCGTGACGACGAAGACTTCTGGAGCCGGTGCAACGAGCACTTCTCCGAGGAGCTGCTCGCCGACCTCGCCATGTCGTGCGCCCTGTGGGTGGGCATGGGGCGGATGCTGAGGACCCTCGACATCGGCCAGTCCTGCATGCTCACCCTGCCCAGCCGCGCCTGACCCGCCGCGCTCAATTGCGCTGCGACACTTAAACATCCGTGAAGATTCGGTTCGGCGTCGGGCTGGGTGCCGACACGGCGCCGGATCAGCTCGCCGGCATCGTCGACCACCTGGAGAGCAGCGGCGTGGACTCGCTGTGGTTCTCCGAGCTGGTGTACTCCCCGGCGGTCGATCCGATGGTCGGCATGGCCTACACGCTGGCCCGGACGACCCGGTTGAAGGCGGGCACGTCGGTGGCCGTGCTGCCCGGGCGGCATCCGGTGCTGGTGGCCAAACAGCTGGCGTCGCTGGCGGCGATCGCGCCCAAGCGGGTGTTGCCGGTCTTCGGTCTGCGCCCGGCGATCCCGGCCGAGCGTGAGCTGTTCGTCGTCCCCGACGGGGAGCGCGCCGCGGTGTTCGACGAGTCCCTGCGCGTGCTGCGCGCGGCCCTGGTCGACGACGCGGCCAGCTACGACGGCCGCTATTTCACCGTCAACGGGGCGGCGGTCGCTCCCCGCCCGACGCCGCCGCTGGACATCTGGCTGGGCGGATCGGCGCCGGCGGCGTTTCGTCGCATCGGGACGCTCGCCGACGGCTGGTTGGGCAGTTTCCTCACGCCGGCCGAGGCGCGCGCTGGGCGCGAGGCGATCCAACAGGCGGCGGCGCAGGCCGGCCGGCGCATCGAACCCGATCACTTCGGCATCTCGTTGGCCGTCACCGACGGCGAGCTGCCCGCGGAGCTCGTCGCGGCGGTCCGCCGCCGGCGTCCGGAAGTGGATCCCGGCGAGCTGATCGCCGCGGGGTGGGGGAGGCTGCACCGGCAGCTCGACGCCTATATCGACGCGGGGCTGACGAAGTTCGTCATCCGGCCGGCCGGTAAGGCGCCGCTGGACGCCTTCATCGACCGGTTCGTTGCCGAGTTGATCACCCGGCAGAACTGATGGGGTTGCCACAATGGCAGCCATGACAACAGCCACCCCGCTTGCCGCCGCCGCGATCGCGCAGCTCGAGGCCGAAGGCGTCGACACGGTGATCGGCACCGTGGTGAACGCCGCGGGGCTCACGCAAGCCAAGACGGTCCCCATCCGCAAGACCAACACGTTCGCCGACCCCGGGCTGGGTGCCAGCCCGTCGTGGCACGCCTTCGCCATCGACCAGAGCGGCATCGCGTTCACCGACGACGTCGGGGTGGTCGGCGACCAGCGCCTGCGCCTCGACCTGGCGGCCTTGCGGATGATCGGCGACGGGCTGGCCTGGGCGCCCGCGTCGTTCTTCGAGCAGGACGGCACGCCCGTCGCCGCGTGCGGCCGGGGCACGCTGGGGCGAATCGAGGCCGCCCTGACCGAAGCCAGCCTCGATGCGGCGATCGGCCACGAAATCGAATTCCTTCTGGTCGGCCCCGACGGGGGACGGCTGCCGGCCGTGCTGTGGGCGCAGTACGGCCTGGTGGGCGTGCTCGAACACGAGGCCTTCGTGCGCGACGTCAACGCCGCGGCCACGGCGGCGGGTGTCGGGATCGAGCAGTTTCATCCCGAGTACGGGGCCAACCAATTCGAGATCTCGCTGTCGCCGCTGTCGCCGGTGGCCGCCGCCGACCAGCTTGCCCTGACCCGGCTCATCATTGGGCGCGCCGCCCGCCGCCACGGGCTGCGCGTCAGCCTGTCGCCGGCGCCGTTCGCGGACAGCGTGGGATCCGGTGCGCACCAGCATTTTTCGCTCACCACCCCAGAGGGCCCGCTGTTTTCCGAGGGAACGGGCCGGGCGGGTATGACCCCGGCGGGGGAGAGCGCCGTGGCCGGGGTCATCGGTGGGCTCCCGGAGGCCCAGGGCATCCTGTGCGGTTCGATCGTGTCCGGTCTGCGGATGCGGCCCGGCAACTGGGCCGGGGCGTACACGTGCTGGGGCACCGAGAACCGCGAGGCGGCGGTGCGATTCGTCCAGGGCGGTCCCGGCGCCCCGCGCGGCGGCAACGTCGAAGTCAAGATCGTCGATCCGTCGGCCAGCCCCTACCTCGCGTCGGCGGCGATCCTTGGCCTCGCGCTGGACGGGATCAAGCGCCAGGCGGCGCTTCCGCCGGAGATCACGGTGGACCCGGCGAAGCTCTCGGATTCGGATCGCGCCGCGGCGGGCATCGTGGCGCTGCCCGAGTCCCAATCGGAAGCCATTGCCGCCCTTGATGGTTCGGCGCTGCTGCGGGCCATCGTGGGCGACGCCGCGGTCGACATGGTGGTCGCCGTCCGCCGCCTCGAGCATGAGCGCTACGGCGACCTCGATGCGGAGCGACTGGCGGACAAGTTCCGCATGGCCTGGAGCCTGTGAAAAGGTCCGTCATGGTGTCCGACTCGTCCGCGCTGGCGCAACGCATCGGCGAGGTGGCCCTGATCGACCAGCACGCGCACGGGTGCTGGTCGACCGCGGGGGACCGGCAGCGCTTCGAGAACGCCCTCAACGAGGCCAACACCGAACCGCTGCTGGACTCGGGCTTCGACTCCCAGCTCGGTTTCGCCGTGCGCGCCCACTGCGCACCGATCTTGGGCCTACCCAAACACGTTGCACCGCAAGCCTACTGGGAACGGCGTCGGCAACTCGGCGAGGTCGAGCTGGCGCGGCTGTTCCTGCCCGCCGCCAAGGTGAGCGATTGGCTGGTCGACACCGGAATCGGCGCCGGCACGGCCGGCACCGCCGAGATGGCCGACTGGTCCGGCAACCGCGCCCACGAGGTGGTCCGGCTCGAGCAGGTCGCCGAGCAGGCCGCCCAGGCGCCGGGCGAATACGCCTCGGCGTTCGACGAGATCCTGCACCGGCGCGCGGCCACGGCCGTCGGCACCAAATCGATTCTGGCCTACCGCGGCGGGTTCAACGGAGACCTGAGCGAGCCGTCGGCGGCGCAGGTGGCCGAGGCCGCCGCACGGTGGCGCGACGACGGCGGCACCCGGCTGCGGGATCGGGTGTTGCTGCGCTTCGGCCTGCACCGGGCGTTGCGGCTGGGCAAGCCACTGCAATTCCACGTCGGCTTCGGCGACCGCGACTGCGACCTGCACCGGGCCAATCCGCTTTTCCTGCTCGACTTCCTGCGGCACTCCGGCGACACGCCGATCGTGCTGCTGCACTGTTATCCCTACGAGCGCGAGGCCGGATACCTCGCGCAGGCCTTCAACAACGTCTACCTGGACGGCGGATTGAGCGTGAACTACCTGGGCGCGCGCGCCCCGGCGTTCATCGCCCGGCTGCTGGAGATGGCGCCGTTCCGCAGGATCCTGTATTCGTCGGACGGGTACGGCCCGGCGGAACTGCACTTTCTCGGTGCGGCCTTGTGGCGCAACGGGATTCATCGCGTGCTGCGCGGGTTCGTCGAGAACGGGGATTGGAGCGAGGGCGACGCCATCCGGGTGGTCGACCTCATCGCCCGGGACAACGCCGCCCGCCTCTACCGCGTTTGACGCCCGGCAACACCGGGGTATACCCGCGGGTATGCCGAGCGTTGGGGGCGTCTTGGAGTGGGCCCGCGAACAAGTCGTGTCGCGGGTCCCTAAAGCCGACCTCGATCAGCGGGATCCCGACTACATCCGCGACCAGCTGCCGGGTACGTGGCTGCTGGCGTCGCTGTACTTCCGAGCGGACGTGCGGGGCCTCGACCGGATTCCGTCCGAGGGGCCGGTGCTGCTGGTGGGCAACCACAGCGGCGGCAACGTGCCGCCCGACACGTTCGTCTTCACACTCGCGTTCTGCTCCTACTTCGGGGTCGAGCGGCCCTTCTACCAGCTTGCCCACAACCTCGTCGTCTCCGCGCCGCCGCTGGGCTGGCTGCGCAAATTCGGCACCGTCGCCGCCAACCCCGACAATGCCCGGCTGGCATTGGAGTCCGGGGCGGCGTTGCTGGTCTATCCCGGTGGCGACTACGAGGTCTTCCGCCCGTCGTGGGAACGCCACAAGGTCGACTTCGGCGGGCGCATGGGCTACGTGCGGCTGGCCCGCGAAACCGGCGTGCCGATCGTCCCCGTCGCCAGCGTCGGCGGCCAGGAGAGCGCGCTATTCCTCAACCGCGGGCAATGGCTGGCCAAGCTGTTGATGGCCGACAAGTTGTTGCGGCTCAAGAGCATCCCGATATCGCTGGCGCTGCCGTGGGCCATCAACATCAGCGACCTGGCCGGGCATATCCCGCTGCCGACGAAGATCGTCATCGAGGTGCAGGAACCGATCGAGGTCGACGGTGACGACCAGGCGGTGCACGACAAGGTGACGGCCAGCCTGCAGGGCGGTGTCGATCGCCTGGCCGCCGAACGCCGATTCCCGGTGATCGGCTGATGCGCGTCGAACGCCACTGCGTGATCAACGCCGACCGCGAAGCGGTCTGGAAGATCGTCAGCGACCCCGACCGCTACCCGTCGTTCATGACGAGCCTCGAGCGGTGGGAGTCGTCGAACGACCAGCCCGCCGGCGTCGGCGCGCGCTACACCGTGCACTGGAAAATCGGGTCGGTCCCGGTCGGCGGCCTGATCGAGGTGGTCGAATTCGACGACCGCCGCGACCTGGCGTGGGTCGGCATCACCGGCGTCAGCCTGCGTGGGCGGATCCGGCTGCGCGACGCCCCGGACGGCAGGACGAGGGTGACGTTCCGGCTGTCCTACCAGGCGCCCGGCGGCTTGATCGGCTACATCGCCGACCGCATCGCGGTGCGTCAGGTGGGCCGCAACCTCTCGGAAACCCTGAAGTGCCTCAGGAGGCTGGCCGAGTCCTAGCGGGGCCCACGTTTTGCCCGCGAAGGTGCGCAGAATGTCAGCCGTAGCGGCGTGTCGGCGTGCAAACACGCACGCTCGCGGCCGGCGAGAGCCATTACGCTCATGGGCAACCAACCAGGGAGTGTGAGCGCCATGGAGGTCCCCGTCCGGGAGTGGACACACTGGGTGACGGGGTATGGACTCTCGCGCGTCTCGCTGAGGCTCATGGCGCGCCGGGGCGATCCGTTGGCGCAGCTGCTGTCCATCGACAGCAAGCCGGTGCGCGATATTTATCCGCTCGTCGAGCGAGTCCGTGAGCGCGGACGCATGTCGCCGGTGCAGGGGGCCGGCTGGGTCAGCGCCGACGCGCGGATCGTCCGCGAGGTGCTGCGCGACGGCCGGTTCAGGACGCTCAAGCAACGGGATCGCTCGCCCTTCCGGATCGGCCAGTGGATTCTGGCCAAAACCGATCCGTACGTGCTGAATCTCCTCGAACCGCCCTCGATGCTGGTCACCGATCCGCCGGATCACACGCGCTTGCGTCGGCTGGTCTCGCGGTCGTTCACGCCACGGGCGCTCGACGGACTCCGCGCCCGGGTTCACGAAGTCGCCGACGACCTGCTCCGCGGGCTGGACGGCCGCGCGGAGTGCGACTTGATCGCCGAATACACCACCCGGATCCCCATCGCGGTCATCGCCGAGATGCTGGCGATTCCGCGCGATGAGATCAGCTACCTTTTTGCGGTCAGCGAATGGATCACGTCATTGATCGGCAACGCCGCCGCATCCTGGAAGGACTTCCACACGGCGACGAAGGCCCTGCTCGGGTTCGACCGATACCTCGCCGAACATATCGAGCGGGTGAGGCGAGGCGACGCCGCCGACAGCATCCTGTCCGACGTCGTGCACAACGGGGACCTCACCCAGGTCGAGAACAAGCTGCTGGCCGGGCTGGTGCTCGGGGCGGGGTTCGTCACCACCACCCATGTCCTCGGCAAGGCGGTCGTCGCGCTGCTCCGTCACCCGGATCAGCTGGCCGCGCTGCGCGCCAACCGCGAGGGATGGCCGAACGCGGTCGAGGAAATCCTGCGTTACGACACCACCGGTCAACTCGCGGGGCGGGTTGCCACCGAATCCGTTGACATCCAAGGCTATTCCGTGCAGGCGGGCGAAACGATATTTCTTCTGGTGGGCGGGGCCAACCGCGACCCCGCGGTGTTCGAACGCCCCGATGTCTTCGACACGACCCGCGCCAACGCCCGCGAGCACATCAGCTTCGGCTTCGGTGTGCACGCCTGCCTGGGCGCGGCACTGGCTCGCATGGAGCTGCACATCGGCCTGCAGTCGTTGTTCGAGCGCTTCCCGCAGCTGGCGCTGGCCGGCGACCCTGCCTACAACGGCAGCATCGGTCTGCACGGGCTCACTCACCTACCCGTGTCGCTTCGAGGGGGGAGCGTGGTGGCTTCGTAGGGCTACCCTCGAGGGGTACGAGGGAAAGGCGTGCGATGCTCGCAGCGTTCGGATTCGAAGCCCTAGGCGTCGTCATCGGCGACATGTATTTCGTCGACCCGACCCCGCTCGCCGGTCAGGAAACGCCGGAGCGGGGGGTCAGGCTGGAACTGCGCCTCATCGACCGGGCCGCACCACAGGGATCGATCTATGCCGGCATCCCGATCGCCTTCAGTCGCCCAGTGTGGCGGGTCGACCTGTTCGGATCGACCGAGAGCCCCCCCGGGACGCTGGACCGGGCGCATCACCACCCGCGCTTCAACGGTTGGGAGCCCGGACGCCGGCATTTCGTCCCCGAGTTGTCGGCCGACCCGCTGGCCTGGCTATCCGATCAGTTGGCGGACCCGGCGGCCGTGCTGGCGCGGGCGGGGATCGAAGCGGACGAGTTCACCGAAGCCGATGTGACGGGACTCGCCGCCGCGGCCCCGGAGATCGTCGCGGTCGTGAAACGCACGCTCGACGGTGTGCGGGACGGGCAACTGGCTCCGGCCCCCGCCGAGCCGGTTGCCGCCGCCCGCACGGGTTGGCTCTGACCGGCGGGGTGCGGCCGTCCGGAATATTGTCGGCGTCACGGCGGTTGCTTAACATGTGTCTAATAGCCGTGACTTCCGGTAGGAGCCACTGATCGTCCCGAAGGCATCCGCCATGTTGCACTTACTCCCTAGGTCCCACTCCCTCTCCAACACCCCGGCGCGCGATGTCGAGCCGGCGCTATCTCATCACCACTGGCCCGGCGCGGCGTTCCTCAAGGCGATCGGGCACATTCACCTCGGCGCCTCCGAGCCGCGACGGCTTTACCCGCTGCATGAGGCCAGCTATCTCGAGACGGAGCTGATGTCCCGCCTCATGGAGCACCTATAGCCGGCTCGCGATTCGCGCGGCCGGCTGCGCGTCAGACCAGGCTTGACGCATCGAACACCCAGCTGGTGTCCGCGGTCGCGAGCGCCTCGAAGTGGTTGGGGGGCGCGAAGCTGACGAGGCTTTGCATGTCCCAATAGTCTTTCCACACCGCGATCTTGCCGTCCTCGACTTTGTGGACGGTGACAAACCGCAGCACGCCCTGCTCGCCGGTCGCGAAAGTCCAAGTCTCCGAGTGCTCGTAGATGACGTCGCAGCCGTTGGACACCAGCACGCCGTCGTGGTTTTCGTAGCCGGCCAGCGGCTCCAGCCCGATCTTGAGTCGCTTCACGATGTCTTCGGGGCCGCGCGCCGACAACGCGGGGACCGGCATGTCGACGTAGAGGCAGTCGTCGGCCAGGAACGTCTTGACCGCGTCCCAGTCCCGCCGCGATAGCGCCTGCCACATCCCGACGACGACGTCCTCGACCGCAATCTCAGAAACCTCTGTCATAGCGGCAAATAAACTAGGTTGCTGAACGCGTGTCAACCACAGCTTCGCGGCAGATACTCGCGCGCCAGGCACATTCACCGTCACGGCGCCGGCTGGCTGAGTCCACCCGACTCTTGTGGCATGACCCCGCCGGGCTCTTCAACGACACCGGTCCCCGCTACAACGCCGGCGCGTCGGCCGACGCGTGGCAGCGGCTGCTGGATTGGTTCGGCCGTTACCTCGCCGCGCAGTGACCGGAAATCTCGCTGCTGTCCACGAGTTTGCCGCATACTTGGCGACGTGACCTTGCAGCGCGATACCCCCGAGGAGACCGCGGCCGACCAGGTCGACCGCCTGCTGACCCGGCGCGAGGCCATCCGGCGACTGGCGCTCGTCGGCATCACCGCGAGCCCCACCGCGCTGATCGCCGCCTGTTCGGGCAGGGGCAACTGGCCGAGCCGGCGACGGCGCCGCCGCCGCTGAAGCCGGCGTTCTAGACGTCGACCGGGGCCATCGACCGCGCCGGCCCCAGTGTCACCGGCAGCGTCGACCAGCCCCGCAGCACCCGGGTCTCCCGCCTGCTTCCGGTGCCGGCCGCCCGCGCTTGCGGAAAGCGGTCGAAGAACGTCCGCAGCCCGACTTCCCCCTCGGCACGCGCGAGCGCGGCCCCCAGGCAGAAGTGACGGCCCCCCGAGAAGGCGAGATGTCTTCCCGCGTTGGGCCTTTCGATGTCGAATCGGTGCGGATGCGGGAACACCGACGGATCGCGATTGGCGGCGCCGAGGTAGATGACCACCAGGTTGCCGCGGGGGATGGGCATGCCCGCCACCTCGACATCCCTGAGCGTCATGCGCGCGGTCAGCTGCACCGGCGAGTCCAGGCGCAAAATCTCTTCGACGGCGTTAGGCCACAGTTCGGGTCGTTGACGCAATGTCTCGAGGTGCTCGGGCCTGTCCAGCAACATCCGAATCCCGTTGCCCAGCAGGTTGACCGTGGTCTCGAACCCGGCCGCCAACACCAGGCCGGCGATCGCCTGCAACTCCTGCGGATCGAGACGCGTTTCGGCGGAACCACTTTCGGCCATCTGGATCAACTGGCTCATCAGGTCTTCGCCGGGGGCGCGCCGCAATTCGCGGAGATGACCGGTGAGCCACGTGTCGAACCCCGCGATCCCCTTCTGCACGTTCCGGTACTGCCACCACGGCAGGCCGACATCCAGGCTAGGTGCGCCCAATTCACCGAACTCGAGAACGCGTCGCCGGTCCCGCTCGGGCACCCCCAGGATGTCGCTGATGATCGCGACCGGAAGCCGCGAGCAGTACCCGTCGACCACGTCGATAACGCCGTCTTGGCCGGCCAGCGTGTCCAACAGACTGACGGCGGTCTGCTCCACCCGGTCACGCAGCGCGGCGACGGCCCTTGGCGTAAACACCGCCGACACCGTCTTGCGATAGCGGGTGTGGTCGGGTGGCTCGACGGCCAGCAGCGACGGCGCGCGCAGCGGATGCAGAAAGTCGTCGCGAGTGCGGCGCTCCAGCCAGCGCAGCGGCGCCGGCAGATTCGAGCCCATGTTCACCACGCGGAAGTCGTCGGATCGCAGCAACTCGTGGGCCAGCGCATGATCGGTCGTCAGGTAGTTGATGCGCCCCTTCACGAGCGGACCGAGGGCGCGCAGTTCTTCGTAGAACGACACCGGATCGGCGGCCACCGTGGGATCGGCGATCAGCCGCGCCTGGGGGTCGCCACGCCGTGCCCCGAACGCCGCGGCGCCGCGGATGAAGCCATGCATCGCAAGCCAGTGCAATCGCTCTTTCACCGCGCCTCCCTCACCTCGGCCTTCACCCAGGGTAAGCCGCGAGAGGCTCAGCACTCGGCCGTGATCTTGAAGTCCGTGGTCACGGTCTTATTGGGATTGCCGTTGTTGATGCCGTAGGCGCTGCCGGTGATGGTGTAGGCGTTGTTGGTGATCTCGGCGTGCGCGTCGCCCACCCCGCCCTGCCAATAGCTGCCCGTGAAGCCGTCGACGTTGCGGATCTTCACCCACTGCGGGATGACGCGGTAGCCGCTGAGCACGACCACCGCTTCGACGTGCCCGTTCTCGTCGCCGATGTCGAGGGTCCGGTACGACTGGGTCTGGCTGCAGGCCGCGGGGCGGGCCGTGTGCGTGGTGCCGTCGATGGTGACGCGGGCGGCTTTGCGGGGCATGGTCTGCGCCTGCCCGCAACCGGCGACGCCCGCCGTGGCGATCAGGATGAAAGCGATTGCAAGCACACGGTTTTGCACCGAGCCATCTCCTTCACTGCCGCTTCGGCATCAGCGCCGGTAGGGACTTGACGATGCGACCCCGCACAAACTCCGGGCTCAGGCCCTTGAGCAGGTCGATCACCCGGATGCTCTTGGGCACGTACCAGTGCAATCGCTTCGGGTTGTGATAGGCCTGCCACGCCGCCTCCGCCACGCTGCTCGCCGGCATCAGCCGCATCATGCCCTTCTTGGGCGCGCGGTCGCGAAGTTCCTCGCCGGACATCGCCGGGCCGCCGTCGTCGGAGTGGTTGGCCGTGGTGGTGAGGATGGCGGTGTCGATCAGGCCCGGCAGCACGTCGGCGACCCGGACCCCATGTCGCTGCCACTCCACGCTCAGCGCCTCGGTGAGCCCTTTGACCGCGTGCTTGGTCGACGAGTAGACCGCGATGCGCGGCATTCCGTAGGTGCCCGAGGATGACGACGTCGAGAACATCAGGCTGCCGGGCGTCTTCTTCAGGTAGGGCAGGGAGGCGTAGGCGCCCGTCAGCACCGCTTTGAAGTTGACCTCGACGACGCGCATCGCGGCGTCGTATGGCACGTCCTCGAACCAGCCCGATTCGCCGATGCCGGCGTTGTTCCACATCATGTCGAGCCCGCCGCCGTCATTGCCGGCGCAGAAGTCCGCCAGGGCGCCGTCCAGGGCGCCCTTGTCCGTCACGTCGACCGCACGGGTCCAGAGCCGCTCCTCGCCCAGCTCCCGGCGCAGCGTCGCCAGGCCGTCGGTGTTGCGATCCACCGCGCCGACCCGCCAGCCCTTGGCGTGGAAGAGCTTCGCGCCCTCGCGGCCCATGCCGCTGCCCGCGCCGGTAATGAAGACCGATTTCACGCTCCGTCAGCCCGCCTCGACCACATCTTTGATGCGGTTCAGGGTCTTGGTCATGTCCCGAACGTTGCGCCGCCTGCGCAAAAAGCCCCCGAACAACCAATAGACGCCCAGCCACGGGGCAGGGCTGAGCCGGAAGGACTCCGTCACGTCGGTGCCGCCGCCGCTGGGCGCCAACCGGTAATGCCAGTTATTCACCGGCCTGTCGCCCAGCATCACCGAGAACCCGAACTCGCGGCCGGGCTCGCACGCGGTGACCTCGCACGTCGTCCAGTACACCGGTCCTAGCTCGTTACGCCGGACGTGGCCGCGAAACTTGGCGCCGAGGGCCGGCCCGGTCGCGTCACCGAGCCACTCCGCCTCGAACACTTCAGGCGAAAACCGTCCGGTGTTACGAACATCCGCGATCAGATCCCAGATCTTGTCCGCGGGCGCCGCCATGTGAACCGTCGCCGAACCTTCCATGGGCTGATCCAAACACAGCTTGGCGCTGGGTCATAGAGCGAGCGCCCCGAACCTCTCAGTGGGGCATCGCCGCCTGGATGATCCCGTTGATGATCTGCTTGATGCCCTGGGCGGGATGCGAATACAGCCCGATCGGAAGGCCCGACGCCGTACCGCATTTCGGCCAGGCCTCGATTCCCTGGTCCGCCAGGACCCGGTTGGCCACCGCGATCTGTTGCTCCCTGGACGCGGCGGCCGGGTTGCCGACGCCGCCGTACCGGGCCCAGGTGCTCGGCTTGAATTGCAGCCCACCGTATTCGCCGTTTCCGGTGTTGGCCTGCCAGTTGCCACCGGACTCGCATTGCGCGACGGCGTCCCAGTTGGGGGCCGGGGGAGTGGCGCCTGCCACGCCGGTGGGGAAAGTCAGCGACGCTGCAACGAACCCGCCGACCATCGCGGACTTGACGAGAGGCTTGCAGAGTTTTCTCATGACAGGCATTTCGCGGAGCGTGTCCGAAGCGTTACCGATTCGAAAATGTCGCGAGATATGCCCTCTAGCAGCGAAATCAGCCCTGTGAGCAGCGGATTCGCTGGTTTAGAGAATCGTGAGAGTTAAATAAATTAGCCCTGGCAATACGACCGAGTCGCCAGCGAAACCGCTTGTTGATAAAGGTCATCCAGCTGTCGGGCGCGTGCGACGTCGGCCCTGGCGGCGTCCAGCTCCGGGCCGCAGGCCGCTGAGTGCAACAGCTCCCAGCGGGCCACGATCTGCGCCAGCATCGTCCGGTTGAAGCCGTCGATGGCCGCCCGCGACGCGGCCAGGTCTGGAGCCGCGGACGGCGCGTCGGCCGGCTTCAGCTTCCATTGCGCGAACCGGCTGTATTCGATCGCCTCCGTGGCGTTGATCTGATCGGCAAACACCCGGGCCACGTAATCGGCGTCGATGCGCGCGGCGTCAGCCTCGCCGCGCGCATGCGCGAGCTCTTGCTCGACGCGGCCCGGGTCCTCGATGGCGCCGTGGGTGTTCCACTTGAACGCGGCCACGGGCTCGGCGACCTGGAGCCGTTGCGCGGCGGCGTCAACCAAGGCGGTCAGCGCGCCGGCGGGATCGGCCCGTGCTTGCGTGGCCAGCACCGTCGCCGCCACCCAGCAGCCGATCAGGACAGCTCGCGCGCAACCCATGGAGACGATTGTGGCCTGACGCCTGCGCTTTCCGGAGCTAGCCTGGCCGCTGATGCCAGTGATGTCTTCGGCCGCCGCGAATCGCCACCCCCGCGACAGCGGCGCCAACCGCGGCGAATGGTTGCGCTCGACGCCGGCGCGCGCGCTGATCACCGCCGCGCTGACGGCCTCGCTGCTCCTGGGCGGGGCTTTCCTGGCGGTGGACAGGCTGCACACGACACCTGCCGACGTGGTGGACCACCCCGCCAACCCGGTCGGCGACGAGCAGTCCCGGGCTCAGGTGCTGGAGTCGGCCCAACAGATCGTCGCGCTGGCCCGGCTGCAGACGGCGTCGGCGGGCTACACCTTGATGTCGTGCAAAAACCACGACGAGCCGCCGTATCAGGGCGCGATCTATCTGACCTTCGCGCTGCCCGCCGGCGCCCGGCCCGACGCTTTCTTCCAGACGCTCGCGGCGACGCTGGCCGCCCATGGCTGGGCCCGCGGCCTGCCGCCGAATAACCACCCGTTCGCCGAGTCACTCACCACGAATGCCGCCACGGCGATCGTCTATCTGCAAAGCGAAGAGCCGAGCCTGGGCGTCCTCCACGTTTACGGTCAGTGCCGGAACATGAACGACCACCGCAGCGACTCGACGGCCTGGGTCGACGTCACCGACCGCCTCAAGGCCCCTTAACGCGCTACTGCGCCCGACGTCGTCGTCAGGCGCAGTAGCGAACCTTCGGTTGGGTGGGTGGTTAGCCGCCGCCCCCCGGGGTGGCGCCCAGGCTGCCCTGCAGGTCACCCTTCATGGCGTTGAGCTGCGCACCCCAGTACTCCCAGCTGTGCGTTCCATTGGCATCGAAGTTGAACACGGCGTTGTGTCCGCCGGCCGCGTTGTAGGCGTCCCGGAACTTCAGGTTGCTGCTGCGCACGAAGTTCTCCAGGAACTCGGCGGGCATGTTGGCCCCACCCAGCTCCGACGGAGTGCCGTTACCGCAGTAGACCCACAGGCGGGTGTTGTTGCCGACCAGCTTCGGGATCTGAACGGTGGGGTCGTTGCGCTGCCAGGCCGGGTCGCTGGACGGGCCCCACATGGCGTCGGGCTTGTAACCGCCGGCGTCCCCCATCGCCAGACCGATCAGGCTGGGCCCCATCCCCGACGACGGGTCCATCAGGGCCGACAGCGAGCCCGCGTAGACGAACTGGCCCGGGTGGTAGGCGGCCAGGATCAGCGCCGAGGAGCCGGACATCGAGATGCCGACCGCGGCGCTGCCAGTGGGCTTGACGCTGCGGTTGGCGTTCAGCCATTGCGGCAGCTCGCTGGTGATGAAGGTCTCCCACTTATAGGTCGAGCAGCCGGCCTTGCCGCAGGCCGGACCGTACCAGTCGGCGTAGAAGCTGGACTGCCCGCCGACCGGCATGATGATCGACAGGCCGGATTTGTAGTACCACTCGAACGCGGGGGTGTTGATGTCCCAGCCGTTGTAGTCGTCCTGGGCCCGCAGACCGTCGAGCAGGTACACCGCCGGGGAGCCGTTTCCGCCGCTTTGGAACTGGACCTTGATGTTGCGGCCCATCGCCCCGGACGGCACCTGCAGGTACTCCACCGGCAAACCCGGGCGCGAGAACGCCCCCGCGGTCGGCGCGCCACCGGCAAGACCGATCAGGCCCGGCAGGGTGACAGCCGCAGCTGCACCGACCACAAGCCGGCGCCCCCAGGCCCGGATCTTCTCGCTCACGTCTGTCATACCTGCCCCTTATCCGTATGTGATGGCGGTCTCAGCTGGAATTTACCGGGTTATTCGACCAAATGTCGATTGGGACGCGGTGTTGTCTCAGTTTCATATCGGTTTCCGACCGAATTTCGCATTGTAGACAAAGGCGCGTCGAACGGCCGCGCCGCGACAAACGCCAGGCAGCGCGTCCGCGGCGACAAACGCAAGGCGGGGCGGCGGGCGCCGCGACTCGCGAGGTAAAGGACACCTCGCCAAATGGCGAGTCGATTTGCTCGACCCGCCCCGCGGGTCCCTGTGGCGGGCCGCGGCGTGGGCGCGCGGTCGGTCATCTGTCCTTATTACGCGGCATCAAAAGGCGATTTGTGGCGCTTGGCGGCGACGCCCGTAGGGCGGTGAGCCGGTGCGCACGCGCGTGGCCTGCGAGTTCAACGCGAATTCAATACCGGGGCAGCCGAACTTGCGCGGACCGCGTAGGCTCTCACGGAGCAAGCCGACGGAGACCACACATTCCGGTCCGTTCCTGCCCTCACGAACTGCCGCACCACGAGCTTTTGGTGCGCAACCGCGGGTGAGGGCGGCGGGCGACCGGGCCGATTGAGGTGCAAGTTTGGACACGGTACTGGGGCTATCACTGACGCCGACCACCGTCGGGTGGGTCCTCGCTGAGGGACACGGCGCCGACGGCACGATCCTGGACCATCAGGAATTTTGCCTGCCCGCGGGCCGTGGGGTGCGCGCCCTGAACACTGCGGAACTGGTGGCGGACGAGGTACTGCGGGTCGACGCACAGGCGGCCACCAGCGAGCGTCGAGTGCGCGTGGTCGGGCTGACGTGGAGCGATGAAGCGTCCGCTCAGGCGGCGCTGGTGTTGGAGGCGCTGACCGACGCCGGCCTGGACAACGTCGTGCCGGTTCGGCTGCTCGAGGCGGTCGAGACCCTCGCCCGCGCGATAGCGCCGGTGATCGGCTACCAGCAGACCGCCGTCTGCATCCTCGAGCATGAGTGGGCAACCGTCGTCATGGTCGACACCCACGACGGGGAGACGCGGACCGCCGTCAAGCACGTGCGCGGCGGGTTCGACGGGCTGAGCTCCTGGCTGAGCGGGATGTTCGAACGACCGGCGGGCTGGCGCCCCGGCGCGGTGGTGGTCGTCGGCGCGGACAGCGACCTCAACGGGTTCTCCTGGCAGCTCGAAAAGGCCTTGCCGGTTCCCGTTTTCGCCCAGACCATGGCCCAGGTGACGATCGCGCGGGGTGCGGCGCTCGCCGCGGCAAACAGCACCGAGTTCACCGACGAACAGCTGGTGGCGCACGTCAGTGAGCCCGTCGCCGTTCCGGTGGCGCGGCCCCGGAAGTTGTCCTACACCGGCGCCGCGGCGGCATTGGCCGCCGGTGCAATCACTTTCGTCTCGTCGGCGTCGCTCGCTTTGGGTATTCAGCTCGCCCCGGCCAGCGAGTCCGCGCCGTCGAAGCACGTCGTGCACGCGCCGCCCGCGCAGATCGCCGAGGCCGTCGCGCCCGCCGTCGCGCCACCTCCCGAGGTGGCCCCGCCCGCGCCGAAGCCTAAGGCACCCGCGGGCGAACCCGCGCCGGAGTCCGGGGCGGGGGGAGAGCAGCAAGGCGCTCCCGACGAGCCGCAGCCGGACGCGAGCGGCCGTCAGCCCTACCTGACCCGGGTTCTTGAGCACATCCCCGGCGACGCCGGTGATGCGGCGCCGCCCTCCGCGCCGACGCCCTAGCGGAACGCGGTGCGGCTCAGGCCTTGGGGTGCACCGCGGTGAAGGACACCGACACCTCGTCGGCTACCTTCACCGAGCCCATCAGCAGCGAGTAGGGCTTGACCCCGTAATCGCTTTGGCGAACGGCGGATTCGACGGTCATTCGCCAATCCTCGCCGAGATCCTCTGTGCGCAAGTCGATGACGTGCTCGTGGGACTTGCCGCGAATGTGCAGCTTCCCGGTCAGGCGGTAGCCGTCGTCGACCTTGTCGATCGTGTCGGCGGCGAACCGGATCTCGGGATAGCGCTTGGCGTCCAACGACTTCAACGCGTTCGACTTCACCAGGACCTTCTCCGGCCCGGACAGCCCTTTGACCCCGCCCTCGCCGCGTAGCACCTCGAACGAGTCGACCTCGACCGTCAGCTCCGCGCTGACCGGTTCGGCGCCGCCCCACGCCACGGTGGCCTCCCAGCGCGTCATCGCGATGGTGAGTCGATGGCCCATCCGCGCCGCCCTGCCCGTGACGCCGGTGCGGATCAACAACTCACCGTCGGATGCGGTCAGGGTCCATAAGTCGGTCACACACCGACTGTAGTCACATCGTCAAAACGGTCCGGTAGTGCGCTCGACCCTGCTCCAGCGCCGCATAGCCCTCGGCCGCCTGCGCCAGCGGCAACTCCTCGATCCACGCCCGCACGCCGGACAGAACCGCGAAATGCATAGTGTCCTCGACGTCTTTGGCGGTGCCGGAGGGATGGCCGACGATGCTGACCCCCGGTGTGATGAGCTGAATGGGGCTGATCGGCAACGGTTCAGGCGTGACGCCGATCGTGACAAGCTCGCCTTGTGGCGATATCCCGCCGACGGTTGCGGCCATCGCCGACGAGTTGCCCGCGGTTGCCAGCACAACAGCGGCACCGCCAAGTGCCTTCAGCGCTTCGGCGGGATCGGCGGCGGTGGAGTCAATGTAGTGGTGGGCGCCCAACTTTCGGGCGTCCTCCTCTTTGCCGCCGCCACGGGCGATCGCGATGGTCTCGAAACCCATCGCCCGGGCGAACTGCACCCCGAGGTGGCCAAGCCCACCGACACCGAGTACGGCGACCCGGTCGCCGGGCACGGCCTTCGTGTGACGCAAGGCGTTGTAGGTGGTGACACCGGCGCAGCCCATCGGCGCCGCTTCTGCGTCGGACAGTCCCGCCGGTATCCGGGCGAGCGCACTGCCCGGGACGGTCACCGACTCCGCGTATCCGCCGGGATATTGGTAACTCGGCACCTTCCCGTTCTCGCAATGAATGAAGTGGCCTTTTCGGCACTCGTCGCAGTGGTAGCAGCACCCGCCGAACCACCCGACCGCAACCCGATCGCCGACCTCGAACCCCTCGACACCGGGGCCGAGCTCGGCGATCGTTCCGGCGATTTCGTGCCCGGGGGTCAGCGGCCACGTCATGCCCGGGAACCCACCCGAGACAAAGTGTGCGTCCGTGCCGCAAATCCCGCACGCGGTGACAGTCAGCCGCGCCTCGTCACGCCCCGGTGGCTTGGTTTCGACGTCGACCAGTTCGAGCGGTGCGCCCGCCGACTTTACGTGAACAGCTCGATGGGTAGCCACGCGGTTGACGCTACTGCGCGGCAGGGGATTTCGCTCCGTCGGTGTGGTAGTCGACCTGCCAGTGCTTGATCCCGTTGAGCCAGCCCGACCGCAGCCGTTCGGGCTTTGCGATCGATTCCAGGTTCGGGATGCCGTCGGCGATCGCGTTGAACATCAGGTCGATCGTCATCCGCGCCAGGTTCGCCCCGATGCAGTAATGCGCACCGGTGCCACCGAATCCCACGTGCGGGTTGGGGTCGCGCAGGATGTTGAAGGTGAACGGGTCGTCGAACACCTCCTCGTCGAAATTGGCGGAGCGGTAGACCATTACCACCCGCTGGCCCTTCTTGATCTGCACACCGGACAGCTCGTAGTCCTGCAGCGCGGTGCGCTGGAAGGACGTGACCGGGGTGGCCCACCGGACGATTTCGTCGGCCGTGGTGGCGGGACGCTCCTTCTTGAACAGATCCCACTGATCGGGGAAGTCGGTGAAGGCCATCATGCCCTGGGTGATCGAGTTGCGGGTGGTCTCGTTGCCGGCCACCGCGAGCAGAATGACGAAGAAACCGAACTCGTCGTCGGACAGCTTGTGCCCGTCGATGTCGGCCTGAACCAGCTTGGTGACAAGGTCTTCCCCGGGGTTCTGCGCCCGGTCGGCGGCCATCTGCATGCCGTACATGATCAGTTCGACGGAGGCGGTGATGGCGTCGTTGTTGGCGAACTCGGGGTCCTGGTCGCCGACCATCTCGTTGGACCAGTGGAAGAGCTTCTTGCGTTCTTCCTGCGGCACACCCATCAACCCGGCGATGGCCTGCAGCGGCAGCTCGCACGAGACCTGCTCCACGAAGTCACCGCGGCCCTGGGCGGCCGCTTCCTCGACGATGTGCCGGGCGCGCACGGCGAGGTCGTCGCGCAGGCGCTCGATGGCCCGGGGAGTGAAGGCGCGCGAGATGATCTTGCGCAGCCGGGTGTGTTGCGGCGCATCCATGTTGAGCAGGACGAACTTGCCGCGCTCGACCTGCTCGCCGACCGTGCCGTCCTTGTAGCGCGGCAGCGCGGTCTTCTCGAGGCTGGAGAAGACGTCGCTACGCAGCGAGACCTCCTTGACGTCCTTGTGCTTGGAGACCACCCAGAAGCCGCCGTCGTCGAATCCGCCCGCACCGATCGGCTGCTCGTTCCACCAGATCGGTGCGGTTCGGCGCAGCTCGGCCAGCTCTTCCACCGGCAGCCGCTCCGCGTGGACGTCCGGGTCGGTGAAATCGAATCCGGGCGGCAGATTGGGGGCCGGCTTGGCCGTCGGCTCTGCGGTTGACATGGCGCACTCCTCGATACGAAGTCCTCTAGGCATCCTTAATGCAAGGAAACCATTGCGACACCACGGTTGGGAAGGACTGAGGCAAGATCGCCGACCCGAATTGCAACACGTTCAGCCTCGATGAGTTTCGCGGGCTCGGCCGGTCTGTATGGGAAGCAGGAGCACCGACCGACCGAAAAGGGAGCACATGCGCATCGTTCTCAGTCACTTCATAAGTCTGGACGGCATCGTCCAGGCCCCGGGCGGCCAGGGTGAGGACACCGACGGGGGATTCGCGCACGGGGGCTGGTCCATGCCCTACTTCGAGCCGGAGACGATGGGACCCGCCGTCGCCGAAACCATGGCCGGCACCGATGCGCTGCTGTTCGGCCGCCGCACCTGGCAAACGATGGCGGCCGCCTGGCCGGACCGCGGCGGGGACCCGTTCGCCGACCGCATGAACGAGATCCCCAAATACGTGGCGTCCCGCACACTCACCCAGGACGAACTGACCTGGACCGGCTCGGCCCTGCTACCCGCCGACGACGCGATCGGCGCGATCCGTCAACTGCGCGCCCGCGACGGTCGGGCGATCCAGGTGATGGGCAGCCCGTCGCTGGCCGCACAGCTGATCGAACACGACCTGGTGGACGAATACCGGCTGATGATCGAGCCGATCCTGCTCGGCGGCGGCAAGCGACTGTTTCCCGGCGACGGCCGGGCCCGCGGGCTGGAGCTGGTGTCGACGACGGCAACCGGGACCGGGGTGTTGATCTGCACCTACCGGCGTCGTTGACGGTCCCCGGCAAACGCGCTTGTGGCTCGCGGCGCAATCGATATGCTTTGTCCAGGTCACCGGCGACAGGTGGGGTGGAACATGATTCGGGAACTGCTCAGCGCGGCTTCGATAGCGGGCATCACGATCGGCATGGCGCCGGCCGCCGCGGCCGATCAGCATTACAACGGCGACGTGCCGGGGATGAACTATCAGGCCTCGCTGGGTGCGCCCTGCGACAACTACGAGCGCTTCATCTTCGGACGCGGCCCCAGCGGACAGGCCGAGGCCTGTCACTTCCCGCCGCCCAACCAATTCCCCGCGGCCACCACCGGCTACTGGGTCATCTCCTATCCGTTGTATGGCGTGCAGCAGGCCGGCGCGAAGTGCCCGGGCCCGCAGGCGGCCGCCCAGTCAGAGCGGGGCCTTCCCATGCTTTGCCTGGGGGATCAGGGATGGCAAGAGGGCTGGTTCACCGGGGCGGGGTTCTTCCCGCCGTCGGGATAGCCGGCTGACGCCATGAACCGGCCCCAGCCCGCCGCGGCCCCGATCCCGCGCTGGCTGCGCTTCGTCCTGGCATCCGATCGCGCCGGCTCGGCGTGGTACGTCGGGGCCGGCTTCTTCTTCGCGCCCGTGCTCGCCGTGCTGTCGCCCTGGCCCGCGCTCACCGCCGCGCTCTGGACCGTCATCGGGCTGGCCGGGCTGTGGCTGGGGCTGCTCGGCGTCGCGATGGCCGTCGGGCTGGCGCGCGTCCTGCGGTCCGGCGCCGAGATTCCCGAGGACTACTGGCGCTCCCTGGTCAACTACTGACGCCGGCCCCGCGGCGCCCGGCTAGGCCGCGCTTGCGATCGCCACGGCGCCAATGGTGGCGACCCGCGGCGCCCGGCTAGGCCGCGCTTGCGATCGCCACTAGGGTCATATCAAAGCTGTTGCAACGAAAGGGGACTCCGATGGGCTTCAATCCCAGGGACGCGGTCGACGCGGCCAAGGACATCGCGACGAATGCCGTCGAAAAGGCCTCGGACATCGTCGAGCACGCCGGCGACATCATCCGGGGTGACATCGCCGGCGGCGCCAGCGGCATCGTCCAGAACTCGATCGACATCGGCACCTACGCGGTGGACCGTACGAAGGAGGTCTTCACCGGCGGGGAGGACCTCGACGACGTCGACGACGAGTAGCCGTTAGACGGCGGCGGCCTCGTTCAGCTCGTCGAGCCTGTTGGTCGCTTCCAGGTACTCCTGCACCCACCGCTCGATGACGGTCGCCGTCTTCTCCACCTTGCTGAATTGCCCGACCACTTGGCCGACCGGGTTGAACGCGACGTCGACGGACTCGTTGGGGTACCGGTTGGTGGCCCGGACCGCCATGCCGGAAACCATGTACTGCAACGGCATACCGAGCGGCTTCGGGTTGTCCGGCTGCTCCCAGGCCTCGGTCCAGTCGTTGCGCAGCATCCGGGCCGGCTTGCCGGTGAACGAACGGCTCCGGACGGTGTCGCGGCTGCCCGCCTTGATGTACGCCTGCTGCTGCACCGGCGTGTTCGAGGATTCCTCGACCATCAGCCACTGCGAGCCGGTCCACGCGCCCTGGGCACCCAGCGCCAAGGCCGCCGCGATCTGCTGACCGCTTCCGATGCCACCGGCGGCCAGCACCGGCACCGGGGCGACCTCCTTAACGACCTGCGGCCACAACACGATTGAGCCCACCTCGCCGCAGTGTCCGCCGGCCTCGCCGCCCTGGGCGATGATGATGTCGACGCCCGCGTCGGCGTGCTTGCGGGCCTGCGATGGTGAACCGCACAGCGCGGCCACCTTGAGCCCGGCGTCGTGGATGTGCTTGATCATGTCGGCCGGGGGAGTGCCGAGCGCGTTGGCGATCATCTTGACCTTGGGGTGCTTCAACGCCACTTCGACCTGCGGGGTGGCCGTCGCCTCGGTCCACCCGAGCAGTTGCAGGCTGTCCCCGTCGCTGTCTTCGATCGGCACTCCGTGGTCCGCGAGGATCTTCTTGCCGAAGTCCAGATGCTCCTGCGGCACCATCTTGCGCAGCGTCTCGGCCAGCTCCTCGGCGGACAGGTGGGAGTCCATCCCCTCGTACTTGTTCGGGATCACGATGTCGACCCCGTAGGGGTGATCGCCGATGTTCTCGTCGATCCAGTTGAGCTCGATCTCCAGTTGCTCGGGCGTGAAGCCGACGGCGCCGAGCACGCCGAAACCGCCGGCCTTGCTGACAGCGACCACGACATCACGGCAGTGGGTGAAGGCGAAGATCGGGAACTCGATGCCAAGCTCGTCGCAAATCGCGGTGTGCATGCCTACTCCTGTGGAAGCGTCGCGGTTCTGAAGGAATTGAAACGTGTTCTAGTTTAGTACGTAGAGCGTTGACGTGGCCAGCCGCCCCTGACCAGCTCGTCGGCACTACGACGTTTCAGGCCCTTGTCAGAGCAACCCGCGGGTCGTCCACACGACGACGAAAGCCAGTATGCCGGCGAAGCAGACCAGGTGATCGCGGCAGATGGCCCGCGCCAGCCGGGTCTGTTCGGCCGGACCGCCCGCCCGGTGCCCGAGCCGAACGGCGCTCGGGACCGTGTGCGTCAGCGCCAGCACCACCGGCACCCCCGCGAGCGCGGCCGAGGTCCCCAGCAGCCATGCCGGGTCGTCGCCCCGAGCGGCCTGCAACCCCAACGCGCCCAACAAGGCGAGCATGACAACGGCGATGACGTGGCCCATCGGTCGCGACGTCGTGGTCGCGCGGTGGTAGTAATCCGCGATCGAAGAGAGCGCGGGCTCGGGCAATTCCTCACCCGCGCTGCGATATCGGAAGACCTGGACGTCGAAGATCAGATCCATCCACAAGACCGCGAGCAAAAAGCCGCTGCAGGCCGTCAGTATCGGGGCCACGACACTCCTTACCTCCGCACGTGGGGGACGCTTCCGAACGGATCGTCCGCGGTCACCTCGATTTCTGGCAAGCGCCTGCCAATTGTTGTAAACGTGTCGAATTACGCGGATGCAGCGCCTACCATCCGCCTAGCCCTGATCGCATGACGATGGCCCACCCGACGGGTTCTGGAGGTTGTCATATGTCGTATTTGGTTGCAGTGCCGGAGGCAGTGACGACGGCCGCGGAGAACGCCGCGGGCATCGCTTCGACGTTGAGCGCCGCCAATTCGGCGGCGGCCATCCCGACCACCGGAGTGCTGGCCGCCGCCAGTGATGAGGTGTCGACGGCGATCGCCGCCCTGTTCGCCAGCCACGGCGCGCAATACCAGGCGCTCAGCGCTCAAGCGGCGTTGTTCCACGCGCAATTCGTGCAGGCCCTGAATAGCACGGGCGGCGCGTACGCGGCCGCCGAAGCGGCCAACGCCTCGCCATTGCAGACCCTGGAGCAAGACGTGCTCGGGGCCATCAACGCGCCGACCAACACGTTGCTGGGTCGCCCGCTGATCGGCCCCGGTACCGACGGCGCCGCGGGGACCGGGCAGAACGGTGGCCCTGGCGGGATCTTGTGGGGCCGCGGCGGCAATGGCGGCTCGGGCGGGGCCGGGCAGGTCGGTGGCGCCGGCGGGGCGGCCGGCCTGTTCGGCGTCGGCGGCATGGGCGGGACCGGCGGTCCCGGCATGGCAGGCGGCCATGGCGGCAATGGTGGATTGTTCTGGGGCCCCGGCGGTGCCGGGGGGACAGGTGGCACCACCGGCCTTGGCACCGGCGGTGCCGGCGGCGCCGGGGGCAACGCGTTCCTGAACGGGAATGGCGGCGCCGGCGGGGCCGGTGCGCTCGGAATTCCCGGCTCCAACGGCGGGGCCGGCGGGGCCGGCGGCCACGCCGGCTTCCTCTCGGGGATCGGCGGGATCGGCGGGGCAGGCGGTGCCGTGAGCGCCCCCGGAAGCACCGCCGGGGCCGGCGGGGCCGGCGGCAACGGAACCGGCCTCTTCCTTGGCTTCGGCGGCGCCGGCGGCGCCGGTGGTGACGCCACCGGTGTCGGGGGTATCGCCGGGGCCGGCGGCGCCGGCGGCCAGGGCTTCGCCCGCAGCCCGTTGGGGATCGACTTGAGCATGGGCGGGGCAGGCGGAGCCGGCGGCGCCGCGACCGCTGCCGGGGGCACCGGCGGCGCCGGCGGCGCGGGCGGGGCCAGCGGCTCCTCCGGCTTCTTCGGCATCGACCTGACCCAGGGCGGCGCCGGCGGGGTGGGCGGCGCCGCTACCACCGGACTCGCCGGGGCCGGGGGCGCCGGCGGCGCCGCCGCGGCCCCCGACTTCGTCGGGTGGGGCGCTTCCATCGGCGGCAACGGCGGGGCCGGAGGCGCCGCCAGCGGCGCCCTCGGAACCGGCGGCAACGGTGGCGCCGGCGGCGTGGCGGCCACGGTGACGGGCATCGCCGGCGGCGGCACCGGCGGGGCCGGCGGCGCCTCGGCCGGCGGCAACGGTGGCGTCGGCGGGGCCGGTGGCATGGGCGCCGGGCTGCAGGCCGGCATCGGCGGCAACGGCGGGCACGGCGGCGCCGCTCCCGTCGGCAACGGCGGCAACAACGGCGGCGACGGCGGCGCCGGCCTCGGGTTCTTCGGCCAAGGCGGCCAAGGCGGCGACGCCGGCACCGGCGGCGGCCCCGCGAACGGCGGTAACGGGGGCAACGCCGGGACCATCGACATGGGCACCTACACCCCGTCGATATTCGGCATCGGCGGCAACGGCGGCAACGGATTCGGTACCGGGCACGGCGGCACCGGCGGCCAGGGCGGTTACTTTGGCGCCCCCGGCACGAACGGAAAGCCGTAACAGCATCCGACGGGCGGCGCGCCGATCCTTGATCCGCTGCGCTGCAACGGGGTAGCGTGGTGCCGACAATTACGAAACGCTCGGTAGCGTAATTCGCCGCCCCCGCCTACCGGAAGGATCGGCTTGATGCGCAGCCGCTATGCCGGCCAGCCCTTCACGACGCCGACGGACGAGATCGCGGCCGCGCTCGAGGATGTCAGCGTCCCGACCCTGCTGCTCTCGCTCGTCCACATCACCGGCGACCCGCGGTTCATCCGGGACTTCAAGCCCATGGGCATCTTCCTCAATGAGGTTCAGGGCTTCATGTCCGACGAGGACAAGGCCCGGGCCCGGGCGGCGGCGCTGCCGGTGCTCACCGACTACCGGGACCGCGGTTGCCCCGAACCCGAGCCGCTGAGCCTTGAACTCATTCGGGAGATGATGGACTGGGCGGCCTGCGAACACGTCACCGACGACTACCTGCCGCTGATCCTGGAAGAGATGGATCTCGATGGTGTCGACCCGCGCCGTCCGGCCGCCCTGCCGACGGAATCCGCCGCCAAACTACCCGTCCTGGTGGTCGGATGCGGGGAGTCGGGCCTGCTGGCCGGCATCCGGCTCAAGCAGGCCAACATTCCGTTCACGATCGTCGAGAAAAACGCCGGCCCCGGCGGAACATGGTGGGAGAACAGCTATCCCGGCGCCCGCGTGGATGTCGCAAACCACTTCTATTGCTACAGCTTCGAACCCAACAACGATTGGACGCACTTCTTCGCCGAGCAATACGAGCTGCGGGACTATTTCACGCAGGTGATGAACAAGCACGGGCTGGGCGAGCACATCCGGTGGAACACCGAGGTCGTCGAGGCCAAGTGGAACGACGACGACGGGGTGTGGAGCGTCTCGCTGCGCGGCCCGGACGGCCAGACGAGCACGATCACCACGCGGGCCGTCCTGACCGCGGTCGGTCAGTTGAACCGGCCCAACATCCCCGGCTTCGACGGCGCCGACACCTTCGAGGGGCCGTCATTTCACTCGGCGGCCTGGGACCACTCGGTTGATCTGACCGGCAAGCGGGTCGCGCTCATCGGCGCCGGCGCCAGCGGCTTCCAGATCGCACCGGCGATCGCCGGCCAGGTCGAGAAGCTCACGGTTTTCCAGCGCACCGCGCAGTGGATGTTCCCGAACCCCATGTACCACGACGAGGTCGGCGACGGGGTGCGGTGGGCGATGCGACACCTGCCCTTCTACGGCCGGTGGTACAGATTCCTGGTGCTCTGGCCGGGCGCCGACAAGGGACTCGACGCCGCGGAGGGCGACCCCAACTACGCCGACCAGGACTACGCCGTCAGCGACATCAACGCCGCCGCCCGAATGATGTTCGCGCAGTGGATCACCAGCCAGATCGGCGAGGGCGCGAGCTCCCAAGAGCTGTTGGACAAGGTGTTACCCGACTATCCCGCCACGGGAAAACGGACACTGCAGGACAACGGCAGCTGGCTGCAGACGCTGCAACGCGACAACGTCGAGTTGGTGCGCACGCCGATCCAGAAGATCACACCGCACGGCGTTGTCACGGAGGACGGCGTGGTGCACCAGGCCGACGTCATCGTCTACGCGACCGGATTTCGCCACACCGATGTGTTGTGGCCGCTGAAAGTGGTCGGCCGCAATGGGGTTGACCTGCACCAGATGTGGGGGAGCCGGCCGTATGCCTACCTCGGCATCACGGTGCCCGGATTCCCGAACTTCTTCATCCTCTACGGGCCCGGAACTCATCTCGCCCATGGCGGCAGTTTGATCTTCCAGTCCGAACTCCAGATGCGCTATGTCGGCCAGTGCCTCCAGCGGCTGGCCCAGGAGAAGCTGCTCTCGATGGAACCGCGGGCCGAAGCCGCGACCGAGTGGCACCAACGAACGCAGGCCCAGATCAAGAAGATGGTGTGGTCACACCCGGCGGTCAAGCACTCCTACTTCAAGAACGCCGACGGCGAGATCCACACCGTCAGCCCGTGGCGCCTCAACGAGTACTGGGCCGCCGTGCGCCAGCCCGACTGGTCCGAATTCGTACTGCGGCAAAGAAAGTGAGCACACCACCATGCGAACGGTAGTCCTCGACGGGCCACGCAACATCGAGGTCGACACGCGCCCCGATCCGGAACTCCCGGGTTCCGACGGAGCGATCGTCTCGGTCACCGCCGCGGGAATCTGCGGATCCGATCTACACTTCTACGAGGGTGACTATCCGCTGGCCGCACCCATGACCCTCGGCCACGAGGCGGTCGGCACCGTCGTCGAAGCCGGGCCCGACGTGCGCACCGTCAAGGTCGGCGACCAGGTCATGGTGTCATCGGTGACCGGCTGCGGCGCCTGCCCCGGATGCGCCACGCGCGACCCGGTGATGTGCTTCTCCGGGTTTCAGATCTTCGGCGGCGGCGTGCTTCCCGGTGCGCAGGCCGACCTGCTCGCGGTGCCCGCCGCCGACTTTCAGCTGCTCAAGACGCCCGACGGGATCAGCACCGAACAGGCGCTGCTGCTCACCGATAACCTGGCCACCGGCTGGGCGGCGGCCCAGCGAGCCGACATTCCGCCCGGTGGCACGGTGGCGGTGATCGGCCTGGGCGCAGTGGGCCTGTGCGCCCTGCGCTGCGCATTTTTTCACGGTGCCGCAACCGTTTTCGCGGTCGACCGCGTGGATGGGCGCCTGGACCGCGCCGCGGCGTGGGGAGCGACGCCGGTCAAGCCGCCGGCCGTAGCGGCCATCCTGGCGGCCACGGGCGGGCGCGGCGCCGACGCCGTGATCGACGCGGTCGCCACCGACGCATCCCTGACCGACGCGCTCAACGCGGTGCGGCCGGGCGGCACCGTCTCGGTTGTCGGTGTGCACGATATGAACCCGTTTCCGCTCAACGCGCTGGGCTGCCTGATTCGCAGCATCACCCTGCGGATGACCACGGCGCCGGTGCAGCGCACCTGGCCGGAGCTGATCCCGCTGCTGCAATCCGGCCGGCTCGACGTCGACGGCGTCTTCACCACGACACTGTCGTTGGACGAGGCCGCCAAGGGCTACGCGACCGCCGAGTCGCGCTCCGGCGACGAGGTGAAGGTCCTGCTGACGCCCTAGGCCCGGTCGCGGCGGACGTGCTCGGCCAGATGGCGCAACGTCCGCACCGGCCCGCGGCGCCCCGAGGCGAGGCACATCACCGGCCACCCCTGCGCAGCGGCCGCCGCCGCGAGCCCCGAGCGGGGATTCACCGGTCGCGGACACCCGACGACCGACATCGACGCCGCATCCTCGTCACCGTCGGCGTAGAAGTAACTGCGCTGCACCGCAACGCCGTTGGCGGAACAGAATTGCTGCAGCGCGGCGGCCTTGGTGGCCCCCCACACGATCGGTTTGACGATCCCGCCGGTCAGCCGGCCGTGCTCGTCGAGCTCGAAGTGGTTGCACTGCACGTTGGAAATGCCGAGGAAGCGCGCGACGGGCACCGCCTGAATGGACAGCGCCGACGAGCTCAGCACGACGGTGTGCCCGCGCTGCTGATGCGCCTGCACGATGTCGTGCATGTGCGAATACAGACGCGCGGCAACGCGTTCGACGAACAAGCGGTCGCCCAGGGCGTTGAGCTCGGTGAGCGATTCCCCACGCAGGTAGCCGGCCGCCCGCACGATAAGGTGTTCGAACTCCAACCGACCGAAGCGGTATCGCAGCGCGGCGTCGAACACACCCAGGAGCTCGCCCAGTCCGGCCTGGCGGCGACGGATCCGATCACCGACATGCACCGCCGCCGTGAAGCCGTCGACCAACGTGCCGTCAAGGTCGAAGAAGGCGCCGATCCCGGGCCCCGGTGTGCTGGCGCCGATCTCCGCGAGGGCGTCGGCGGGCGAGAGCCTCGTGAGCGGCGCCATTCGGCTCAACCAGACCGCGTCGCCGTGATGTATTGGGAGCGCATGAACGCGTCGATCTTGACGTCTACCGGCGGCGGCGTCATCCCGTAGCCGGCCTGCAGGTCGAGCGTGTTGCGGACGGGTTCGACGGCCCAGCCGTGCGCGGCGAGCGACTCCGCAGGGTCGCCCTGGGGCTCGTAGGTGAGGGCGGAGAAGTCCACATCGCCGGACATGTTGACCCCGGGGTGGTCCGTCTCCAGGGCGGCGAGCTGCTCGCGGTCCAAGCGGGATCCCAGCGCGCCGATGGCGATTCGGCTGCCCGGCGCACTGAGCCCGCTGATGCGGGAGAAGAGCGCGCTTTGGGCCTCGTCGGTCAGATAGGGCAACACACCCTCCACCGACCAGGCGCTGGGAGCCTCGGTGTCGAAGCCTGCCGCTTCCAACCGCCGCGACCAGTCGGTGCGCAAATCGGCCCCGACCTCGACCCTGCGGGCCTTGGGCGTGGCGCCATGCTCGCCGAGCACGCGTCCCTTGAATTCGAGGACCTTCGGCAGGTCAACCTCGAAAACCGTTGTGCCATCCGGCCAGCCGAGGCGGTATGCGCGAGAGTCCAGTCCCGCGGCGACGATCACCGCCTGTCGGATGCCCGCCTCACCGGCGAAGGCGAAGAAGTCGTCGAAGAACCTCGTCTGCACACCGTAGAGGCGCGGAAACGCCGTCTCGTCCTCGGAGGTACCCGGATTGGCAAGCACACCGGCCAGATACGGGTCCTGCGCGGCGTCGATGAAAACCTGCGCGTATTCGTCGCGGACCAGCGGCCGTGGGCCGATGGCGTGCAGTGCACGCCATCCCGCCACCAGCAGCGCGGTGTAGCCCACCCCGCTGACGATGTCCCACTCGTCGTCGTCGGAGCGAAGCGACCCGAAGTCAGGCGATGTGCTCGTGGTCGCCCCCTCACGTCAGAATCGGCCACCAAAGCCGACATCTACCAAGGTACCTGCGATGGCGCCGTCAAATCTCGAGAATGACCGTGACCGGTCCGTCGTTCACCAACTCGACCTGCATATTCGCGCCGAACACGCCGGTGTGCACGTCGGCGCCCAGCGTGTGCAACGCGTCGGCGAACGCTTCGATCAGCGGTTCGGCCACCGCCCCGGGTGCGGCGGCGTTCCAGGACGGGCGCCGGCCCTTCGCGGTGTCGGCGTACAACGTGAACTGGCTGACCACCAATATCGGCGCGTTGACATCGGCGGCGGACCGTTCACCGGCGAGAATGCGTAGATACCAGAGCTTTTCGGCCAGCCGTCGCGCCTTGGCGGGGTCGTCGTCGTGAGTGACGCCGACGAAAGCCAACAAGCCCTGGCCGGCCGGCCGGATAGCGCCCACCACTTGACCGTCGACCGACACCGATGCCGACGAGACCCGTTGCACCAGTACCCGCATGGCCCTCGATGCTGCCAGGCCGCGGTCCGAAACGGTGGGTAGGCTCGTGACGTGTCCGTGCTCGTCGCGTTTTCCGTCACCCCGCTGGGCGTGGGCGAGGGCGTCGGAGAGATCGTTGCCGAAGCGGTTCGGGTGGTCCGCGAATCCGGCCTGCCCAACAAGACGGATTCGATGTTCACCGTGATCGAGGGCGAAACCTGGGAGGAAGTGATGGCCGTCGTGCAGCGCGCGGTCGAGGCCGTGGCCGCGCGGGCTCCCAGGGTCAGCACGGTGATCAAGGTGGACTCGCGGGCTTCGGCCCAGGACGCGATGACGCAGAAGGTCGCCTCCGTCGAGCGCCACCTGGCCGGCGGCTAAGCCCGCACCGCGTCCCGGAACGCCCGCTCCGCCGCGTCACCGTGGACGGCGAAGACCACCCTTTCCAGCGAGGCCGCGCGGTGTTGGCGCACGACGCCGACCATCAGCCGCGCCGCGTCATCGAGTGGGAAACCGCCGACACCGGTGCCGAACGCCACCAGGGCCAACGAGCGGCAGCCGAGTTCGTCGGCCTTGCGCAGCGTGGCACCGGTTGCCCGGGTGATGATCTCGGCCGAGGTCGGGCCGCCCAGCTCCATCGTGGCCGCGTGGATGACGTAGCGCGCTGGCATGTCGCCGGCGGTGGTCTCCACGGCTTCGCCGAGCCCGATCGGCGCCTTGTCGGCCGATTCGCGCTGCACGTCGGCCCCGCCGGCCCGGGCAATAGCCGCGGCGACGCCGCCACCATGCCGCAGTTGGGTATTGGCGGCGTTGGTGATCGCGTCGAGTTCGAGCTTGGTGATGTCGGCCTGCACTACCTCTAACTCGATCATCGGTCCATTGTCCGTCCGATGGCCGTCGCCGGCTCGCCCGCCGCCCCGTTCAGTAGGCTCATGCCGGTGAGCGCACGCGCAGGCATCGTCGTCACCGGAACCGAGGTCCTCACCGGACGCGTCCAAGACGCCAACGGCCCGTGGATCGCCGATCGCCTGCTCGAGCTGGGCGTGGAGCTGGCGCACATCACCATCTGCGGCGACCGCCCGTCCGACATCGAGGCGCAGCTGCGCTTCATGGCCGACCAGGGCGTGGACCTGATCATCACCAGCGGCGGCCTGGGCCCGACGGCCGACGACATGACCGTCGAGGTGGTGGCGCGCTTCTGCGGTCGCGACCTCGTGCTCGACGAGGCAACCGAGAACAAGATCGCCGACATCCTGAAAAACCTGATGGCACGCTTCGAGGGCGTCGACTTCGAGGCCGTCCGCGCGGCCAACCGCAAGCAGGCCATGATCCCGGCCGGCGCGCAGGTGCTCGACCCGGTGGGGACCGCACCGGGCGTGGTGGTGCCGGGCAAGCCCGCGGTGATCGTGCTTCCGGGTCCCCCGCGCGAGCTGCAGCCGATGTGGCGCAGGGCCATCGCAACCCCGGCCGCGCAGGACGCGATCGCGGGCCGAACGACTTACGAACAAAAGACGATTCGCATGTTCGGGCTGCCCGAGTCGGGCCTGGCCGACACGCTGCGTGACGCCGAGAAATCCGTCGCCGGCTTCGAGCGCCTGGAGATCACCACCTGCCTGCGGCGCGGCGAGATCGAAATGGTCACGCGCTACGAGCCCGACGCCGCGGACGCCTACACGCGGCTCACCGAAGCGTTGCGAGAGCGGCACGGGCAGCAGATCTACTCCGAAGACGGCTCGAAAGTGGACGACCTGGTCGCGCGGTTGCTCACCGGTCGCTGGATAGCGACCGCCGAATCATGCACCGCGGGTCTGCTGTCCGCGCGGCTGACCGACCGCGCCGGCTCCTCGGACTACGTAGCAGGCGGCGTGGTGTCCTATTCCAACGAGGCGAAAGCCCAACTACTGGGCGTTGACCCTGCCCTGATCGAGGCGCACGGCGCGGTGTCCGAACCGGTGGCCGAGGCGATGGCGGCGGGCGCGCTCAAGCGCTTCGGCGCCGACACCGCCGTCGCGATCACCGGGATCGCCGGCCCGGGCGGGGGGACCGCCGAAAAGCCGGTTGGCACAGTCTGTTTCACCGTGATGCTGGCCGACGGCCGCACCGACACCCGAACGCTGCGGCTGCCCGGCAACCGCTCCGACGTACGCGAGCGGTCCACGACGGTGGCGATGCACCTGCTGCGGCGCATCCTCACCGACCCCGGCTAGAATCACGCCATTTCGGTTGGCAGGAATGCGCTTTCGGCGGTGCCGAAGCGAATCCCCGTGGCGTCCTTGCCGATCAGCGTCAAAAACGCCACGGCGATCAATACCGGCACGATCGTCGCCGCCAGCGCGAAGGGATAACCGTGCGACTCGGCCAGCCGTTCCTGAATCGGCAGGTTGAAGGCGGCCAGCAGGTTTCCCAGCTGGTAGGTCACGCCGGGGTAGAGGCCGCGGATCGCGTCGGGCGACATCTCGGTCAGGTGGGCCGGGATCACCCCCCACGCGCCCTGCACGCAGATCTGCATCAAAAACGAGCCGAGGCACAGCATCGCCGCGCTGTGGGAGTAGGCGAACAGCGGCACGATCGGCAGACCCAGCAAGGCGCAGAAGATGATGGTGTGGCGGCGGCCGAATCGCTGTGACAGCGACCCGAAGAACAGCCCGCCGACGATGGCGCCGAGGTTGTAGACGATCACGATCCACTTGACGGTGACGCTGGACAGGCCGGCGCCGTGGTTGGCGGCCGCCCCCAGGAAGGTGGGGTAGACGTCCTGGGTGCCGTGGCTCATCCAGTTGAATGCGGTCATCAGCAGCACGAGATAGATGAATCGACGGACGATCCCGGCGTCGCGCAGCACGTCGCGGATCCTGGTGCTGGTGAGCTTCATTCGGTCCTGCGCGGCCTCCCACACCTCGGACTCCTCCACGCGGTAGCGGATGATCAGGCTGACCAGCGCCGGGACGATGCTCAGGCCGAACAGCCACCGCCACGACAGGCCCAGCCAATTCATCACCACCAGCGAGGCGACGCTCGCCAGCAGATAGCCGAAGGCGTAGCCCTCCTGCAGCAGCCCGGAGAAGAATCCGCGCCGCTCGACGGGAACCTTCTCCATCGCGAGCGCGGCGCCCAGCCCCCACTCGCCGCCCATCCCGATGCCGTAGAGCAGACGCAGGATCACCAGCACCGTGAAGTTCGGCGCGAACGCGCACAGGAACCCGACGACGGAGTAGAAGATCACGTCCACCATCAACGGGAGCCGCCGCCCGACGCGGTCGGCCCACAGCCCGAATATCAACGCGCCGACCGGGCGCATCAGCAGGGTGGCCGTCGTGACGAACGCGACCTCGGCCTTGCTGATGTGGAAAGTCTTGGCGATGTCGGCGTAGACGAGCACGACGATGAAGTAGTCGAAAGCGTCCATCGTCCAGCCCAACAACGCCGCGATGAATGAGTTGCGCTGGTCGGCGGTCAACTTCTTTCGAGGGCTTTGTGTGGTCACTTGAGCAATCGTGCAGTACCGGTCGGCGATGCGCGAGAGTAAGTTCCGCATACATGCGAATCATCGACGCCGATGGACACGTCGCCGAGAACTCCTCGCTGGCGATCGAAGCGATCAAGCGCTGGCCCGACCACGTCAAGCCCAGCAGCGACGGGCGGCTGCGGTTGACGCTGGAGGGCCGCAACTACCCGGAGGACCAAGGCCCGGGAGCCGGTTGTCCGCCCGAGCACGGCATCAGCAAGGCGCCCGACATCAATTGCCGCTCACCCGAGGGCGTGCTCGGCGACGCCGACCGCGATCACATCGACACGATGGTGCTGTACCCGAGCATGGGGCTGTGCGCACCCAGCCTCGAGGACCCCGAATTCGCCGCGGGATTCTCGCGCCTCTACAACCAGTGGATCGCCGATTACTGCGCCTCGTCCGGTGGCCGGCTGCGCGGCGTCGCCGTGACCCCGATCGAACACGGCCGGGCGGCCATCGACGTCATGACCGAGGCCAAGGAGCTCGGGCTGGTGGCGACCCTGATACCGCCGGCGCTCAAGACCCGCAACCTCGACCACCCCGACCTCGATCCGTTCTACGCGGCGGCCGTCGAGCTCGGGATGCCGCTGGGCGTGCACGGCGCCCCCGGCATTCACCTGCCGAAGATCGGCGTGGACCGCTTCACCAATTACATTCAGGTGCACTGCATCAGCTTTCCGTTCGACCAGATGACGGCGATGACCGCGATGGTCTCCGGCGGCGTCTTCGAGCGCCATCCCCAGTTGCGGGTCGCGTTCCTGGAGGCGGGCGCGGGGTGGGTCCCGTTCTTCATCGATCGCCTGCACGAGCACTACGAGAAGCGGGGCGACTGGGTTGAGCGCGGCTGGCGCCGCGACCCGCACGAATACCTGGCCGCGGGCAACATCTTCGTGACCTGCGAGCCGGAGGAGCCGATCCTGCCCGGCGTGATCGATGTGCTGGGTGACGACTTCATCATGTTCGCCAGCGACTACCCGCACTGGGACGGCGAATGGCCGGAGAGCACCAAGCACCTGCGCACCCGCGCGGACATCAGCGAGGAGGCGCGCGAAAAAATCGGCGGGCTCAACGCGCAGCGCTTCTACAACCTGAACTGAGCCGGGTGGGAGGATTCACTGCTATGGGCCCTTTCCTGCTTCGCGCCGCACTGACCGGACTCGCCATGTGGATCGTCACCCTCTTCATGCACGGGATCAGATTCGTCGGCGGCAGCACCACGCTTCAGACCGTCGCCATCATCTTCGTCGTCGCCGTGATCTTCGGTCTGGTCAACGCGTTCATCAAGCCGGTGGTCCAGATCCTGTCGATCCCGCTCTACATCCTGACGCTGGGGCTCATTCATATCGTGATCAATGCGTTGATGCTGTGGATCACCGCGTGGATCACCGCGCACACCACGCACTGGGGACTGCAGATCGACCATTTCTGGTGGACGGCGATCTGGGCCGCCATCCTGTTGTCGCTTGTGAGCTGGGTGCTGTCGCTGGTGATCCGCGACGTCACTCGCGCCTGAACCGCCTAGATTTTCAGCGGCCCTGCCAGCGCGGCGGCCGCTTCTCGGCGAAGGCGCGGGGACCCTCCTTGGCGTCCTCGGTCTCGAAAACCCGGTCGCTGTGCCGTGTTTCGTTGTCGTAGGCCGCCCCGAGGTCGAGCGCCAAACCCTCGACGGCGGACTGTTTCGTCGCGAAGACGGCGAGCGGCGCGTTGGCCGCGATTCGCTCGGCGTAGTCATACGCGGCGTCCATCAGCCGGTCGGCGGGAACCACCCGGTTGATCAGCCCCATGGCCAGGGCGCGTTCCGCGTCCACCATGTCGGCGGTCAGCAGCAGTTCCATCGCGAGCGGATACGGCATCTGCCGGGGCAGCCGGACAGTGCTCCCACCGCCGGCGAACAGGCCGCGCTTGGGCTCCATGACCGCGAAGCGCGCCTCGGGCACGGCGACGCGAATGTCGGTGGAGGTCAGCATCTCGAAGCCCCCCGCGACGCAGGTGCCGTTGACGGCCGCGACGACCGGTTTGTACACCGGGAACCGGTGTAAGACGGCGTGGATCGCGTCGTCCTTGTTCCAGCCCTCGGGCTTGGGCAGGTCCCCGGTGAGTTCCGGGATGAATTTCTTCAGGTCGGCCCCCGTGCAGAAGTCCCGTCCGACGCCGGTGATCACGGCGACCCAGGCGCGATCGTCGTCGCGGAACGCCGCCCAGGCCCGGGCCAGATCGCGAAAGTGCTCCATGTCCAACGAATTGCGCGTCTCGGGACGGTTGATCGTGATGGTCACGACGTGGGCGCGCAGCGCGTAGTCGATGCTCATCGCCCCTCCGGGTGGCTGACCAGGCGCAGCACCTCGCGCGCGCAACCCCACGACAGCGTCACACCGTTGCCGCCGTGGCCGTAGTTGTGGATGCACCGGGCCCGCCCGAGCGGCTCGGCCTGCACCCGCACCGCCGGCCGGTCCGGACGCAGCGCGGTGATCGTCTCGATCACCTCGGCCTCGCGTAGCCGCGGCTCGATACGCCGGCACCGCTGCAGGATGCGGTCGGTCACCTCCGGATCCGGGGTCGTGTCCCAGCGGTCGGGAATGCTGATGCCACCGCACACCACCCGCTGCGGGTGCGGGAAGAAGCAGGTCCATTCCCGGCCGTGGTTCAACTCGATAAACAGTTGCCGCACACCGGGATTCGCCAGGACGACGTGCTGGCCGAACAGCGGCCGCACCGAATCGTCGCCGGTCAGGGCTCCGGCGCCGAGCCCGGCGCAGTTGACGACGACCGGTGCGGCGTCGGCCGCCTCGGCCAGCGACCGGACCGGACGCAACTCGATCTCGCAGCCCGCGGCGGTCAGCCGGCGGGTCAGATAGTCGAGATAGTGCGGCATGTCGATCATCGGCATGCTGGCGCGGAACCCGGTGCCGAAGCCGTCTGGCACGTCGGCCGGATCGGCGGGGCGCAGGTCGGGGATCAGCGTGGCCGCTGGCGAGGCCGCCTCGGTCCCGATGAATTCCCCGACCGCCAGCGCCGGTGCCAGGAGAACACCGGTGTCCGGGTCGGCCGCCAGTTCGCGAAACACCCCCAGGGAATGCGCGGTCCAGTCCAGAGTCGCCGCGGCGCGTTCGGCCGGGCGAGGAGGTGCCCATACCGCACCCGCCACCGCCGACGTCGTCTCCGGTGGCATCGCGGCCGTCCACACCCGCACCGGCCAACCCGCCTCGGCCAGGCGGATGGCCGACGTCAAGCCGCTGACGCCGGCACCGATGACGACAATCTGTTGCCTGTCACCCGGGTCACTTGCCAATGGCAGCGAGCTCCCGTCAGGGATGGGGGGGTGGCGGGCCATTCTGGCCGCCGAGCAGCCCGTTGAGGATGCCGAGCGTGCCCTGCACAGCCGCGGGCGGGGCGCTGGCCGGCGGAGTGGCGTCGGGCGTCAGCTGCCAGGGCTGGCAGCCCGTTGTCTTGAACGCCTTGTCCGTGGGTTCGATCTGCACTACCTGCGGCTTCTTGCTCAGGGCGTTGTCGACGAGGTTGCCGTCGGGGTTGCCCGTTCGCTTCCAGTAGCAGGTGCCGTCGCCGACGGGTCCCGCCGAGCTGTAGATGCCGGGCGCGATGTCGCTTCCCACCGCGAAGGTGCCGTCGTGGTCCATCGTGGTCTTCGGCCCGGGTGGGGGCGTCGGCTCCGGATCGGCGCCGGCGACGGCCGCGGATGCCGCCCAGCCGGCAATCAATAGGCCGGCGGCAACAGATCGTGCCGCCACGGATGCCATTTTGAACCCCACGAGGCAGCAGCCTACCGGTGCGAGCAACTCATTTCATATGGACGTTGGCGAGGGTGAATCGGAAGGCTCGATGTGAGGGCCGTTGCTCGCCACTGTGGCATCAGCGATGTCGTAGCGAGCCCACCCGGCATTGGCTCCCAGCCCGCCCGTCCCAATTCCGGCCGCCTTCAACCCGGTACTCGGCGTGAGCGGGCCTGGGGCGAGCCATTCTCCCGGCGTCGGGGTTGGCGTTGGCGTCGGCACCAGTTGGCCATTACTCGGCGGCGGGTTGCCGCTATCGCCCGAGCAAAGCGTGCCGTGGGAGAGTTGTTCCGTGGGGCTGTGATCGTCGATCGCTGGAGACGCGGGTGATACCGAGCAGCCGGCGCAGCGGCCCAAATAGATGACCTCCGCGCCGTCGAGCTGAAAGCCGTTGGTGTCCGAAACGGACAGGCAGGGAGCCGCACCGATGACGCAGTCGACGTCCGCGATGGCCCCGCAACTCCGGCAGACCATGTGATGGTGGTTGTCGCCCACGCGAGTTTCGTAGCGCGCGACCGAGCCTGGCGGCTGAACCCGTCGCAACAGACCCACGTCTGTCAGCGCGTGCAGGATGTCGTACACGGCCTGGCGCGACACGTCGGGCAGGCAGGCACGCACGGCCCCGATGATCGTTTCGGTGTCGGCGTGCGGATTCAGGTTCACCGAATGGAGCACCGCGATTCGCGGGCGGGTCACCCGCAGATCGGCTGAACGAAGGCGCTCGGCATAGCGATCCATCGAGGGCATCTGAACCAGGCGAAGGTCTTTTCTCGAATTGATCAAGCTCTGACCTTTCCCTCGGACCGCGACACCCGCCGACATTGCGGCACATGAAAACTATATGGAAACGCTACTTTCGCGGCGGAGCCCAGATTAGGATCCTTCGACACCTTGTGGTGCGTTTTCGACAAATCGCGACACCTTTTTCGAACCCCCAGTCTCATCCCCAACCAAATCTTGGGTCCGCGCCGACGAGGGTTCTCAACCGAGCAAAGCACACTTCGCCCGTGTACTGCTGGCATTCCCCCGAGGCTAAGTTTGGGCGCACCGCCGCCACCCGTTTGCCCGACCGGGAGCGGCTCGCGCGCCCGGCACCGGTTGGGTGCCTGGACCGTTGTTGAAGCTCGCCGACCACCGCCCCCCTCGGTCGGACCATGCGAGTCGGAGGCCACGCACCCCGGCCCCGTGGCCGGTCGAGGTCTATGTCAGGCGGCGCACTTTGCCGGCGTAGCCCAAGGCGTGTTCGTACGTATCAAGGTTGTCCCGGGAAATTCTCGCGTGCACCGGGCGCTCGAGGAAGAAGCGCAACACCGGGTTGTAGGCATGGTAGGTCTCGTGAAAGGTCAGCACGGTGGTGCCGTCGGGCTGCTCCTCGAGTTGGTGATAGCCCTCGGCGCGCGACCACAACGGCGCTCCGACCGCGACATATCGCGACAGCTTGTTCATCTCCGCCTCCGTCACGGTCTCCCACGACCGCGCTCTACCGCCGGACAGCAGGTACTTGGGGACCGGGAAGACGCAGGTGCGAACCAGGCCCTCACCGGCCTCGTTGCCCTCGTTGAGAATCTCCATGCTGCCCGTCGGCCAGGTGAGCACCCGCGGCCGCGGCGCGTTCGGCGGAACCGGGGGATGAAGCCCCCGCCACACTTTCTTCGGCGGCGCGTCGACGTGGAATCGCACGGTGTAGGACTGCATCAGCGTTCTCCAACCAGGTGTCCCCAGCTATCCCAATAGGTGATGGTCTCCGCCGGCGGCCGCTTGGCCGGCCGGAAGTCGGTGCCGATCGTGTAGGCGACCGGGAACAGCGCGGCCTGGGTGGCGGTGTCGGGGATGCCGAGCAACTCGGCCACCTCGCGCTCCCGGGCCAGGTGCATCGTCGTCCACACCGACCCCAGGCCGCGCGACCGCAGGGCAAGCAGAAAACTCCAGCCGGCGGGGATGATTGACGCCCAGGCCGACGCGGCCGTCAACAGGTTCGAGTTGTCGATGCGGTTGTCCAGGCAGGGGATGACATGCACGGGAACGCGGGCCAGCGTCTCGGTGAGGGCCAGCGCGCCGGCATACACGCGCCGGGTCTGCGGATCGGACGCCTCCTTGGCCGCGTACGCCAAATATTCGGCGCCGATCCCGCGATAGATCTCGGCGATCGCGGCGCGCTTGTCGGCGTCAGTGATCACCAACCAGCGCCAGTCCTGGGCGTTACTCGCGGTGGGCGCCTGCATGGCGAGTCGTATGCACTCGAGGATCACCTCGCGGCCGACGGGTCGGTCGAGGTCGAGGCGGTTGCGGACGGCACGCGTGGTGCTCAGCAATTCATCGACCGTCGCGATGTCCATCGGATCCTTACTCTTGTCGAAGCTTGATCAAAGCTCGATGGCGCAGGACTGGTCGACCCCGAGCACCGCCAGGGAGCGGCCGAGGCCAAGGAACACCGCGACGCAGAGCGTCAGATCGAGGATCTCCTCGTCGGAGAACACGGCGCGCAGCCGCGCGAAGAACCCGTCGTCCATCGACGCGTGGTCGTTGGCGAAGCGCTCCGCAAACTCGATGGCAAGACGCTGACGCGCGGTGTAGCCCGGGTAGCTGGCGTAGGCGGCGACGTTGTCGTAGAGCTCGGGCGCAACGCCGGCGTCCAGCACGGACTGGGCGCGGAAATCCGAGCAGGCGACGCAGTCGTTGATCTGGGCGATTCGCATCCGCGCCAGCTCCCGCTCCTCGGCCGGCAGAATGCTTTGCTCGTACGCGCCCCGGATCATCCGCTCCACCATGCCGCCGAGTTGCGGCCGTAGGGTCCAGATCATGGCGGGTTCGCCGCCTGGGCCGTCCGGCACATCGAGTCGGGCCATCCGTGAACTCCTGCCCGGTGAATGTCGTTACCGTATCGAAGCAAACCAGATTCTCGACGCGGCTGTCTAGGTCGGTCAACGCGCCTCATTGTGCATATGTAGACCCGGCGCGGCGCGCGAAGAGCGGCCGGGTTACCGTCCGTTAAACGTGGGCGTTTAAAGCAGAGCGCCCCGTGTTTGGAGGTCTCGGCGTGCTGTTCATGCACGAGGTACACAAGGTGCGCGGCCGCGCCGAAGACGAGTTCGAGGCCGCGTTTCGGGAGGGCTGGATGCCCATGCTCGGCGCCGACGGGGACGCCCGGCTGCTGTGGTATGCCGATCATGCCCAGGGCAGCGGGCCGGCCTACACCGTCGTCACCGTCACCGCGGTGAAGGACGGGGCGGCGTGGGAACGGCTCCCCCCGCGGGTGCAGCAGGGCGATCTGCAGAAGTGGATCCGCGGCCTCGACGAACTCCGCCATGAGGTCGAGGCCAAGCTGTTGGTCCCGCTCGCGTGGTCGCCCCTGCAGGAAGTGTCGTTCGACGAGGTGCCGACCGACGGCCGGGAGCACGAGCTGAACCTCTACATGGAAGACACCATGTGGCCCTACCAGAACAAGTTCGAGGAATACATCGACCGCTGCGGCGACGTCTACGCCCGCAGCCTGGAGCGGCCGTCCTCCATGCTGACGATCCAGGCGGCCTTCCAGCCCGCGCTGGGCAGCCACCTGCGCCGCGAGGTCATCCTGATGCAGCGCATCAAACGGCCGGAGCAACTGCTCGAACTGCTCCGCACCCACATCCCGTCCGAATACCGCGCGCCCGGCACGTGGATGCACGACGCCCTCGATCTGCGCGACCAGTGGACCAGCCGGCTGCTGCGCACCTCCGCGTGGTCACCTCTGTATTAGGCCCGCAGATGAACACCGGGACCATCCTCGACGCCGCCGCGAGCGGCGACCCGGCCCGGACCGCGCTCATCATCGACGGGCGCTTCATCAGTTACGGCGATCTGGCGGCGACGGTGCGGCGCTGCGCTGCCGCCCTGGCCGCTCGCGGGGTCGTGGCCGGCCAGCGCGTCGCCGTCGTCGACAACGGAAGCCTGCTGTCGGTCGCGACGCTGCTCGGCGCGGCGCGCATCGGCGCCGCCGCCGCGTTGATGAATCCCGCGCTGACGCCGCCCGAGCTGCAAGGGCTGCTGAAGAATGCCGGCTGCGCCGAGGTGGCGGTCGCCGGGGAGCCGTACGTCGAGCGGCTCCGCGACGCGGGCGCACCGACGGTATTGACGGAGTCCGACCTCGACGACGAAGAGCGCGCGCCGGCACCGCTGGCCGGCGACACCGACGACCGGGACGCCTTGGTGCTGTTCACCAGTGGCACGACGGGGCTCCCCAAGGCCGTCGGCATCACGGGCCGGCGGCTCGCCGCGCGGATCACGGGAATGGCGGCTCCCTTCCGGGCGGAAGCCAAACCCGCGGTGGGGATGATGTGCGTCCCCTTCTTCCATGTCGGCGGCGCCCTGGGCACGCTCGGCGGTTTGTACTCGGGCAACACCTCGGTGGTGCAGCCGCGGTTCGACGCCGGCGAATGGTTACGTCTGGTCTCGCAGCACCGGGTGGCGACCACCTTCATGGTGCCGACGATGCTGCAGCGCATCCTCGACCACCCGGACTTCCCGAACGCCGATCTGACGTCCCTGGTCGCCATCGCGTATGGGGCCGCCGCCGCGCCGATCACCTTGGTGCGCAGGGCGATGGCCGCGCTGCCGCACGTCGCGTTCGCCAACGTGTTCGGCCAGACCGAGACGCTCGGGGCGTACACGACCCTGCTGCCCGGCGACCATCGCGACCCGTCCCGCGCCGGCTCGGTCGGCCGCCCGCTGCCCGGGGTCGAGGTGCGAGTCGTCGATCCCGCCACCGGCAATGACGTCGCGGCCGGAACGGTGGGGGAGCTGTGGGTGCACAGCACCCAGAACGTGACCGACGGCTGGCTGCGCACCGGCGATCTCGCGCGCCAAGATCCCGACGGATACCTCTTCCCGTCCGGCCGGCTCGCCGACACCATCAACCGCGGTGGCGAGAAGTTCGGTCCGGTCGAGGTCGAGGAGGCGTTGCGTTCCCATCCCGCGGTGAGCGACGTCGCGGTCGCCGGGCTCGCCGACGAGGAGCTGGGCCAGCGGGTCGGGGCGGCCGTAGTGGCTTGCGCGCCAGTGACACTCGAGCAGCTGCGAGCGCATTGCCGCGAGCTGATCGCCTACTTCAAGCTGCCCGAGCGACTGGCGATCGTCGACCAGATCCCCTACAACGCGACTGGCAAAGTCAGCCGCCGCCAGATCGCCGCGCTCATCGTGGGCGAGACCTGAGCCAACACCTGAAAACCCGGGAGTGCCAGTGCTGTTTCTTCACGAGACCCACAAGGTGGTCGGCGCGCGGCAGGACGCGTTCGAAGCCGCCTACCGCGACGGCTGGATGCCCATGCTGGCCAACGAGGACAACGCGCGGCTGCTCTGGTACACCAACCACGCCCACGGCAGCGGGGCGTCCTACACCGTCGTCACCATCACCGGGATCAGCGACGGCGCGGCCTGGGAAAGCCTGGCCCGCCGGGTCCAGACCGGCGACCTTCGGCCGTGGATGCGCGAACTGGACAACCTGCGCCACGAGGTGACGGGCAAGCTGTTGCTACCGGTCGCGTGGTCACCGCTGCAGACCGTCGACCTGGCCAGCGTGCCCACCACGGCTCAGACCCACCCGCTGACCATGTTCATGGAGGACACCGGCTGGCCTCATGCCCCGCTGGACGACTACATCCGCTCCTGGGACGAGATCTACTATCGGCCGCTGTCGCAGGCGCCGGCCAGGATGCGCATCCTGGATATCCAGGCGTGCTTCCAGGTGGCCCACGGCAGCTATCGTCGCCGAGAAGCCATGCTGTGGCAGAAGATTGACGACTCCAACAACTATGCCGCCCTCGTGCACCTGCTCACCAGGGAGGTCCCGGCCGAGCACCGGGCGCCCGGCAGCTACATGTTCGAGGCCCTGAAGTTCCGCGACCAGTGGGAGAGCCGTCTGCTGCGGACGTCCGACTGGTCACCCCTCTACTGAAGCTGGGCACGCGGGTTTCAGGATCCTGGCGGCCTCGCCGACCATCTCGGCAACGACATCAGCCACGGGCCGGACTTGGCGAACGCGCCCGACCGCCTCGCCGATGATTATCGCCGCTGTGTCGAAATCCTCCGCAGCCGTTGCTGTTTCGAAGGCTTCCACCGCCTCGGCGACCGAACCTGACAGTTGTTCCTCGTTGCCGTGCCAGGTGTCGAGGAAGGCGTTGCCCAGCGCCCGCACCGTGTATTCGCCGGGCCAATCCAACCGCCGCACAACGTCATAGACGCGGGTGCGAACGGTTTCGTCGCCGCTTGCGCCGATGGCGCGCTGCTGGGCCAGCGGCGACACCAGCGCCTCCGGAGTCGCCCAGAACCTGGTGCCCACGAGAGCGCCGTCGGCGCCGAGCGCCAGCGCCGCGGCCAGGCTGCGGCCGTCGGCGACACCGCCCGCGGCAACCACCAACGTTTGGGGCGCGCGTTCGGCGACAAGGTCGACGACGTCCGGCACCAGAGTGAAGGTCGAACGGACGGCCATGCCGTGCCCGCCCGCCTCGCCACCCTGAGCGACGACGACCTCCGCGCCCGCGTCCAGGGCCTGGCGCGCGTGCTCGAGGTTTTGGACCTGCGCGACGAGCGGAACCCCCGCGGCGTGGATGCGGTCGCCGAACGGCGCCAACTCGCCGAACGACAACATGATCGCGGCGGGCCGCCGCTCCAGGGCCTCCTCGAGCAGCCCTGGCTGGCGCGCCAGGCTCCACGTGATGAAGCCACATCCGACCCGGGTCGCGCCGGCCCGGTCGAATTCGCGCTGCAGCCAAACCTTTTCGCCGTAGCCGCCGCCGATGAGGCCCAGGCCGCCGGCCGAGGTCACCGCGGCCGCGAGCCTGCCCCCCGAGATTCCGGCCATCGGCGCCAGCAGGATGGGATGTTCGATCCCGAAGAATCGGGTGAGGCGGGTGTGCGGGGTCATGTCAGCTCCCCGGTGAGGAACTGCGCCCGACCGTGCCCGAAAGACCAGTCCTCATCCCCATTTTCGGTGATCGAGACGATCAGATCGGCCGGGTCGATCCCGCACCTCTCGGACAGGCTGAGCGCCAGCAGCTCGTAGAACTTCTCCTTCATCGCGCGGGTGCGCCGCCGGCTCACCACGTGCACGATCACCTGCTGCGCCGACCGGGCGATGCCGAGACCGGTGTCCCAGGCGACGATCTCGTGGGCGGGATGGGTGCGCACCACCTGGTAGCGGTCGCGCGGCGGCACGCCGAACGCCTCGACCACGGCCTGGTGGACGGCGTCCAACAGCGCCCGAACCTCCGCCGGCGTGCGGCCCTCGATGAGGTCGATATACAGCAACGGCATTGTGTGTCCTTCTTTCTCCTGACCTGCCCACGACGCTACGACCGCGGGATTCGGCTGTGAAATGCCTGCTGTCATCGATCTATGCTTGTCAGGCATGGGTGCGCTGGACGGTGGCCGAGTCGAGTTGCGCCACCTCCGGGCATTCGAGGCGGTGGCGCGGCTCAAGTCGTTCACCCACGCCGCCGACGAACTCAGCATCACCCAGCCGGCGCTGAGTCGCACCGTCCAGCAGCTGGAAGACGCGCTGGGAGTGACGCTGCTCGATCGCAGTTCGCGGCACGTCGAGACGACGCAGGCCGGACGGACATTCCTCGATCATGTCGAGCGGGCCCTGGCCGAGCTGGAGCTCGGGTTCGGCGCGGTCCGGCGGCAGGCCAGCATCCGCCTGGGGTTCAGCTGGTTGTTGCCCGACCCCTGGGCCCAGGACACCGTCGCCAGCTTCGAGCGGGCCACCGGAACCTCGGTCAGGTTGATCCGCACCGACGACGCGCTCACGGCCGTGCAGCAGGGAAAGGTCGACGTCGCGGTGGTGCGCGGGCGGGTGGCCTCGACCGCGGTGCGGGCCGTCCACCTGTTCAACGAGTCGAGGGTGGCGGTGTGCTCGGTTCACTCCGCCCTGGCCGAGCTGCCGGAGCTGGCCTGGGCCGAGGTGCCACGCTGGCCGCTGGTGGTCAACACCGCCAGCGGCACCACCGGACCGTGGTCCTGGCCCGCGGGCGAAGGTCCGGAAAAGATCGTCGAGACAACGAATTTCGACGAGTGGATCGAATCCGTCGCGGCCGATCGCGGCATCGGCGTGATCCCCGACGTCGCCGTCAGGCGCAACGTTCACCCCGGCGTGCGGTTCATCGCGCTGCGGGGAGCACCCGAAAGCCCCGTCTCGCTCGCGTTTCTGCCCCGCGCCCGCAACGCCGTGCTGCGCCGCTTTGTCGAGGCCGCCCTAAAAAGTGCTCAATGAGCGCTCAAGCGATCGCCGTGAGCGCACGCCGCGCCGGTGACCGATCGCAGAAACGGTTCCACGACGGCGAGAAAGCCCTGCGGATCCGAGGAGAACACCACGTGCCCGGTGTCGAGAATCTCGAGCCGCGAATCGACGATCGCCGCATGGGTCGCGCGCCCGGCGCTCAAGGGTATGGCGATGTCCTTCTTGCCCCACACGATGAGAGTGGGTGCCGACAGGCCGGCCGCCCGGCCGCGCAGGTCGTGCTCGGCCGTGGCGAAGCTTCGCCACAGGGCGGCGCCGGTCCGGGCGCCCTCCGGGGTCTTGGCCACCGCGATCGCGCGTGCGGCGATCTCGCGGTCGCTGTCGGTCTGGGCCTTCATGTAGCCACGGACCAGCAGGGGAGCTACCCGGCGGAACGCCCCCGCCCGTCCAAGCACGCGACAGAACATGCGGGACAACGGGTTCCACGGCACAAATCCGCCCGAGTTGACCAGAACCAATCCCGCCACCAACGCGGGACGGTTGATCGCCAGCCGCGCGGAGGCGAACCCGCCGACCGAGTTTCCGATCAGCACGGTGCGCTTCAGGCCAAGGCCGTCGACGACGTCCTCGAGCACGTCCGCGAACAGCGGTGCGCCGGCCTCCAAAGAGGCGTCCACGGGATCCGAACCCCCATGCCCGGGCCAATCCACCGCGATGGTGCGGTAGCGGCGGGACAGGGTGTCCACGATCGGGTCGAAGTCGTGCCGGTCATGCAGCGTGGCGTGCAGCAACAAAACGTTTGGGCCACTGCCTAATTCGCGATAGGCAACGCGTCCGGCCCGGGTCTGGATGGTCGTCATGCGATTCCCTCTCCGTGGTTGACCGACTGGTCGGTCATCGGTTACGTTACAACGAGAGCACCGCCGTGACAAGGAGGCAATCGAGATGCAAACGGCCCCGCCGCCCCAAGCGCCATTCGCCGACAAGATGGCCTACTACCGGACCCAACACACCTCAAAGGGGGTCAGGGCAACCCATCTCGTCGGCACGCCGATCATCGCGGCCGGCATGCCGCTCCTGCTCGCCAAGCCGAAGGTCGGCGCCGAGATGTTCGTCGGGGGGTGGGTCATGCAGATCCTCGGGCACCGGCTGTTCGAGAAGAACCTGCCGTCGACCCACAAGGGCTGGATCACCTACCAACTCACCGGCGTGGTCCACGTCTGCGAGCAGTACGGCGACATGCTGGCCCGCCGCAGCCAACGCAAAGCCGGGGACCGGGCGGTCGTGCGGTGAGGCCCCCGGAGCCCGGACGCAACGCGCTGCTGGACGCGGGGCAGCGGCTGCTGGGATCGGCCGACCTGGCCAGGATCTCGGTCAACGCGATCGTCGCCGAGGCCGGCATGGCCAAAGGCAGCTTCTATCAGCACTGGCCCAGCCGGTCCGAGTACCTGCGGGCCTTGCACGCCCGATTCCATGACGACCTGGAGGAGTCGATCACCACTGCGATGGGCGACCTGCCGCCCGGCCGCGACCGGCTCGAAGCCGGGATGAACGCCTACCTCGACGGCTGCCTGGCCGACCCGGCCACCAAGGCCTTGCTCGTCCAATCACGCACCGAGGCCGGCCTGAGCGACCTGGTGGCCGCGCGAAACCAGAGCTCGGCCACGCTGATCCTGCCGGACCTGGCCGCACTCGGCTGGGCGCCGCCGGAGCCGGTCGCGGTGCTCCTCGTTGCGGCCGTTGCGGAGATCGCCCTGATCGAGCTGGCCGGCGGGAAGCGCGACAAACAGCTACGCCGCGGGCTGCTTCGGCTCGCTACGCGAACGGGCTAGCAACTACCCGTCAGGGCTTGCACGCGGGCTCCAGCGGTAGCACCGGGCCGCCGGATTGCAGGGACAGCAGGTACAGGTAGGTCGCCAGCGAATGCTCGCACAGCACCGAATATTTCACCAGCACCTTTGGCGGAAGCGGCACCAGCCGGATGGGATTCAGGTCGTAGCGGGTGAGCACGTGCTCATAGTCGACGGGAGGCGGCAACGCGGGGACGACGTCCAGCCGGTTCGCGACGCGATAGGACTTCGCGACCACCTGGTCGTAGGTGCTGGCAAACAGCGAATCCCCGGTGCGCGGGCTGGCATAGGTGTAGACGGCCGGGTCGGTGAATGTCGTGTTCGCCGCCATGTCGAGGGCGAGCAGCGTCGCCAGGGCTCCGCCCAGGCTGTGCCCGCAGATCGTGACGGCGCCGATGGGCTGTGAAAACGGAAGCGTCGCAAACGCTTTGACGAGTGCTGGCGCCCCCGCGTCGGTGGCCACCCGCAGGGACTGGTACATCGCGGTGAAGCCGTCCTCCGTATGGCCGGCGCCGGCCAGGAAGGGGCAGGGCACCTGGCGAAAATCCGCGTCGTGAATCCATTCCAGCGTTCCCTCGGTGCCGCGCAGCGCGATTGCCACGTCGCCGGTCTTGTTCTCCTGGCAGACCAGTCCGATGGACACCTCGACGTCTGCTCGGGCCGGGTTCATGTCCGTCGCAAGGTCATTGGCGTAGATCGTCGTGACCACGGCGTAGTCGATGCCGCCGGCGCGCACGGCCTGGCCGGCCCTGTTCGTCAGGTCGCCCGGCGAGATCGCGTAGGTGGCGTTGACGAGCTGGCCGACTTCGATTGCCTTGGTTACATCGAACGCCGGCGGCGTCGCCGGCATCAGCCCGCAAACGTTCCGGTGAACTGCGCCCGTGCGGACGCGGCCCGCGCGATCGCCTGCGCCGCCTGTGGCCCGGCGAGTCCAGGCGGGAGCTCGTACGTGGCGGGCAGCTGGTAGAGGGTGAACCGGTAGTGGTGCACGCCGGTGCCCGCGGGCGGGCAGGGCGCGCCGTAACCGGCCTGGCCGGCCGAGTTGGGCAGGCCGATCCCGCCGGCGGGGGTCTGGCCCTCCGCGGTGCTGCCGGCACCGGGCGGGATGCCGACGACGAGCCAGTGCACATAGGGCCCGCGCGGGGCGTCGGGGTCGTCGACAACCAGCGCCCCGCCCAAAGGCGCCGACCATGTCAGCGGAGGCGCGACGCCGGCCCCCTGACAGGTGTATTGCGCGGGAATCGGCGCACCGTCGGCGAACGCCGGGCTGCTGATCAGCAGCGGCCCGTCGCCGGGCGCCTGCGCGACGGTGCGACCCAGGGTGGTCACCTTTGGCGTCGGCGAACCCGTTGTGCGGCTGCCATCGCTGCCGCCGCACGCGGACAGCGCCACGAACAGCGCCACACCGGCGCCGACCCATGCGATGCGACCAAGCGTCCTCGCCCGTGTGGATGTCATACAGGACAGTGTCGCTCCGGAAGCGTGGGTCCGGAAGCTACTTGCCGCCCTTGACTTCAAGCACTCGCTTGCGCAGGCCGTCGGTCGCCGTCTCCATCAGTCCCTTGGCCCCCCGCCTGACGAGGAATCCCGGGACCGGCGCGGAAAGATCGACGGTGAGGTCGAAGCGCACCCGGGTCGAATCGCCCTCGGGCGTCAGCGTGTAACGGCCCTCCTGCGCGCGTTGCTGCTTCGAGCTCTCCAGCGTCCAGCCCACGCCGTCGTCGTGAACGGAGTAGTCGAGCACCTGCTCGTCGCTGACGCCCACGATCTTCACCGTCTGCCGCGATTTGCTCGGACGGCCCTCGTCGTCGCGCTCCAGGATTTCGACCTTCTGGTGAATCGAGGACCACTCGGTCAACGACTCGAGGTCGAACAGCACGTCCATGATCTCGTCGGGCGTCGCGTCGATGACGACTTCGCGCGATTCGGTGATAGCCATGAGGGACTAGTAGCCACTGTCGCGGTGACAAAAACTCACGGCACCAGCACGACCTTGCCGACGTTCTCCCGGGCCGCCAGGATGCGGTGGGCTTCGGGCGCGTCGGCGAACGGCACCGCCGCGTGCACGACGGGGGCGATCGTGCCGTCGTCGAGCGCCTTGGCCAGGGGCGTGATCCAGGGCTCGAGCGTGCCGCGGTCGTCCCACAACCGCAGCATGTTCAGCCCGATGACGGCCTTCGACTCCGAGAGCTGGTCCAGCAGGTTGAACCCGCGCAGCATTGCCAGCGCGTGCGGCGCGGCCGCGCGTAGCGAGCGCTTCTCCCCGTGCTGCATCGCCGAAACCCCGTAGCCCACCAGCCTGCCGCCCGGGCGCAGCAGGGCATACGACCGCCGCAGCGACGTGCCGCCCAGCGCGTCGAGCACCACGTCGTAGGGGCCGAGACCCTCCCACCAGCCATCGCGGCGGTAGTCGATCGCCCGGTCCACGCCCAACTCGGCCAGCTTCGCGTGTTTGGCGGGCGAGGCGGTGCCGTGCACGTCGGCCCCGGCGGCCTTCGCGAACTGCACCGCGGCAATTCCGACACCGCCGGCGGCGGCGTGCACCAGCACCCGCTCGCCGGCGCGCAGCGACCCGTATCCGTGCAGTGCGGCCCAGGCGGTCGCGTAGTTGACGGGAACCGCCGCGCCCTGTTCGAAGCTCAACGCGTCGGGCAGCCGCACGGAATCGCTCGCCGCGACGTTGACGACCTCGGCGTAGCCACCAAACCGGGTGCCCGCCAGCACCCGTTCGCCGACCCGGCCGGCGTCGACCCCGTCACCGACCGCCTCGACCGTCCCGGCCACTTCGTAGCCAACCACCGCCGGCAGTTTCGGCGCGTCGGGATACATGCCGACGCGGGCCAGATGGTCGGCGAAGTTCACCCCGGCCGCGCGCACGGCGACCCGCAGCTGGCCCGGACCCGGCGGCGGCGGGTCGGGGCGCTGCTGGACCTGTAAGACCGAAGGGTCGCCGTGCTTGGTGATGACGATTGCGCGCATCGTGGTTGCTCCTCGAGGATTCAGGCCGGTGCGGCGGCGTCGGAAAGGCGGGGGAGAACGACGTCGCGCCAGCCGGGGCCCATGCGGTCGAAGGCCGCGGCCATCCTCTTGTCATTGAGGTCAAAACCGCTGTGCTCCAAAAACACTCGGGTTCCGGTACCTTCCGTCTCCAGGCGCCAGGTGAGCGTCCAGGCCGGGGTGAAGGTATAGACGAAGCGATGCGGGGGATCGACCTCGAGCACCTCGCACGGTTGCCTGCCGTAGCCGGGCATGTCCAGGGTGAAGTGGTGGCCGACGACGGCGGCCACGTCCCCCTCGGCCCACCACCGTGCCATCAGCTCCGGTTCGGTCAGCATTCGCCACACCCTCGCCGGTGGTGCGGCAACGAATTGGTCGACGCGGATGACGGCGGGCGCGTTGCGTGCCACGGGTGTCTCGGTCATTCCAGCTCCTCGGCTGCCTCGGCGAGCCCGACCAGACGAGCGCGCCAGAACTTCTCGAACGGATGTAGCCACTCACCGAGCTGCGCCAGCGGTTCCGCGGTCAGTCGGTAGATGCGCCGGCGCCCTTGCGGCTCGTCGGCCACCAACCCGGCGTCGCGCAACACCTTGAGGTGCTCGGCGACCGCCGGGCGGCTGAGCTCGAACCGGTCGCTGAGTTCCCCCGCGGACAGCGGCCGCGCCGTGAGGAGCTCGAGCAGCTCCCGACGCACCGGGTTCGCCAGGGCGACAAACACGCGATCGGCCGCGGCCACGCCGCCACGATATGTCGGGCGTTCCCGACATGTCAACTTTTTCCGACATGTTCCACCGGGGCCCCGCTGCGGCTACCGTCCTTTTTGTGCACTTCGCTTGGGCGCGACTGACCGACACCGTGCATCGCTGCCGGTTGGCGTTCTGCGACGTCACGATCGGGCTGGTGCGCGGCGACGACGGAGCGATGATCATCGACACCGGAACCACCCTCGCCGAAGCCGCCGCGATCGAGGCCGATGCACGACAGCTCACGGGGCGCCAGGTGACTCACGTTGTGTTGACGCACCAGCACTTCGACCATGTCCTGGGTTGCTCGGCGTTCGGCGCCGCCGAAATCCACTGCGCGCCCGAGGTTGTCGAATATCTGACCTCGTGCACCGCGCACCTTCGCGAACACGCGCTGAGCTACGGCGCGAACGCCGCGGAAGTCGATCGCGCGATTGCGGCGCTGAAGCCACCCCGGCGCGGTCGCTACGAAACCGCGATCGAGCTGGGCGACCGCACCGTCACGCTGACTCACCCGGGGCGCGGCCACACGACGGCGGACCTGGTCGCGGTGGTGCCCGCCCGGGACGGTCACCACGACCCGGTCGTGGTGTTCACCGGTGACCTGGTCGAGGAGTCCGCCGACCCGTACATCGACGCCGATTCCGATGTGGCGGCCTGGCCGGCAACCCTTGATCGAGTCCTCGAGATCGGTGGGCCCCAAGCCGTGTACGTGCCGGGCCACGGCAAGGTGGTCGACGCCGAGTTCATCCGGCGCCAGCGGGATTGGTTGAGCGCCCGCGGCAGCCCGCGATGAGCGCCGCCGGCGAATGGCGTTGCGGCGCTTGGTGTTGGACGACGGCGCCGACAGGGGATGGCGGTGGGACCGGCACAACGGGCGCCGCGGGCGCGAAACGCCGGAGTACGGCGGGGCTACAGTTTCGGTTCGGGACTATTTACCCCTGATTGAACCGCTATGTCCGGGGATAAACTCACGGTCAGCGGTTCGTGCTGAAAGAGGAGCGTAACCCCATGGCCATCATCGAAACGGACACCGAGGTCCGCACGCCGTTCGAGCAGGACATCGAGGCTACGCAGCGATATTTCGCGGGCTCCCGCTTTGCCGGGATCACCCGCCTCTACACGGCCCGTCAGGTAGCCGAGCAGCGCGGCACCATCCCGACCGACTACACCGTGGCGCGGGAAGCGGCGGCGGCGTTTTACGACCGGCTGCGCGAACTCTTCGCGGCGAAGAAGAGCATCACGACGTTCGGCCCCTATTCGCCCGGCCAGGCGGTCAGCATGAAGCGGATGGGGATCGAGGGCATCTACCTCGGCGGGTGGGCGACCTCGGCCAAGGGCTCAACGACCGAGGACCCCGGACCCGACCTCGCCAGCTACCCGTTGAGCCAGGTGCCCGACGACGCGGCCGTCCTGGTGCGTGCCCTGCTCACCGCCGACCGGAATCAGCAGTACCTGCGCCGGAACATGAGCGAACTGCAGCGGGCGACCGCACCGGAGTACGACTACCGGCCGTTCATCATCGCCGACGCCGACACCGGCCACGGCGGGGACCCGCACGTGCGCAACCTGATCCGCCGGTTCGTGGAGGTCGGCGTGCCCGGCTACCACATCGAGGACCAGCGCCCCGGCACCAAGAAGTGCGGCCACCAGGGGGGCAAGGTGCTGGTGCCCTCCGACGAGCAGATCAAGCGCCTCAACGCCGCCCGCTTCCAGCTGGACATCATGCGGGTGCCGGGCATCATCGTCGCGCGCACCGACGCCGAGGCGGCCAACCTGATCGACAGCCGCGCCGACGAGCGCGACCAGCCGTTCCTGCTCGGCGCGACCAACCTGAAGATTCCGTCCTACAAGGCCTGCTTCCTGGCGCTGGTTCGACGCTTCTATGAGCTGGGCGTCAAGGAACTCAACGGCCACCTGCTCTACGCGATGTGCGACTCCGAGTACGCCAGCGCCACCGCGTGGCTGGAGCGCCAGGGCATTCAGGGCCTGATCTCCGACGCCATCAACGCGTGGCGGGAGGACGGCAAGCAATCGATCGACGACCTCTTCGACCAGGTCGAGTCGCGGTTCGTCGCCGCCTGGGAGGACGACGCCGGGCTGATGACGTACTCCGAGGCCGTGGCGGAGGTCCTCGCGTTCGGCGAGAGCGAGGACGAGCCGACGGGCATGACCGCCGACGAGTGGCGCCGCTTCGCCGAGCGAGTCTCGCTCTACGAGGCGAGGGAGAAGGCGAAGGAACTGGGCGTCGACCCTCCGTGGGACTGCGAGCTGGCGAAGACCCCGGAGGGCTACTACCAGATCCGTGGCGGCATTCCGTATGCCATCGCCAAGTCGCTGGCGGCGGCGCCGTTCGCCGACATCCTCTGGATGGAAACGAAGACAGCGGATCTCGCCGACGCGCGGCAGTTCGCCGACGCCATCCACGCCAAGTTCCCCGACCAGATGCTGGCCTACAACCTCTCGCCGTCGTTCAACTGGGACACCACCGGCATGACCGACGAGGAGATGCGGCGCTTCCCCGAAGAGCTCGGCAAGATGGGCTTCGTCTTCAACTTCATCACCTACGGCGGACACCAGATCGACGGCGTCGCCGCCGAGGAGTTCGCCACCGCCCTGAGGCAGGACGGCATGCTGGCGCTGGCCCGGCTGCAACGGAAGATGCGCCTCGTCGAGTCCCCTTACCGCACACCGCAAACCCTGGTCGGCGGGCCGCGCAGCGATGCGGCCCTGACCGCCTCCTCGGGTCGGACCGCGACCACCAAGGCGATGGGCGAGGGTTCGACCCAGCACCAGCACCTGGTGCAAACCGAGGTGCCGAAGAAGCTGCTCGAGGAGTGGCTGGCGATGTGGAGCGAGTACTACCAGCTCGGCGAGAAGCTGCGTGTGCAGCTGCGGCCCCGCCGCGCGGGCTCGGACGTGCTCGAACTCGGCATCTACGGCAACGGCGAGGAGCAGCTGGCGAATGTCGTCGTCGATCCGATCAAGGACCGGCACGGCCGCAGCATCCTTCAGGTGCGCGACCAGAACACCTTCGCCGAGAAGTTGCGGCAGAAGCGGCTGATGACCTTGATCCACCTGTGGCTGGTACACCGCTTCAAGGCCGACGCGGTGATCTACGTGACGCCGACGGAGGACAACCTCTATCAGACTTCGAAGATGAAGTCCCACGGCATCTTCAGCGAGGTCTACCAGGAGGTCGGCGAGATCATCGTCGCCGAGGTGAATCGCCCGCGCATCACCGAGTTGCTGACGCCCGACCGCGTGGCACTGCGGAAGCTGATCACCAAGGAGGGCTAGGGCGCATCCCTCGCCGATCAGTCCTGGAAGAAGACGCCTGACAGCTCGTAGCCTGCGTTTTCTGCCCCCGAGACCAGGCTGCTCACCGAGAGCGGCAGCGCGCCTGTGTTGAGGAATCCCGAGACACCACCGCCCAGATTGTTGAAGCCGGAAATCAGGTTGCCGTAGTTCTGGTAACCGGAGCCGCCGAGGACCCCGCCCACCGGGTTCGCGTTGAACCAGCCCGACAGCGCCGCGCCGTTGTTGCCGAAGCCCGAGTCGCCGCCGGCTCCCGTGTTGAAGAACCCCGAGGACGGAGCGCTGCTCGAGTTGAAGAAGCCCGGGGCCGACGGGATGTCGATGCCCGCGATGGTGGTGCTGGGCAGGTGGATGCTCGGGACAGTGAGCGCCGGGGTGGTGAAGCTGCCGAGCCCAACCGGCGGGACGGTGAAGGGCTGCGTCGTGACCGGAGGGACGCTGACCTGGGGGAGGGTAAACCCGCCCAACCCGATCGAGGGCACCGTGTACGGCGTCGTCGTCACCGCCGGAGAGCTCACCTGCGGCAACGTGAACCCACCCAACCCGATCGAGGGCACCGTGTACGGCGTCGTCGTCACCGCGGGGGTGGAGACCTGCGGCAGGGTAAAGCCACTCAGGGCGATGGGGTCGATGGTGACGCTGGGGATGGTGATAGCCGGCAGGTTCAATGCCGGGAAGGTGAACGACTCTATGGCCACGGGAAAATAAAATCCGCTGACGTGACCGCCGCCGATCGTAATATATGCATCGGGCGCCCCTGAGTAAATGGGATTTCCGTGGCTGTCGAAGCCGGAGATGTAGTTTCCACCGATCATGGGGTACAGCCCGCTGACACCCGTTTGCAAGAAAGTAATATTATTGGGAATAAATATGTGAATGTTGTCGATTTCAATCTCGGGCAGGCCGAAATATCCGAGGGTGATTGTCGTGAGTATTCGTGGAGTAGTGAATGGGGCTGTGGTTATCCCGTTTATCGTAATTGATGGAGTTTGTATCGTGGGCAGGCTGAATCCTCCCACGGTCACGGCAGCCGGCGAGACAAGCGGCGGAATCGTCAACGACGGCAACGTAATCTCGGGCAAACTAAACCCACCCACCGCAACATTCGCCGGTGACGTCAACGCCGGAAAAGTAAACGACGGCAACGTAATCTCGGGCAAACTAAACCCACCCACCGTTACGTTTGGCGGCGACTGCAACGCCGGAATGGTGATGGGCGGGAGGCTGATGGCGGGCAGATTGAATGCGGGAATGGATATTCCGGGTACTTCGAGCGGCGGCAGCGTCAGGTCGGGCGTCGTGAACGCCCAGTGGAGTCCGCCCTGGCCGATGCCCCGGTAGAGGACGCCGGTATTCAGATCGCCGCCGTTGTATAGGCCGTTATTCATGTTGCCTGTGTTGAAGGCACCGGTGTTGACATTGCCGGTATTGAAGAAGCCGGTGTTTGCGCTACCGGTGTTGAAGCTGCCGGTGTTGGACGCGCCCGGGTTGAAATTGCCGCTGTTGTAGTTCCCGGTGTCCAGGGTGCCGGTGTTGGCCAAGCCTGCGTCGAACACGCCGGTGTTGACCGAGCCCGCATTGAAAAAGCCCGTGTTCGCCACGCCCGAGTTGCCGATGCCGGTGTTATAGCTGCCGGAGTTCCCGATGCCGAAGTTTCCCGTGCCGGAGTTGAAGAAACCGATGTTTCCAGTCCCGGAGTTGAACAAGCCGAGGTTGCCGCTGCCCGAATTGAGGCCGCCGATGTTGAACTGGTCGATGCCCGCGGGCCCAAGGCCGATGTAGGTGTTGCCGATGCCGATCCGGTTGTTGCCCGTGAGACCGATGCCGAGGTTGTTGTTGCCGGTGTTCCCGATTCCCAGGTTGGCGCTGCCGGCGTTCCCGACGCCGAAGTTGCCGGCGCCCGCGTTGCCGAAGCCGACGTTGCCGAACCCCAGGTTGCCGAGGCCGACGTTGGAGTTGCCGGAGTTTCCGAAGCCGCCGTTGGAATCGCCCAGGTTGGCTCCGCCGAGGTTGCCAAGGCCCACGTTGGCGTTGCCCACGTTGCCGCCGCCGACGTTGGCGAGGCCCAGATTGAGAGTGGTCGTCTTGGGCGTGGCGGCGGCCGCATTTGCGCCCGGCGGCCGAGTGAACGGCGCCAGGGCCGCGACGGCCTCCGACGCCCCGGCGTGGTAGTTGGACATGGTGGCTACCGCGTGGGCCCACATCTGCTCGTATTCGCCCTCGGCGATCGCGATCGCGTGCGCGTTTTGCCCGAAGAGGTTCGACATCACCAACGTCACCAACTGAGAACGGTTGGCCGCCACCAGAGCTGGCTGCACCATCGCCGCCTGTGCCGACTCGAACCCGTTCGCGATTGCCCGGGCCTGCGCGGCCGCCCGCTCGGCGCCGGTTGCCGCCGAGGCTAGCCAGCGCGCGTGCGGACTGGCCGCGGCCGTCATCGCTGCCGATGACGCGCCCTGCCACGCGCCGTCTGCGAGCCCGGACGTGACCGCCCCGAAGGAGGCTCCGGCCGCGGCCAACTCGGCGGCCAGGCCGTCCCACGCCGTCGCTGCGGCCAACATCGGCGCCGACCCCGCACCGGTGAACAGGTTGGCCGAGTTGACCTCCGGCGGCAGCACTAAGAAGCTCATTTATTTCATCCTTTCCCGTCGGATCGGGACAACGAAGCGCACGGCAATATGGCGACGGCCGAGCCCGGCCCGTCGTCAGAGAGATTTTTGTTGCGCATACGCTAAGCGCATTGCTCCTGGCAGACGAGGCACGTTATTAAATAAATATCTAATCGTTATATAACCGTGATTATATATCGGTCGTCCTGTAAAATTTGTTTACACGGAGCCAAGCCTCTCGAATTCGCGCGATCAGCGTCAATTACTCGGAGATTGTTTACAAGCGCGATTCGCCAGTGCCCGAGCGGGGCGGCCGCAACCGGACGAAACCTTCGCCCTAGCAATAGTTGCATAGGTGTATAATTGCGGTATTGCGCCACGATGAGAGGAGTGGCTGATGAAGGCACCAATTAAGGCGGCCATCGCGATGTTCGGCGGCGCGGCTGCGGTCGCTGTGACGGTCGGATTCGGTGGCGTGGGCGTCGGACCGTCGGCGAGCGCGTCGTCAAAGGCGCAGTCGTCGCCCGTGGCGCCGGCTCCCGCACATCACGCCGGCGTCCATGCGGCGGCACTGACCAGCTGCATTTCCGGCTCGAACTGCTAGGCCCCGAATCCCCGGCAGCCGCTGGATCGCTCCCGGACCGGCTATCCCCGTGCATCCGCGCCGCCCTTACCGGCCGCGGCGTCCCCACCCGTTTGCGGTGTCGCGCGCCGGGGTACGGAGAAGTGGACTGCAGCAAGAGTGGTGCGAGCGGAGATTGGGGAAATTGATGAGATCTGGAGCCAGGAATGCCGTCGCGCTGTTGGGCGGTTCGGCGATGCTCGTGTTGGCGGTCGGCTGCGGGGGCGGCAATAAGGGGCCGAGCAGCAGCAGCACGACGCCGTCGACCACCACCACTCCCACGTCGAGCGTCGCGCCGTCCACAGCACCCGGTGGGGGCGGCGGCGCCCCGGGCGGTCCCACCGGCGGCGGGGGCCCGGGCGGCGGAGGCGGCAGCGTGCCGGGCGGCCCGACGGGCGGCGGCGGTCCCGGCGGCGGAGGCGGCAGCATCCCGGGCGGCCCGACGGGCGGCGGCGGTCCCGGCGGCGGGGGCGGCAGCATTCCCGGCGTCGGCGGCGGCGGCGGTGGACCGGGCGGCGGCGGCGGTTGCGTCGGCAACCTCTGCGGCGGCTACTGATCGCTCACCGTCGATAACGACTTGCTCCGATAGCCGGTGGGGCCACGTGAATCTGGCCCCACCGGCTGAGCAGCGTTGTGGGTCGTCCCTTTTGGCCTAACCCAAACGGAGTTGAGTTATGGTTCTCCGCAACTCGACTGCAAGGGGACACCGTGGCCAAGCTCAGGTTTGGATACTTCATCGCCCCGTTCCACCGTGCGGGCACCAACCCCACCCTTGCGCTGCAACGCGATCTCGAGTTCGTCGAACATCTCGACGCGCTCGGCTTCGACGAAGCGTGGATCGGCGAGCATCACTCCGCCGGCAGCGAGATCATCAGCTCCCCGGAAGTCTTCATCGCGGCGGCCGCCGAACGCGCCAAGCGCATTCGTTTTGGCACCGGGGTCATTTCGCTGTCGTATCACAACCCGCTCTGGGTCGCCGACCGGTTGATGCTGCTGGATCACCTCACCCACGGGCGCATCATCGGCGGGGTGGGTCCCGGTTCGCTGCCCACGGATTCCTCGATGATCGGGCTGAATCCGACCGACACGCGCGAGCTTCTCGAGACCAACCTCGACATCGTCGTTCGGTTGCTGGCGGGGGAGACGGTGAGCGCGAAGACGCCCACACACCAGCTTTTCGACGCCAAGTTGCAGCTGGCCCCGTACTCCGAAGGCGGGATACCGCTGGCGGTCGCCGCGGTCGCCTCGCCGACCGGTGCCCGGCTGGCCGGCAAGCACGGCATCGGGCTGTTGTCCATCGGTGCGACGCTCATCGTCGAAGGCTTCGACGCGCTGTCCTATCACTGGAACATCGTCGAGGAGCGCGCCGCGGCATTCGGCACACAGGTCGATCGCAAGGACTGGAGCCTGGTCGGGCCGATGCACATCGCCGAGACCGACGAACAGGCCCGCGCCGACGTGAAATTCGGCATCGAGTCGTGGTTCAACTACTTCCAGAAGGTGGCGGCCTTCCCCCAGATGACCATGCCGGGCGAACAGCTCGACGAGATGATCGACATCATCAACGACAACGGGGCGGGCGTCATCGGCACGCCCGAGCGGGCCCGCGCCCAGGTGCAGCGGCTGTGGGATCAGTCCGGCGGCTTCGGCTGCTTCCTGCAGATGGGCCACGAGTGGGCGAATCCCGCGGCCACCAAGCGATCGGCCGAACTGTTCGCCGCCGAGGTCATGCCCCACTTCCAGGGCCTGGCGCAGCCGACGCTGGACGCCGCGGCGCGGGCCGGGCAGGTGCGCGACGACCTGGCGCAGTCCCAGCTGCAGGCCGTCGAGCACATGGCCAAGAAGTATGAAAACGAGAAACGGTCCTGAACATCCCCGCCCGGTGCCGCAGCCAACGGGGATCGACGGTCGTTAAGGGTTTTCCGTGGTCACCGGGTTGGGGGTGCCCGGATTTGTCACAGCCGGGAGTTGCCCGGGCCAGGGCGGCAGCGCGGTATTCGGTTCCGACGTCGGCGCAACTTCCACCGAAACGCACTTTTTCGGGGTGAGCGCGCTTTTCCAAGGGCCGGGCGGGTTCGGTGCGGCCGCCAGCGAACCGTCGGGGTAAACCTCCGTCACTGCCTTTATTAGTCCAGATTTGCGGCGACCGTGTCTTCGCTTTCGGTCAAAACCCCGAAAGCGTCGGGAGAACGTCGGTTCAAACTGGCGCCTTGCCCCACGAACCGCCGCGTGCGAGTCCTACGCGCGGGTGATTTCATATTCCGGCGATAGCGGCTTCTCAGCTCGCAGCTAGTCACGGGCGGAAACCTCAATGCATGACCATCCAGAAAGCCGGCAAGCCGCGTCGGCAACGGCAGCGGCCCCAACTGATTCTCGCCGGGGCCGCGGCTCTTGCGACGCTCGCGCTTTTCGCCGCGCCGGGCCCCGACGTGGTTCTGGCCGCTCCCGCCAGTGGCCCCATCGGGGGCTTCGCCGCCGACGACGACGACGACCAGGCCCAGTTGCAGCAACAGCTGGCCCAGCAACAGCTGCAGCAGTCCATGCAACAGGCCGAGGAACAAAACGAACAGGCCCAACAGCAGGCTCAGCAAGCCGAGCAACAGGGTCAATGGGTCGAGGATCACCCCGGCCCGTAGCTACCGGCCGGCTGACTCGCGCTCGGCCGCCTGCACCAGCCGGCCCGAGAAGAACCGGACCGCCCCGCCCATCGCGGCCCGCATCACCGGACCCGTTCCGCGGACTCCTTCGACGAACTCGCCCGTCCAGCGGATGTCGGTGCCGCCCGACTGATTCGGAGTGAAGACCACCTCGCCGAAGTAATCCTTGGCGGGGCTGGGCGGTCCGACCAGCTTGTAGGCGTGCCGGCGGTCCTGCTCGTAGGCGACGGTTTCCTCCTGCACGAGCAGCGGCCACATCCCGACCTTGCGGACGGCCCCGACGCCGCCCGGCGCCGGATCCCCCTGACGCGCCCAACTCGACTGAAGAACGATGGGCTTGGCCCACTTCGACCAGTTGGCGCCGTCGGCGACCAGCCGAAACAACGTCGCCGCGGGCGCGCTGCTGGTGCGGTTGATTTCGAACGAAAACTTACGGCCCGACATGCCGCGTACCCTACGCGTCGGGTATGGAGCTTCTGCGAGTGCGGTCACGGTGCGGCCGTCCTCGAGCTCGATCCTGGTCAGCGCCATGGGCGCGGGCAGCCCCGCGAGCAGGTGGCCCAGGCCGGCGTCGGAAATCCGGACAGTTGCCCACTCGTCGGCGCCTGCTCGGCGCTGACCTGGCAGGCGTGGCGGGCGCCGAGTTGTTCGAGTTGTCGACGCGCGGATTCCGATCCGAATAGCGCTATCTCGCAACCGGTTTCGACGAGAAGCGGGAACAACGACCGTCACCCCGAATGGGCCGCCGGCGGCGGTCGGCACGGCGACCGCGGCCAGGTCGAGCAGGTGGCAGAAATTCGTGTAACCGGTGATCGCACGCGGCCGTGATGATCGACACCACAACGATCCGCACCGGCCGGCGCGGTGTCGAGGAAATCGCCGACGGCGGCGTAGCGCTCGCCGATCACTCGTGGGCGATGACAACCTCGGTTGCCAGCGATCGCCCGCCGCCACGCGATGAATTTTGGCGTCGAGGATTGTCTATACGTGTATCCGTCGGACTCGATCGCTCGATGGGTCAACGTAAGCCGCCCCCGCGCCTCCCGCGGGGGCTTTTGGTTTGGGAAGGGGTTAGTCGTGAGTGAGATCGCCGACAAGGCAGTCTTGATCACGGGCGCCAACCGCGGCATCGGCCGGGCGCTCGTGGACGAGGCGCTGCACCGAGGGGCGCGGCGGGTTTACGCCGGCACCCGGGATCGTTTTACCGCACCGGACGAGCGCGTCGTGCCGGTGGCATTGGACGTGACGAATCGTGCGCAGATCCAAGACGCCGTCGGCGCGGTCGAATCGCTCGACGTGCTGATCAACAACGCTGGCATCGCGCGCTACGACGACCTGAGCGATCCCTCGGTCCTCGAGCGGCACCTTGCCGTCAACCTGTTCGGCACGCACGCGGTCACGCGCGCATTCCTGCCGATGCTGATGCGCTCGAGCGGAGCGGTGGTCAACAACCTGTCGATCAACGCGCTGGCGCCGCTGCCGCTCATTCCCGCGTACTCGATTTCGAAGGCGGCCGCGTTCAACCTCACGATGTCGCTGCGCGCGTTCCTCGCGCCGGAGGGCGTGCGCGTTCACGCCGTCCTGACCGGCCCCGTGGACACCGACATGACCCGCGAGCTCGACATCCCGAAATCGACCCCGCGATCCGTGGCGTCGGCCATCTTCGACGCCCTCGCGCGCGACGAGCAGGACATCTTCCCCGACCCCGTGTCGCAATCGCTCGCACCCGCCTGGTCGAGCAGCCCGACCAAGGCGCTGGAGCGTCAGTTCGCCCAGCTGGTCGCCGCGGCAACGCCGGCGATGGCCCACCAATCACCAACCAGGAGGACACCATGAACGACCTATCCGGCAAGACCGCACTCGTCGTCGGCGCGAGCCGGGGCCTGGGGCGGGGCATCGCACTGGCGACGGCCACGGCCGGCGCCTCGGTGATCGCGGTGTCCCGCAGCGCCAACACGTTTCCCGACTACAGCGGCCCCGGCAGCATTCAAGCGGTCGTCGCCGACGCAGCCGACTCCTCGGTGCCCGGCAGCCTGCTGGACCGATACGATCCGCAGCTTCTTGTTTTGGTGGCCGGGGCAAACCCGCTGATTCGGCCGCTGCAGCACCACACCTGGGAGACGTTCTCGGCCAACTGGAACACCGACGTGCGTATCGCCTTTCACTGGCTGCGCGAGGCCCTGCTCAAACCGCTGCGGCCCGGCAGCACAGTGGTGGTCGTGAGCAGCGGCGCCGCGCTGGCCGGCTCGCCGCTCAGCGGTGGATACGCCGGCGCCAAAGCCACCCAACGGTTCATCAGCGGCTACGCGCAAGAGGAGGCCGACCGCGCGGGCCTGGGCATCACGTTCACCGCGGTCCTGCCGCGGATCACTCCGCTGACCGACCTTGGCCGCCCCGCCGTGCGGGCCTACGCGGCCCGCAACGGTCAGTCCGAGGAGGAATACGTCAGGCAGCTCGGCGAACCGCTCAGCCCGGAATCGGCCGGGGCGGCGGTCCTCGAGCTGGCGCTGGCCGACACCGCCGGCGTCGCTCCCGGCTACCTGCTGACCGGCGCGGGGCTGCAGCAGCTCGCCTGACCCACCCGAGCGTCGAAAAATACTGCACCACAACCGAAAGGCAAACGATGAACATGCAGACACCCCCGATCGTATCGGCGCAGGACTGGGAGGCCGCGCGGCAGCAGTTGCTGGTCAGGGAAAAAGAGCTGTCCCGGGCGCGGGACGCGCTGGCCGCCCAGCGCCGCCGGATGCCGTGGCTGCCGGTGGACAAGTCCTATCAATTCGACGGGCCCGACGGCAGGGTCAGCCTGCTGGACCTGTTCGCCGGCCGCCGCCAGCTGATCGTCTACCGGGCGTTCCTGGAACCCGGGGTGGACGGCTGGCCCGACCATGCCTGCCGGGGCTGCTCGATGATCGCCGATCACATCGGCAACCTGGCCCATCTGAACGCCCGCGACACCACGCTGGTGTTCGCTTCCCGCGGCGGCCAGCCCGACATTGCCCGGGTGAAGGCCCGGATGGGCTGGCAGATGCCCTGGTACACGATCACCGACGACTTCGACCGCGACTTCGGCGTCGACGAGTGGCACGGCACCAACGCCTTCATCCGCGACGGCGAACGGGTGTTCCGCACGTACTTCATCAACAACCGCGGCGACGAGGCGCTCGGCACCACCTGGAGTTATCTCGACATGACCGCCCTTGGGCGCCAAGAGGATTGGGAGGATTCCCCGCCCGGCTACCCGCAGGGCCCCGCGTATGCGTGGTGGAACTGGCACGACGCCTACGGCGAGCAGCGATCGCAGTGGTGGGACGACCCCGACCCGGGCGTGCGCAACCCCAACGATCCCCGGCCGCCCCGTCGCGACGCGTGAGAGGCTTCTGCCATGGCGGACGCCGGCATCGATGATTTCGCACAAGTCGCCGAGCGGTACCGGCCCGAGCTGCGGGCGTACTGCTACCGCATGCTCGGATCCGTCGACGAATGCGAGGATCTGGTGCAGGACACCTACCTGCGGGCGTGGCAGGCCTACGCGGGCTTTGAGGGCCGATCCTCGGTCCGGCTGTGGCTCTACAAGATCGCCACGAACACGTATCTGAACGTGTTGCGGACGCGCAAGCGGCGTCCGCTTCCCTCCGGGCTCGGCGCCCCGGCCGACGGCGCGGCAGTGGCGCTGGCCCCGGCGCAATCGGACATCCCGTGGTTGCAGCCCGCGCCGGACAGCCTGTTGTACGGCGCCACCGACGACCCCGCCGTCGTCGTGTCGGTTCGCAGCAGCGTCCGCCTGGCATTCGTCGCCGCCCTGCAGCACTTGTCGCCCTTGCAGCGCGCGGTCCTGGTGCTGCGCGACGTATTGGGTTGGCAGGCAGGCGAAGTCGCCGAAATGCTGGAGACGTCCCCCGCCGCGGTCAACAGCGCACTGCAACGCGCCCGCGCGCGATTGGCCGAGGCCGGCCCGACGCTCGACGAGCTCGGCGAACCCACCGAACCCGAGTTGCGCGACGTGCTCGACCGCTACATGGCCGCCTTCGAACACGCCGACGTCGACGCGTTGGCGGAACTGCTGCGCGCCGACGTCGAGCTCGAAATGCCGCCCATACCAACCTGGTTCACCGGGCGGGATGCGGTGTGCGAGTTTTTGGCCCGGGTCGTGCTGCACACCGCGGGTCAATGGCGGCTGGCGCCCACCCGGGCCAACGGCGCCCCGGCCCTCGCCATGTACCGGCGGGCACCGGACGGTTCCTTCCAAGCCCATGGGCTGGACGTGCTGTCCCTGGACGGCGGTCGCATCGCGCGCATCGTCGCCTTCAACGACGCGGCCCTGGTCGCAAAGTTCGGCTTGCCCGAGTTCTTGGCGCCGGGGAGCTGAAGGCACCGAGCGTGTCCGACACCGACGAGCGGACCGTGCTGACAGAGGCGGCCCGCTACCTGTTCCAGAATCTCCTTCTGGTTCGCGAAGCCGACCTCGCTGCGCCCACGCCCTGCCGGGGGTGGGACCTGCGCCGCCTGCTGCACCACCTCTGCGCCTCGTTGGCCGAGGTCGCCGGCGTGCTGGCGGCGCGCGACTTCGCCGCGGCGAGCCGGCCGGCGGCGGGCTCCGATCCGGTGGGCGCGGTGCGGGCCGCGATCGTCGACTGTGTGCTCGCGGCCCGCGCGCACCAGGCCGCCGCCGGCCGGTGGTGCGAGATCCAGGGCCGGACGCTGCCCGCCAAAACCGTTGTGCACGTTGGTGCCATCGAGATGGCCGTGCACGCGTGGGATATCGCGCAGGCGTGCCGCACCGATCGGCCCATCCCCTCGGGGATCGCGTCGGCCTTGTTGTGCGTTTCACCACCCCTGGCCCGGGCCGGGCTGGCCGGACAGGTGTTCGCCGAACCGCTGCCGGCACCGGCGGCCGCCACGCCAAGTGAGCAGCTACTGGCCCTCTTCGGCCGCCGCCGCGCCCCGCGCTGAGCGCGGGGCGGGCGCGCCCCGTCGCCGCGGACGGGACCGTCCTCGGCGCCGCACGGGGAGACCGACCGGCCGCGGCGGGCACCTAGACTGCGCTCATGGATTGCGGTTCGGAGCACAGCGCCGCGGCTCCACAGGGCCTGCTACTGATAGAGGACTGCCTGGACGCCGAGGGCGGCGTCGAGCTGCCGCCGGGCACCACCCTGATATCACTCATCGAGCGCAACATCGCCAATGTCGGTGACGCCGTGGCGTATCGCTTCCTGGACTACGCCCGCTCCGAAGGAAACGCGGTAGAAGTGACCTGGGCCCAATTCGGGATCCGGTTGCGGGCGATCGCCGCGCGGGTGCAGCGGTTCGCCGGCGAGGGCGACCGGGTGGCGATCCTGGCGCCGCAGGGCATCGACTACGTCGCCGGGTTCTACGCCGCGATCAAGGCCGGGACCATAGCGGTGCCGTTGTTCGCGCCCGAACTGCCCGGCCACGCCGAACGTCTTCAGACGGCGCTGCGCGACTCCCGGCCCGCCGCGGTGCTCACGACGGCGGCCGCCAAAGACGCGGTCGAGAGCTTTCTCGCCGGTCTCCCGGACCTGGGGAAGCCGCAGCTGATCGTCATCGACCAGATACCCGACTCGGCGGGGGAGCTGTACGTGCCCGTCGAGCTGGGCATCGACCGCGTTTCGCACCTGCAGTACACGTCGGGTGCGACGCGGCCCCCGGTCGGGGTGGAGATCACCCACCGCGCCGTCGGCACCAACCTGGTGCAGATGATCCTCTCGATCGACCTGCTGGACCGAAACACCCACGGCGTCAGCTGGTTACCGCTCTACCACGACATGGGCCTGTCGATGATCGGCTTTCCCGCCGTGTACGGCGGGCACTCCACCCTGATGGCGCCCACCGCCTTTGTCCGCAGGCCGCTGCGCTGGATCCAGGCGCTCTCCGCCGGGTCGAAGCAGGGCCGGGTGGTGACCGCCGCCCCGAACTTCGCCTACGAGTGGACGGCGCAGCGCGGGCTGCCCGCCCCCGGTGACGACGTCGAACTGCGCAACGTCGTGCTGATCATCGGTTCCGAACCGGTCAGCATCGAGGCGATCCGGACCTTCAACAAGGCCTTCGCCCCGTATGGATTGCCGCGCACGGCATTCAAGCCCTCGTACGGCATCGCCGAGGCGACCCTGATGATCGCGACCATCGATTCCTCAGCGGAGGCATCCGTCGTGTATCTCGACCGCGAGCAGCTCAGCGCCGGTCACGCGGTGCGTGTCGCGGCCGACGCCCCGAACGCGGTGGCGCAGGTGTCCTGCGGCCGCGTCGCCCGCAGCCTGTGGGCGGTGATCGTCGACCCCGAGAACGGATCCGAACTGCCCGACGGTGAGGTCGGCGAGGTCTGGCTGCAGGGCAACAACGTGGGGCGCGGGTATTGGGGGTTGCCCGACGAGACCCGGCTGGCCTTCGGCGCCGCGCTGCGGTCGCGGTTGGGCGACGGCAGCCACGCCGAGGGCTCGACGGCCGGACGGCCCTGGCTGCGGACCGGGGACCTGGGCGTGTACCTCGACGGCGAAATTTACGTCACCGGCCGAATCGTTGACCTGATCACCATCGCGGGCCGCAACCATTACCCGCAGGACATCGAGGCCACCGTCGCCGAAGCCTCGCCGATGGTGCGCCGGGGATACGTGACCGCGTTCTGCGTGCCGGAAGACGGCGAACAGCGTCTCGTGGTGATCGCCGAACGCGCCGCCGGCACCAGCCGCGAGGATCCCCAGCCGGCCATCGAGGCGATCGGGAAGGCGGTGTCGCACCGGCACGGCGTGCGCGTCTCCGACGTGCGCTTCCTGCCGGCCGGTGGCATCCCGCGCACCACCAGCGGCAAACTGGCCCGCCGAGCCTGCCGCGCGCAGTACCTCGGCGGCACACTGGGAGCGCATTAGCCGGAGCCGAGGCCGCCGGGGGCGCGGCGATGGCATCCTGGCGGGGTGGGTCTGCTCATCCGGTTGGCCGAGCTCCTGATCGTGATCCTGCCGCTGACGGGCATGGTGATCGCCGCGGTGCGGGCGTTCACCGCCAACAAGCGGCGCGCGGAAGAGCCGCGGGAGCTGGATCAGACGCGCCCGGCGGAAGCCGTCGGCACGGCCACGGGGAACGCGAATAGCCAAGCGGCGCAATGGCGCTCGCTCCGACGCGTTATCGACGAACACGGCCGCACCGACGCGCGCTGGCTCGAGTACGAACTCGACGTGGCCAAGCTTCTCGACTTCCCGCTGATGACCGACATGCGCGATCCGCTCACGATCGGCTTTCACAAGGCCAAACTGCGGGCGGACTTCCTGCGCCCCGTCAAGGCCGAGGACCTCGTGGACGATCGGGAGGCCGCGGCGCGGTATCAATCGGCCGTCGAGGATTACGTGACCGCGTTCAACGTCGCCGAGGCCGAGGCCACCCGCAGGCGCCGCAGCGACTTCTCCGCCGAAGACCGGCAGCGGATCGCGCGCGCCCAGAGCCTGTTGCGGGTGGCCGCGGATCCCGCCGCGGCGCCGCAGGAACGACAAAAGGCATTCGACCTGGCCCGCAAAGAACTCGACGGCCTCATCGTGTTGCCCTCCACCACGCAGGCCAGTATCGAGCGGGGGATCTCCGGCCAGCTGGAGGGATGACTTTCGCCTCTTATCCATGCACGCGGCTCAGTGCACCATGACGGCATGATCGAATATGAGCTGGACGCCGAGCACAACATCCTGCTGGTCCAGCCGGAATCCGCGCTCGACAAGAACGACTTCACCGAACTGGCCAAGGCAGTCGACCCGCAGATCGAGGCCAACGGTGACCTTGCCGGCCTCATCATCAGCGCGCCATCGTTTCCCGGCTGGGACAGCTTTTCGGCGATGGTCACCCACTTTCGCTTCGTTCGGGATCACCAGAAGCACATCAAAAAGGTCGCGGTGGTCACCGACTCGCACCTCGGGGATGTGGCCGAGCATCTGGGCTCGCACTTTGTGTCAGCCACGATCCAGCACTTTCCCGCCGGGCAAGTTGAGCAGGCGCGGCAGTGGATCATCAACGGATCGTGAGTCGCCGGTCTACCGTTCTCGAATGGCCGTCCCGCCCGACATCCCCCACGCGCACCCGGGTCTCGCCGGGTACCCGGTCGCGCCACCGCCGCTTCCCGGTCGAGTCACCTTCGAGCAGCGCTGGGCCGATCTGACCTTCATCCACTGGCCGGTGCGGCCGCAAAGCGTTGCGGCCCTCTACCCGCCGGGCACCCGCCCGGACGTCTTCGCCGACGGGATGACCTACGTGTCGCTGATCCCGTTCGTCCTGGCCGGCACCCGAGTCGGCACGGCGTTGCCGCTGCCGTACTTCGGCCGATTCGCGGAGACCAACGTCCGGCTCTATTCGATCGACGACGCCGACCGGCACGGCGTGTTGTTTCGCTCGCTCGAAACCGCGCGGCTGGCCGCCGTGCCCGCGATTCGGATGGGCCTCGGCGTGCCCTACACGTGGTCGAAGATGCGGGTGACGCGCCGCGGCGCCCACGTCACCTACGACAGCGTGCGCCGCTGGCCCCACCGCGGCCTGCGCAGCCGCGTGACGGTCGCCCTCGGTGACGTGGTCGAGCCGAGTCCGCTGGAGGTCTGGCTCACCGCCCGGTGGGGGGCGCACACCCGCAAGGCCGGCCGGACCTGGTGGGTGCCGAACGAGCACGACCCGTGGCCGATGCGCGCGGCCGAGATCGTCGAACTCAGCGACGAACTGCTGGGCGCGAGCGGGGTGCGACCCGCCGGCGAGCGCCTGCGTGCCCTGTTTTCCGAGGGCGTGCGGGCGCGCTTCGGTCGCCCGTGGCTGGTGGAGTGACCCGCGATCAGGGGCAGCAGTAGCCCCCGTCGATGACGATGTCGGAGCCGGTCATGTAGCTGGACGCCTCGCTGGCCAGATACACATACAGGGCGCCGAGTTCCTCGGGACGGCCCAGGCGGCCCATCGGGATTTTCGGTTCCCACAGCGCATGAAGCTCGGCCATGGGCTCGACGAGCTCGGTGAGGATGTAGCCGGGGCTGACGCTGTTGACCCGGATGTGGTGCGGCGCGAACTCGACGGCCATGGCCTTGGTCAGGTGGATGACCGCCGCCTTGGAGGCGCAGTAGTGGCCGACCTGCTGCGGAATGTTGATGATGTGGCCCGACATCGAGGCGGTGGTGATGATGACCCCACCCCGGCCCTGCGCGACCATCGCCCGCGCCGCGGCCTGGGCGGTGAGGAACACGCCCGTCACGTTGGTGTCCTGGATGCGCTGGAATTCCTCGGGCGGCATGTCCAGTATCGGTGTGACGGTGATGATCCCGGCGTTGCAGACCGCGATGTCGATGCCGCCCAGCTCCGCGGTCACCCGGTGCAGCATGGCGTCGACCTGGTCTGGCCGGGTCACGTCGCAACCGATGGGCACGACGCGCCCACCCGCCGCCGTGAGCTGCGCGGCGACCTCCTCCAGGGTGTCGGAATGTCGCGCCGCGATCGCCACCTCCGCACCGGCTTGGACGTAGGCCAGCGCCACTTCCTTCCCGATGCCGCTGGACGCCCCGGTGACCAGAGCCTTCTTGCCGTGCAGGTCGAACAAGTTCAGCACGCCCATGCGATATCCCCATTCAGAGCAGTCACCTTGAATCGAAACACGTTCTAGTGTGTCCGCTATGGGCAAATTCAGCAGGGCCGAAATCGAGCAAGCCGTCGCCAACTACACGACCGTCGTCGAGGGGTGCAGCGCCTCGGGCGACTGGCGACCCTTTGCCGATCTCTTCACCGAGGACGTCGTCTATACCGAGCATCACTACGGCGTCTTCCACGGCCGCGAGGCGGTGCGGGACTGGATCGTCGCGGTGATGGCCCCGTTCCCGCACATGCGTTTTCCGAGTGACTGGATCGCCTACGACGACGACAACGACGCCGTCGTCATCATGATCAAGAACCTGCTGGACCACCCGACCGACCCGGACGGGGAGCCGTTCTGGTTCCCCAACTGGACCCGGCTGGTCTACGCCGGCGACGGCCTGTTCTCCAGCGAGGAGGACATCTACAACCCGAACCGCGACGCGCCCCGGGTAGTGGCCTCCTGGATGCAGGCCGGCGGCCAACTCGCGTCTACGGAGATCCTGCAGCCCAACGCCTAAAGCCGAAGGGCGCGAACGCTTGCGGCTGAAGCGATGCCGCTCGGACCCACGCTGCGCCCCAAATTGTGCCTTCTGGCGTAAATAGCATTGTGCAATAATTGCATCCGTCTACTGTATTGAGGTCAGTGCGCACGGTGTCGGGCTGACCGTTCACCAAAGTTCGCACCCAGGACAAGGGCCCACTCGCCGGACCGGGGGCGAAGGAGGCAGCGGTGCAGACTGATGACGAATTGGCGAACGTGCCTCTGCCGCAGGCATTGATCGAGCTGGACAGCTCCGCAGTCGGTCTGACCGCCGCCGAGGCGTTGCGACGGCTCCAGCGTTACGGTCCGAACGAAATCGTTGAGCGCCAACGCAATCCGGTGCTGGAATTGTTGGGCTATTTCTGGGCGCCGATCCCGTGGATGATCGAGGTTGCGCTGGCGTTGTCGATCGCCGCCCGGCACTGGACCGACGCGGTGATCATCGGCGTGCTGCTGGCGGTGAACGGCTTGGTCGCATTCTTCGAGGAGCACCAGGCGGCCAATGCGATCGCCGCGCTCAAGCAACGGCTGGCGTCCTCGGCGCGGGTGTTGCGTGACGGCGGGTGGGTAACGGTGGCGGCCCGCGAATTGGTGCCCGGCGACGTGGTGCGGGTGCGGCTCGGTGATGTGGTGCCCGCCGATCTGCGGGTGCTCGACGACGTCACGCTCGAGGTGGATCAGTCGGCGCTGACGGGGGAATCGCTGGCCGTGAGCCGCGGGCAGGGTCAGAGCCTGTATTCCGGGTCGGTGCTGGTGCGCGGGGAGGCCGACGCCCTGGTGTGTACCACCGGGGCGTCGTCCTATATGGGCAGGACCACCGCGCTGGTGGAGACGGCGGGCACCGTCAGCCACTTCCAGCGCGCGGTGTTGCGCATCGCCAACTACCTGATCGTGATCGCGGTCGCGTTGGTGACGTTGACGGTCGCCGTCTCGCTGGTCCGGGGTAACCCCGTGCTGCAGACCCTGGAGTTCGCGCTGGTGGTCACGATCGCCTCGATCCCGGTTGCGCTGCCGGCGGTCTTATCGGTGACCATGGCCGTGGGTGCCCGCCAGCTCGCGCACCAGCAGGCCGTGGTCAGCCACCTGCCCGCGGTGGAGGAACTCGGCGGCATCGACCTTTTGTGCTCGGACAAGACCGGCACCCTGACCCAGAACCGTCTCGCGGTCGCCGCCCGCTGGACCACCTCGGGCACCTCCGAGAACGACCTGCTCACGGTCGCCGCATTGGCCTCCCGCGCCGAAGACAACGACCTCATCGATCTGGCGATCATTGCCGCCGCGGGTCAACCACCGCCGCTTGAGGTGGAGGAATTCATCCCCTTCGACCCGGTCGGCAAACGCACCGAGGCGCTAGTGCGCGACGGCGACGGTCAGACGTTTCGGGTCAGCAAGGGCGCACCCCAGGTCATCGGCGCCCTGTGCGAAGGTGACGGCGCCACCACCCAGCTCAACGACGTGGTCGAACGCTTCGCCACCCATGGGCATCGATCCCTCGCAGTGGCCAGGACCCACGGCGACAGTTCCTTTCGGCTGATGGGCGTGCTCGGGTTGGCCGACCCGCCCCGCGACGACTCCGCGGCCACCATCACCGCGGCGAAGGAACTCGGGATCGACGTCAAGATGGTCACCGGTGACCAGGTCGCCATCGGCCGCGAGATCGCCCGCCAGGTCGGTCTGGGCGACCAGATTCTCGATGCGGCCACCCTTGACGTCGACGCCGCCGACGACGAACTTGGCGCCCGAGTGGAGGCCACCGACGGTTTCGCCCAGGTCTTTCCCGAACACAAATACCGCATCGTGCGGCTGCTGCAGGCCCGGGGCCACATCGTCGGGATGACCGGCGACGGGGTCAACGACGCGCCCGCGCTCAAACAAGCCGACGCCGGCATCGCGGTGGCCGGGGCCACCGATGCGGCCCGGGCGGCCGCCGACGTGGTCCTGCTGGCGCCCGGGTTGTCGGTGATCGTGGCCGCGATCGGGCAGGCCCGCGAAATCTTTGCCCGGCTGACCAGTTACGCCACCTACCGCATCGCGGAAACCATCCGGGTGCTGCTGCTGATCACCCTCGCGGTCGTGCTGATGAACTTCTTCCCGGTCACCGCGGCGATGATCGTGTTTCTCGCGCTGCTCAACGATGGCGCGATCCTGTCCATCGCCTACGACCACGTGCGCGGCTCACCCAAGCCCGTCAAGTGGGACATGCGCGTGGTGCTGACCATCGCCACGGTGCTCGGCGTCATCGGCGTCGTCGCCACCTTCACGCTTTTCTTCCTCGCCGACAAGGTCTTTGGCCGCAGCCACGACATGATCCGCACGCTGATCTACCTCAAGCTGTCCGTCGCCGGGCAGCTCACCATCTTCCTCACCCGCACCCGCGGCCCGTTCTGGTCACGGCCCGCACCCGCACCACTGCTGCTGGGGGCCGTCATCACAGCGCAAACGATCGCCACCCTGATTTCCGTCTACGGGGTGGCTATGACACCGATCGGATGGCGATGGGCCGGTGTCGTGTGGGCCTACGCCGTGTTGTGGTTCCTAGTCAACGACCGGATCAAGCTCGCGGCCTACCGCTGGCTCGACCACCGCCGATCCCGTGCAACCGCAACATCTGAACGCCGTTGAATTCATGGACTCCGAGCCGGAAAATCGTCAGGGCGGCGGACTTTCGCCGGAAATCGCGGCTCGCGTCTATGACAAGATCGGCCGGTTTCAAGATACCCAGAACCCATTTGAACGCCCCGCGCTCGACCGGCTCATCGCCACCGCCCGTCTTGAGACTGCCACCTCAGTATTCGAGTTGGGCCCGGGGACCGGTAGCTTGGCCCAGCGCCTGCTCAGCGACCACCTTGGGCCGACGTGCACATACCTCGGCGTGGACGTCAGCACGCGGATGGTCAAGCTCGCCCGCCAACGCCTCGCCACCTTCGCCGATCGGGCCAGGGTCGTACACGGCGACGGGACACTGCCGCTGCCCGCGCCGGACCGCTCGGCCGACAGGTTCATCGCCGCCTATGTCTTCGATCTTCTCCAACCCGACTACGCCGCAAAGGTCCTCGATGAGGCTCACCGTCTGCTCGTCCCCGGCGGGCTGGCCTGTCTGGCCAGCCTCACGAACGGACAGTCGACCGTTTCACGACTGATATCGCGTGGCTGGCAAGGAATTTCGCGAGTCGCACCTCGGCTCGTCGGCGGATGCCGGCCGATCGACCTGCGCCGCCTCTTCGATTCGGACAGCTGGTCCGTCGACGAGGACGTCGTCATCGAGTCCTGGGGCGTTCCTTGCCAGGTCGTGGTCGCCGCCGCCCGCGCGTGAGCGCACGTAGTGCCCGCGTGCTAAGCATCTGAAACTTGCCGGGCTGCAACGAATGCCAGCGCTTCGCGCAAAAGCGCGGACCAGGCTTCCAGGTGCCCTGACCCGATGGCGGCCCACTCGCGAAACCGGCGACCGGACGGCGCGAACGCCTCGGCCGCACCGGATTCGATCAACTCGTCGACCCTTGCCGCCGGGAGCTTGACGACGAGCGCTGCGTTGCGCCGGTCGAACGAGGCGAAGAATCGGCCGTCGGCCCGCAGGCAGGGGAGACCCATCATCGTCGATCGGGTGACCGCGGCGTCGGCCAGCAACGGTTCGGCGAGCGCCCAGAACCGGGCTTCGGTGGGCCCGCCGGTCACCGGCGTAGCTCCGCGCGACTTGGCACCCGGCGGTCGGCCCACGGGTCGGCGCCGACGCCCTCGCCCTCGGCGGTGCGGCGCAGCCGGTCGAGGTAGTGGGTCCAGCCGCCGTCGTGGGCGTCCGCGGCGCCCTCGTCGAGACCGCGATGCACCAGCTTGACGACCGTGGTGCCGTCGGGTTGCGCTATCAGGTCGACCTCGACAGTGGTTGAGCCGGGCGGGATCCCGACGTCGGCGCGCTCCCAGCCGTAGGTGAACACGATCCGACGCGGCGGATCGACTTCGACGTAGCGGCCCGACACGGTGTCGCCGTTGGGATGGGTCCAGCGCACGACGCCGCCCGGCGTGGCGTCCAGGATCGCGCCCTCGGCCATCCATTGCCCGAATTGCGCCGGGTCGGTGAACAATTCGAAGACACGCTCGGGGGTCGCCCGCACCGCGATCTGCTGAATGACCAGCTTCATGGAGCTTCGCCTTCGGCGGCGGCGCGCAGCCGTTGCAGCGGCGCGGCCCAGAAGTCATCGAGCAAGGCCGCGACCTCGGCGACGCGCGCCAGGTCGGCGCGATACAGCCGGCGCGTCGCATCGACACGGACGTCGACCAATCCCGCGTCGCGCAAAATCTTGAGATGCTGGCTCGCAGCCGATTTCGACAGCCCCGCGGCCTCGGCCAGGGCGGAGGCGGGCCGCTCCCGATCCCACACCAATCGCAGCATCGTGCGCCGGCCGGGGTGGGCCAGTGCCCTGATGGCATCCTCGACGGCCGGCTCGGTCATGGTGCGCGGCCCATCGCCGCCAGCAGCCGATCCTGCGCCGAGGCGCCCTCGCCGACCTCCACCGCCGGGCCGATGATCCCGGCTTCCCTTCCGCGCCTTGGCATGTCGGGGAGAAACATTGCCGCGCAGGCCTCCACCAGGCCCGCATCGAGTCGTTCATCCTGGCCCGTCGCCCGCGCCAGGTCCCAGGTGTGGATCAGCACGTCCATAAAGGTGCCGGCAACGGCGTCCGACACCGGCCAGTCGAAGCCGAGCGGTGACACACAGACGCGCCCCAGCGCGCCGGGGGACTCCAGGGCGGCCAGGACGCGGTCCACGCGGTCGCGGTAGTCGGTGCCGAGCGCACCCGCCGACGGGACCGGCTCGACCCCCGTCGCAGCCGCGAGCAGGTAGTCCGCGCCCCCGACGAGGTGATCCATCAGCTGCTGCACCGACCACTCCGAGCACGGTGTCGGCCATCCGAGCTGATCGGGTCCGACCGCCTCGACGACCGCAACCGCGCGATCCGTCGCGGCGCGATACAGCAGCACGGGAGCGGGTTCCTTGTTAAGCACCCGCTAAATTTAGGGCTTGCTAAACAATGCGTCAAGCCCCGGCGGGTGCGACGCGCCTCCGCCGGCGTGACCGCACCGCACCCAGCGCCTGATCCCAGGCGAGCAGCGTGGTGGCCTTCAAGGTGGCCGGCTTGACGCTGTCCCTCGACAGCAGCGCGGTGGCGGCGGCCTTCGTGGTCGCCGACGCCTTGGACATGTGACCGGAGTCGAACGGCGGCTGCGGGTCGTATTCGATCGCGAGCTGGATCGCCTTGGCGCGCCCCTCCCCGCCGATCTGGCCGGCCAACCACAGCGCGAGGTCCAGCCCGGCGGACACGCCCGCGCTCGTGATGACGTTGTCCTCGTGCACGATCCGCTCGTCGGACACGGGGATGACGCCGAATGCCTTGAGCGCGGGGAGGGCGATCCACTGCGAGGTGGCGCGCCGGTCCTTGAGCAGGCCGGCGGCCGCCAGGATCACCGAGCCCGAGCACACCGAGGCCGTCCAGTCGGCGGTCGAATGCGCCCGGCGCAGCCACTCCAGTAGCGCCTCGTCACGCGCGTGCACCGGGGTCGACGGGCCGCCCGGCACCAGAATCACGTCGGGGCAAGGGGTTTCGGCCAGCGAGTGGGTGGCGCCGATGACCAGCACGCCGGAGTCGGCGGTGATCGGTCCGGGTTCGTGCCACACGAATCGCACGTCTGCGCCGGGCAGGTTGCGCAGCACCTCGTACGGGCCGATCATGTCCAGCGCGGTGAAGCCCGGATAGGCCACGATGGCGATTTGGGTCTGGGACATTGGGGGATCCTTTCTCGATCAGGCGAAGGCTTTGCGGTACTGATCCGGCGAGATGCCAACGCGCCGGAGGAAGTTGCGTCGCATCGTTTCCGCGGTCCCGAAGCCGCACCGGGCCGCGATCGCGACGACGGTGTCGTCGGTCTCCTCCAACTGCCGGCGCGCGGCTTCGGTGCGGATACGTTCGACGTAGTGACCGGGCGCCTCACCCACCTCGTCGGTGAAGACCCGGGTGAAATGGCGCGGGCTCATCGCGGCGCGGCGGGCCAGCTCCCCGATGCTGTGCTGTCCGCCGGGTTCGGCCTCGATGGCCTCCTGCACCTGGCGGATGGAGGTGCGTTTGGCCCGCGGCATCCACACCGGCGCCGCGAATTGCGTCTGCCCGCCCGGGCGGCGCAGGTACAGCACCAGCCAGCGCGCGACGGTCTGTGCGACCTCGGTGCCGTGGTCGTCCTCGACCAGCGACAGCGCGAGATCGATTCCCGCCGTGACACCCGCGGCCGTCCACACCGTCTCCGAGCTCCGCACGAAGATCGGGTCCGGATCGACGTCGATGGCGGGGAACTCGCGGGCCAACCGACCGGCGAAGGCCCAGTGCGTGGTCACCCGCCGGCCGTCCAGCAGCCCCGCCTCGGCGGCGAGGAACGCGCCGGTGCAGACGGTGACCACGCGCCGGGCTGTCCCGGTGACCCTTTTGATCCAACCCACCAGCTCCGGATCGGAGCGCGCATCCTCGACGCCGCCGCCGCCCGGCAGCACGACGGTGTCGATGGCTTCGGTCGGGTCGGGCAGCGGTTTCGCCAGGAATCCCAGCCCGGTGGCGGTGGTCACCGGCCGGCCGCCGACCGAGGCCATGAGGACGTCGTATCCGCCGCCGGTCAGCAGCGACGCACCGGTGAACACGTCGTGGGGCCCCACCACGTCGAGCGCCTGCACGCCGGGGAAGCCGACGATCACCACCCTGCGAGTCATGCACTCAGTCTCGGCCCGCATCCGTCATGGCGTCTACGCCCAGTACCCCACGAATTAGGACATGGCGACCTGACCCCAGGCCCCCGCACCGGGCTTGGCAGACTGTGCCCATGGCACAGATAACCTTGCGTGGAAACCCGATCAACACCGTCGGCGAGCTTCCTGCCGTCGGATCCCCGGCCCCGGCCTTCACCTTGGTCGGCACGGACCTGGGCGCGGTCAGCAACGACCAGTTCAGCGGTAAGCCCGTGGTGCTGAACATCTTTCCCTCCATCGACACACCGGTGTGTGCGACGAGCGTGAGGACCTTCAACGAGCGCGCGGCCGCGAGCGGCGCGTCCGTGTTGTGCGTGTCGAACGATCTGCCGTTCGCGCAGGCGCGATTCTGCGGCGCGGAAGGCATCGAGAACGTCAAGACCGGGTCGGCGTTCCGCGACAGCTTCGGCCAGGACTACGGCGTCAGCATCGTCGACGGCCCGATGGCCGGCCTGCTGGCGCGCGCCGTGGTCGTGGTCGGCGCCGACGGCAAGGTCGCCTACACCGAGCTGGTGCCGGAGATCGCGCAGGAGCCCGACTACGACGCCGCGCTGGCGGCGGTGGGCTAGCCTTCACAGTCCCAGCAGCCGCACGGATTCGGCCCGCATGTCCACTTTGCGGACCTTTCCGGTGGCCGTCATCGGGAACTCCTCGGCGATGTGCACGTAGCGCGGCACCTTGTAATGTGCGAGCTTGCCGGCGCAAAAAGCCCGCACGGCGTAAGTGTCCAGCGGCGGGCGGTTCGGCCGCATCCTGATCCACGCGCAAAGTTCCTCGCCGTACGTCTCGTCGGGGACGCCGATCACGTGCGCGTCCTCGACATCGGGATGGGTGAGCAGGACGTCCTCGATCTCCCGGGGATAGACGTTTTCCCCGCCGCGGATGACCATGTCTTTGCGGCGCCCGACGATCACGCAGTACCCGTCGTCTTGCATCACCGCCAGATCCCCGGTGTGCATCCAGCCGTCGTCGTCGACGACTTCGCGCGTCTGGGCGTCGTCGCCCCAGTAGCCCAGCATCACCGAGTAGCCGCGTGTGCACAGTTCGCCGCGCCGGCCCCGCTTCACGATCTCGCCGGTGTCCGGGTCGACGATCTTGACCTCGATGTGCGGATGCGCGCGCCCCACGGTCGAGGTCCGTCGGTGCAGGTCATCGTCGATCAGCGTTTGGCACGACACCGGGGACGTCTCGGTCATGCCGTAGGCGATGGCCAATTCCGACATGTTGAGTTCGTCGACGCAGCGCTTCATCACTTCGACCGGACAGGAGGCCCCGGCCATGATCCCGGTCCGCAACGACGATACGTCGCGATCGGCGAGGTCCGGATGTCCCAGCATGGCGATGAACATGGTCGGCACTCCGTACAGGGCGGTGCAGCGCTCGTGTTCGATGGCCGCCAATGTGGCGGCGGCATCGAAGCCGGGCGCCGGAATCACCATCGTGGCACCGTGTGCCGTGCAGCCCAGGTTGCCCATGACCATGCCGAAGCAGTGGTAGAAGGGCACCGGAATGCAGAGCCGGTCCCCGGGGCGAAGCCCGATCAGTTCGGTGACGAAGAACCCGTTGTTGAGGATATTGCGATGCGACAGGGTGGCCGCCTTGGGCAAACCCGTTGTGCCGGAAGTGTACTGGATGTTGACCGGATCGGATGGGTCGATCGTGGCCATCCGGTCGCGCAGCTGCTCGGTGCGCACCCGATCGGCGCCTCGTTTGAACCGTTGCCAGTCGCCCGTTCCGAGGAACACGACGTCGGTCAGCCCGGGAACGCCGCATCGCGCCTCTGAGACCACGCCGCGGCAGTCGGAATTCCTGAAATCCGCCGCCGACACCAGCAGTCGGGCGCCCGAATGCCGCAGCACGTACGACAACTCGCGGGTGCGGTAGCCGGGATTGATCGCCACCAGGATCGCGCCGACCTTGGCCGTGGCGTACTGAAGCATCGTCCACTCCGCGCAGTTGGGCGACCAGACGCCGACCCGGTCGCCGCGCTCGATGCCGCTGGCCATCAAAGCGCGTGCCACGCAGTCGATCTCGGCATCCAACTCGGCGTACGTCCAGCGCCGGCCGCCGGCTACCTCGACGAGCGCCTCGGCGCCCGGGTGCGCCCGCGCGGTGCGCTCGAAGTTGGCCCCGATGGTCTCCTCCAGCAGCGGAGCGTCAACGAGCCCCCTATCGTAGGAATCCACCCCCGCATAGGTGTCACGCAGCCGGCTCTTGAGCACCTTGCCGGCGGCGTTGCGCGGCAACTCGTCGACGACGGCGACGCGGCGGGGACGTTTATAGCCGGCAAGGTGCGCTCGGCAGTGCGTCTCGACGTCGGCCTCGGAGGGCGGGTCACCGGGGTCGCGCGGGACGACCACCGCCATCGGGATCTCGCCCCACTTCGGGTCGGGCACGGCGATGATCGCCACCTCCGCGATCTTGGGGTGCGCCGACAACACGTTCTCCAGCTCGGCGCTGTAGATGTTCTCTCCGCCCGAGACGATCATGTCCTTCTTCCGGTCGACGACATAGATGTAGCCGTCGCCGTCCTGCCGGACCAGGTCGCCGGAATGAAACCAGCCGCCGCGGAACGCCTCGGCGGTCTCGACCGCTTTGTCCCAGTACCCCTTCATCAGCAGCGGACCGAGGTAGACGATCTCCCCGATCTCCCCGCGGGGGACGTCGTTCATCTCGTCGTCGACGATGCGCGCCTCGACACCGAGCATCGGAGTGCCCACCGAGCCGATCTTTTCGATCGCGTCCGCTCCGCGAAGCAGGCAGGTGATCGGGCTGCATTCGGTCTGGCCGAAGGCGGCCACGATCTCGGCACCGGGGAAGGCGTCGATCATCGTGCGCAGCAACGCCATCGACGCCGGCGCCGCTCCCCACCAGACCCGCCGCAGCCGGCTCAGATCGCATGACCGCAAGCCGGGCAGCGCGCAGACGGCCTGCCATTGCGAGGGCGTCATCCAGCACGACGTGACTCGCTCCTCGACGATCGTCCTGACGGCGGCCTCCGGATCGAACCCACCCGACGGCGGGATGATCACCGTGCCGCCGGTGAGGAACGTCGGCAACATTCCCGAGACGCCGGCGATGTGAAACAGCGGGGCATGCGCCATCCAGCGGTCGTCGTCGTTCCGCCGGCCCAGGGTGGCGACCACGCTGAGGGCGTGCAGGTACAGGTTGCGGTGGGTGATCACCGCGCCTTTCGGGAAACCTGTCGTCCCAGACGTATACATGATGAAAGCGGGTGCGTCGTCTGCCACCGCGCCGGGGTCCGCGTGATCGCCCGCGGTGACGGCGATGTCGTCCAGGTCGCCGCCGATGGTGTGCACGCCGCGAACCGATGGCGCCTGGGCGCGTGCCTGGGCTAGCGCGGCTGCACACGCGCGGTCGACGACCACCACGCTGGCCCCGCTGTCCGCGAGCAGGTAGGCAATCTCGTCGGCGACGAGCCGGAAGTTCACCGGCACCGCGATGGCGCCGAGACGCAGCGTGGCGAACCATACCTCGACGACGTCGAGGCTGTTGAGTCCGAGCACCGCGACGCGATCGCCCGGACGAACCCCGGTCGCGGACAGGGCATTCGCCAGCCGAGTCACCCGCTCGTTCATCTCGGCAAAGCTGCACCGCCGGTGGGGATCGATGAACGCGACGTCTCCCGGCCGGACTTGGGACTGCCGGGCGAGGACATCGCTGAGTGTGATGCCGGTGCGTGCCGGGGCGTTCATCGTCGGGCCCTACAGCCCGGCGCGGTCGGCGAGCAACCCCCGGTGGCGGGCGCTGCTGCCGAAGAGCGCTTCTGTTGTCTTGGCCCGGCGAAAGTACAGGTGCAGGTCGTGCTCCCAGGTGAACGCGATACCGCCGTGAATCTGGATCGCGGACCCGGCGCACAGGACGTAGGTATCGGCGGCCTGCGCCTTGGCCAGCGGCGCGCTGAGATGGAAGTCCCGGTCCGCTGCGGCACTCATCGCGGCGAACATCACCGCGGCGCGGGTCGCGTCGATCTCGATCATCATCTCGGCGCAGGCGTGTTTGATGGCCTGGAACGAGCCGATGGGGCGATCGAATTGCCTTCGGGTCCTTGCGTATTCGACCGTACGGTCGAGGCAGGCCTCCGCGCCGCCAAGCATCTCCGCGGCCAGCAGCGTGCGTGCCACGTCGAGCACCCGCTCCACGTCGTCGGGCGAGCCGGCGGTCAGCGCTTCGGCCGGCGCCTGCGCCAGCCGCAGTTGGGCGACCGGACGGGTGGGGTCGAACGAGGGCAGGCGCTCGACCTCGACCCCGGGGGCGTCCGCGGCTACGACGTGGAATCCCACCGCGCCGTCGGCCACCGCCGGGACCACGAACAGGTCCGCGGCGTGCCCGTGCAACACCGGCGCGCACTCACCGGTGAGCACGGTGCGGCCTTTCCGCCGTTCGGATCGCACGGTCGCCGAGACGGGGTCCGCGGCGTCGTGCCCGCTGGCCGCAAACGCTCCGATCCGCTCGCCGCAGAGCAGACCGGGCAACAGGGTCTTGCGTTGTTCTTCGTCGCCCGTCCGCAGGATCGCCTCGATCGCGAAGGTCGTGGCCGCGAGGGGGACGGGGGTCAGCGCGCGGCCCAGTTCGGTGAATGCGATCGCGGATTCGACGAGGGTGGCGCCCACTCCGCCGTATTCGTCCGGTGCGTGCAGACCGGGGAGCTCCAGTTCGGTGCACAGCCGGCGCCAGAGCTCGCCGTCGCATCCCTCCGCGGCGGCCGTCTCGCGCACCCGCGCCGGCGGGGCCTGCTCGCGAAGGAAGCCCCGCAGCGACGCGCGGAAGGCTTCCTGTTCGACGTCGTACCCGAAATCCATGTCAGCGCACGGCTTCCCGACGTGGCTCCCTGGGCAGGCCGAGCAGCCGCTCGCCGATCACGTTGCGCTGGATCTGCGAACTGCCGGCATAGATCGTCGCCGCCCGCGAGTAGAGCAGCTCGTCCATCCAGCAGGCGGGTGAGTTCGGCGTGCCCGCCTCCGGGACCAGCCGCGCCCCGCCGTTTCCCGGCCCGCGGCGACCGAGCGCATCCAGGCCGAGTATCTCGACGGCGAGATCGGTATAGCGACGGAAGTATTCGCTCCAGATGACCTTGCTTATCGCCGCCTCCGCGCCGGGCAGCCGCCCGCTCAGCGACAAGGTGAGGCCGCGGTATCCGCGGTAGCGCATGATCTGCACTCGCGAGAAGCACCACGCCAGACCGGCCCGGATGTGCGGGTCGGCGTTCATGCCGCGTTCGCGGGCGAGTTCGCACAGCCGCTCGAGGTCGCGACCGAATTCGATGGCCGCGGTGGTGACTTGCGAGCCGCGTTCGAATCCGAGCAGCGTCATCGCGGTCGGCCATCCGTCTCCAACACCGCCCACCACGTCGGCGGCTCCGGTGCGGGCCTCGGTGAAGAAGACCTCGCTGAACGAGGAGTGTCCGGCCGCGTTGACGATCGGGCGGACCTCGACGCCGGGTTGCCCCATCGGCACCAGCAAGAAGGACAGGCCCTTGTGTTTGGGCGCCTCGGGGTTCGTGCGCGCCAGCACAAAGATCCAGTTGGCGGAGTGACCGGCCGATGTCCAGATTTTCTGACCGTTGATCACCCATTTGTCGCCGTCGAGCACGGCCCTGGTGCGTACCGAGGCCAGATCAGAGCCGGCGTCGGGCTCCGAGAATCCCTGGCACCACCGATCTTCACCGGTGAGGATGCGTGGCAGGAAACGCTTCTTTTGCGCCTCCGTCCCCAGGGCGATCAGCGTGTTGCCCAGCAGGTCGATGCCCAGCAGGTCGTTTTCGGTCCGTTCGGGCGCGCCGGCCCGCGCGAACTCCTCGGCCAGCACTACCTGTTCGATCGGGGACAGGCCGCCACCGCCGAATTCCCGGGGCCAGGAAACGGCGACCAGGCCGCAAGCGGCCAGCGACCGCCGCCACTGCAACGCGAACGCTACCCGCTCCTCCGGCGGCAATGCGCCGGCTCCCGACCAGCCGGCCGGCAGGTGCTCGGCGAGAAAGGCGCGGATCCGGTCGCGAAATGCTTCCGCTTCGGGCGGGTAGGTGATGTCCAAGGCGGGCGTCCGGACTCAGGGGCGGTGCTTGGCCGCGGGCAGGATCTCCGGCGCGGCGCGCCAGTCGTCGAGCCCGTATTCGACGGTTCCGTACGACAGCTTCCCGCCGGTGACCTCACCCCAGTGGGCGTGGTTGAGCTGGTGAATCTTGAAGCAGCCATCGAGTGCTGTGGTGAAGCCCATGGCGTCGACGGTTTGGTTCACCGATTCCTTGATGAGCAGCGCGGCCATGGTCGGGACCTTCGCGATCCGGCGGGCGAATTCCATTGTGCTGGTGGCTAATTGGTCCGCGGGAAATACCTTGCTCACCATGCCCAGCGTGTGCGCTTCTTCGGCGCCGATGCAGTCGCCGGTCAGCAGCAGTTCCTTCGATTTGCGCGGCCCGAATTCCCACGGATGCCCGAAGTATTCAACCCCGCACATGCCGAGCCGGGTGCCCACGACGTCGGCGAACACCGCGTCCTCGCTCGCGACGATCAGATCGCAGCACCAGGCCAGCATCAAACCCGCCGACAGGACCGTGCCGTGCACCTGGGCGATGGTGATCTTGCGAAGATTTCGCCACCGCTTCGTGTTCTCGAAGTAGTAATGCCATTCCTGGCGATTGCGCGACTCCACCCCGCCGAACGTCCCCCCGTTGCACTGATAGGTGGGATGCTGGTCCGGGCCGGGCGAGCGTTCCCGAACATCGTCTGCGGATCCGAGGTCGTGCCCGGCGGAGAAGGCCGGACCGGCCGCCCGCAGGATCACGACCCGTACCGTGTCGTCGGCTTCGGCGAGTTCGAACGCGGCGCCCAACTCGACCAGCATGCCGCGTGTCTGCGCGTTGCGTTGTTTCGGGCGATCCAGCGTGATTGCGGCGATACGACCGTCATCGATCGTCTCGTAGGAGATGAAGTCGAACTGCCGCGCGGAAGTCCGCCGACCACCGACCGGATGCAACCCGGTGACGTTCATGGCGACTCCTTTTACTGCTCACGGCGCTCTGAAACGGCTGACCCGTGCGAGGTTACGCGCGACCACGCCACGATGTCCATAGCCAATACGGGGTATTGAGAAGGTCGACTCGCTAAAATACCAAGCAAACTGGCACTTGTGTGCAGCGAAGTATCTTGCTAGTACTGTGGTATACCTACATCAGTAGGCGCGCGGCCAACGTGAAAACGGGAAGGGTGACCATGGAGATCGGAATATTCCTGATGCCGGCCCATCCACCGGAGCGGACGCTGTACGACGCCACCCAGTGGGACCTCGACATCATCGAGCTGGCGGATCAACTCGGCTACGTCGAAGCCTGGGTCGGCGAGCACTTCACCGTGCCTTGGGAGCCGATCTGCGCGCCGGACCTTCTTCTGGCGCAGGCGCTGCTGCGAACGAAATCCATCAAGCTTGCACCCGGCGCACATCTGCTGCCCTACCACCACCCGGTCGAACTGGCCCATCGCGTGGCCTATTTCGATCACCTCGCGCAGGGCCGCTTCATGCTGGGCGTGGGAGCCAGCGGGATCCCGGGCGACTGGGCGCTGTACGACGTGGATGGAAAGAACGGCGAGCACCGCGAGATGACGCGTGAGGCGCTCGAAATCATGTTGCGCATCTGGACCGAAGACGAGCCGTGGGAGCATCGCGGAAAGTACTGGAACGCCAACGGCATCGCGCCGATGTTCGAGGGCCTGATGAAGCGCCACATCAAGCCATTTCAGAAGCCGCACCCTCCCATCGGGGTCACCGGATTCAGCGCGGGCTCCGAAACTCTCAAGCTCGCAGGGGAGCGGGGCTACCTCCCGATGAGTCTCGACCTCAACACCGAATACGTCGCGACCCACTGGGACGCGGTGCTCGAAGGTGCGGAGCGCAGCGGCCGGACGCCGGACCGCCGCGACTGGCGCCTGGTGCGTGAGGTCTTCGTCGCCGAGACCGACGAACAGGCCTTTCGCTATGCCGTCGACGGCACGATGGGGCGCGCCATGCGCGAATACGTGCTGCCGACGTTCCGCATGTTCGGCATGACCAAGTTCTACAAGCACAACCCGTCGGTGCCCGACGACGACGTCACACCGGAATACCTCGCCGAGAACACCTTTGTGGTCGGCTCGGTGGAGACGGTGGTCGACAAACTCGAAGCGACCTACGACCAAGTGGGCGGGTTCGGACACCTCCTGGTTCTCGGATTCGACTACATCGATAACCCGGGACCCTGGAAGGAGTCGTTGCGGCTGCTGGCCGAAGAGGTGATGCCCCGGCTCAACGCGCGCATCGCCAAGAAGCCCCAGCAGCCCATGAAGTCCACCGCCGCGATCGTCTGAGAGGTAGCGCGATGGCGGATTGTCAGGTAACCGTCGATTATTCCGATGGGACGCGCAAGGCCATGCCGGTGCGGCCGGACCAGACGGTGCTGGACGCCGCCGAGGAACACGGCGTGGCCATCGTCAACGAATGCCAAAGCGGAATCTGCGGCACGTGCGTCGCAACCTGCACCGCCGGCCAGTACGAGATGGGCCGCACCGAGGGCCTGTCCGACGTGGAGCGCGCCGCGCGCAAGATCCTGACCTGCCAGACGTTCCCCATCTCCGATTGCCGCATCGAACTGCAATATCCGGCCGACGACAACGCGGCGCTTCTGATTCACTGTGACGGCGTGGTGACCGGGATCGACCTGGTGTCGCCCAGCACCGCCGTACTGCGGGTGGATGTCTCGACGCATTTCTCCCCGAACGCCGTGCCCCTGAACTACCGGGCGGGCCAGTTCGCCCAGTTGCAGGTGCCCGGGACCACCGCGTGGCGCAACTACTCTTACGCGCATCCCGCCGACGGCAGCGGTGAACTGGAGTTCATCATCAGGCTGCTGCCGGACGGCGTCATGTCGAACTATCTGCGCGACCGCGCGAGGCCGGGGGACCGTATCGCGCTGCGGTGCAGCAAAGGCGGCTTTTATCTGCGCCCGATCGTGCGGCCGGTCATCCTGGTCGCGGGTGGCACCGGCCTGTCGGCCATCCTCGCCATGGCCCAGAGCCTGGGTGCCGACACCGCCCAGCCCGTGCACCTGCTCTACGGCGTCACCTCCACCGACGACCTGTGCAAGCTCGACGAGCTCAGGGAGCTCGGCCACCGGGTCGCGGCCGTGGACGTGCACGTCATCGTCGCGCGCCCGGACCCCGGCTGGGACGGCCGCACGGGACTCGTCACGGACCTGCTGGATGAGCGGATGCTGGCCGGCGGTGACGCCGACGTCTATCTGTGCGGGCCGGCGCCGATGGTGGGGGCCACCCGAACCTGGTTGGACAGCAACGGTTTCCATCGCGTCGGGTTGTATTACGAGAAGTTCGTCCCCAGCGGGGCGGCGCGGCGCCGCAACCCGGCTCTGCTCGATCCCGCAAACCTGGACATTGCCGACCTGCGCAGCCGCGGCCGCGGTACCGCGGTGGTCATCGGGGGGAGCATCGCGGGCATCGCCGCGGCCAAGGTGCTCAGCGAAACCTTCGAGCGGGTCGTCGTCCTGGAGAAGGACGATCCGCATCGCCGGCGCGAGGGCCGCCCCGGCGCCGCGCAGGGCTGGCATCTACACCACCTGCTGACCGCCGGGCAGATCGAGCTGGAGCGTTTCTTTCCCGGCATCGTCGACGACATGGTGCGCGAGGGCGCGTTCAAGGTCGACATGGCGGCCCAGTACCGAATCCGGGTGGGCGGAAGTTGGAAGAAGCCCGGCACCAGTGACATCGAGATCGTGTGTGCCGGTAGGCCGCTGCTGGAATGGTGCGTGCGGCGCCGCCTCGACGACGAGCCCCGGATCGACTTCCGCTACGAATCGGAGGTGGCCGACCTGGTCTTCGATCGCGCCAACAACGCCATCGTCGGGGTCGGCGTCACCAAGAGCGGAGCCCCGGACGGCGAAATCGAAGTGTTGCCGGCCGAGTTCGTCGTCGACGCGTCGGGCAAGAACACGCGAGTTCCCGAATTCCTGGAGCGCATCGGCGTCGGGGCTCCCGAGGTGGAGCAGGACATCATCAACTGCTTCTACTCGACGATGCAGCACCGGGTTCCCCCCGATCGGCAGTGGCAGGACAAGGTCATGGTGATCTGCTACGCGTACCGTCCGTTCGAGGACACCTACGCCGCGCAGTACTACACCGACAGCTCGCGCACCATCCTGTCCACCTCGCTGGTGGCATACAACTGCTACTCGCCGCCCCGTACCGCGCACGAGTTCCGCCAATTCGCGGATCTGATGCCGTCACCGGTCATCGGGGAAAACATCGACGGGCTGGAACCCGCGTCGCCGATCTACAACTTCCGTTATCCGAACATGCTCCGACTGCACTACGAGAAGAAGCGCAACCTGCCGAGGGCGCTGCTGGCCGTGGGCGACGCTTACACCAGCGCCGACCCGGTGTCCGGTCTGGGAATGAGCTTGGCGCTCAAGGAAGTCCGCGAGATGCAGGTGCTGCTGGCCAAGTACGGACCGGGACACCGGGATCTGCCGCGCCGGTACTACCGGGTGATCGCCAAGATGGCCGACACGGCCTGGTTCGTGATCCGCGAACAGAATCTGCGATTCGACTGGCTGAAGGACGTGGACAAGAAGCGGCCCTTCTATTTCCGGGCGCTGACCTGGTACATGGATCGCCTGGTGGAATTGGTGCATGACGATCTCGACGCCTATCGCGAGTTCCTGGCCGTCGTCCACCTCGTCAAGCCACCGGCGGCGCTGATGAAGCCCGGGATCGCCACCCGCGTCGTCGGCAAGTGGGCGCGAACCAGATTGTCCGGGCAGAAGACGCTGATCGCCCGCAACTACGAAAATCGCACGGTGCCGGTCTCCGATCCCGCCGACCGGCTTGTGGCCGTTGGCGGTTCGACGCCAAGCCAAACATCGTAGGTCCTCGCTAAGGAAGGCGAAATGATGGCGCAGGTTCATCGCTTCTTGGACTGTCGTGGCACGCGCATTCATGCCGTCGAGGAGGGCGAGGGACCGCTGGTTGTGCTGCTGCACGGGTTCCCGGAGTCCTGGTACTCGTGGCGTCATCAGCTTCCCGCGCTCGCCGCCGCGGGCTACCGGGCGGTGGCAGTCGACCAGCGCGGCTACGGGCGCTCGTCGAAGTTCCGCGTGCAATCGGCCTACCGCATCAAGGAATTGGTCGGCGATGTCCTCGGCGTCATCGACGCCTACGGTGCCGACAAGGCGATCGTGGTGGGCCACGACTGGGGCGCGCCAGTCGCGTGGACCTTCGCCTGGTTACATCCCGACCGGTGTGCCGGCGTGGTCGGGATCAGCGTTCCGTTCGCCGGCCGCGGCGTGATTGGCCTGCCCGGCAGTCCCTTCGGCGAGCACCGCCCCAACGACTACCACCTCGAGCTCGCGGGCGAGGGCAGGGTCTGGTACCAGGACTACTTCTCCGCCCAGGACGGGATCATCGCCGAAATCGAGGAGGATGTGCGCGGCTGGCTGCTCGGCCTGACCTATACGGTCTCGGGCGAGGGGATGATGGCGGCCACCAAGGCGGCGGTCGACGCGGGCGTCGACCTGGAATCCATGGACCCGGTCGACGTCATCCGCGCCGGTCCGCTCTGCATGGCCGAGGGCGCCAAGCTCAAGGACGCTTTCCTTTATCCGGAGACGATGCCCGGGTGGCTCACCGACGCCGATCTCGATTTCTACGCCGGCGAATTCGAGCGCTCCGGCTTCGGCGGACCGTTGAGCTTCTATCACAACATCGACAACGACTGGCACGACCTGGCCGACCAGGAGGGCACGCCACTCACGCCACCGGCGCTGTTCATCGGCGGGCAATACGACGTCGGCACCACCTGGGGCGCCGAGGCCATCCAGCGCGCGCACGAGGTCATGCCGAACTACCGGGGGACCCACATGATCGCCGATGTCGGGCACTGGATCCAGCAGGAAGCGCCTGAGGAGACCAACCGGTTGCTGCTCGATTTCCTGGGTGGGCTGCGTTCGTGAAAACAACCGACGTGCGGGTGCGCCGCGCGATCACGGCGGTGGCGGCGGGGCATCCCGTCGTCCTCACCGGCGACGCCGACAGCGACGGCCATCTCGTCTTCGCGGCCGACGCCGCGGCGACGCACCTGCTTGCCTTCACCATCCGGCACACCTCGGGGTATGTCCGAGTCGCCTTGCCAGGCCCCGAGTGCGAACGGCTGAACCTGCCGCCGATGTGCCACCGCGACACCTCGCTCTGCGTGTCGGTCGACTTTCGCGGGACGGGCACCGGGATTTCGGCACGGGACCGCGCGCGAACCATCGCGGCACTGGCCTCCGCCGAATCCGAGGCATCGGACTTCCTCCGTCCCGGTCACGTATTACCGCTGCGGGCGGGGGCGGACGGGGTGCTCGGCCGGCCGGGGCCCGCCGAGGCCGCCGTCGACTTGGCGCACCTCGCGGGGCACGCCCGCGCCGGCGCGCTGTGCGAGATCGTCTCGCGCCGCAATCCTTGTCAGATGGCCCGCGGCGCGGAGCTGACCGAATTCGCGGTCGAACACGGGCTGGCGGTGGTCTCGATTGCCGAGCTCGTCGCATACCGGCAACGCACCGAACCGCAGGTGGTCCGGCTGGCGGAGACGGTCCTGCCCACCTGGGCCGGCGACGGCCGTGTCATCGGATTTCATGAAATGCACGGCGGTGGTGAGCATTTGGCCGTGATCATCGGCGCGACCGACGCCGGCGTGCCCGTGCCGCTGCACGTTCACGTCGAATGCCTGACGGGCGACGTGTTCGGCTCGAGGGCATGCCGGTGCGGCGGGGAACTCCGCGGCGCGCTGGCGAGGATGTCGGCGCAGCGCGGCGGTGTGGTCGTGTACCTGCGTCCATCCGGCCCGCCGCGGGCCTGCGGCCTCTACGCCCGCTCCGCGGCCGGTGATCCGATGTCGCAGACCCTGGCATGGATCCTGCGTGACCTCGGGCTGTATTCCCTCAAACTTTCCGACGACGTGCCAGGATTTGGCCTTGTGCTGTTCGGAGCCATTCGCGAGCGCGGCATAGGAGCTGAAACGTTGGCGGCTGCGGGTTGAACCATCCAGATTTGGCGGGTAAGGCCGCGATCGTCACCGGGGCCGGCGCCGGAATCGGCCTGGCGGTCGCGCAGCGGCTCGCCGCCGAGGGATGCAGCGTCCTCTGCGCGGACATCGACAGCTCTGCCGCCGACGCGGCGGCCCGGAAAATCGGTTCCGACGCGGTCGGTCACGGGGTCGATGTCAGCGACGAGGAACAGGTCATCGGCATGGTCGACGCCTGCGCTACATCGTTCGGCGGGGTGGACAAACTCGTCGCCAACGCCGGTGTCGTTCATATGGCTTCGCTCATGGACACCACCGTCGAGGACTTCGATCGTGTCATCGCGATCAACCTGCGCGGCGCATGGCTGTGCACCAAGCACGCGGCGCCGCGGATGATCGAGCGGGGCGGGGGAGCGATCGTCAACATGTCGTCGCTCGCCGGTCATATCGCCGTGGGCGGCACCGGGGCATACGGCATGTCGAAGGCCGGCATCAGCCACCTCAGCCGCATCACCGCCGCGGAGCTGCGCCCGTGCAACATCCGCGCCAATGCGTTGTTGCCCGCCTTCGTCGACACCCCGATGCAGCAGACCGCGATGACGCTGTTCGACGAGGCGCTCGGACAAGGTGGCGCGGGCGCGATGATCGCGCGCTTGCAGGGCCGCATGGCCGCGCCGGAGGAGATGGCCAGCATCGTGGCGTTCCTGCTGTCCGACGACGCCTCGATGATCACTGGAACCACACAGATCGCCGACGGCGGAACCATCGCCGCATTGTGGTGACGGGCCGGTACCGCTCGCGAGATCGGCCATCAGCTGGCTGTAATCCCTTGGGCCACTTTGGTTACAGTGGTCCCAGTGGTGTGCGAGTGTTGCACCACGCAGGCGGGTTGAAATCACTTGGGCCACTGTGGTTTCAGTGGTCACAACGGGGCCGGTTTTGTCGGTGGGTGTTCGTAGTGTTTGGGGCATGGGTGCGAGCGGTCGTGAGGAGATCATCGAGGTCTTC
>LQPB01000060.1 GCA_002102225.1 Mycobacterium interjectum
CACTTCCACCGGGGGCGGGGGCGCCCCGGCGGCCGGTGGCGGAGCCGCGGGCGGGGGGAATGCCGGAGTCGGCGGAATGGGTCGCGGCATCGGGATAAGTCCTTGCGGCGCAGCGCCGATGATCGCGCCTACGACCGTTCCGTGCGCGTCGCAGTCCGACAGGCCGTCCTCGCCCATGATGTAGTCACCGCCGGCGACCACCGGCAATCGCGGATTGGGAGAAATCCCGGTGTCGATGACGGCCACGGACACGCCGTTGCCGGTGCTGTATTGCCACGCACGGCTGATGTTGAGCAGGTCGAAACCGGGCGCCATCTGCGACACGTCCGGCGTTTTGACGGTGATCGGCACCGAACAACTGTTGGCGCGGCGCATCGGTTGGTCCGGCCGCGGCGGCCCGTCCGGTGGCGCCATCGCCGGATCGACCTTGGGTGGTGAAATAGCTTGGGCCGCGGGGATATTGCCGGTGACGGCGGTCAGAATCAGGGCTGCGACGATCGTGGCGGCCCGGGTGCACACCGCTTTCAGTGGCGAAGCCACGTGAACAGCCCTCCCAGCGCCGCGGCGGCCGGCAACAACACGATCATGGCCAGCACCTCGAGCCATTCGACGGTCAACCGGATCAGCGGCCTGAACCGCGTCGCGGGCACCAAAAGCGCCGCGGCCAAACCCAATGCGGCGAAGGCGACCACCAGCGCAACCGGCCAGATCAACCCGTTCTCGAGGCTCCTCGGGCCGGCCAGCGCGTACTTCACGACACCGGCGCACACCGCCGCGCAGGCGCCGCAGACCAGGGCGACCGCCTGGTACTTGGCCGCGAATCCGCGGCCCTGCGTGATGAAGATGCCTACCACCAGGCCGGCCACCACCAGCGCCAGCCACGCCCAACGCCGACCCGGCGCCAAGACGCCCCACACCGCGACCGGCAGTATGGCCGAGACGCCTACGCACAGGCCCACCTGAACCGCGTTGACCAACCGGGCCGACGCGGCGATCGCCGCGCCGCGGGCGGTGATGTCGGTGAGTTCGTCGTCCTCGTCTTCGGTTTCGTTCGCGCTCACCGGCGAAACGGTGTCCACCGGCATGCCCTCGCGCCGCGCGAACAGGTCGCGTCCCGTGATGGATCCGAAGTGTGGTGGCCGCACGCGAGCCACCCACAGCGCGATCGTCGGCGCCATTCGCACCAGCACGAGCACACCGAACAACACGCAGATCGACAGCACCTGCACCGACACCGGCCGAAACATCCGGGCGCCGGCCACCGCGGCCAGGATCCCGCAGACGGTCACCACGGCGGTCGCCGCCGCGGTCTGCCAGCGTTTCCGGGTGGCCACGCTGATCGCGATGGCGCCCAGGATCACCACCACGAACCCGATCAGGGCGTGGGGTGCGCCCAGCCTCCCGGGCGGTGCGCAACCCCCGGCGACCGCGATCAAAAGCACCGTGAGCCAGGCGAATCCGCTGAACATGTCGCGTCGCTGCGGCCATCCCACGAACACCACGACGGCCGCGATCGCCAGGAGCACGCCGACCCCGCCCGCCACGGCGGATGGGATCAGGCTGTCGCTGAAGGCGCGTTCCCGCAGCGTCAGGCCCACCACCACCCCGACCGCCATAGCCGCGATCGCGATCGCGGTGTGCGCGGCGGTCAGCGCCGTCACCGGGGCAAACATCCGGTCCCCGCCGTCGCGCCCCAGCCACTTGCCCATGGCCGCCAACGCCGTCGACAGCGATTCGTATTGCGGCTCAAAGGATTCGCCCTCGACGCGAGGCACCAAGACAAGCGTGTCTCCGTCTTGCACGCCGAGCTCGTCCAGGCTTTTGTTGATGTCCAGGCGAACCCCGTTGACCTTGTGCAGCTCGTAGCTGCCCGGCGGCAGCGCCACACCGTCGAAACCCTTGCGCTTCAGGTCGTCGCTGAGCAGCTCGACCATGCCCTCGAAGAAGCCTTCCACCGGCGTTCCCGCGGGGAACACCTGAGAGCACAGGTGCTTGTCATAGGAAATGTTGACCGCGCACCGCGCCGGGAAGGCGACCCTGTGGGGCGATGTCACTGCTGGGCCCTCTCGGCACCGGCCTCCGGCACGTATTTGTCGGCCAGCCCGGCGGTGATCTCGAACAGTCGCAGCCGCGACTTCTTCTTCAGCTCGTGGACCGTGTCGATGATCCCGCCCTTGGCGAGGTGCGGATCAAAGGGCATCACTTCCACGGTCGCGCCGACCTTGGTGAACCGCTCCGTCAGGTAGGCCAGGGCGTCCTTGTCGACGGCGCTGTCGGTGTGGTTGATGATCACGGTGCTGTGCGACACCAGCTCGTGATAGCCCTGGGCGCTGAGGAAGTCGATGGCGCGCAGCACCGGCCGCGAACGGTCGGCGGTGATGCCCGAGACGAACACCAGGGTGTCGGTGTTGTCCAGGACGGTTTTCATGACGGGGTGTTCCAGGTCCGGGGCGGTATCGACCACCATGACGTTGTGGGTCCGTCGCAGCCGCGCCAGCACCCCGGCGAACATCGCCGGCACCAACGGCCTGGGTTGGTCGGACGTCCGGTTACCGGCCAGCACGTCGAGCCCGACCACGTTTTGCCCGAGGTGTTCGCGGATGTCCGCGTAGCCCTGGACGTCGGTGTCGTTGATGATGGCGGTGTAGTCGCCGGGCGGTGACTCGTCGATCCGGTCCGCCAGGGTGCCGAAGCCCGGAACCGCATCGATCGCGATCACGTTGGTCGGCCGGCATTCGCGGAAGACACCGCCGATGCACGCGGCCATCGTCGAGACCCCGACCCCGCCCTTGCCGGAAACCAACGTGACCACGAATTGTCGACGAATGTGCCGTCGGATGCGTTCTTTTAATTCACGATAATGGCGTTCGCCCGGCGATTCCCCAAGATTTATTTTGCGGAAAGAAAGGTTATATATGAATTTCCGCCAACCGGAGCCCGGAGGAATTTTTCGGGGCGCGGCTAAATCGGTAATACGCATGGTGTCCGATACCGAATCCCGGTGGCGCACCGCTGGCGGATCCCCCCGCCCAAGCCTCTCTTCGTCAAACATATTGGGGTCATTCCAAGGTGTCGTCACGACCGTCGATGCTAACACGATTCGGGATACGCCGTTTCCGCGATCACTAAACCTCGAAGTGCATTAGAACCGGGTTCGGCTTTACCATTCCCATGGTGTAACGGTCACTTTTGCCGCGTCGGTCAGACGACGCGGCGGTAGGAGTACCACTCCTCGCCGGCGGGCAGGTTTTGGATGAGCCGCTGCACGGCCGCGGCGATGTCGCTGCGCGACCCCGGTGAGAGGACCTGGTAGCGCCGCCCGCCAGAAGTCACCCCTTCCACGCACACCCGGCCGGCCGCGGTGTCGACGATGGCCACCGCGGACTCGCCGATCGCGAGGCGGGCCGTTCTGTCCGGACCGACACCGGCTTGCACCGCCACGATGGCTGCGGATGCTGACCGCCCGGGGTCGGCGGCCATGGTGAGGATGTGCAACTGGTCGACATCCAGGCGCTGCTTGAGCAGAAACGATTTCAGGCTGCCGGCATCGTGCACCGACTCCAGCAGTTCCTTGGTGTCCACGGTGACCGGCCGCAGCGGCGCGGCTTCGGCGACCCCGCACAACCGCTCGACTTGACCCACCACCAGCTCCGTGGCAGTGGCCGACTCGGTGGCGGTGCCGGCCGGATACAGGCGCACCAGGTCGCCGTGACGTTCCAAAACCACCCACCAGGTGGCGAAGCGGCAGATGGCCGCCCGCGTCGGATCCCGGCCCGGCACACTGATGTTCAGCAACAACCCGAGGTCGCGCCGCAGGAGCACGGTCAACCATTCCCGGATCATCGGATCGGCGTTGCCGGCGTCATCGAGAGCACCGCAGGCTTTCAGTTCCGCGACCACCGGGTGGCGCAACGCCAGCTCCGGGGTTTCCAGGCGGGGCAGCAATGGCCGCAGCCCCAACTCGGGGCACAGCTGCTCTACCCCGGTCACCGCCTGCAACACCCACAGGCCGTCGATTGTCGTTGTCAGCACGCCACTTTCACCTCAGACCGTCGCCGGACAGCCCAGGTGGGGCACATGCATCGCGTCGGCGCCCCACCTTCGTCCTCGCCCCGTAGCCACGACAGTGCCGCTGGGGCAGGCGATTTCAGAAAAGGCGGCTGATGTTGTTATCGGTCTGGATCGCTGCCTCGAGCACGTGGCCGGTCGTCTGACCGTGCTGGCGCACCGTGTCGATGAGGCCCTGCAGACCTGACAGCATTTGGTATTGCGCGTCGAAGAACCCGGTTGCGCCATGCCCGGCGAAGAACTCCTGAAGGGAGTTGGTCTTGTTCGCCACGTCGGCGTGGATGGCGTCGAGTTGACCGGCCCGGGATCCGACGTCGGCCGCGAAGTCGGCCACCGGGCCCGGGTTGTAAGCGATGGGACCTGTCATGGTTTTTCCTTTCTCAAGCGAAATGGGTTTCGCGGTTAGGCGAGGTTTTGCGCGCTGCCGCCGAACAGCGCGCGGAACGCGTGCTGCGAGTCGGCCTCATGCCCTTCCATTAGCGCCGCGGCCTGCTTGAGGCCCTCGGCCAGCCGGGTGCCGCCCGTCAAGACTTTGTTGAGGTCATTCGAAACTTCGGACGCCGTCATATGCGAAGCGACGACCGCCTCGCCCGACCAGGTCGACGGGTTCATGACGTTTTCTTGGTTGGCCAGGTAGCCCTGGGCGATCGCAATCGCATGTTCCATGTGCGCTTGAATCGCATCGCTGGTGCTTCGCAGCACGTTTGCATCGACAACAATTGACACGGTTGATATCTCCTTATCTGGTTAGGCGTTTCTCTGTTTTGTTTTGTCCCCGTTGGTTTCTCGCCGGGGATGCGTCGAAGTGTATGGCGGCCGTCGCGACGTGTCAGTTCACCCGCTGAGCTGGCCTTTTCAGACTCTTTCGTCGACCACGCGCACCGTGGCTGGTTGTTCGGATTTCTTGTGGGACCCGCCGTGGGCGCCGGCCGCATGGCCCACCGGCATGCCGCCGACGCCGGTGCCGCCCGCCGTCGTTGTCGTCGTCGGGGACCGCACCGAGTCGACGCCGAGCGCTCCGCTGGGGCGTAGCCCCACCGGGCGGCCACCGCTGCCGGGTTCGAACGCGCTGACCGGGCGAGTGAAGGTGGTCGCGGGCATTCCGGCACCGCCGAGCGAGGCTCCGCCACCGCCGACCCCCGCCGCCGCGCTCGGCGCAGCGGAGACCGCACTGACCGCCGAGGCCGGCGCGCCTGCGCCGAGCGCGCCGGGGTTGGCGAACATGCCCATCATCGACTGCAGCGGCTGCATCGCACTCATCGGCGCCTGCATCAGCTGCGAGGGAGCCTGCAGCGCCTGCGGGACCGCGCCCATCAGCGACTGCACCGGCTGCATGAACGTACCGAGCTGGCCGCCGATGTCCTGGCCGCCCGACGCCGCCTGGCCTGCGCCCTGGGTACCCGACTGGACTCCCTGGTAGGCCGCGCGCATCCCGTCACCCGCCGCGGCGTCACCCGCCGCCTGGCCGATCGTCGCGGCCGCCTCCGCCGGTGCGGCCGGCGAGGCGCCCATCGTCGCCAACGGGGGCGGGATCGCCAGGCTCTCGGCCAGCCCGGCGAGGATGGCGCCGTAACTCGCGCCGACCGCGGAGTTGTTGGGCCACATCACCCCGAAGTACTCGGTGTCGAGCGAGATGATCCGCGGCGTCAACGTCCAAAACACGCTGGGATTGGCGATGTTGTCGGCCGCCTCTTCGTCGCGGTTGGCGTTGCACTCGGGCGCCGGACGCATGGCGGAGTTCGCCATCTGGTAGGCCGAGATCGCGGCCGCGACCACGGCCGGCTTAACGTCCACCCAGCCGGCCAGCCCGTGCAGCGACGCGTTGAGCGCCGTGGCGCTCGCAGCGGAACCCGCCGACCCCAGCCCCAACCAGCTCGCGGAGGTCACGACGGTGTTGATGATCGACGCGCTGGCCGAAGCGTGGTGACTCGCGCCCAAGGCGGTCCAGGCCGCTTGGTTGGCCAACATCGTGGCCACGCCGGTTCCGGTCTTGAGCAAAAGGTCGTTTGCTTCGGGTGGACGCGCCGCCCACCCCGGGTCGGGCATAAGCGGCGCTTACAGCCCGAGCGTCAAGGCACGCGCGGCCTCGGTGGCGGTGTAGACGCACGCCGCGATGTTCTGCGTCCCGGCGAACAATCCCCGCTGCACGGCGTGCTCCTGGACGACCCCCAGGTAGGCACCGCCGCACGCATTCAGTGCCGTGGCAAACAGCGCTGAGTCGGGGTCATTGCCCATCGGCAGGGTGCCCAGCAGTGCCGGTGCGGCCGCCGCGGCGGCTCCCTCGACTTCTGCGCTGACCGCCGATTCGGCCCCCGCTGAGCTAAAAACAGCTTCTGGCGGTACGACAAACGACATAATTCCCTCCGAACGTCTCGCAGCCGATCTCTGCGAATGTCGGCCAGTCTAGTGCCTAATCGCAGATCGCGTATTCACAATTCTTATCTGCTGATCTAGCGGCCATCAATTCGCCGAGGATCGACGATCGGCGGCAATTGTACTTGCGTCGAATTAATGCCACTTCTACCCCAGCTACCGCTGATGCCACTCCTGCAACGGCTGTCACGCACGATTGCCGAGGGGCGCGACAACTGCTGGCAGGCTGCCACTTTCGCGCCGCTTAATCCGAAATTGGCGTTTTCAGAATTCGGCCTGCTATTCACCGGAAACCGCGGACGGGAGGCCGACCAGAATTCCCTCGACGTCGGATTCGTCACTGACCAACAATCCACGGCCGGGCGGCAACGCTTGGGCCCGAAGAAGCCGGTTGATCTTATTTTGCGGATCGTTGTCCATATAAAGCTGCGCCACCTTCGCCGACGTTTGATAGCGCCACCACGGGTCCATTTGCAGCGTTGCCCAGTTGGTGCTGTTCCGCGTTGTGAACACGTGCAGACCGACCTGCCGCGCGCGTTCCATCAGCATCCACAGCGCCGCACCCACCGGCGCCGTCGCCGGGTAGCTCTGCGCCTGCGCCGGACGCAGGTCCTGGACGTCGTCGATGAGCACGAAATGTCGGGTCCCTTCCCACGGCTTGAGCGCACGCAGCTCCTCCTGACTCAAACCCTTGGGTGGCAGCCGCGGCAGCAGGATCTCCTGGGCGAGTTCGGTGATGACGCGGTCGATTTCGTCTTGGTCGTAGGCGTAGGCACGCACGTAACCGGGGGCGTGCAAGTCACGCAACCCGTGGGGGGCGGCCTTGGGGTCGATCAGCGTGAGCTGGGCCTCCTCGGGGCTGAACCGGCTCATCACCGCTTCACCGATGGCGACGAGCGACGTGCTCTTGCCGCAGCCTTGCCGGCCCAGAATCATCAGCCCGGGGCTCTCCGCCAGCCTCAGGGGAACCGGACCGAGCTGGTGGCGCTCGCCGATCGCGAACGCGATCGACAAATCGTCCGCGGCTGCGTGGGCCGCCAAGATGGCGCTGAGCTCAACGCGTTCCGGTAGCCGTTGCAGGACGGCGTGTTTGGTGACCCCCGCGACTTCGGCGACGCGGGCACCGACGCCCGGGGTGTCCACCAGCGTGCGCGTCGCCGGATCGACCATCGCGGGAAGGCCAATCAACAATTCGTGCAGCGAGTCCGTCAGACCGAAACCGGGGCGGTCCAGCGTTCGCCGGGCCGCCTCGCGCGACTCGATCGCCGAGTGCCCCATTTGGCTCTCCCCGGGCTCGGCCAGCCGCAACTGGATTCGCGCGGTGGCGTTCTGCAGCAGCTTCTGGCGCTGCCCGTGTATCCAGCCCCCGGCGCTACACATCACGTGCACCCCGTATTCGGGACCGCGGCTACTGAGCGAGATGATGCGGTCGCCGAGCACCATGTCTTTCGTGTACAGGTCGTCGTAGTCGTCGACCACGACGAAGACGTCGCCGAACGGGTCGTTCGGATCGGTGCCGCCCAGCCCGTCGCTGCCGGGGCCGAACCGCCGCTCGCGGAAACCGTCGAGATCGATGTTGGCGCGACGGAAAGCGTTCTCGCGAGCGTCGATCAGTGCGTCCATGCTGCTCAAGATCCGCTCGATGCCTTCGGTGTCCTTGGGCGACACGATGTCGGCGATGTGCGGCAGCGACCCGATCTGAGCCATGGTCGCTCCGCCGACGCAGAAGAACGTCACTCTGGACGGGGTGTACATCATCGACGCCGCGCACATCAGTGTCATCAGCGTGGTCGTCTTGCCGCGCTGCTTGGCCCCGACCACGATGATGTTGCTGCGCAACGCGTCGATGGAATGCACGACCTGTTTGGATTCCTCGGGGATGTCCATGATGCCCACCGGGAACACCAGCCCCGGGTTGCGCCCGTAGTCGACATGCCACGGCTTGCCCCGCCAACCGGCCACCACCGCATCGACGGGCTCGGGGTTCTCCAGTGGCTCCAGCCACGGCCGGCGCGGCGCCCGGTGCGGCACCGTGTGCAGCGACTCACGCAGCACGTCGACGATCTTCTTCTTCTTGAAACCGTCCTCGTGCAAAAGGAATTCGTCAGGCTCCTCGTCGGCCGCCGAAGCGGCCTCCAAGGCCGCGGCGTCCGCGGCGTCCAACGGCTGGTATTGCCAGTTGTAGAGCCGGGGCTGGGTCAGCGTCATGTCGACGGTCCTGACCACTTCCGCCTTCTTGGGCACGACGAACGGCGCCGACAGGTAGAAGCAGCGGAACGGCTCCAGGTCGCGCGGTCCCACCTTCAGCAGCGCGAAACCGTTTTCTTTCGACGGCAGGTGGTAGGCGGCGTCGGTGCCGATCACCTCTCGGCTGTCATCGCCGGATTCGGCGCGCAGCGCGATCCGGAATGCGATGTTGGACTTGACCTTTTGCAGAGAGGATAAGTCCAGCCGTTGCCCGCCCAACATAAAGAAGACGTTGGCGCCGCGGCCCTCTTGGCCGATGTGGATGATGAGGTTGATCCACTTGTCGTGGTTGGCGAACAGCTCAAGGTACTCGTCGACGATGACCAGCAGCACCGGCACCGGCGGGAGGTCCCGGCCGGCTAGGCGGATCTCCTCGTAGTCATTGGCGTCGCGGGCGCCCACCGACGTGAAAAGCTCGTAGCGCTGCTTGATTTCGCCGTCGATGACCCTGCGCATTCGTTCGGCCAGGTGCCGTTCGTCCTTGCCGAGGTTCGACAACGCGGCCACCACGTGCGGGATGCCCAGAATGTCCTGGGCCGCCGATTCGAATTTCATGTCGACGAAGATGACGTTGAATGTCTCAGGTGAATGCGTCAGCGCGATGCCGTATACCAGCGACAGGAAGAACTCCGACTTGCCCGAGCCACTGGTGCCGATTACCACCGAGTGAAAACCGAAGCCGCCGAAGTCCTTCGCGCGGATGATCACGTTCTGCAACTCGCCGTTGGGTTTGGCGCCCACGGGGATCTCGCACCAACGCTCGTCGCCGCGGCCGCGTCGTTCGGACCACAGTCGATCGACATCCAAGTCGCGCGGATCGCTGATTCCCAACGCGCGCAACAGCTCCGCCGCCCCGCTGGCGGAATCGACAATTTCGCTGCTGCTTGTCGGAGACCACCGCGCCATCGCGCGCGCATACCGGTAGGCGCGCGGGATCGAGAGTTGATCGGCGTGGGCGAAGAACTTGCCGCCCGCGCGCAACAGCGGTGCGGGACGCCCGTCGTCGTCCTCGACCGCGTCGCCGTTCAGCGCCGCCTTCGCGGAGCCATTGGCTGAGCCATCGGCCACCGCGTGCCGCTCGCTCATCTCGTAGAGCTGGTCTCGATCGAACCCGACGCCGATGCCGGCCCGGGAAGCGATGCGCAGCACCGTGATTCCAGCCTTGCCGACCTGGCCAACGACGCTCTCCCACGCCTCGGGGCTGCCGGTGTTGTCGTCCACGATCACCCAGTGCGGGCCCAGGTCGGGCCCGCTGCCCGGTTGGCCGGTCTCCAGGGCGGAGCCGATCGTCGTCGGGCTGGCCGCCGCCAGCGGTGTCCACTGGCCGCGCCGGCCCTTCATGTGCAGTTCTGCCCCCAGCGCGCCCTCCAGCTCCTCGGGCGTGGCGAAGATCAGCCTCCGCCACCCGCACGCGTCGAACAGCTCGTCGTGCAGGTTGTGCGGCAGCCACACCATCCACGACCACAGCTCGGGATTGCGCGTCACCACCATCAGCTTGACATCGCGCGGGTTGTGGAACACCGCCAGCGAGCACAGCACCGAGCGCATCAGCGACCGCACCCGGTTGAGGTCCTCACCGACGAAGCTGAACCCCGGGGCCGAACGCAGGTTCACCACCTTGGCGATATCGCGAATCTTGCGCTGTTCCAGGATGAAATCGCGCAAAGCCTGGCCGGTGACGGGCTCCAGATCCTCGTCCGAGGCGATGTCGGGCCAGGTCACCGACAAGACCGAATCCGGAGCGTGCTGAACACCCGTGCCCAGCCGCACCTCCAGGAAGTCCACATCGGCGCGGCCACGCTCCCACATCCGGGGGCCACCGATGATGGCGCCGAGCCCGCGCGGATCGGAATGCACCGCCTGCTGCCAGTTACGCTGCGCGCACACCGCGTTCTGGATCTCGTCGCGGTTGCTGTCGAGGTCGCGCAGGTAACGGCGCCGGCCCTTTTCCAGCTCCCCCCAGGTGATTTTGCGCGCCCGACCCAGCCGGCCGGAGAACGCCAGCATGCTGAACGCGCCGATTCCCATCAGAGGGAAGAACCCTGTCGACAGGCTGCGCACCCCCGACACGTACAGCATGACGATCGTGCCGATCAGCGCGACGATCAACGCCGGCACGCCGATCATCACCCAGATGTTGCGTGGCTCGCGTTCGGGGAGAGCAATCGGCGCATTCGGCGCTACCCGAACGGGTTTCGGCGGTTGGATCTTGACGCGGTTGATCGGAAACGCCCTCTTCGACACTGTTAGCCTCCCGCCCTTGCCGATGTCGTCAGCACCGTCGCCTGCCCGAGCGCGGGCACCGTGTCGCGCGCCACCAGCGCGGCCTGTTGCGACAACGCCGGTCCCGCAGCAAAAGTCCGCAACAGCGGCCAGGGCGCCTGCACCGCCATCGCCGGATCCAGGCCCAGCGCGCGCAGCGTCGAGTCGTCGGACGCGATGCCGAATCGCACCCCGTTGTCGGCCACCCAGAACAGCGATTCCCGCGAGTCGCTGGTGACCACGCCACTCGTCGACGTCACGAAGTTGGCTGCGCCCGGCAACACCAGCACCTGATTGGCCACCACCGACGCGGGGTCGCGGTCGTCGCGGACCAGCCGCACGATCCGGTTGTCCATCGACGAGGGAACCGGTAGCCCGCGCCCGTTGTAGATGGCGACTCGGGCCTGCGGATCCGTCGGCGCCTTTTCCCATGCCACGCAGGTGGTCGGATTGGCCGCGGAATCAATGAAATTCAGCCGCCCGGTCGGGTAGTAGTCCACCGTCAGGGAGTTCACCTCGGGAATGTTGACCAACACGTCAGGTGTCACCGTGCGCGGTGTCGCCGAACCATAGGAGTTCGCGCTGCGCAGCAGATCGGCCACGAACCCGCCGACCTTTTGCACACCGTCGGCCAGCAGCACATAGAACTGGCTGCCCCCACCGGCCGTCTGGTTCTGTAGCACAGCACCCACCTGGGAGCCCGGCAATAACTTCGACGGGGTGCCGGCCTCGGGCACCGTGGGCACGCGGAGCGGCTCAGTGGCGGGCAGCCCGTCGAACAGCGCACGCGAAATCTCGACTGGCACAGTCACCCCCGGGTCGAGTCCCAGGCTGAGCGTCACCGCCCGGTCGGTGGGATCGACCTGCGAGCGCTTGCCACCCCAGATCACGTAGGTCGCGCCCTCAAACGACACCAGGAGTCCGGCGTCCTTAGCCATCGGCATCGCCCGGCCACCCACGAGCTGACCCGCGATCGAGGTCACCACCGGCTTGTCGGCCGTGCGCGGCCTGCCCGCCGTGTCGCACACGGCCCATGCCGACGCGGCACCACGGTTGACGGGCATCGCCGCGGGCGCGCCCGGAATGCCGACCAGGGGCCCGGTCGGATATTTGGCAATCTCGGGCGGTTTCACCCACGTTGGCTGGCCGGCGGTGCCCGTTGCCAGCCGTGCGGAAGTCAGATTCAGCGCCGGATACAGGCGCCCGTCGATGCGCGCATAAATCGCTCCGGACTCGCGGTCGCCGATGATCGCCGAATCCCCCACCACCCCACTGGGTTTGAGCACGTTTAGTAGCACCATCCAGCCCGAGGCGATGGCTACCAATACCACCGACAGGGCCAAAGCCGCTGTCTGCTTGCGGTCGTCGTGCTTCATTCGCACCGAGAAGCGCGTCGTCGCCGCCCGGAGCCGCCGGTTGTAAAAAAGATGGCCCGAATTTTGGTCACGGTTGGACAAACTCAGCGGCATTGGTCAATAACCCCTCGGCCCGCGGCGGGGATCGGCCTGTGGGATCCGGTCCGCCAGATCAGACGCGTCGGCGGCGACGCCATAGCGGCCGCACGCATAGTTGATGAACGCGCATGCCTGCGCTACCAAGTTATGGATGCTGCGTGACGTGCCCGGCTCGTGATAGGCGGCAAATGTCGGAGCGATGAACTGCCAGGCCCCTTTGCTCGGTGTGCCCCCGGCGGCGTTGAGATCCCACTTATTTTCGGCGTACGCGTCGTAGTTCGACTCGCGGCGGGCCACCAGGTCCATGCCGCGTTCCCACCGGGCTCGCGAGGCGGGGTTGTGAATTCCCTTGATGTCGAGGGCTTTACGAATCGCGGCGCGGACGGCGAATGCGCGAGAGCGCGGATATCCCAGCCGGCGCAGCCGCAGCGCCATCTGCCGCGCGCGGGCGTGCGACCGCGCGATGTGCCCGTGCTGGGCGCGGAGCCGCGCGGCCATTCGAGCCATCGCCTCGCGTCGACCCATCGGTGTGTCGGCCGCCGGCATGACATCGGCCATCGCAGCGTCCAGGTTCAACCTTGTCGCGGCGCTCGCGGCCGCGCGATCGGCCCGCGCTCTCGCCCGGATCGCGTCAAGGCTCCCGTCGGCGTCGGCCAGTCGGTGCAGCGTCTGCATCGAAGCCTCCGAGCGAATTGCCGCCCGGGTCGGCAGCCCGCGTGCGTGGACCGCCCGTCGTATTCCGTCGGCGTGCGCATGCAGCCGCGCGGGGGTCTCGCCGACACCGTGGCCGGCGTCGGCGCCGACGAAGAGGCTGTGGCCGCGAGCCAAGGCCGCCACCGCCTGCGTCATCGCGGGATCACTCAACGACTCCCCCACCGTAATTCCGATCGAAATCGGCCTGCGCTTCTTCGCGCAATGCCTCAAACACCATATTGAGCCGATCCATCAACTCCCGACAGGTGTAGGACGTCATCACGTGCGGCGCCAAGGACAACCCGGTGAGCCTGCCGTCAGAATTGCACACCGCATAGACGTCGCCCACGTCGGCGGTGAAAGTCACCGACTCCTGGGCGGCCAGAACCGCCTCCCACTTCTCGAAATTCGCCTTTAAGTCGGCCAGAACCTGATCGACTAATGCCTTATCCCCCGCCGCATCCGTATCGGACACCTCAGCCACAACTCCCATAACTTCTGGCCCATGCGCCGGTTGGCCGGCGGCCGGTGCGGCGGACCACTGTGGCACAAGGGTTTTCGGCGGCGCCTACGTAGCCCGCGACGTCAGGAAACCAAAACCGGCGGCGTTTCGATAATGGCCACACGACAATGACATTACTGCGTCCGGCAACGCCCGACCACTCAGTTCTGGAAGCACTATTAGTACCCATCGTTGGTACCCGATTGAGCGCCCGAGTTTCCGAATACAATTCGACGCCGCGGGCTGAAATCGATATTTTCAGTAGCCTCGGAGCAGACCGCCGGCTAATCCTGCTGCGGCTCTTCGTCCGTCGGCACGATCACGATGCGCCGATTGGGCCGGGTTACGACGGGCGGCTTTCCCTCCGACTTGGCGACCGGAACGCTCGGCGGTGCGGTCAGGCGGCCCTTGACCGGCTGGCCGTTGGGGATACCCGGGACGGTCAACCGCTTTTCGGTGGGCTTGTCCTTGCTGCCGCCCTCCCCGCCGGCGCCCATTGCACCGGGCATCATGGGCATGCCGGTCATGCCCATCGGGCCGGACTGCGTCGGCGTCCCACCGGTCTGCGTCACCGTCACCGGCTTGGCCGATGCCGCGGCGGGCGTCGTGGGAGGCGACGACGACGGCACGGGCGGCGGGCCCATGAAGCCGGTCGGAGTCGTGCCACCACCGGCACCGATGCCGCCACCGCCGCCGGAACCGCCCCCTCCCTGGGTGGCGCTGTCCAATACGGCCTGATCACCTGACATGCCGGTCAGCGCGGCCTCCGCCGCTCCGCCCCCCTTCGCCGCTCCCATCAGCGGCTGAATGGCGCTCTCGGCGGCCTGCATCGCCTGCTGCGGAACCTGGGTCAGCGGCTGCATGATGCCGCCGAGCGCGCCGGTAATGGCACCCGCGATGCCCGAGGCCATTTGCGGAATCATTTGTGCGAGCTGCTGGAACTGCTGACTCGATTCGGCCTCGTTCGCCGGGAACTTTTGAGCGGCGTCCAGCGCGTGCGCCCGACGGTCAGCCTCGGCTGCGAGGCTGGCGGCCTGATCGCCCGACACACCGAGATTGCCCAGCTGAGCCAGTCCCGCCGCCGCCAAATCGGCCTCGGTTCCTCCGCCGGCAGGCATCGGGTTCGGCCCTACCGTCGGCGGAAAGTGGGGTGCCGTGGGCAGGGTCGGGCCATCGATGAATATCGGGCGTCCCCCCGTACTCATGAGTGCACCTCAACCCTCACGTGCGACATGTCCTCGTGTGTCGAATGGTAGAGCGCGAGCAGCCTGATTTGTAGTCACCGCGATTTTGCCGAAACGGCTTCGTACCACGCCACGTGGTAGTGCGCGAGGGATTCATGGCCTGCGATAAGGGCGTCGATAGCCGCCAGAAGCATCCAGTCAGCCGCCGCCGACAAGTCGTGTGGATCCTCCTGCGCTTTCTGGTAGGCAACCTGCTGCTCGTGTTGCAGCACGTCGATTTCGTTATCGGTGACTCCGGTTCCTCGGGTCGCCGCCTGGGCCAGGGTCTGGGCGATCCGCGGCAAGCCGTCGCGTCGCCGCACAGCCTCCACGAGCGCGGGGCCCAGCTCGTCGACTTCTGGGCCCGCGCGTGCCACGCGGTCGCCGGTAAGGGCTGGGTCGTCGGGTCCCGTCTTGGCGATGAAGCCGTGTTGTTTATGCACCGCCGCGGACGTGACGACACCTAGCAGATCGACGACGCTGGCGTCTGTTCTGCGGAGGGCCGGCTCCAGAAGCCGATTCACTCCGACGGGGATCTTCACGTTCGGCGGGATCCAGCCACAGCCGATGTTGCTCACCAATAGCGTGGTGCCGTCGTCCCGCAGGCCGGCGGCCCACGACAGGCCGGGGGCCTGCCGGGCTACCGCATCGACGAGGCGCTGCAGTCGCTGCTGTTCAGCTGCGCGACTTGAGACATCGCCCGCCACGGCACCCGTCGTCGCCGCCAACGCCGACGCGCCTGCTGGGGAGGCAGCGCTGGCGCCAGCCTGGCCGGCTGCCGTGCCCCGCTGGACCGTCGACATCATCGGGCTGCCCGCGGAGGGCGACGTTGACGGCGACGGTGCGACCGGTGCACCGGACACTGGGGTGGTCGGCGCGGACACCGACGGTGGTGCGACTACCGGAGGACGCAGATCCGACCCATAGGCCGGCAACGGCCCGGCCGGAGCGGCCGGCGTGCCGGTTACCGGAGTCATCGGCGTCGAAACCGGCATAGCGGCGGCGACCGGCAACGCCCCGCCCGTCGACGCGACCGGCGCACCGGAGCCCGCCGATACCTGCGCCCCCGAGCCATGGTCAACGGCGGCGGATTCGATCCCAGAAGCACCAACGGCCGGAGCCGCTACCGCCGGCGCGACCGGAGCCTGCGGTGGCGCCGCAGACGACGACGCAGCGCTGGCCAACCCCTCCGACAAATTGTGAGCACCAGCCGCTGCTGGCTGACCGGTCATCAGCCCTTGGGTGAACGAGTTGCCTAGCTGGTTCGGTGAAAGCCCCCCCAAGCCGGCGCCTGGTGACAGCCCCCCGCCCGTGGATAGTGGCGAACCTATTCCAGGGGCACTGGGGATGTGTCCACCGACACCGGGAGGAGCAGGTGCGCCAGTCGGAGCGCTGCCCGCAACATCGCCGGGTTGTCCTATACCGCCGGCGCCAACTCCCGGGCCGTACTGCGCTTGCGGACTGGGTCGCATACCGATTCCGCCCTCATGAACCGTGTGGGACGACCCGTGTCCGCCGCTATGGTTGCCCGCGTCGATACCGCCGGCGCCCACCGCGGGTGCCTTCGCCCCGCCTCCGGAATTGAGTCCTTGACTCGCGAGCACTTCCTGCGGCGACATCGCCAGTCCCTCAGCCGTGAGGATCTTCTGCATAGCATCCATGATCGCCGCAACCGCGGCCGCAGACTTATGTGCGGCAAACCCGTTGGCTTCGGCAATTAGCTTTTCAATTTCCGCGGCCTTTATTGGTGCCGGTTCTTTCGAGCTTTCCACATTGGCGATCCGCTGATTGTAGTCGTCGGCGATGCCTCGAAGACCCTCGCGTAGGCTGTCGATTGCGTCCGCTCCCTTTTCAAAGGCGTCTGCTTTCGCTTTATATTTTTCGGCCAAATCAAGATGGTGTTTCTCGCCCTGCTGGAAGCGAGAGACGAGATCGTCCACCGTTTGCCCTTGGTTATGAGCCGCCAGTTGTACCCACTGGCCATGCAGATCCTGGGCGTACAACTCTTGCTGCTGCAGTTGCCCTTTCCAATAAGCAGCACCGGCTCTCAGCGTCGTTGAGGGCAGCGGCCACCAGGCACCGACGAGAGTCAGCGAATATTTGCCCGCAGGCACATCCCCCGCCACGAGCCTCCCTCCTTATACCTGGCTCCCACGTTCGTGCAGATTGTGCCGCGTTAAGTGCACCTGCTCTCTCGTGACAACTCAATAGGCGGCTGTGGACGTGCGCCTACGGGCACATCGCCGCCATTGCTGTATCTGCGTGATTCGCTTCATCCAAGGCGTTCTGCATAAGCGGAGAGGCCTTATCAGAGACGCTAGCGACGGCAACGTAGGTATGGTATGCGGAGGCGAGCCTCCGCGCGGCGTCTCGTTCTCCTTGGCCCAATGCCGGGTTATCCGCTGCTGTGTCGAGCATGCCTGCGGCATTAGCCAGCGATACCCGTGCTATTGCGACATCCGTGCCATTGGTATCCGCGCTTACTGAACGTGCTGCAACCTGGTAAACGGAGCAAAGCTCCTTTTTGGCACTCGCGATCTGCTCGGGGGTGAAGGTCGGAGTCGGCGTCGCGGGCGTCTGACCCTTGGCGGCTTCCGACGCCGGTCGAGTGAGGGCGATAGTGCCAACGACGAATGCGGCCGTCGCAATCAGACCGATGACGATTAAGGCGACAGCGGTAAGCGGACCGGACGCCGGCTTCCGGATTTGCGCGGGTGGTGTCCACGGCGCCGCAGGAGGCGGCTGGGGATTCATCACCTGATCAAGGCTAATCGCCACCCCGGCGATGTCACTTCAGAACAGGCCGGCGCCTAACCCGCTCGCGCCCCATGGCGGTGCCCAGTCGTCGCGGGTCGCGCGACCTCCGGGTCGGCCCATTCGCCCACCCCGCACTCGCCGCGGTGATGCGCGGTCATGCCGTCGTCCTGTAGTGCATCGCCGTGGCCGGAAACGATGTCGGCAATGCTGAACAGCGACTCGGACCCGTCGTCGAAGTAATGCGAATGGTCGTAGAGCGGATTCGCCGAGTTGCCCGGCACCTCGGCCTTGAACCTCGTCGAGCCATAGCCGTCCATGGCGGGATCGTCCCCCAACCCGCCGAAGCTCAGGCCAATGAGCCCGGGCCCCGTCACACGGCCCGGCGACCAGGTGACCGCGTCACCCGAGGCCGCACCGACGTACAGGTGGCCGCCGGGCGACAGATGGAAGTCGGCGACCGAATGCGCAAGATCGGTGCCGGGCGACCCGACCAGCACCGCGTCGTTCGCGCGCATCCCGTATGCCGCCGCATCTGCTACAACCGTGGATCCATACGAGTGGCCGACCACCGTCAGGTGTGTCGGCGCACCCTCGTGGGTGACGGCCAAGGCGTTGATGTCGGCGGCCAGCGCCCGCGCGCCGGCGCGAGCCATGTCCGGTTCCCGCAGACCGGCGTCGTACCAGTTATCGGGGGCGTTGTAGCCGACCCAAGTCACCACCGCAGTCGGCTTGCTCCCATCGGCGCGGACGGACTCCTGGTACAACCGCACGCCATCGGCTTTGGCGAGCGTTCCCTCGCGGACACCGGCACCGGCCCCCTTCACCAGCACCGCGGTGTTGGCCGCCGTGTCGGGGTTTCCCAAGGCGATCGCCGCGGCGCCGTCGCCGCCAAACGCCTCGGGCTGATACTTCAACAGAAACACTTCCGGACTAGTCCGCTGGTCCAATGCGGTCACCGCGGCTCGCAGGCCTTGTTGGGTGCGCGAGGCGTTGCCGTAGCGGGTAATCGCGAGCTGGGACAGCCCATACTTGCCGGGGCCACTGACCACCGCGTCCACGGGCACGCCGTTCCGCGCGGCAACGTCCTCCACCCGACGAAGGTCACCGTTCATCACCGCCCGGTTGACCGCATTCCGCGCGACGACCGGAACACCGTTGAGGTTTCCCAGTTCCGGCGGATGGTCGGCGATCAATCGGCTTTGCTGCGCACGGTCGAGCGTCTTCCACCATCGGTTGACCTCCTCGGCGCTCGATCGCGGCGGCGGAAGCTGCACGGACACGTCGGGGTGCTCGGATCCGTCCACCGCATACAGGACTGTCGGGTCATAGCCGTCGGTTCGCAAGCTGGTCAGCGACCTGTCCAAGGACCTCGAGTAGCTGCTGCGTTCTGACCGCAGCCGGCCCACGGCCGCCGCGGTGTCGTCAATGGCTTCCTGCTCAAGAGCGTGGATCAATGCATCGAGCGCGGATCGATCCTCCGCCGCGAGTCTGATGTCATTCTCGAGATCAAGCGCTTGGCCGAGTAGTTCGTCGACCTGGCCCAGCCGAGCCTCCAACGCCGAAATCACCAGAGCGGCTGCACGTTGCGCCTCGGCCAACGCGGCGGCGACGCTTTCCAGATCTGCCCCGATCTTGGGCAGCTGCAGGGACTGGGCACCGAGTGACTGCATCGTGCGCCGAACTTCGGCGAGTTCGTTGATCGGGTTCCCGCCGGTCGCCCGATTCCAGGACGCCCCGAAGCGGCGACGCGCTTCCTGGAAGGCCGCGGCGGATTCGGCGGTACACCGGCCAGCGTCGTGAAATGCCTGCGCCAGAGAGGCGATCTGCGCCGGCCGCCCCTCCTGCAGGCTGGCGTTGAGCGCCCAGGGGTCGCCGCCGGCCTCCGCTGTCAGGTCCCGACTGCTGATGTGTCGGAGGTCCATCGCACCGCCCGCTCGTGTGCGGCGTTGCGGTCGTCCATGTTGGTGAAACCGTTGGCGGCGGAGTGCGCGTTGTGGCCGAGCCCGGTCAGCGTCTCCTGGTGAACGTGCAGGCTTTTGACGTGCTGCAGGTGCGCGGCGGTCACCGCCTGGTGGAACGTCTCGGCGGCGGCAAAGTCGCCAAACATTCCCGCCGCTAGGGGCCCCCGTGCCAGCTGGTCGGCCCCTTCTTGGGCGTGCCCGCCGGCGCGGTGAGACTGGTCGGCCCCCGAGTGCAGCAAGTCAGCATCGACGAACATCGCTACCCCCTTCTCGACTCGTCGTAACGGTATTAACGCCCCGGTCGCTGGTCAATTCAGCCCCCTGACGCGTTCACAGGTTGGTGGCACCGTCGGCCAAACCGTCGCCGTCGGCGTCGGTCAGCCTGACGTTCCACTTCCCGTCGCCGTCGGTGTCGACGTACCCGGTGACGCCGCCGCCGCCGGCGCACAGCACCCGGTCGGCCGCCCCGTCGCCGTCGCTGTCGAGCAGCCGGTCGTCGGCCCGCCCCTGGCCGTCGAAGTCGACAAGCGGACCGCCGGTGTGCTCGACCCCGTCGAGCCCGAACCACCGCAGCTGCCCGCCCCGGTCGAAGGCGACGCCCCACGTCCCCGATCCCTCATCGGTGAACCACGCCTCGGGCGTGCCGTCATCGTCGAGATCGAGGACGGCGTGGTCGGCCATTCCGTCGCCGTCGAAATCCGCCAGCGCGTCGTCTTGCATCCCATCGCCGTCGAGGTCCAGGCCGATCGCGTCGAGCCGGCCATCCCCGTCCAAGTCGAGGTTGGGCTGGCCGTTCCAGATGGCAGCTGCGCCATCGTCATTCGCCAGGCAGTAGTCCACACCTACTCGGACGCGGCTCCCCCGCTAGGCGTTCCCACGCGATTGCCACCAGGCCAGCAGCTCGGCGGTCGCCTCCTCGGTCGTCAGAGGCCCGCGCTCCAGTCGCAGCTCCTTCAAATACCGCCAGGCCTCGCCGACCTGCGGGCCGGCCGGGATCCCGAGCAGCTCCATGATCGCGTTGCCGTCCAGATCCGGGCGCACCCGCGCCAAGTCCTCCTGAGCGGCCAGCTCGGCGATCCGCTCCTCCAGCCGGTCGTAGCTGGCCTGCAGCCGCGCGGCCCGGCGCTTGTTGCGGGTGGTGCAGTCGGCACGCACCAGCTTGTGCAGCCGGGGCAGCAGCGGCCCCGCGTCGGTGACGTAGCGGCGCACCGCCGAATCGGTCCATCTGCCGTCGCCGTAGCCGTGGAACCGCAGGTGCAGGAACACCAGCTGCGAGACGTCGTCGATCATCTGCCGCGAATACTTCAACGCCCGCAACCTTTTTCGGACCATCTTGGCGCCCACCACCTCGTGATGGTGAAAGCTCACCCCGCCGTCGGGCTCGTGCCGCCGCGTCGAGGGCTTGCCGATGTCATGCAGCAGCGCGGCCCAGCGCAGCACCAGATCGGGCCCGTCGTCCTCCAGCGCGATCGCCTGGCGCAGCACCGTCAGCGAATGTTGGTAGACGTCCTTGTGCTGGTGGTGTTCGTCGATGGCCATCCGCATGCCACCGACCTCGGGCAGCACCACCTCCCCCATCCCGGTCTCCACCAGCAGGTCGATGCCGGCCACCGGGTCGTCGCCCAGCAACATCTTGTCCAGCTCGGTGGCTATTCGCTCGGCGCTGATCCGCTGCAGCTGCGGCGCCATCTCCTCGATCGCCTGTCGCACCCGCGGGGCGACGGTGAACCCGAGCTGCGACACGAACCGCGCGGCGCGCAGCATCCGCAACGGGTCATCGCCGAAGGACACCGACGGCGCAGCCGGGGTGTCCAGCACCCGCTCGCGCAGCGCGACCAAACCGCTTAGCGGATCGAGGAATTCGCCCGGCCCGCCGGCCGTGACGCGCACGGCCATCGCGTTGACCGTGAAATCACGGCGCACCAGATCGTCCTCGAGGCGCTCGCCGAAACGCACCTCGGGTTTGCGCGACACCTGGTCGTAGGCGTCGGCGCGGAACGTGGTGATCTCCAGGCGGTAGTCGCCCTTGCCGACCCCGACCGTGCCGAACTGGATCCCCGTCTCCCACACCGAGTCGGCCCACCGCCGCACCAACTCCTGAACCTGCTCGGGACGGGCGTCGGTGGTGAAATCCAAGTCGGGACTGAGCCTGCCCAGCAACGCGTCGCGCACCGAACCGCCGACGAGGTACAACTCGTGCCCGGCGGCATCGAACATCGAACCCAGCTCACCCAGCACGGAGGCATGCTTGTTCAGCGCGACCGCGGCGGCGGTCAGCAGGGCGGCATCCTGGGCGGCGTCAGGCACGTTCGATCAGCGTAGTCGGACGGCCTGGCGAGCGTGCTGGGCGCCGCTGGACGGCGCGGCTAGATACTTCCCCGTGGCAGCACCCACCGGTGTTTGAACTCTAAAACCGTCGCAGCGGTTTCGAAGTCAGCGTCGTAGTGGACAACGATGATTTGGTGCGCGGCGGCAATCGTCGCGGTGAGCAGGTCGGCCACACCCACGGATCGATGGAGGCCGGTTCTCGCCAGGGCCCGCTGCGCACCCAGTGCGGTCTGCCAATGCTCGTCATCGGTCGGCAGATACTCGTAGGCGGCGCGGCGGTCAGCCCACAACTGCTCGTATTCGGCCGGTCCGCGCGCACTGTAAAGCGCCTCGGCGTCCAGCGATGCCGTGGTCGCGACCACGCCGCTTTCGATCAGTGGCCGCAGGCGTCGAGACACGTCAGGATGGCGCATCCTCGCCGCGGCGCTGGTGTCGACCAGGTAGCGCGCGATCAGCGCCACACGTCGCCGCGCTCGGCCTCGTCGGCCATCTCCTCCAAGCCCCCTTGTTCGAGCCATTCGACCTGGCGTGCCCGGGCCGAGGTGGCAGCCGCCTGCTGCAGCGCCATCCGCACTGTGTCCGAAATACCGGTCGTCTTCAATTCACGCTGCGCCGCGGCAAGGAGGTCGTCATCCAGATCGATCAGTCTTTTGGGCATAGCTCTCCGGCGTCGAATATATACATTTTGTGGATGAAGTATATCTCCACCGCCGCATCCCGTCGCATGGCGGCCCAGCGGCGAGTATGTCCAGAAGAGCGACCCCCGCCAGCTACTATCGCTTGGGTGTCGGACGCCGAACAAGCCAGACCACGTCGACGCCGGGGGCGGCGCCGGCGTCGCGCTGGCGGCGGCGCGGCGGAGAACCCCACCGACACCCCGCCGAACGGCGACGCCCCCGCGGCCAAACCGCGACGACCGCGCCCGTCTCGCCGCGTTCCGGAGCGACTCAAGACCGTCCACGAAACCTCCGCCGGGGGCCTGGTCATCGACGGTATCGACGGCCCGCGCGACGGACAGGTCGCCGCGCTGATCGGTCGCGTCGATCGGCGCGGGCGAATGCTGTGGTCGCTGCCCAAAGGCCACATCGAGGTCGGCGAGACCGCCGAGCAGACCGCCATCCGTGAGGTCGCCGAGGAGACCGGGATCCGCGGCAGCGTGCTGGCCGCGCTGGGGCGCATCGACTACTGGTTCGTCACCGACGGCCGCCGCGTGCACAAGACGGTGCATCATTATTTGATGCGCTTCTCGGGCGGCGAGCTGTCCGACGAGGACCTCGAGGTGGCCGAGGTGGCCTGGGTGCCGATCCACGAACTGCCGTCGCGGCTGGCCTACGCCGACGAGCGCCGGCTGGCCCAGGTGGCCGACGAGCTGATCGACAAGCTGCAGAACGACGGTGTCGACGCGCTTCCGTCGCTGCCACCCAGCGCGCCCCGGCGGCACCCGCAAACACATTCGCGCACCCGCCACTCGGACAAGCGCGTAGGGGGCCGGAAGAACGGTCACGGGCCGGGGCCGTGACGCCGCCGCGACTCTGCTGGGCCGGCTTGTTGCGCCTTGCCGCAGTGGTTGCCATCGTGGCCGGCTCTGCGGCGCTCGTGGGACCTGCCCCGCGCGCGGTCGCGGGTGAGCCCGGCGATACCCCGTTCCTGCGGGTCCGCATCGATCAGGTGACCCCCGACGTGGTCACCACGACGAGCCCGCCCGTCGTCACCGTCAGCGGCATGGTCACCAACATCGGCGACCGCCCGGTCCGCGACGTCATGGTCCGGCTCGAGCACGCGCCGGCGGTCGCCGACTCGGCGGCGCTGCGCACCTCGCTGGACGGCAAGACCGACCAGTACCAGCCGGCCGCCGACTTCCTCACCGTGGCCCCCGAACTGCAGCGCGGGCAGCAGGCCGGCTTCACCCTTTCGGCCCCGCTGCGCGCGGTGACCAAGCCGTCGTTGGGCATGGAGAAGCCGGGCATCTATCCCGTCCTGGTCAACGTCAACGGAACGCCCGACTACGGCGCCCCCGCCCGCCTCGACAACGCCCGGTTCCTGCTGCCCGTCGTCGGCGTGCCACCGGATCACGCCGACGACGTGAACTCCGCCGTCGCGCCCGACACCTCCAAACCCGTGTGGATCACCATGCTGTGGCCGCTGGCTGACCGGCCGCGCCTGTCCCCCGGCGTCCCGGGCGGCACCATCCCGGTCCGGTTGGTCGACGACGACCTGGCCACCTCGCTGGCCCCCGGCGGCCGCCTCGACATCCTGCTGGCCGCGGCCGAGGTCGCCACCAGCCACGACGTCGACCCGGACGGCGCCGTCAGCCACGCGCTGTGCCTGGCCGTGGATCCCGACCTGCTGGTCACCGTCAACGCGATGACCGGCGGCTACGTGGTGTCCAATTCGCCCGACGGCCCCGCCCAGCTTCCGGGCACCCCCACACATCCGGGCACCGGCCAGGCCGCCGCGGCCGACTGGTTGAACCGCCTGCGCACGCTGGCCCACCACACCTGCGTAGCGCCGCTGCCCTACGCCCAAGCCGACCTGGACGCTCTGCAGCGCGTCAACGACCCCGGGCTGAGCGCCACCGCCACCAACACCATCGGCGCCATCGTCGACCGCATCCTCGACGTGCCCTCCACCCGCGGGGCCACGCTGCTGCCCGACGGCCCGTTGACCGGCCGCGCCGTGAACCTGCTCAGCGCCGACGACAGCACGGTCGCGATCGCCGCCGGCAACCTCTCCGCCCAGGATCAGACGAACGACACCGCGACCGCCGTCGACACCGCCCCCAGGCGGCTCTCGCCGCAGGTGGTGCTCGCGCCGTTCGACCCGGCGGTCGGGGCCGCGCTGGCCGGCGCGGGCAACAGTCCCGTCGTTCCCACCTACCTGGACTCCTCGCTGGCCGTTCCGCTCTCGCACGACTCGGGCACCGCGCGGCGCCAGGACGCGCTGGGCTCCATCTTTTGGCACGCCCTGCAGGGCGACGCCGCGCCCCGCACCCAGCTCCTGGTCCCCCCGGCGACGTGGAGCCTGCAGGCCGACGACGCGCAGGTCATCCTCACTGCGCTGGCCACCACCATCCGTTCCGGTTTGGCGGTGCCGCGGCCGCTGCCGGCGGTCATCGCGGAGGCCAACCAGCCCGGAAAAGCCGGCACCGAACCGGCCCCGCTGGCGGGCTCCGACGGATCCGCGCGCGGCCGGATCAGCGACGACGTGACCGGCGCCATCGCGGGCCAGGTCGGCCGGCTGTGGGGGCTGACCTCGGCGCTGAGCACCGACGAGCGCACCGGGCTGACCGGCGTCCAGTACACCGCCCCGCTGCGCGAGGACATGCTGCGCGCGTTGAGCCAGTCCGAACCGCCCGACACCCGCAACGGGTTGGCCCAGGAGCGCCTCGCGGTGGTCGGCAAGACGATCAACGACTTGTTCGGCGCCGTCACGATCGTCAACCCGGGCGGCTCCTACACCCTGGCCACCGAGCACAGCCCGCTGCCGCTGGCGCTGCACAACGGCCTGGCCGTTCCGATCCGGGTGCGGCTGCAGGTCGACGCCCCGCCCGGGATGCGGGTGACCGACGTCGGCCAGATCGAGTTGCCGCCCGGATACCTGCCGTTGCGGGTGCCGATCGAGGTCAACTTCACCCAGCGCGTCGCCGTCGATGTGACGCTGCGGACCCCGGACGGCATGCGGCTGGGCGACCCGGTGCGGTTGTCGGTCCACTCCAACGCCTACGGCAAGGTGCTGTTCGCGATCACGCTCAGCGCCGCGGCGGTGCTGGTGCTGCTGGCCGGGCGCCGGCTGTGGCACCGGTTCCGCGGCCAGCCCGACCGCGCCGACCTGGACCGCCCGGATCCGCCCCACGCCAGCCCCGCCGACCTGCGCGACGAGATCGACGATCGCGTGGATCAGCAGCACAGAGTATGAGTCCCGGCCCTCGGCACGCGCAGTCCCAGGCACCGCGGCAGCCGCACCGCGTGCCACCGTCGGCGCGCCGGATCCGACCGGGTCCCCCGACGGGTCCGCTGCCGCCGGTGCCGGAGCTGTCGCGGCGACGGCCCGAACTCTCCGACGCGGCCCTGGTGTCCCGGTCGTGGGCGATGGCGTTCGCCACGCTGATCAGCCGCCTCACCGGCTTCGCGCGGATCGTCGTGCTCGCCGCCATCCTGGGTGCCGCGCTGTCCAGCGCCTTCTCGGTGGCCAACCAGCTGCCGAACCTGGTTGCGGCGCTCGTGCTGGAGGCGACGTTCACCGCGATCTTCGTGCCGGTGCTGGCCCGCGCCGAGCAAAGCGACCCCGACGGCGGCGCGGCGTTCGTGCGGCGCCTGGTCACGCTGACCACCGCGCTGCTGGTGCTCGCCACGGCGCTGTCGGTGCTGGCCGCCCCGCTGTTGGTGCGGCTGATGCTGGGCCGCGCCCCGCAGGTCAACGAGCCGCTGACCACCGCGTTCGCCTATCTACTGCTCCCCCAGGTGCTGGCGTACGGGCTGACGTCGGTGTTCATGGCGATCCTGAACACCCGCAACGTGTTCGGGCCGACGGCGTGGGCGCCGGTGGTCAACAACGTCGTCGCGCTGGCCACCCTGGCCGTATATCTGGCCGTCCCCGGCGAACTGTCCGTCGACCCGGTGCGGATGGGCAACGCCAAGCTGTTGGTGCTCGGCATCGGCACCACGCTGGGCGTGTTCGCGCAGACGGCCGTGCTGCTGGTGGCGCTGAAGCGTCAGCGCGTCAGCCTGCGCCCGCTGTGGGGAATCGACGACCGCCTCAAGCGTTTCGGCACGATGGCCGCCGCGATGGTGCTCTACGTGCTGATCAGCCAGCTCGGCCTGGTGATCGGCAACCAGATCGCCAGCACCGCGGCGGCTTCGGGTCCGGCGATCTACAACTACACCTGGCTGGTGCTGCAGCTGCCGTTCGGCATGATCGGCGTCACGGTGCTGACCGTGGTGATGCCGCGGCTGAGCCGCAACGCCGCGGCCGACGACACTAACGCCGTGCTCGCCGACCTGTCCCTGGCCACCCGGCTGACCTTGATCACGCTGATCCCCATCGTGGCGTTCATGACCGTCGGCGGGCCCGCGATCGGCAGCGCGCTGTTCGCCTACGGGCATTTCGGCGGGGTCGACGCCGGTTACCTGGGCGCCGCGATCGCGATGTCGGCGTTCACCCTGATCCCGTACGGGCTGGTGCTCTTGCAGCTGCGCGTGTTCTACGCGCGCGAGCAGCCCTGGATGCCGATCGTGATCATCCTCGTCATCACCGCCGTCAAGATCGCCGGCTCGGTGGCGGCGCCCCACCTCACGCACGACCCCAAGCTGGTGGCCGGCTTCCTGGGCCTGGCCAACGGCGTCGGCTTCCTGGCCGGCGCCATCGTGGGTTACTACCTGTTACGCCGCGCACTGGTGCCCAACGGCGGGCACCTCATCGGGGTGGGCGCGGTGCGCACGATCCTGGTGACGATCGTCGCGTCGATGCTGGCCGGTCTGGTCGCCCACGTGGCCGATCGGCTGCTGGGTTTGAGCAGGCTCACGGACCACGGCGGGGCGGGCTCGCTGCTGCGCCTGCTGGTGCTGGCGATCATCATGCTGCCGATCATGGCGACCGTCATGCTCAGCGCGCACGTGCCCGAGGCCGACGCGGCGCTGGCCGTCGTCCGGCGCCGGGTCCCGGGACTGGGCGGCAATCGGATCGCGCAGCCGCCGGCCCGCAAACCCGCTGCACCGGAGGGATCGTCTCGGCATGGCCACGTCACGTACCCTGAGCAGAGGAATTCGTCCCCGCCGGGGGTAAGTGCGGTCCAGGAGCCGATCCGGCGCAGGCCTCCGGAGCGGGTCGCCAGCGCCCGCATAGCGAAAGGACCGGAGGTGACCGACCGCCCAGTGGATAGCGCATCCAGCGCTGGATCCGGCTTGGGGTCAGGCGCCGAGGAAACCCCCGATCGGGCCAGGCCCGTCGCCGACGACTTCCAGCCCGACATTCCGCGCGAGCCGGAGCCGCGGTCGACGCCGCGGGCCGCCGATCGGCTCAACGGCGACCTCTCGACCGAAAACCCCCGTGGCGCAACGCCCTTCGACCCACCCCGGGACCGGGCCGGCGAATCGTCGGAGGACGTCCACCTCGTTCCCGGCGCCCGCATCGCCAGCGGCCGGTATCGGCTGCTGGTCTTCCACGGCGGCGCACCGCCCCTGCAGTTCTGGCAGGCGCTGGACACCGCGCTGGATCGGCAGGTGGCGCTGACTTTCGTCGACCCGGATGGGGCGCTGCCCCACGAGGTGCTGCAAGACATCCTGTCGCGCACCCTGCGCCTCAGCCGGATCGACAAGCCCGGCATCGCCCGGGTGCTCGACGTGGTGCACACCGGGTCCGGCGGCCTGGTCGTGTCCGAATGGATCCGCGGCGGTTCGCTGCAGGAGGTGGCCGACACCTCGCCGTCGCCCATCGGCGCCGTGCGGGCGATGCAGTCGCTGGCCGCCGCCGCCGACGCGGCCCACCGCGCCGGCGTCGCCCTGTCGGTCGACCACCCCAACCGGGTGCGCGTCAGCATCGACGGCGACGTCGTGCTGGCCTACCCCGCGACCATGCCCGACGCCAACCCGCAAGACGACATCCGCGGCATCGGCGCCACGCTCTACGCCCTGCTGGTCAACCGGTGGCCGCTGCCGGAGTCCGGGGTGCGAAGCGGGCTGGCCCCGGCCGAGCGGGATGCGGCGGGCAACCCCGTCGAGCCCATGGTGATCGACCGCGACATCCCCTTCCAGATTTCCGCGGTTGCCGTTCGCGCGGTTCAGGAAGATGGCGGAATACGCAGCGCCTCAACGCTTTTGAACCTGCTACAGCAGGCAACGGCGGTGGCCGACCGCACCGAGGTGCTCGGTCCGATCGACGACTCGCCGCCGCCACCCATCGCCCGGGCCTCCACGGGCCGCGAGTACGCGGCCTTCGCGCGCCGCCGCCGCAACGTGCTGATCGGCGTCGGCGCCGCCCTCGCGGTCATCGTGGTGGCCCTGCTGGTGCTGGCGTCGGTGGTGAGCAAGATCTTCGGCAACGTCGGCGGGCTCAACAGAGACGAGCTGGGGCTGAACGGGCCGTCGTCGTCGACGTCGTCGGCCCCGGGTTCCGCGGCCGCCGGGAGCGTCGTCAAACCCAGCAAGGTGTCGGTCTACTCCCCCGACGGCGATGCCGACAACCCGGGGCAGGCCGGGCAGGCGATCGACGGTGACCCCTCCACCGCCTGGACGAGCGAGGTTTATACCGACGCCGTCCCGTTCCCCAGCTTCAAGCAGGGCGAGGGGCTCTTGCTGCAGTTGCCGAAGCCCACCGTGGTCGGCCAGGTCACCATCGACACCCCCAGCACCGGCACCAAGGTCGAGATTCGCTCGGCGTCGACGGGGTCGCCGGCGCGGCTGGAGGACACCACGGTGCTGGCCCCGGCCTTCGCGCTCAAGCCCGGCCACAACGTCATCCCGGTCAGGTCCGGCGCGCCGACGTCGAACCTGCTGGTGTGGATCTCCACCCTGGGCACCACGAATGGCAAGAGCCAGGCCAGCATTCAGGAGATCACCGTCCAGGCGGCCTCCTGACGCGCTCACAGATCCGGCTTTGGTGAAGTGCCGGGCGACCCCCGATTGGTTACTGTCCGGCCGTGGGTCTCGGGGGCGGGGAGTTCGAGGGTAAGGGCGAACGCACGGACGCCGAGCTGCTGGCCGCCCACGTCGCCGGCGACCGCCGCGCCTTCGACGAGTTGTTCCACCGCCACCAACGTCAGCTGCACCGGCTGGCCCGCCTGACGACCCGCACCCGCGAGGACGCCGAGGACGCGCTGCAGGACGCGATGCTCTCGGCGCACCGCGGGGCAGGATCGTTTCGGCATGACGCGGCGGTCGGCAGCTGGCTGCACCGCATCGTGTTCAACGCCTGCCTGGACCGGCTGCGCCGCGCGAAGGCGCACCCGACCGCGCCGCTCGAGGACGTCTATCCGGTCGCCGATCGCACGGTGCAGGTCGAGACGGCCATCGTGGTGCAGCGGGCCTTGATGCGCCTGCCCGTCGAGCAGCGGGCAGCGGTGGTGGCCGTCGACATGCAGGGTTACTCGGTCGCCGACACCGCCGCCCTGCTGGGTGTCGCCGAGGGCACCGTCAAGAGCCGCTGCTCCCGCGCCCGGGTCCGTCTCGCCGAGTTGCTCGGCTACCTCAACGCCGGTCCCGGCGTCGCCCCACCCATGGCCGTCAACCCGCGCATGACGGACACTGGGGCGGATGGGTGAACCCGACGAGGATGACGCCGAGCCGCCCCTGACGGTCGAGCTGCTGGCCGACCTGCAGGCCGGCCTGCTCGACGACGACTCGGCGGCCCGGGTGCGCAAACGGGTCCGCGAAGACCCCGAGGCACAGGGCGTCCTGCGTGCCCTGAACCAAGTGCGTTGCGACGTGGCCACGCTCGGTGCCGACACGACGTCGGCGCCCGACGTGCCACCGGAGGTGACGGCCCGGATCTCGGCGTCGCTGCGGTCGAAGGAAAGCCAGGAGCGCGTCGGTGTCGCCCACTCGGCCCGGCCGCACATCCGCCCCGCCCGGCTGGCCGCCGGCGTGGCCGGCCTGGGCGCGGTGCTCGCGGCCGTCGGGGTGGGCACCGCCGCGCTGCTCAACGCGCCCGAACCGGCGCCCAGCACCCCGGCCACCGCGGAGCACATCACGGTGTCGACGCCGCCGATGGAGATCCCGCTGTCGCAGGCCGAGATCCTGGGGCTGCTGACGAAGAGTCCCGATTACGGCCCGCTCGGCGATCCCTCGCTACGTGCCTCCTGCCTCAGCGGGCTCGGCTACCCCGCCTCCACCCGGGTGCTCGGCGCGCGGCCGGTCGACATCAACGCGCGCCCCGGCGTCGTGCTGGTGTTGCCCGGCGACACGCCCGACGACCTCGCGGTGTTCGCGGTGGCGCTCAACTGCAGCGCCGCTGACACCGGGTTGCTGGCCAACACGCAGGTACCGCGGCCCTAGCGGTGATCACAAGCGCGGCGCAGCCGGGCGCAGTGGATCACGCCATCAATCCCTAGCGGTGATCACAAGCGCGGCGCAGCCGGGCGCAGTGGATCACCGCCATCAATCCCTAGCGGTGATCACAAGCGCGGCGCAGCCGGGCGCAGTGGATCACCTGCCACCAATACCTAGCCGTGATCGCCTCCGGACTTAGTCTGGTGCCCAGCGTCCGGGAACACCCGCGCCTACGCTGGCGTTCGTAGACGTAGCTTCCGCACCCGAAAGGCTCGAATGACTGCCGCTACCCCTGCTCCCGACACCCAGGACACCGTCCACGACGTCATCATCATCGGTTCCGGTCCCGCCGGGTACACGGCGGCCCTCTACACCGCCCGCGCGCAGCTGAAGCCCCTGGTTTTCGAGGGCATCGCCTTCGGCGGCGCGCTGATGACCACCACCGAGGTGGAAAACTACCCCGGCTTTCGCGACGGCATCACCGGCCCCGAGCTGATGGATGAGATGCGCGAGCAGGCGCTGCGCTTCGGCGCGGACCTGCGGATGGAAGACATCGAATCGGTGTCGCTGACAGGTCCGGTCAAGTCGGTCGTCACCGCCGACGGCGAAACCCATCGGGCCCGCGCCGTCATCCTGGCCATGGGTGCCGCGGCGCGCTATCTGCACGTCCCGGGCGAACAGGAGTTGCTGGGCCGCGGGGTGAGTTCGTGTGCCACCTGCGACGGGTTCTTTTTCCGCGACCAGGACATCGCGGTCATCGGTGGGGGCGACTCGGCGATGGAAGAGGCCCTCTTCCTGACCCGGTTCGCCAGCAGCGTGACGCTGGTGCACCGCCGCGACGAGTTCCGGGCGTCCAAGATCATGCTCAACCGCGCCCGCAACAATGAAAAGATCAAGTTCGTCACCAACGCCGCCGTGCTCTCCGTCGAGGGCGACACGACCGTGACCGGATTGCGCTTGCGTGACAACGTAACTGGCGATGAGTCGACGCTCCCGGTCACCGGCGTGTTCGTGGCAATCGGTCACGAGCCGCGCTCGGGCCTGGTGCGCGACGTCCTCGACGTGGATCCCGACGGCTACGTGCTGGTGCAGGGACGCACCACGAGCACCTCGCTCGAGGGCGTGTTCGCCGCCGGGGACCTGGTGGACCGCACCTACCGGCAGGCCATCACCGCCGCCGGCAGCGGCTGTGCGGCGGCCATCGACGCCGAGCGCTGGCTGGCCGAGCACGAGCACACGACCGACCACGGCGCGACAGCCGGAGACGCCGAAGGTACCGACACATTGATTGGAGCACCGCGATGACCGACGCTGAAAAGGCCCACGCCACAATAGAAGTCTCCGACGCGTCTTTTTCAACCGAGGTGTTGTCGAGCGATAAGCCTGTGCTGGTTGACTTTTGGGCGACGTGGTGCGGACCGTGCAAGATGGTCGCGCCGGTTCTCGAGGAAATCGCCAGCGAGCGCGCCGGGCAGCTCACCGTCGCCAAGCTCGACGTGGATGCCAACCCGGAGACCGCCCGGGACTTCCAGGTCGTCTCGATCCCCACGATGATCCTTTTCAAAGACGGCCAACCCGTGAAGCGAATCGTCGGGGCCAAGGGCAAGGCGGCGCTGCTGCGCGAACTCTCCGACGCGGTTCCCAACCTCACCTGAGGCGTTATCGGTCTCGCCACGCCGTGCCCCGCGCTTAGCCTGGGGTTTTCCGAAAATTGAGAAGCGTCTGCGACAATAACGGCTAGCTGTTGCCTGTGTTCAGCCTTGTCCCGGAGGGCCCTTGGTATGTCGAGTCCGCGCCGTGAAGACGGCGACGCGCTGCGCTGTGGTGACCGCAGCGCTGCCGTGACCGAGATCCGGGCGACGCTGGCCGCGCTGGGAATGCTGGACAACCCCGACGAAGACATGACGACCGGCCGGCATGTTGCCCTTGAAGTTTTCGACGCCGAGCTCGATCAGGCGGTGCGCGCTTTCCAGCAGAATCGCGGGCTGCTGGTGGACGGCGTTGTCGGCGACGCCACCTACCGCGCGCTGAAGGAGGCCTCCTACCGGCTGGGCGCGCGCACGCTGTATCACCAATTCGGGGCTCCGCTCTACGGTGACGACGTCGCCACCCTGCAGGCGCGGCTCCAGGACCTCGGTTTCTACACCGGCCTGGTCGACGGCCACTTCGGCCTGCAGACGCACAACGCTTTGATGTCATACCAGCGCGAGTACGGGCTCGCCGCCGACGGCATCTGCGGCCCAGAAACCTTGCGCTCCTTGTACTTTCTGAGTTCCCGCGTCTCTGGCGGCTCACCGCACGCCATCCGTGAGGAAGAGCTGGTGCGCCGGTCCGGGCCGAAACTGTCGGGCAAGCGCATCATCATCGATCCGGGCCGCGGCGGCGCCGACCACGGCCTGATCATGCAGGGGCCGACCGGACCCGTCAGCGAAGCGGACGTGTTGTGGGACTTGGCGAGCCGGCTCGAGGGCCGGATGACCGCCATCGGTATGGAAACCTTTTTGTCCCGGCCGACCAATCGCAGCCCGTCGGACGCCGAGCGGGCCGCCACGGCGAACAGCGTCGGCGCGGACCTCATGATCAGCCTGCGCTGCGAATCCCAGCGCAGCCCGTCGGCCAACGGCGTGGCCTCCTTTCACTTCGGCAACGCGCACGGTTCGGTCTCGACCATCGGCCGCAACCTCGCGGACTTCATTCAGCGAGAAGTGGTGGCTCGCACCGGATTACGGGATTGCCGCACCCATGGTCGGACGTGGGACCTGCTGCGGCTTACCCGGATGCCGACCGTTCAGGTCGACGTCGGCTACATCACCAATCCGCGCGACCAGGCGATGCTGATCTCGACGCAGACCCGAGACGCCATCGCCGAGGGCATCCTCGCGGCGGTCAAGCGGCTCTACCTGCTCGGCAAGAACGACCGGCCGACGGGCACCTTCACCTTCGCCGAACTGCTGGCTCACGAGTTGTCGGTGGAGCGGGCGTCCCGGCTGGGCGGTTCTTAACCGCTTTCGTTGATTTGCAACGTATTTGATGCGCTAGCGGAGCCCGCCCCGACCGGTTCCTGGAGCTGGGCACTGGCCAGCAGGCGCTCCAGCGCCGCCTCGACTTCGGCCTTCCAGCCCAGGCCCTTGTCCAACTCCAACCGAAGCCGCGGAAAGTACGGATGTGGCGCCACCACAACGAATCCCACGTCCTTCAGGAACTCCGCGTCGATGATGCAGTGCTCGACCGAGCAGTCGCCGAGGGCCTCCAGCACCGGCCGCACATCGGGGTCGGCCGTTCGCGGATCGTGCAACTCCGAGGCCGCCGGGGTGCGCCCGAAAGCCTCCAGCGCCCGCACGCCGCGCCGCACCATCTCGTCGATGACGCGGGCGATGAGTCCGTGCGGCAGATCGTCGGAGGCCTGCCCCGCCTCGACGTTCATCGACGTCAGCAACACGGCGTCGGCGGACACCGGCGCGGTGGGAAAGCGCTGCGCCCGCGGCACCGCGCGCGGCGGCGCATAGAGCACGTAGCCCAGGCACGGCGGTTCGGCGTGGCTGCGCTCGTCCGGGATCGCCGTCGCGACCTGACCGCACGAGCCCCACTCCAGCATCACCATCGACAGCCAGGCCTCTTTTTCGAATTCGGGGTCGGCGAGGTGGTCCTGGTTACCCAGGGTCGCGGGATCGACCTCCCAGAACACGCAGCGGCGCGCATGCTTGGGAAGCTGCTCGAAAGCCTCGAGCCGCAGCGGCGTGATTCGAGCAGACACTAGCCTCCTGGCTTCCGTCCGGTACTGCGGCCGCCATATTTTGGGGCCATCAGCAACCTCTCCAGGATAGGAGAGTTTGTCGTCATCGGACTAGTGTTTGCTGCGCCACTTGGGGCGGGCGCGCGAACGTTCCCGCACAGCACGGCACGGTCGGCGACATTACGAAAGGCGTTGCGGCGCATACGAACTCTGCGCGGCGGCGGTGTCGGGAACGGCTCATTTGGGTCTCAATCGGGCGTCGAAACCCCCGCGGCGTCACAGTGACGTAATTACACCGGGTGGACGGTCACGCCTTGGGCGGGGTCATCACGCCGACGATCCGCTGGAGATCCTCCACCGAGCCGAACTCGACCACGATCCGGCCCTTTCGTTTGCCCAGGCTGACCGTCACCCGGGTATCGAAGGTGTTGGACAGCCGATCGGCAACGTCCTGAAGGCCGGGCATCTGGATCGGCTTGCGGCGTTGGGGCGCCGGCGTGGTCGCGTCCCCGCGGTTGGCCAGGGTGACCGCCTCCTCGGTGGCCCGCACCGACAGGCCCTCGGCGACGATCCGGCTGGCCAGTTCCTCCTGCGCCTCCGGCCCGCCCTCCAGGGACAGCAACGCTCGGGCGTGGCCCGCGGACAGGACGCCCGCCGCGACCCGTCGCTGCACCGGGATCGGAAGCTTCAGCAACCGGATCATGTTGGTGATCAGCGGCCGGGACCGGCCGATGCGGGACGCCAGCTCGTCGTGCGTGACGTCGAATTCGTCGAGCAGCTGCTGGTAGGCCGCCGCCTCCTCCAAGGGGTTCAGCTGTACCCGATGGATGTTTTCGAGCAGCGCGTCGCGGAGCAGGTTGTCGTCGCCGGTTTCGCGGACGATGGCCGGAATGGTGGCCAGCCCCGCTTCCTGGGCGGCGCGCCACCGCCGCTCCCCCATCACGATTTGGTACCGCGCGCCACCCGGGGTTCCGCTCACCGCCCGGACGACGATGGGCTGCAGCAGCCCGAACTCGCGGATCGAGTGGACGAGCTCCGACAGCGCCTCCTCGTCGAAGACCTGCCGGGGCTGGCGGGGGTTGCGCTCGATGTCGGCCGGCGCGATCTCCCGGTAGACGGCGCCTACCGACGCGGCGTCCTGGGCCGCCCCGCCGATCAGCACGTCGGCGGCGGCGTCGCCCATGCGCGGGCCCAGGGTGGCCGGACCGGGATCGCCTTCCGCCGGGCCGGTGGGGATCAGCGAGGCGAGGCCCCGGCCGAGGCCGCCCTTTTTGCGTAACGGCTGCGTCATGGTCGTCCCTTCACGGATGGTGGTCAATCCCGTTCGGCGAGTTCGCGGCTGGCGTCGAGATAGCTCATGGCGCCCCGAGAACCGGGGTCGTAATCGATGATCGTCATGCTGTAGCCGGGCGCCTCCGACACCTTCACGCTGCGCGGGATCACCGTGCGCAGCACCTTGGTTCCGAAGTACCGGCGCACCTCTTCGGCCACCTGGTCGGCCAGCTTGGTCCGGCCGTCGTACATCGTCAGGATCACGGTCGTCACGTCCAGCTGGGGATTCAGGTGGGCCTTCACCATCTCGATGTTGCGCATCAGCTGTGACACGCCCTCCAGCGCGTAGTACTCGCACTGGATGGGGATCATCACCTCGGGCGCGGCCACCAGCGCGTTGATCGTCAGCAACCCCAGCGACGGAGGGCAGTCGATGAAGACGTAGTCGAAGTCGAACTGGTCGAGCTCGGCCAGGGCCGTCCGCAGGCGGTTCTCGCGCGCGACCATGCTGACCAACTCGATCTCGGCGCCCGCCAGATCGATGGTCGCCGGCACGCAAAACAGCCGCGAACTGTGGGGGCTGGGCCGCAACGCCTCCCGTAGCGGCACCTCGCCGATCAGGACTTCGTACGACGACGGCGTGCCCGCCTGCCGGTCGTGGATGCCGAGGGCCGTGCTCGCGTTGCCCTGGGGATCGAGGTCGATGACGAGTGTCTTGAGTCCCTGCACGGCCAGCGCGGCCGCGAGGTTGACGGCGGTCGTGGTCTTGCCGACGCCACCCTTCTGGTTGGCGACGGTGAACAGCCGCCGGTGGGCCGGGCGGCGCAGCGGCGGGTAGGCCGTGTGGAGGACCCGCATCGCGCGCTCGGCGGCGGCGCCGATCGGTGTGTCGTATTCGTCCGATGTTTCACGTGAAACATGGCTCGGCTGCGCCGCGGCGGCGGCCGCGCTGGGCGCCGGCGGCGGCGCGCCGGGCGAATTGATCGGAGAACTCACCGGGTCCCCCTGTCCGACATACGTCCGGCTTTTTGGTGCGGCCGCTTCCCGCGTCGCGCTAAAACCACGGTTGCGGGCGGACGCAAATAGTTCGCGCCACATGTGACCACCCTGGCATCAACGGCGCCCGATGCCGCCATCACACGCCGGTGGGTTTCCACTTCCTCGGGAGCACGCTCCCCCTTGATGGCGACCATCCGCCCGTCGAGCCGTAGCAACGGCATGCTCCACCTCGTCAACTTGTCCAGCGGCGCGACCGCTCGAGACACCGCAGCGTCACGGGCACCGAATTGCTCGCGCACCCATGGCTCTTCCGCCCGGCCGCGCACCACCTCGACCGCCAACCCTAGTTCGGCCACCGCCCGGATGAGAAACTCGCTGCGCCGCAGCATCGGCTCGAGCAGCACCACCTCGAGGTCGGGCCGCGCGATGGCCAGCGGGATGCCCGGCAGGCCGGCCCCGCTGCCGATGTCGATCACCCGCTCACCGGCCTCGAGCAGCTCGCCGACCGCCGCACTATTTAATAGGTGGCGCTCCCACAGCCGGCCGACCTCCCGGGGCCCCAGGAGCCCTCGCTCCACCCCGGGGCCGGCGAGCAGTTCGGCGTACCTTCGCGCGATGCCCATCCGCGGACCGAAGACGGTTGCGGCGGCGTCGCCCAGGGGTCCCGGATCCGCCGCCGTTCCGGAAGTTCCGCCCGCCGCCTCGGCGCCCCCATGTTTCACGTGAAACATCGCGTCTTCTTGTTTCACGTGAAACATCCTCGATCCCTGGGGCCGTCCGGGTCGTCTCGAATTACACGGCTGTGACTCGGCGCGCTAGTCGAGCAGGACGACTACGCGCCGGGAGGGTTCTTGGCCCTCGCTCTCGCTGTGCACCCCGGGGACCGCGGCGACGGCGTCGTGAACGATCTTGCGTTCGAACGGCGTCATCGGCGAAAGCTCCTCGCGTTCGCCGGTGTTCAGCACCCGCCGCGCCACCTTGTCGCCCAACGCGGCCAGCTCTTCGCGGCGGCGGCGCCGCCAGCTCGCGATGTCGAGCATCAGCCGGCTTCGCACGCCCGTCTTCTGGTGCACCGCCAGCCGGGTCAGCTCCTGCAGCGCGTCCAGCACCTCACCGCCACGGCCGACCAACTTGTTCAGGTCGCTGCTGCCATCGATGCTGACGACGGCGCGGTCCCCCTCGACGTCCAGGTCGATGTCGCCGTCGAAGTCCAAGAGGTCCAGCAGCTCCTCGAGGTAGTCGCCGGCGATCTCCCCCTCGGCAACCAGTCGGTCCTCCAGGTCGTCGGCTTGGTCGGCACCGCCCTCCGCCGTCGCCTCGTCCTCGGGGGCCGGCGCTTGCGTGTCCAGTTCTGCGTCAACGTCGCGTTCGGTCGTTTCGGCGTCTGTCATCTCGTTTTCTCTCCCTCATCCAGGGGCTCCCGCCAGTCGGGTCACTCGCCCGGGGTGTCCCCTTAAGCTGTGGCGTCGCGTCAGCGTTTGCGCTTCTTCGGTCGCGCCCCGGGTCGCGGGGTGCGGTTGGTCGGCCCGTCGTTGCGTCCTGCGGCGCTCGGCTTGTCCGGTTCGGCCGTGGCCGTTCCTGCTTCGGCGGCCCCGCCGGCGGATCCATCGGAATCCGTGTCCGCGCCGTCGTCGTTGCGCGTCGCGGAGCCGTTGCCGCTCGCCGCCGAGGCCTTGGGGTTGCGCTTCGGTTTGGCGCCCGGCGCGGGCGCGTTGGCCGCCCGCCGCTGCACGACTTCTTGCCTCTTGGCCTCGTCCTCTTTCTCGATCATCCCGAACACGTAGTGCTGCTGCCCGAACGTCCAGATGTTGTTCGCGAACCAGTACAGGATGATCGCGAGCGGAAGGAACGGGCCGCCGACGACGACGCCGAGCGGAAACACATACAGTGCGAGCTTGTTCATCATCGCCGTCTGCGGATTGGCGGCGGCCTCCGGGCTCTGGCGCGCCACGGACGCGCGGCTGTTGAAGTAGGTCGCGACGCCCGCCAGGATCATCACCGGGGCGCCCACCGCGATCACCGCGGGGCGGCTGAAGTGAGTGAAGGCGTCCAGTCCGGCGTGTTGCGTCATGAACGCGCCGATCGGCGCACCGAACAGGTTGGCGTCCAGGAAGTGCGCCACGTCGGTCGGGCTGAAGAAATAGTTACCCGTCGCCCGGTTCTGCGCGACCGACAAATGCGGCTGCCCGAAGCCCCCGGTCGTGCGGTTGAACGACCGCAGGACGTGATACAGCCCGATGAACACCGGGATCTGCGCCAGCATCGGCAGGCAGCCGAGGATCGGGTTGAAGCCGTGCTCGCGTTGCAGCTTCTGCATCTCCAGCGCCATCCGCTGGCGGTCTTTGGAGTACTTCTTTTGCAGCGCCTTGATCTGTGGCTGCAACTCCTGCATCTGGCGGGTGGTACGAATCTGGCGCACGAACGGCTTGTAGAGCAGGGCCCGCAGGCTGAACACCAGGAACATCACCGACAGGGCCCAGGCGAAGAAGTTCGACGGTCCGAGCAGCGCCGCGAACAACTTGTACCAAGCCCACATGATCCACGACACCGGGTAGTAGATGATGTCCAGGCTGAAGAAATCAAACAAAAGATTCACTCTCCCGTTGCTCCGGCGCGGGGTTCCCCGCGGCGCCGGCGCCTTCGAAGCTCGCCCGGCATGCGTGTCGATCCGGTATCGGATCCCATCCTCCCCGATGCCACGGTCCGCATTTGGCGAGCCGGGCGACGGCCAACCAGCCGCCCCGGATCAAGCCGTATTCGGTGAGGGCATCGACGGCGTACTGGCTGCAGGTCGGCATGAAGCGACATGTCGCCGGCCGCAACGGCGACACCATGTGCCGGTACAGCTTGATCAGGAAGATCACTCCCCGCGCCGCCCGGTTCACCGGCGGGCTCCCGCCGACTCGACGGCGCGACGCAAGCCGCGCCGCAGCTGTTGCTCCAGCCGCGCGGATGACACCTGGCGACTGCTCGGCAGCGCCCGGATCACCACCCGGTCGGATCGGTCGAGCTCGCCCAGCATGGTTCGCGTGACGTGACGGAGCCGGCGCGCCACCCGATGGCGGTCCACCGCCGACCCGACGGTCTTGGCGATGATGAGGCCGACCCGGGGACCCGTGTCGTCTTCGGGGTCGCGTCGCACATGCACGACGACATCGGGCTGCACCGCGCGCACCCCATACTTCACCGCGGCGTCAAACTCCGTTGACCGCCTCATGCGGTTGCGTGCGGGAAGCACCGCTGAAGAACCCGACGTTGCGATCAGGCAGTTAACGCGCGGCGGCCTTTGCGGCGCCGGCTGGAGACGATCGATCGCCCGGCGCGGGTGCGCATCCGCAAGCGGAAGCCATGCACGCGGGCTCGGCGCCGGTTATTCGGCTGGAAGGTCCGCTTGCCCTTGGCCACGGCGTTCTCCTCGTCTTCGAACCATCCGGCCGCATTCGTCCGCGACGCGGTCGGAGGTGGGTCTTGCTGCTGGCCGGCGCGGTCCCCGAGCTTTGTCCGGGTCGCAGCCGTATCGCCGACTTTCGGGCGACTGTTTGAGGGTACTGACGCGGATTCGCTGGGTCAAACTTGGTCTCCCGCAACGCACCCAACTCACACATCCGCGAAAACGCAAGTTCTCGACCGCGCCCTTGCGGCACCATAGGACAACACACGACAAGCAGGGTCCGGTTAACCCTAAAGAGGCCGAATTGGAATGCAACAGAACTGTTGGCAGCCGAACGGAAAACTGTTAGCTTCGGGCAATGCCGTTTCAGAGTGGAGCGGCGCTCGACGACGAAGCGAGGATGGCGGATCGACTAGCTGGCTAGGCGACCTGACCGGGTTGCCCTCAGCGCGGAGATCACGGGCCGTCGCCGGTAGGCTGCGGCTCGTTTACGATCATCCTGTCCACACCTGTGTATAAGTATGTGGACAGTTGTTTCGTCACCAAGCGTGGCTGCCCCTCGACCCGGGATCTGCGAGAACCAGGGAGATTACGTCATTGACCGATGACCCCGGTTCAGGATTCACAACAGTTTGGAATGCGGTCGTCTCCGAGCTCAACGGGGAGTCCGCCTCGGAGGGAATCGCCGGCAATCGCACCGCCCTCGCCACCCCGCTCACCCCGCAGCAGAGGGCGTGGCTAAATCTCGTCCAGCCGCTCACGATCGTCGAGGGCTTTGCCCTGTTGTCGGTGCCGAGCAGCTTCGTGCAAAACGAGATCGAACGCCACCTGCGCACCCCGATCACCGACGCGCTGAGCCGCCGGCTCGGTCAGCAGATCCAACTCGGGGTGCGCATCGCCCCACCCGCGGACGACGCGGACGACGCCGCCTTCGCCCCGGCGGAGCCCTTCCCGCCCGGCCTGGACGACCAGCCCCCGACCCAGGCCGACGACTCGCTCATCGACATCGATGTCGACGAAGGCGACGAAAACGGTGAGATCGGCGCCGAACAGAGCTGGCCGAACTACTTCACCGAACGCCCGCACACGGCCGACCCGGCCATCGCCGGCGGAACCAGCCTCAACCGGCGGTACACCTTCGACACGTTCGTCATCGGCGCCTCCAACCGGTTCGCGCACGCCGCAGCCCTGGCCATCGCCGAAGCCCCGGCCCGCGCCTACAACCCGTTGTTCATCTGGGGAGAATCGGGCCTCGGCAAGACCCACCTGCTGCACGCGGCCGGTAACTACGCGCAGCGGCTGTTCCCCGGCATGCGGGTGAAGTACGTCTCGACCGAGGAATTCACCAACGACTTCATCAACTCGCTCCGCGACGACCGCAAGGTCGCGTTCAAACGCAGCTACCGCGACGTCGACGTGCTGCTGGTGGACGACATCCAGTTCATCGAGGGCAAGGAAGGTATCCAGGAAGAGTTCTTCCACACCTTCAACACGCTGCACAACGCCAACAAACAGATCGTCATCTCCTCCGACCGGCCGCCCAAGCAACTCGCCACCCTCGAAGACCGGCTGAGAACCCGCTTCGAGTGGGGCCTGATCACCGATGTGCAGCCGCCGGAACTTGAGACCCGCATCGCCATTCTGCGCAAGAAGGCGCAGATGGAACGCCTCGCCGTGCCCGACGACGTCCTCGAGCTGATCGCCAGCAGCATCGAGCGCAACATCCGCGAGCTCGAGGGCGCGTTGATCCGGGTGACCGCGTTCGCCTCGTTGAACAAGACCCCGATCGACAAGTCCCTGGCCGAGATCGTCCTTCGCGACCTGATCGCCGACGCCAGCACCATGCAGATCAGCGCCGCGACGATCATGGCCGCCACCGCCGAATACTTCGACACCACCGTCGAGGAGTTGCGCGGCCCGGGCAAGACGCGGGCGCTGGCCCAGTCGCGCCAAATCGCGATGTACCTATGCCGTGAGCTGACCGATTTGTCGCTGCCCAAGATCGGCCAGGCGTTCGGCCGCGACCACACCACCGTCATGTACGCGCAGCGAAAGATCTTGTCCGAGATGGCCGAGCGCCGTGAAGTCTTCGATCACGTCAAGGAACTCACCACGCGCATCCGGCAGCGCTCCAAGCGCTGATTCCCGCCGTCCTGACAAATTTTTTTCGAAAAACTTCTCACTCCCCCGTCACACCTGTCACACGCTGCTGCTGTGGGTACCGGTGTGCACAAACCGCCCAAAGACCGGTGGAGCACTCGCCTTTGCATGCACACGGCCCGACCATCCCCAGCGCCCGCCGACCGCCCACACAGTTGTCCACCGACTCATCCACAAGCCGACCACTCCCCTAGCTGCGACAAGGTCCGCTGTCCCCAGAATGCACAGCACTTATTACTAGTACTGAGATCTATCCGTAGTTTCTTCTTTGAAGTACAGCGTTGGGGACGCGCGTCGCCGTCGCGTCCGACAGGTCGCTGACGACGCGGCTTGTCGGCCTTTTCGATTAGCTTTCAAGATGGGCGCAGAAGTTCTACGGTTGTTCAGCGACCGCTAGCGACGGGCGGCTAGCCACTTTGATTTTTCGGACACTCGGCAGGTAAAGGGACGCTATGGACGCGGCGACGACAACAGCTGGCCTCACCGACTTGAAGTTTCGCCTGGTGCGAGAGTCTTTCGCCGACGCGGTGTCGTGGGTGGCGAAGAACCTGCCGACCAGGCCGGCGGTGCCGGTGCTGTCCGGCGTGCTGTTGTCGGGTTCCGACGAGGGACTCACGATTTCCGGGTTTGACTACGAGGTTTCCGCCGAAGCCCAGGTTGCGGCCGAAATAGCTTCTCCGGGAAGCGTTTTGGTATCCGGAAGGTTGTTGTCGGACATCACCCGGGCATTGCCGAACAAGCCGGTGGACTTTTATGTGGACGGCAGTCGGGTCGCGCTGACGTGCGGAAGCGCCAGGTTCTCCTTGCCGACGATGCCCGTTGAGGATTACCCGACGCTGCCCGCGCTGCCGGAAGCCACCGGGACGCTGCCGGCGGAATTGTTCGCCGAGGCGATCGGTCAGGTCGCCATCGCCGCCGGCCGGGACGACACGCTGCCCATGTTGACGGGGATCCGGGTTGAGATTTCGGGCGACACGGTGGTTTTGGCCGCGACGGACAGGTTCAGGCTGGCGGTGCGCGAGCTGACGTGGTCGGCGCTGTCGCCCGACATCGAAGCCGCGGTGCTGGTGCCGGCCAAGACGCTGGCCGAAGCGGCCAAGGCCGGGGCGGACGGGTCCGAGGTGCAACTGTCGCTGGGCGCCGGCGCGGGAGTCGGCAAGGACGGGTTGCTGGGCATCAGCGGTAATGGCAAGCGCAGCACCACGCGGCTGCTGGACGCGGAGTTCCCCAAGTTTCGTCAGTTGCTGCCGGCCGAGCACACGGCCGTCGCCACCATCAACGTGGCCGAGCTGACCGAGGCCATCAAGCTCGTCGCGTTGGTCGCCGACCGGGGCGCGCAGGTGCGGATGGAGTTCTCGGGGGGATCGCTGCGGCTTTCCGCGGGGGCCGACGACGTGGGCCGGGCCGAAGAGGACCTGCAGGTGGATTTCGTCGGCGAACCGCTGACGATTGCCTTCAATCCGACGTATCTGACCGACGGGCTGGCCTCGGTGCATTCCGAGCTGGTGTCGTTCGGTTTCACGACGCCGGGCAAGCCCGCGCTGCTGCGGCCGGCTTCCTCCGACGACAGCCCCCCCAGCGGCAGCGGGCCGTTTACCGCGTTGCCGACGGACTACGTGTACCTGTTGATGCCAGTTCGGTTGCCCGGCTAGGTGTACGTCCGGCATTTGGGACTGCGAGATTTCCGGTCCTGGGCGCACGCCGACCTCGAATTGGAGCCTGGCCGGACGGTGTTCGTCGGGCCCAACGGCTTCGGCAAGACGAATCTCATTGAGGCGCTGTGGTATTCGACCACGTTGGGGTCGCATCGAGTCGGGACGGACGCGCCGCTGATCCGGGCCGGCGCCGACCGCGCGGTGATTTCCACGATCGTGGTCAACGAGGGCAGGGAATGCGCGGTCGACCTGGAAGTCGCCGCGGGCCGGGCGAACAAGGCGCGGCTGAACCGCTCGCCGGTGCGCAGCACGCGCGAGGTGGTCGGTGTGCTGCGCGCGGTGCTTTTCGCCCCCGAGGATCTGGCCTTGGTGCGCGGCGACCCGTCGGATCGGCGTCGCTACCTCGATGACCTGGCGACGGTGCGCCGGCCCGCCATCGCCGGTGTGCGCGCCGACTACGACAAAGTCTTGCGCCAGCGCACCGCCCTTTTGAAGTCCCTTTCCGGCGCCCGGTACCGCGGTGACCGGGGCGCGCTGGACACCCTCGACGTGTGGGACAGCCGGCTGGCCGAGCACGGCTCGGAGTTGATGGCCGCGCGGATCGATCTGGTGAACGAACTAGCGCCGGAGGTGGAGAAGGCGTACCAGTTGGTGGCGCCGGGATCGCGGTCGGCGTCAATCGCCTATCGCGCAAGCCTCGGCGACCACCACCCGCAAGACCTCGACACCAACGGTCGCGAATCTCTGGAAGCCGCGTTGTTGGCCGCGTTGTCCGCCCGCCGCGACGCCGAACTGGAACGCGGGATGTGTCTGGTGGGTCCGCACCGCGACGACCTCGAATTGCGGCTCGGCGACCAGCCCGCCAAAGGCTTTGCCAGTCACGGGGAGTCGTGGTCGTTCGCGGTGGCCCTGCGGCTGGCGGCGTATGAGTTGTTGCGGGCAGAAGGTACCGACCCGGTGTTGTTGCTCGACGACGTATTCGCCGAACTCGACGCCGCGCGGCGGCGCGCCCTGGCGACGGTGGCCGAATCGGCGGAGCAGGTCTTGGTGACCGCCGCAGTGCTGGAAGACATTCCGGCGGACTGGGACGCCAGGCGGGTGCACATCGATATGCGCGACGACGATTCGGGCCGGATGTCGGAGGTGCGAGGATGAGCGGCGCCGGTGACGGGGAAGACGTCGACCGCCTGGGCGGGTTGACCGGGATCGATTTGGTGCGGCGCACCCTCGAGGAGGCGCGCGCCGCAGCGCGCGCCCAGGGTAAGGACGCCGGGCGCGGCCGGTCGGCTCCGGCGGTGCCGCGGCGCGTGGCGGGGCAGCGACGCAGCTGGTCGGGCCCGGGGCCCGACGGGCGTGATCCGCAACCCCTCGGCCGGCTGGCGCGCGACCTCGCGAAAAAGCGCGGCTGGTCGACGCACGTCGCCGAGGGCACGGTGTTGGGCCACTGGTCCTCGGTGGTGGGACACCAGATCGCCGACCACGCGACGCCGACGGCGCTGAGCGAGGGTGTGCTCAGCGTGACGGCGGAATCGACGGCGTGGGCGACCCAGCTGCGGATGATGCAGGCGCAGCTCCTGGCCAAGATCGCCGCGGCGGTGGGCAACGGCGTCGTGACTTCGCTCAAGATCACCGGACCAACCGCGCCGTCGTGGCGTAAGGGCCCACGTCACATCGCCGGGCGGGGCCCCCGGGACACCTACGGCTGAGGCATTCGACGCGCAAATTTTCCCCAGTGGCGCCTCTATCAACAGGCGCCTCAGAGCCGCCAGAACGGAACGGACTTACATAACGCACGTCGGGACGCGCCCGTAACGCGGAAATCGTGTGCACGGCGCAGTTAGCTGGGTAGAAACGCACCCAGAGAATCGGTGCTGGGGGTCCTTCACGGTAGAGTGGTGGGGTGCGACTGTCGCGGTGACCGATCCGCCCGCATGAAACCCCGAGGAGAGCATTCCGACCGTGGCTGCCCAGAAGAAGAAGCCTCAAGAAGGATACGGCGCTTCATCCATCACCGTGCTCGAAGGGCTGGAGGCCGTTCGCAAACGCCCGGGTATGTATATCGGCTCCACCGGTGAGCGCGGGTTACACCACCTCATTTGGGAGGTGGTCGACAACTCGGTGGACGAGGCGATGGCCGGTTACGCCAACCAGGTCGACGTGCGGCTCCTGGACGACGGCAGCGTGGAGGTCGCCGACAACGGCCGCGGCATCCCGGTGGCGATGCACGCGACCGGCGCGCCGACCGTCGACGTGGTGATGACTCAGCTGCACGCGGGCGGCAAGTTCGGCGGTGAGAACAGCGGCTACAACGTCAGCGGTGGTTTGCACGGCGTCGGTGTGTCCGTGGTCAACGCCCTGTCCACCCGGCTCGAGGTGGACATCAAGCGCGACGGCTACGAGTGGTCACAGTTCTACGACCACGCCGTGCCGGGCACCCTCAAACAGGGCGAGGCCACCAAGAAGACAGGAACCACCATCCGGTTCTGGGCGGACCCCGACATCTTTGAAACCACCCAGTACGACTTCGAGACGGTGGCGCGCCGGCTTCAGGAGATGGCGTTTCTGAACAAGGGCTTGACGATCAACCTCACCGACGAGCGGGTGGAGCAGGACGAGGTCGTCGACGAGGTCGTCAGCGACACCGCCGAGGCCCCGAAGACCGCCGAGGAAAAGGCGGCCGAGTCGCGCGCACCGCACAAGGTCAAGCACCGCACCTTCCACTACCCCGGCGGCCTGGTGGACTTCGTCAAGCACATCAACCGCACCAAGAGCCCGATCCAACAGAGCGTCATCGATTTCGACGGAAAAGGCACCGGCCACGAGGTCGAAATCGCCATGCAGTGGAACGGCGGCTATTCGGAGTCGGTGCACACCTTCGCCAACACCATCAACACCCACGAGGGCGGCACGCACGAGGAGGGCTTCCGCAGCGCGCTGACCTCGGTGGTGAACAAGTACGCCAAAGACAAGAAGCTGCTGAAGGAAAAGGACGCCAACCTCACCGGCGACGACATCCGGGAGGGCCTGGCCGCGGTCATCTCCGTCAAGGTCAGCGAGCCGCAGTTCGAGGGGCAGACCAAGACCAAGCTGGGCAACACCGAGGTCAAGTCCTTCGTGCAGAAGGTGTGCAACGAACAGCTGACGCACTGGTTCGAGGCCAACCCGTCGGAGGCGAAAACCGTTGTGAATAAGGCGGTGTCGTCGGCCCAGGCGCGGATCGCGGCCCGTAAGGCCCGCGAGCTGGTGCGCCGCAAGAGCGCCACCGACCTGGGCGGGTTGCCGGGCAAGCTCGCCGATTGCCGCTCCACCGACCCGCGAAAGTCCGAACTGTATGTGGTCGAGGGAGATTCGGCCGGCGGCTCGGCCAAGAGCGGCCGCGACTCGATGTTCCAGGCCATCCTTCCGCTGCGCGGCAAGATCATCAACGTCGAGAAGGCGCGCATCGACCGGGTGCTGAAGAACACCGAAGTCCAGGCGATCATCACCGCGCTCGGCACGGGGATCCACGACGAGTTCGACCTCAGCAAGCTGCGGTACCACAAGATCGTGCTGATGGCCGACGCCGACGTTGACGGCCAACACATTTCGACGCTGCTGTTGACGTTGTTGTTCCGCTTCATGCGCCCGCTAATCGAGAACGGGCACGTGTTCCTGGCGCAGCCCCCGCTGTACAAGTTGAAGTGGCAGCGCAGCGATCCCGAGTTCGCCTACTCCGACCGCGAGCGCGACGGCCTGCTGGAGGCCGGGCAGAAGGCCGGCAAGAAGATCAACAAGGAAGACGGCATCCAGCGCTATAAGGGTCTGGGTGAGATGGACGCCAAAGAACTGTGGGAGACCACGATGGACCCGTCGGTGCGGGTGTTGCGGCAAGTCACCCTGGACGACGCGGCGGCCGCCGACGAGCTGTTCTCCATTTTGATGGGCGAGGACGTCGACGCGCGCCGCAGCTTTATCACCCGCAACGCCAAGGACGTTCGCTTCCTGGATGTCTGATGAGTCAGGCGCTCCGAACCAAACGAGGAATAGATGACTGACACCACGCTGCCACCCGGCGACGAGGCCGGCGACCGCATCGAACCGGTTGACATCCAGCAGGAGATGCAGCGCAGTTACATCGACTACGCGATGAGCGTGATCGTGGGCCGCGCCCTGCCTGAGGTGCGCGACGGCCTCAAGCCGGTGCACCGCCGGGTGCTGTACGCCATGTACGACTCCGGGTTCCGCCCGGACCGCAGCCACGCCAAGTCGGCGCGTTCGGTGGCCGAGACGATGGGTAACTACCACCCGCACGGCGACGCGTCGATCTACGACACGTTGGTGCGCATGGCCCAGCCATGGTCGCTGCGGTATCCGCTCGTCGACGGGCAGGGCAACTTCGGTTCGCCGGGCAACGATCCACCGGCGGCGATGCGCTACACCGAGGCGCGGCTGACCCCGCTGGCGATGGAGATGCTGCGCGAAATCGACGAGGAGACAGTCGATTTCATCCCCAACTACGACGGCCGGGTGCAGGAACCGACGGTGCTGCCCAGCCGGTTCCCCAACCTGTTGGCCAACGGTTCGGGTGGCATCGCGGTCGGCATGGCGACCAACATCCCGCCGCACAATCTGCGCGAGCTCGCCGAGGCGGTCTTCTGGTGCCTGGAAAATCACGAGGCCGATGAGGAAGCGACGCTGGCCGCCGTCATGGAGCGGGTCAAAGGCCCGGACTTCCCCACCTCCGGGCTGATCGTCGGCGCGCAGGGCATCAACGACGCGTACAAGACCGGCCGCGGATCCATCCGAATGCGTGGTGTGGTGGAGGTCGAAGAGACCAGGGGCCGAACGTCTTTGGTGATCACCGAGTTGCCGTATCAGGTCAACCACGACAACTTCATCACCTCGATCGCCGAGCAGGTCCGCGACGGCAGGCTCGCCGGGATCGCCAACATCGAAGACCAGTCCAGCGACCGCGTCGGCCTGCGCATCGTCGTCGAGCTCAAGCGCGACGCGGTGGCCAAGGTGGTGCTCAACAACCTCTACAAGCACACCCAGCTGCAGACCAGCTTCGGCGCCAACATGCTGGCCATCGTCGACGGCGTGCCACGCACCCTGCGCCTCGACCAGATGATCCGGCACTACGTCGCGCACCAGCTCGACGTCATCGTCCGCCGCACCACCTATCGGCTGCGCAAGGCCAACGAACGGGCCCACATCCTGCGCGGTCTGGTCAAGGCGCTCGACGCGCTCGACGAGGTCATCGCGTTGATCCGGGCGTCGGAAACCGTCGACATCGCCCGCGCCGGCCTGATCGAGCTGCTCGACATCGACGAGATCCAGGCCCAGGCGATCCTGGACATGCAACTGCGGCGGCTGGCGGCACTGGAGCGCCAGCGCATCATCGACGACCTGGCCAAGATCGAGGCCGAGATCGCCGACCTGGAAGACATCCTGGCCAAGCCGGAGCGCCAGCGTGCGATCGTGCGCGACGAACTCACCGAGATCGTCGACAAGCACGGCGACGACCGTCGCACCCGGATCGTCGCCGCCGACGGCGACGTCAGCGACGAGGACCTCATCGCCCGCGAGGACGTCGTCGTCACCATCACCGAGACCGGCTACGCCAAGCGCACCAAGACCGACCTGTACCGGAGCCAGAAGCGCGGCGGCAAGGGCGTGCAGGGCGCCGGCCTCAAGCAGGACGACATCGTCGCGCACTTCTTCGTGTCGTCCACGCACGACTGGATCCTGTTCTTCACCACGCAGGGCCGGGTGTACCGGGCGAAGGCCTACGAGCTGCCGGAGGCGTCCCGGACCGCGCGGGGTCAGCACGTGGCCAACCTGCTGGCCTTCCAGCCGGAGGAGCGCATCGCCCAGGTCATTCAGATCCGCAGCTACGAGGACGCCCCCTACCTGGTGTTGGCGACGCGCAACGGCCTGGTCAAAAAGACCAAGCTGACCGACTTCGACTCCAACCGCTCGGGCGGGATCGTGGCGATCAACCTGCGTGACAGCGACGAGCTGGTCGGCGCGGTGCTGTGCTCCTCCGAGGAGGATCTGCTGCTGGTCTCCGCCAATGGGCAATCCATCCGGTTCTCGGCGACCGATGAGGCGCTGCGGCCGATGGGCCGGGCTACCTCCGGTGTGCAGGGCATGCGGTTCAACGCCGACGATTACCTGTTGTCGTTGAACGTGGTCCGCGAGGGCACGTATCTGCTGGTCGCCACGTCGGGCGGGTACGCCAAGCGCACCGCGATCGAGGAGTACCCGGTGCAGGGCCGCGGCGGCAAGGGCGTGCTGACCGTTCAGTACGACCGTCGCCGCGGCAGGCTGGTGGGCGCGCTGATCGTCGACGACGACAGCGAGCTGTACGCGATCACCTCCGGCGGGGGCGTCATCCGCACGGCGGCCCGCCAGGTCCGCAAGGCGGGACGGCAGACCAAGGGCGTGCGGTTGATGAACCTGGGCGAGGACAACACGCTGTTGGCCATCGCGCGCAACGCCGAGGAAGCCGCGGACGAAGCCGTCGAGGAGGCCGAGGGCACTGAGGAGTCCTAAGGCTTAAACTCGGTCCGACCGGACATCATCCAACTGCCACCGCGCAGGCGTCCATGCAGAAGATCAAAGGAGTCGGGGTGACCTCACCGAACGAGCCGGGCGCCCCCAACCAGGGCGACGGCATCAATGGCGACGGTTCGGTCGAGCGCGCCGGCGCCCACCGCGCGTCGCCCGCGCAGGCAGGCGCCACTCGGCCGTCCCACGCGGCGCCGCGCGAGCCCGAATCCCAGGGCGCGCCGCGGTCGGGCTCCCCCACCGGCGCCGATGCGCGGACGAACCGCGTCGTCTTCGGCACCGCCGCACCGGGTGGCGGCGCTCCCGCGCGCCCGAAGCACCCGCCGTACGAGTTCGACGCGCCGCCGGCGCGAGGCGACAGCTCCCCCGCCGAGGCCTACGCCAGCGAGTTGCCGGATCTGTCCGGTCCGCTCCCGCGGCCCCCGCAGCGCAAACCCGCCCCGGACCGCGGCGCCGAGACGCCGGGCCCCTCGGCGCCGTCGGGCCGAACGGCGACCGCCGAGAGCCGGGAGAATCGCGAGGGCCGCGAGAACCGGGTCCAGGTGTCGCGGCGCACCCGTGGACCGGTTCGGGCCAGCATGCAGATCCGCCGGATCGATCCGTGGAGCACGTTGAAGGTGTCACTGCTGCTCTCGGTGGCGCTGTTCTTCGTGTGGATGATCGCGGTGGCGTTCATGTACCTCGTGCTCGGCGGCATGGGCGTGTGGGCGAAGCTGAACAGCAACGTCGGCGACCTGCTGAACAACACCAGCGGCAGCAGCGGCGAATTGGTATCCAGCGGCACGATCTTCGGCGGTGCCGTGCTGATCGGCTTGGTCAACATCGTCCTGCTGACCGCGATGGCGACCATCGCGGCGTTCGTCTACAACCTGGCCACCGATCTGATCGGCGGCATCGAAGTCACGCTGGCGGACCGCGACTAGCGGGGATCGGTGCGATTTTGTGGGTGGGGTGGCGATTGCGGTAATCTCGTCGCTCGGCCCTACGCGAGTAAGGGCCTGTAGCTCAGGCGGTTAGAGCGCTTCGCTGATAACGAAGAGGTCGGAGGTTCGAGTCCTCCCAGGCCCACAACCATGTGCCCGTCCAGACGCTGTGTGAAGCTCGCATTGCCACTGGCGCTGCTCGCTGTTGCGGCGGCGGTGGTGCGGTCACGACGCGGGGTCGAGGTCTGGCACGTGGCGGTGGCTGACCCACCCGATCACCCGCCGAGCCACGATGAGGGGCCTTAGCTCAGTTGGTAGAGCACCGCCTTTGCAAGGCGGGTGTCAGGGGTTCGATTCCCCTAGGCTCCACACATCGAAAGTGCAGTTCAAGCGCTATTCATCGCCCGCAGAGTCGGCGCCGGATCGGTCCCTGTGACCACATTTTGACCACACTTTCGAGTTAACGGGCGTTAGATCAGGCCGGGCCCGACGCATCATCCCGCAGGCCGCGTCTCCGCGACCGTTTGCTCGTCCCCCGCGATGTCTAACTTGAACCGGGTGATCCAGATGACAGCCACACCCAGGAGAGCGATGACGACGCCGACCACGCCGGTCGTTATCGACAAGCCGCTGCTTCCGCTGTGCCATTGCAGCGAGACTTGTCCGGTGAAACCCTCGACTGTCAGTACCACTCCTCCGATCAGCAGCAAGCCGCCGAATAGAAGGCCGCCCAACGAGTAGATGATCTGGTGGCGGAGTATCCGCTCTAAGATTGTGCGGCTGAGTTTGCCGCGCACGTTGGTTACAAGAAGAATCACGGGACTCACAGATGCACCCCTTTCGGTGTTTCTTGTCCGACTACACGCGGTGGATATATGCGCAACGTGCGACTGTCTCTCAGTCGGTTATTCTCACCCAGCTGACGGCCTGTTGCTTGCATGTTCAGTCGATTTTTGCGATCGAAAGCGACGTGGGGCTCGAACCGCGCCCGTTTAAGCGCAGACTTAGGCGCTATCGACCGCTAGTAGCTTCGGAGGCAAGTTTGGGTTGCCGCCTGCATTTTGGCGACAATCACGAATTAGGAGGGCGTTGATGGCCACTCCTACGGCCTCGACGTCGGACCGGTAAAGGTGGCCGTAGCGGTCGAGCGTTAGGCCCGCGGACTCGTGTCCGAGCATGTTCTGCAGCGCCTTGATGTTCGCGCCGGCCTGGATTGCCAAGGACGCCGCGGTGTGCCTCAGCTCGTGCAGTTTGAAGTCGTAAACGACGGTCTGCTTCCCGGCCGCGTCCGTGACCATGCTCGGGAATAGCTGCGCAGCGGCGACGGCCTGAGACCACCACCGCCGCCGTACGTTGCTGCCCCGCATATAGCCGCCAGCCGAGTCGGGGAATGCCAACGCGTCAGGCTCACGCGGCACCAGGAGCTCGGCGACGAACGCCGGCAGGCTAACCGTGCGGGCCTTGCCGTTCTTCGGCGACCCCACGACGAACGTCCCATCGACGAGCGTCACAGACCGCGAGATCCGCACCCGCAGGTTGCCGATGTCGATGTCTCGCCACCGCAGCTCGGCAACCTCACCGAACCGCAGCCCGCACGTGCCCAAGACGTAGACCAGCGGCCGATTTGCAGCCGAGGCATCAGCCAGCGCGTGCAGCTGCTCAAGCGTTAGGAAACGCTGCTCTGCCGCACGCACAGTCGGCAGCTCGATCCCGTCAACCGGATTCAAGACCAGCCGGTTGTCATTGACCGCCATCGCAAGCACCTGGCGCAGCACACCAACCGTCTTATGCACTGACGCCGGCGCCAGATCAACGCTCAGATCAGCGACCCACTCACGAACAAACCTCCGACTGATGTCCCCCAGCGCCATATCGGCGTACCTCGCCACCGCAGTGTCAAGCACCGCCTGATAGCGGGACCGCGTCGACGGCTTCAACTTATGCTTGGAATCCAGCCAAGACTGGGCGTACTCGCCTAGCTTCACCCGACCCGCGGCTGGCGCGACGTAGGCGCCGCGCCGTTTGTCGACCTCGAGCTGCTCAGCCCACGCCTGAGCATCGCGCTTCGTGGGAAACCCGCGCTTCGTCGTTTGACGATGATCCGGCGTCCGATACCGAACCCGATAACGCGTTGCACCACCAGAGGTTTCGTACCGCTCAATCGTCGCCATGCTCATCGTCCCTGAGCGCAGCGGCCAGGTGGTCGAGGTCGACCCCCTCGCGACGGAGGCCCTGCACCGTGTTCCGAAAGTCTCGGTAGGCCGACTCGTAGTGGCTGCGAACCTTCCAGTGGGGATGCCCCATGTGCGCAGTTTCGACCCATTCATTACCTCCGTGGTCATATAGCCCGTCGGAAGCTGTCAGCCAATCCCAAAACTCCTCCGCCGTAACTGATTTCGGCAATCCGGTGGCTGTGACTGCATGGTCGCCGGTCTCGGTGTCAGGCATCAACAATGTGATCGGCCAAACACGGAGTGCGAGGGCTAATGCCATCAGGTCGTCTGGGGTGACTCTGCGCTCCCCCGATTCGATCCGGCGAATCCCGACGGCATTTATGGACCAACCCGCAATATCTTGCAGGCGCTCGGAAAGCTGCGTGTAATTCAGGTTCTGATTGGTGCGAAGCCGCCGGACGTTCGCGGCGACCGTCTTTGCCGTGGGCCCGGTATCAGGTTCTTTTCCAGCCACTCCACCATACTGACACACTTTGTCAATCGGCCGATCAATCTTGACAGTTCATAACAAGCCGTGGTGTACTGCGAGGGGTGTCAAAGTATGGCAGTTAACTGACAGGAGATGTCAATGAAGGATTTAATTACCAGAGCGGAGGTGCTCACGCCCGACGATCTTCCGCCGATTGCGACGGCCGCTCAGGTCGCCGAGGTCGTCCAGACAACGGTCGATGCTTTGGCTCAAGATCGGTACCGCCGCCGCGGCATTCCCCACGTGAAGATCGGCGGTCGCGTCCGCTATCTCAGGGCTGATGTCCTGAAGTTCTTGGCGGACAACCGAATTGGCGGAGACGCCGCGTAATGACCGCCACAATTCGCAAAGCGGCCCCCGTTGGTCCAGGTGTTGGTGCACCTGGCGGGAGCCGCTTGCAACCCAACCATCCGCAAACAGAAAGGTCCAGAAAGATGTTACAGCCCCTATCCGACGCGATCGAGCGGATCGAGGAGGCGCGGATCATCGTCGAGCGGCATCTTCGGTCGGCCGCCGATGACCGTCGCCTCGGCCTGATCCATATCTCCGAGCACCTGACTTCGGCGCTGACGCGGCTCCGGCTGGACGCGCGCACCGCAGCCGAGGAGGTCGAACGATGACCCTCTCCGAAGCTGGGCCCTGCAGGAACGACCAGCAAGACGATTGGGCATCACCCATACCCGCGATCGACTGCGCTCCATGGTGCCGACACGGTGACGGCCACGTCAAAGAGATCATGCGCAGGGATCAAACATGCTGGGGATACGACCATTACGTTGACCTATCGCTCGAAGAAGTTAACGCAATACCGTTGCCGCCGACCGGTGATAACCAGTTCCCATACATCGTTGACATTCCCAAGATCGGCCCCTGCGCCTATCGCGGCTTCAACCAGCGGGTCTGCGTGTACCTGCACATGTACCTCCCCAGCCACGCGGAAGATGGCGGGCTCGACACCTTAGTGAGGCTCACCGCCACCGAAGCCCGTCAGCTGGCCGCGGACCTGATCGCGGTTGCAGACGAGATCGGAGATGCGCGATGACCCAGCTCCAAATCAAACGGTTCGAGCTGCCTCCGCTCCCGACGCCGAAGCCAGGTGATGACCCGCTATTCCTGTGGGACACCGTGGCAGAGATTCGCGCCGCCGAAATCGTCTCCGTCGTCCGCCGTTTCGCGTATTGGGACGAGAAGGACGACCTACCTCTCGAAGTCGGATACGAAGCGTACATTGACGGGCTGCCCGACACGGCCGGTGCGGCCGATGTAGTGGCCACACACCCCGGGGTCCTCGCCGATCTCGCGGCCGTATCCGCCCAAGCGTCGGAGCTGCTTCAGGAGTGCCGCCGGTGACCTACGACCTGGGATCACGAACCGTGGACTGGTGGGCAGTTCATGTATTCGCTCTGCCGCTCATTACAGAGGTGGGGTGCTGGCCGATGGCCGGCACCCTCACCTGGCGGGAGCTCCCCGATGACCACCCGGCGAAACTTGCTGCCATCCATGACGCCGCGCGGCATCACGCCCTACGCGTTGAATGTGCCCAGAACGCTCTAGCCGAAGCGTCCCAAGAGATTTCATCGGCTATGGATTGGCCAGCCGTAGCGCGCGAGATCCGCCGACGCAACGCGGTGTACATCCCGAGGATGCGGTCAGCTTGACCGACCCCGACGCGTTCTTCCTCGAATCCGGCAGCGACCAACTCAAGAAAATTCACCAGTGGGCCCGCGCCCGATATGCGGCACCGTGGGCCGTCTTTGGCGCTGCTCTCCTCCGGGTCGCGGCCAGCGTCGGCCCGCACGTGCAGCTGCCCGGCATCATCGGCGGCCGCGCCAGCCTGAACCTGCTGTGCGCCTTCGTTAGCGCCTCCGGCGGCGGCAAGGGCATATCCGACAAGGTCGCACGCCTAGCGTGGCCGACCGCAATCCTCGAGCTGCCCATCGGCTCCGGTGAAGGCATCGCCGCAACGTTCAAGAAGCCCGACAAGGAAGACGAGAACGCGGTCACTGCAGCCATTTTCAACATTCCAGAAATCGACACCCTGACCGGTATCGCCTCCCGCCAGGGCTCCATCCTTCTGGCTCAGCTGAAGTCAATGGCGATGGGCGAGCAGCTGGGCCAGTCGAATGCGAGCAAAGCCACCAGCCGCATCGTCGCCGCACATTCGTACCGCTGCTGCCTGTCGGTCGGCGCGCAACCCGGCCACACCGGAGTCATCTTCAACGACACGACAGGCGGCACACCGCAACGATTCCTGTGGTTTCCGACCACCGACCCAGACATGCCGGCCACAACAACACCGGATCCTGAGCCGCTGAATACCGCACTGCCGCGGTGGAAACCGGCAGAAGACGGCGTCGTGGAGATCCTGTACGGACCTCCCGAGATCCCGGAAGCCATTGTCGCCGCGCACATCGCCCGCCAGCGCGGCCAGGCCGACGCGCTCGATGGGCACGCCATGCTGACCCGCCTGAAAGTCGCGGCGCTCCTGGCGATCATGCACCACCGCTCGGTGGTATCCGAGCTCGATTGGGAGCTGTCCGCCGAAGTGATGGCCGTATCCGACCGCACCCGCGAATGGATCGTCAACGAGGCAAAGAAAGCCGAACGCGAGAAGGTCCGCGCTAAGGCGATCGCACGCGCGGTCGGAGACGAAGTGTACGACAGCCGGTTACTGGACAGCGTGAAGCGCAGCATCGTACGCACCCTGGAGCGCGACGGCGAACAAGCCGGAAACGAACTGCGCAGTCGACAAGGGAAGCGCGAGCGACGTGACATGTTCGACAAGGCCATTGCTGAGTTAGCTGCAGATGGCGTCGTGGAGTCCGTTGCGGTTGATCGAGGAACACGGTACCGGCTTACGCAAAGTGTTCACCCTGAACAACTGGTTCAGGGTCCATCTGCGCAGGTCATCTTGGGTGAACACGCGGTTCAGGGTGAACCACCGGATAACGTGACCAGCCTGGATACCCACAGGTCGCACGGCGACCACCGGCCCAAGCTCTCGTGTCAGAAGTGGTTCAACAACCATATCGCCGAGCTCCGCGCGGCCGGCCACACCACCGCCGAATCGTTTGCCGTGAACCGCGCAGGAGAGGCCGCCGGGTACACGAGAGGCAACCTGTCCCAAGCCGCATCGGGGCACCCTGACGTCGTTGCGATCGCACGCACGAGCCGTGGCGCTACGTGGTCGATTATCGGTGACCGGCGAAGCGCCTACGTTCCGGCGACGGAGTTCTTTGCCCAGTACCTCAGCAACCTTCCGCCCAACGCAACCCAGATCGACCAAAATGACTATCAGCGGGCCTCAGCAGCCGCCGGGTACAGCTGGGAAGCCGCGGCCAAAGCCGCGACCAAACATCCCCGAGTCGAGTCAGTCCCCGCCGCGGGCAATTCGAGAAACGATCGGGTCTGGCTGATCAAGCCCGAAACTGAGGCGTCGGAGGCGACGTCGTGAAGAGACCGATCCGGGCTGCGTACACCGATACCGGAGCCATCGACGTCAGCTGCCCTCACTGCGGCGCTCAACCGGGTCAATGGTGCATGACGGACGACGGCCGAAGCCGCCGAGTGCCATGCGTAGACCGAGCGGCAGCTGGGGTCGGCACCGGTGACGGACAGGCATACGCCCGCGACTTCAGCCAGCCCCGCCACGAAGGACCGCGATGACAACCGTCCGCGTCCAGACCGCACCCGCAACACGTTGTGGACTATGCGACACAGCCCTAGGCCAGCCGTGCCCCAACACTCTTCGTCGGGGCGAGCCGCTTAGGTTTTTCCCGGTGCCGATAAAAACCCCGGTGGCCGATCCTGGCGAGGTCGCACGCCGCAGACAAGGGTACGCACCGAGCCAGTACCCCCGGTCGGGTTTGCGGGGTCAGGGGTGTCCACGGTGATGGACACCCATATAGAGCTCGGCGATGGAACGGTGCAAGTCCCGCGGCGTTCAGTGACGGGGCAGCGTCAGTGATTCGGCCGGCCGAGCACCTGGTCCACGGGCTCGACGGTCCGGTGGCGGTCGTCGACGGCCGGGTTTGCCACCTGCTGAACCGGATGCTCAGCCTTGACAAGTTCCGCGTCCAAGTTCGCGGCCAAGATGCCCAACTCGACCACACGCTGATGGCTATCAAGCTGGCGGCCACTGCCTTCGCCGAAAGTTCCGCAGCCGGAACACATGCAGCGCCGCGACCGGAACCTGAGGCACCGTCGAAGCGACAACTGAACGACACGGTCAGCACCACCACCGCCGCAACGATTCTCGGAATCACCGACCGGGCAGTACGGAAAGCGATCGCAGAGAAACGGCTTCCGGCAACACTTTTGGACGGGCGCTACTACCGCGTCGCGCGTGACGATCTGGCGGCATACGCCGCCACCAGATAAGGAGATACATGACCATCGACTACAGCGCCGGCGCTGCGCTCACCGAAAGCGTCACTGCATGCCAACAAGCCCTTGCAACCTTGCAGCGATTAGGCCGAGCCGCTGACGCCGAGCCGCTGCTCACCGCTGCCGCCGGCGAGATCGCCACAGTCACCGGCGCTACCGACCTGGACCGCGACCACACCACGGAATGGAAGATCACCCAGTGCGCGCGCGCCTACAGCTCAGTTATGAGCGCGTTAGCGCAGAAGCTCACGGCCGCGGCGAATAGCGCAGGCAGCCAAGACTCCGATGACGCTGCCCGCGTGTTCGGAATCAAAGGACTGCCAGGCGACGTAGCCTCACTCGCCATCAGTCGCCGCGACGCCGGCGACCGCGCCGCCGAGATCACTGACCCAATTGAGCGGCAACGACTCTTAGCGCAAGCGACACGAACCGGCGACGACGTCCTGGCGCACGCACTAGTCGAATCTGCAATCACGTCAGGCGACGCCGACACCACCACCCAGTTCTCCGCCGCATACCCCGACCTCGCGCCGGCAGTGGAAAGGCTTTGGGCAGCACAGAATCGACGCATGACGACAGTCGACGTCGGTATGGCATGGAGCCTTGCGGCCCTTAAGCCCGCACAATTATCCGCGCTTCAGAACTACGAAATCGCAAGCGCAGCAGCCGGAAACGGCAACGCCGGATCCTGGAACGTCTAACCCATGATCAGCGGCGGCACGGCGTCAACCGGGGATTTAGCCATCGCCCGAAGGACTCTCAAGACGGCAACCGCGGATTTGCCGAGGAGTTACCTGCGCCGCTGCCGCCGCATTACGCAGACAGGAGATAAGCGAGGCCCGAACAAATTGACTGCGACCGGTCGAGTCGGCCTCGCCAGCAAACCAGCTAGCAATGCGTCAGCGAACCACGGCCGCGATGTCACCGTGCAGTTCCACTCGGACGAAAGGGTGTCCACCACCATGGATAACCCGGAGACCCAGCATCGCCGCATGTCAGACCGGCCACCGTCGCAGACCCCTGGGGGAGGTACCCCAACCGCAGCGGACGGCCTCGCCGGTTGGCATAGAGCCCGCCTGTCTGTGCATTGCAACCGAAATTTCCGGCAAACGTGCCGGATTGCCTGACGAGAAAGGCGGCAAATGAGGGGTTCGCAGCCAGGCCGGCCGCGTGCTGCTGGCGCTCGTCTGCGGTTCGATCTCGACCAGGCGCTTGCGCGCGCGTCGCAGGAATGTCACCAGAATTTGGAGTGGTCGGAGCAGGAGCTGCAGGTCATTGACCATGCTGCTTCGGCGGCCGAGCGTGCAGCGGCGCTGGGCAAGCTGTGGAAGCAGGAATTGGCCGGCGAAGCGCGGCCGACGGTGTTGGTGAAGCTGTCCGCGGAGATGCGCGCGTGCGAACGCGCCGTTATTGACCTCGTTTCGCGCGTAAATCCGGGCCTTGGGCCCGCAAAAAGTGACCGTCATTCACGAGCGGCGCAGTCGCGGTGGGATCGAGGTAGCGCCTGATGGCTAGGGTCGCTCGGCCGAACGTAGACGCCGCCGGCGTCTACGCGCATCTATGCCGGTACTTCGAAGACGACCTTCGCGTGTGGGTCGCCAACATCAACCAGGCGCACCCGAGTGGTGCGCCGTACCCCTCTCAGCGAATTTTCGACGACCTCCATGATGGCCGCACAGTTAACGTCCCGACCTACGCGATGCCACGGTCTGCGATGGAAAGTGCACCCTGGCGCCCGGGTCCGCCGATTGCACACGGGCCACGGCGAGGTCAGCCCACTCGGATCGGCCCGCAGCGCGCGATCGTGACGCCCGATGACCAGGTCACCTTCAGCGAGGACGCCGCCGCGAAGCTCTGGCTCGAGGAGAACGGGCTGTAGATGCTCCACATCTGCTTCGTCTGCCGTGTCGCACAACGGCATTCGTTACTGGGGGCGCTACGGTTCGGCCGGGTTGCTGCTGTGGGCGCCGCAACCTGATGGCATGCCCGCGGTGCTGCTGCAGCATCGCGCGCGATGGAGTCATCACGGGGGCACGTGGGGCCTGCCGGGTGGTGCTCGCGACAGCCACGAGACGGCCGTGCAGACGGCGCTGCGCGAGGCCCGTGAGGAGGCGGGGCTTGCCGTCGATCAGATCCGGGTGCGGGCCACCACAGTGACCGCCGCCGCGCCAGGCACGCAGTGGGCGTACGTCACCGTTGTCGCCGACGCCGATCACCTGTTGCCAGTCCGGCCGAATGTCGAAAGCCTTGAGCTGCGGTGGGTCACCGAAAATGAGGTCGCTGGCCTACCCCTTCATCCCGGTTTGGCCGCCAACTGGGGCAGCTGCGCACCCTCTACGATTCATCCAACGCCCCGCGACCTATGCCGTCCGGGAACGGGCGTAGTGGTATGGCCTGACCGCGGCGAGCATCGCTCATGGCGACACCACAAAGCATCACTGTCTGTGACGTAGGTCACTCCTATACTGTTATTGGATGGCGCGCCGGGTGACTAGGAGATCCTGCATCATTTGCAACATGCACGACACTGTTGATGCGACATGACGGAATCTGAGTCCGAACAGGGACTGCAACTAGAGGTCCAGGCAATCTGGCCTGAGGGGTTATCAGAGAGTGCACAGGTAGCCAATCAGTTTGCGGTAGCAGACGATCCGGCTGGACCTGGTGCGGTGTACCTGATGTTCGGGCATCTGGCGTCGCCGGTGTGGCTGTCCCAAGAGCACGCTGAGCAACGGCTAAAACAGCTTGGTGGTGCTGTAACGATCAGCCCCCGCGGAGCGTTCTACATGACGAGGGCGAATGCTCAGCGACTGCGAGACCTAATCGATTCACACTTGAAGAAAGGGCAAAAATGACCGTGCTTGCTGGTACACCCGGCGATGTCTATGACGCCCCAGTGTGGACGGCAGGGAATCCGCACGTCGCAATTATGCCGCCCGCCCACAGGGTGTACTTGAGCCTGGCTTCGACACCGGCTGCCGGGTTGGTGGAGGCCCATCACGTCATCGGTGCGAAGCTGAGCCAGCTGCTACGACTGGAAGATGGTTGGCTCGGACCTGGGAGCCTCGCGCCCACGCCAGGCGCGTTTGAGAACTACAGACAGTTCCTGATCGCACTGGGCGCCGCGATCTCTCTTGATGCCGAAGCTGTCGCGGCCGGTGAAGGCACGCTACAAGTTGAGTGGGAGGTCGACGGCGTCGAGCGCCTGATCGAGTTTTCAGATCGCGGTGCATGGTTGTACGAGTCGCATAACGGCGATAGTGCGCAGGTAACCGTCGAGCCGTTTGACGTGCAGCGTGTGCTGAGTTTCTTCCATGGCCAGCCGCTCTGAGTCCGGCAGCGAAATCGTATGGCTGACTAACAGCAACGAGGTGCTAAACCGTCAAGTTCACCCCGCCCAGATAAAGGGAACCGAGCCGAATTACGTTGCGTTTCGGCCGATGAAATCTCATCAGTACACGCTCTCAACAACACGGCAGTGGGTGGGCCCCGAACGTTCTCACCAACAGCACGTTGCTCAAGGACTCAAGTCTGCTGGTACGTGGGGCATCTCCGTCGACGAGTGCTCTAAAACCGATCTCGATGCCTTCGATGACTCTGCGCTGCCGGAGATGCCTGCTGGGCACGTCTCAATACCGTTCGGTATTCCGCCAACGGACACCGAGAAGGACCCTGTCCTAATCGAGAAAGCGCGATCGCTGAGGAACCATGCAGCTGCCCGAGGATGCCTGTATCGGCCCTAATGTGCCGTTTTCACGCCCAACGGTCGATCCGAGTGGGCTCGAACGGCACGCTCGGCCATTAGCGCGGCTCTCTTGCCCTCCGGCCCGAGATGCCAACGTTCCGTCCAAGTGGCCCGGGTCCACAACCTCTGCGCGGTGGATCTAGTCAGTAGATCCCGGGCCCGTCGTCATCCACGATGTAAGTCAGCCTCGGCAGCAGTTCGTCGAACGCCTCGCCGAGCTCGAAACTGTTAACAATTCTAGCGAGCCCCAAATCCCAGCTCGTGTAGTGGAACTCGGGTTCTCCGAGATCGCCGATGCCTGTCTTGTTGGGGAACGTCTTCCGCGGGATGGGCACATAGTATCGGCCACCATCAGCGACCACATACAGCTTGCGATCGACTAACGCGCCTCGATAGAACACATCAACGTACATGCGGCGGACGTTGTCGTCGAGCAACGGCGGCAAGAAGTCACTGAAGTCGAATTTCTGCCGATACCCCTGGTCCCAGAGGGACTCATCGGGGTCGTATCCCCAAGCGATGCTGATATCGACGTCGGCCATGAGCACCGCGGTGTTGGAGTGACTCCGGACCTCTGTCTCGACTCGCTCATCGCGCTGCTCGCTCGAAAGCCCGTAGTGGTACACCGGCCCCGAGCCGGCGCCCCAGCAGATGATGTGATTCCAGCCATCGCGCGTGGAGTCGATGATCTTGTGGCGGAGGGTATGTAGGTCCATGGCGTACTTATAGCGCGTCGGTCGACGGCATCGGGCCGAAAACGGTGAAGCTCACCCTAATAATCTCCGGTGCTCCCAGTCGGCCCGGCCGCGCCTTGCGGCGCGCCGCAGGCGGTTGCGCATCGGCCGACGCGCTGAGCTGGCCGCTGTGATACCTATCGGCTTAGCTTATTGGCGCCTGCGGATTCCATCTGTCGACTTCTCTGATGGCATCCCATGTGAAACCCATTCGCTGCCACCAGATCTCGGCGAATTCACGCGAACTTTCGTACGCGACGTTCGCGCAACTGGACCCCAGGATGTGAAGCTCGAACCACGGTGAGACATTGCGCAACAACGGGTTGTCTCCCAAGCGCTGCCGTAAACGGTTCTCGATCCTGTGGACCTCGTCGGTCCACTGAATTTTCGGCGTGTAGTGCACATAGTGATTGCGGAGCAGGACAATTGCATCGACGCTTTGCCCAGGTTGGACTCCGAGGTCCATTGGTGGCTGATCAACGCATGTGAGAGCCACCTGGTACTTCTCGAGGACAGACAGTCCGCGCCCAACGCGATCGGTTCGCCCCAATTCTCGTAGCCTGCCGATCGATTGAACCGAAAGACCAGCCAGACGTCCATCGGGCGGTCTCGTGTCGTCGTACTCCGCTGCGTCCCGCCACACCCCATTGACGAGAGCCTCCAGGAATGCCACAGACTCCAGTACGGCTGCAAGTGCGAATGCCCGGACTGCTCTGTCAATTCCTCGGAAGCCTTGGCCCGAAAGAAGGGCCTCACGGTCTGCGCAGAGTTCTGCCATGTGGCGAGCGTTCCAGAGATGGTCGGTCGCGAAGTACGAGGTGATGCCTACTCTCGACGTCCCCAATGAGACGACAGGAGGAGGCTGCACAGCAGGCGGCTGCATAGGAGGCAGCTGCACAGGACCCACCTGCACATTCGGGTTTGAAACCGGGGGTTGACCGGGGCCCAGGCCGAATATCCGACGCCACCAAGAGAGTCCGCCACCACCGATTGGTTTACCGCTCATACCCACCGATCACCGCGCGTCTCGCTTTCGTGTCGAGACCGAAATGGTAGTCCGCTAGCGCGTGCTCCGCTGAGCGATCGGCTGTGTGGTTGACCAGTGGTCGGCTCCTCGTCGACGTGCTCTTGGGCCATTGGGCAGTTCGCGCGGCGATGGCCGCTTCAGCGAGGCTGCCAGTAGTGCTCGGTGCTCCCAGTCGGCCCGGGCCGCTATCGCTAAACGCTGGCGGTTCCGCCGATCAACCCAGACCGCCGCGGCGATGATCGTGACCGGGATCGTGAACCACGGGTACACCAGCATCACCGCGATGAGCGTGTACCCGGCCGGCAACGCGAACAGCGCTGCGGCGACCGGATGACGATCCCACCAACGGCCGTGCGAACGACGGGATTCGAGCCCGCACCGCGGGCAGGCGTGACTGGTCATCTTTCATCCTCTCGGTAGCGAGATGCTACGCACGGGAACCGACAGTTATAGGGGACTCGCGAAAGCGTGGCCGCCACCATGCGGTGAGCTCAAAGGAACCTATTCGGCGGCATCGGGACTCGTCTCGTTGCGGGTGAATTCTGGGTCCAGAATGTCGAGGATTTGTTCGGCATACCAGCGGTGTCGTGTGGGACCAGAACCGAACTCGCGGACGATGCCTTTAGATGTAAGCGTGCGTAGGAGATTTGTTGCGCCAGGCTGGCTCACGCCCAGGTGGCCCTGGACGGCGCGCACCGTCATCACGGGTTGCGCGAACAGCAGGTCCGCCACTTCAATCGCCCTGCTCCTAGTTCCTTGGAGCGCGAGCCTGTAACTTTCTCTGAGGTCGGAAAGCATCTCCGCCCGGTGGACCGCATCGGCGGCCTGGGCAGCGATGCCCGCCAGGAAAAAATCTAGCCACTCGCGTATTTCTCCCCGCTCCCTTACGAACTGCAGGCGGTCGTAATACTCGCCTTTGCGCTGGTCGAAATAGCTTGAAATGTAGAGCAAGGGGGCGGGTAACCGACCTCTGTCGAGCAAATACAGAATTATGAATAGTCGCCCGAGACGCCCATTTCCGTCCAGGAAAGGGTGGATCGTCTCGAACTGGTAATGCATGATCGCGCAGCGGATTAGGAGGGGAAGCTTCGGCTGCTCGTCGTGCAGGTACTTCTCCCAGTCGTCTAGCGCTCTCCACATCTCCTCGACTGTCGGAGGCACGAAACGCGCTGTCTCGGGACGATTGTCGGGCGAGGAGATCCAATTCTGGCTCTTACGGAACTCTCCGGGCGTTCTTTCCTGGCCGCGAACGTTGGTCAGCAACAGGGCGTGCATCTCTTTTATGAGCCGAAGAGAAATAGGGAAGCTGTCGCTCAGCCGATGAATGCCGTGCGTCAAGGCGCGGATGTAGTTTCGAACTTCTTGGATGTCCTCCCTAGCAGGTTTCCCGGTAATTTCTGCGTCGAATACCTCGGTGACAGACGCCTGTGTTCCCTCGATGCGGGAACTGGCGACCGCCTCACGTGTGATGTAAGCGTTGACCAGTAGGTGCGGATCGGGCAGGAGCCTTCCAGATCCTGCTAATCGACCTAGCGCAGCATCTGCATCGGATAGGAGCATGATCGTTTCCGGGTCCAGGACGAGCTCTTTTGGTACGGGAGCTGGGACAAAGGCGTGGTAGGCGGCTGGACCTCCGGTTGACACCGCCCGCCCCCAAGCAGGGGCTACAAATCTTGTTGGGTCCACGCACGGAGCCTATAACAAAACCCCCCTAAAGTTATAAGAAGGTCGCCTACCTAAAACCTGCGTTGGGGGGCTAGATGATCGCGCCGCCGAAATGCGTTGATTCCGTGGGCGACTCGCGCGGCGCTAGCTGGGCCTTTAGCTCAGAGCTGAAATGTCACCGCATCGATGCTTCGGTGTCGGCTGCCAGGTGAATGGGACCACTTCAGAGCTGGTTTTGCCATGAGCATGGGACCACCTGTTTGCCATTGATG
>LQPB01000061.1 GCA_002102225.1 Mycobacterium interjectum
CGCCGCCACCACCCGCGCCCCCGCCACCGGGCCCGGTTGAAGCTCCGCCGCAGACTCCCCCCGGCTGATTCCGGTGTGGATCGGCTGGCTCGAATTCGACGTGTTGCTGGGCGACGTGCGGTCACTCAAGCAGAAGCGATCGGTGATTCGCCCCGTCGTGGCCGAGTTGCAGCGCAAGTTCAGCGTGTCGGCCGCCGAGACCGGGGGGCAGGATCTGCATCGGCGGGCCGGCATCGGCGTGGGCGTCGTGTCCGGCGACCGCAGCCACGCCGTCGACGTGCTCGACGCCGCCGAACGCCTGGTGGCGGCGCATCCCGAGTTCGAGCTGCTGTCGGTGCGGCGGGGCCTGCACCACAGCGACGATTGACGGCTGGCCCGATGGTGGCGACCCGTCCCCCAGCCCCGCGGGGGGTACCCCCAGCGCCCGGCTACGCCGCGCTTGCGATCGCCACTAGCCGTCGCGGCCCTCGCGTTTGCGGCCCAGCGGCGCCGGCGCGACGACACCGGGCGCGAGCCGCCGCGCGAAAATCAGGAACGCGGTGTGCCCGCGCATCGAATGCTGCGGGCGAACGGCCAGGCCGACGACGTTCCAGCCGCGTTGCAGCGTCTCCCACGAGCGCGGCTCGGTCCAGCACTGCTGCTCCCGCAGGGCCTCGACGGTCCGCGACAGCTGGGTGACGGTGGCGACGTAGATCATCAGCACCCCACCCGGGATCAGCAGCCGCGCCGCCGCCCCAAGCACCTCCCACGGCGCGAGCATGTCCAGCACGGCCCGGTCGAAGGAGCCGTCGGGCAACTCCGAGCCCGCGAGGTCACTGACGAGCAGCTCCCAGTTGGCCGGCGCCCCGTCGAAGAACACCGTGACGTTGCGACGGGCGTGCTCGGCGTGGTCGGCGCGCTGTTCGTAGGAGACCACCCGTCCCTCGGGTCCGACGGCACGCAGCAGCGAGCACGTCAGCGCCCCGGAGCCGGCGCCGGCCTCCAGCACCCGCGCGCCGGGAAAGATGTCGCCCTCGTGCACGATCTGGGCGGCGTCCTTGGGGTAGATCACCTGCGGGCCGCGGGGCATCGACATCACGTAGTCGATCAACAGGGGGCGCAGCACCAGAAACTGCGCGCCGCTGCTGGATTTGACGACGCTGCCCTGCTCGATGCCGATCAGCGCGTCGTGGGCGATCGACCCGCGATGGGTGTGGAACTCGGCGCCGGGAGTCAGGCACATCGTGTAGTGCCGGCCCTTGGCGTCGGTGAGTTGGACCCGCTCGCCAGCGGTGAACGGGCCGGTTGCGGACACGCCGTCTAGCGTGCCAGCCGACTCGCCGAAGCTGGTGCTTGGGGGTTGTCGGCGCCCGGTCCTAGGCTGCGCTCATGACAGACCAGCCGGACGGACGCGGGCGCCCGGCCTCGAAACCGGCGCTGTCGCCGTCGCGCGCGGCGGACTTCAAGCAGTGCCCGCTGCTGTACCGGTTCCGGGCGATCGACCGGCTGCCCGAGGTGCCCTCGACGGCGCAGCTGCGCGGGTCGGTGGTGCACGCGGCCCTCGAGCAGCTCTACGGGCTGCCCGCCGCGGAACGTGGGCCGGACACCGCGGGCACGCTGGTCGAGCCCGCCTGGGAGCGGGTGATCGCCGCCGAACCCGACCTGGCCGGCGACGTGGATCCCGAACAGCGCGCCCAGTTGCTGGCGGAGGCGCGCGACCTGCTCGCCGGCTATTACCGGCTGGAGGACCCGACCCGGTTCGACCCGCAATGCTGTGAGGAGCGCGTCGAGGTCGAGCTCGCCGACGGCACGCTGCTGCGCGGGTTCATCGACCGGATCGACGTCGCGGCCACCGGTGAGGTCCGGGTGGTCGACTACAAGACCGGCAAGGCGCCGCCGGCGGCGCGGGCGTTGGCCGAGTTCAAGGCGATGTTTCAGATGAAGTTCTACGCCGTGGCGCTGTTGCGTTCCCGCGGGGTGCTGCCCACCCGGCTGCGCATCATCTATCTGGCCGACGGCCAGGTGCTGGATTACGCGCCGGAGCACGAGGAACTGCTGCGCTTCGAAAAGACGCTGATGGCCATCTGGCGCGCCATCCAATCCGCCGCGCCGACGGGCGATTTCCGTCCCAGCCCGTCGAGGTTGTGCGACTGGTGCCCCCACCAGCAGCACTGCCCGACGTTCGGCGGCACGCCACCGCCCTACCCCGGGTGGCCGGATGTCGCTGGCGCGCAAGGAATTTCGCACCCCACCGAACCGGCGGCATGATCGGTTGCCGCTAGCGTCCGCGCCCGGCTACGCCGCGCTTGCGATCGCCGCTAGTTCTATGGCGGCGACCCGCCGCGCCCGGCTACGCCGCGCTTGAGATCGCCGCTAGTCCGTCAGCGGCGACATCTCCTGCAGCATCGTGGGAATCAACTCGCTGACGGTGGGGTGGATGTGCATCGTGCGCGACAGCGTGGTGTAGGGCGCCTTGGCCGACATGACGTCCAGGATGGCGTGAATCGCCTCGTCGCCGCCGACCCCGAGAATGGCCGCGCCCAAGATCTCGTCGGTCTCGGCGTCCACCACCACCTTCATAAAGCCTTGCGTCTCGCCCTTTTCCACCGCCCTGCCGACTTGCGTCATCGGGCGCTTGCCGACTAACGCCTTGCGGCCGGAAGCGCGGACCTGGCTCACGCTCATCCCGGCACGCCCCAATGGCGGGTCGATGTAGAGCGCGTAGGTGGTGATGCGGTCGCTGACCCGGCGCGGGTCGTCGTCGAGCAGGTTGGCGGCGACGATCTCGAAATCGTTGTACGAGGTGTGGGTGAAGGCGCCCTTGCCGTTGCAGTCCCCCATCGCCCAGATGTGATCGACGCTGGTCTTGAGCTGGTCGTCGACCACGATGTAGCCGCGGGCGTCGGTCTGCACGCCGGCCGCCTCCAGGCCGAGGTCGTCGGTGTTGGGTTGCCGCCCCACCGCCACCAGCAGATGGGTCCCGGCGATGGGGGCGGCGCCGGCTCCGGGGGTGAGTTCAAAACCCTTGTCGGTCTTGGTGATTCGGACGTCGTCGGCGCCGACGACGATGTCGATCCCCTCGGCTTCCAGGATCTCCCGGACGCTGGCCGAGACGTCCTCATCCTCGCGCGACGCCAGCCGCGGGCCCCGCTCGACCACCGTCACAGGGGCCCCGAAGCGCCGGTACATCTGCGCGAACTCCAGCGCGATGTAGCTGCCGCCGAGGATGACCAGATGGTCTGGCAGCGTGTCGAGTTCGAGGATCGACACGTTGGTGAGGAACTCGACGTCGGACAGCCCCGGGACGTCCGGTACCACCGCGCGGCCGCCGACGTTGAGGAAGATGCGGTCGGCGTGCAGCTGGTCGCCGTTCACGCTGACGGTGTGCGGGTCGTCAAACCGGGCGTGACCGCGATAGACGGTGCAACCCTCCATGCCGTCCAACCAGCTCTCGACGCCCTTGCGGTCGGTGAGCATGATGTCGTCCTTGCGCGCCTTGACTTTCGCCATGTCCACGCGGACGGTGCCGGTCCCCACGCCGTATTCGGCTCCACGCCGGGCCAGGTGGGCGGCGTGCGCGCTGGCCACCAGGGTCTTGGTCGGGATGCATCCGTTGTTGACGCAGGTGCCGCCGATGAGTTTGCGCTCGATGACCGCGACGCGCTGGCCGGCCGCGGTCAGCCGTCCCGCCAGGGGAGGGCCGGCCTGCCCGGCACCGACGATGATCGCATCGAAATGCGTTGTCACTTAACCGCCGTCAGCAGATACTCCGTCAGGACGTGACCCGTCACCGCGACGATCGCGAACGCGCCGAGTACCGCGACCGCGTCCTCGAGCAGCGCGATCGGCAGGTCCCTGCCGGCCACGGCAGCCAGCCGTTTGCGCGCCTGGTAGCCGCCGAGGGTGCCGAGCACCGCTCCGATGACGCCCGCGCCCAGCGCGGAGACGGTCCAGTGCGGCCAGGCGCCCAACACCGCACCCGCCAACCCGCCCGTGAGGATGCGGGCGGCGAAGATCGGCGGCGCCGTGCGCGCCGGCGTCTTGGGCAGCTTGTCGTTGACCAACTCGCCGACCGCGAGAACGGTGAAGACGATGACCGTGATGATGCTGGCCATCCAGGACGCCCATGTTCCGTGCACGTCGATCCAACCCAGGTAGGCGCCCCAGGCGACCACGGCGGGGGCCGTCAGCGAACGCAACCCGGCGACGACACCGATCAGTAAAGCCAGCAGCAGAATTAGCGCGTGTGTCACGAAGACCCTCCCGGGGGGCTAGACAATAACGCGGGCGCCAACCTTTCAGCAGCCCTAGGCGGACGCTAACACAGCCGCGACCGAGCCACCCGTTGGTTTAGAACCGGCAGAACCTGATGTCGGACGCCAGGATCGCCTTGGCCCCGATGGCGGCGAGCTCGTCCATGATCTCGTTGACGCCGCGACGCGGCACCAGGGCGCGAATCGCCACCCAGTCCGGATCGGCGAGGGGGGCGATGGTCGGTGACTCCAGCCCCGGGGTGATCGCCGTGGCCTTCTCCAACACCGAACGCGGGCAGTCGTAATCGAGCATCAGGTACTGCTGGCCGAACACCACGCCTTGGACCCTTGCGATCAACTGGTCGCGAGCGGCTCTGGCAGCGTCGTCGCCGTCGTGATCGGCGCGCTCGATCAGCACCGCTTCCGAATCGCACAGCGGCTCCCCGAAGGCCACCAGGTCGTGCAGGCTCAGGGTGCGCCCGGAGCCCACCACGTCGGCGATGGCGTCGGCCACGCCCAGCTGCACCGAGATCTCCACGGCGCCGTCAAGCCTGATGACCGTGGCCTCAATCCCCTTGTCGGCCAGATCTTTTCGGACCAGATTCGGGTATGCGGTGGCGATCCGTTTGCCGGCCAGATCGGCCGGTGTCCAGTCGCGCCCCGCCGGGCCGGCGTACCGAAAGCTCGACGACCCGAAACCCAACGCCAGGCGTTCGCGCACCGGTGCGTCCGAGTCACGCACCAGATCGCGTCCGGTGATGCCGAAATCCAGCTCGCCCGAACCCACGTAGATGGCAATGTCCTTGGGCCGCAAGAAGAAGAACTCGACCTGGTTGACCGGGTCGATGACGGTGAGATCCTTGGAATCGGTGCGGCGCCGGTAGCCGGCCTCCGCGAGGATCTCGCTGGCCGGCTCGCTGAGCGTGCCCTTGTTGGGAACCGCAACGCGCAGCATGCTCACAACTTCCGATAGACGTCGTCGAGGGACAGTCCGCGCGCGATCATCAGCACCTGCGTCCAGTACAGCAACTGGCTGATCTCCTCGGCCAGCGCGTCGTCGGTTTCGTGCTCGGCGGCCAACCACACCTCGCCGGCCTCCTCCAGGATCTTCTTGCCCAGCCCGTGCACGCCGCCGTCCAGCGCGGCGACCGTGCCGCTGCCGGCCGGCCGGGTGCGGGCGCGCTCGCCGAGTTCGGCGAACAGATCCTCGAAGGTCTTCACGGCCAGCGATTGTTTCACGTGCCGGCCGGCAAAGTCACCTGGGTTTCTATTCCGCGAGGGTGCGCAGATTGCCGGCCGTACGGGCGTGTCGCCGTACAAACACGCACGCTCGCGGGAAGAAGGGGTAAGTCAGTCCTCCGGGTTGTAACCGAGGTTGGGGGCGAGCCAGCGCTCGGCTTCCTTCAGGGTCCAGCCCTTGCGCTTCGCGTAGTCGGCGACCTGGTCCTGGGCCATCCGGCCGATCACGAAGTACTGCGATTGCGGGTGCGAGAAGTACCAGCCGCTGACGGCGGCACCGGGCCACATCGCCATCGATTCGGTCAGCTCGATGCCGGTCCGCTCCTTGACGTCCATCAACTTCCACAGCGTCACCTTCTCGGTGTGCTCCGGGCAGGCCGGGTAGCCGGGGGCGGGGCGGATTCCCACGTACTTCTCGCCGATGAGCTCCTCGTTGTCCAGCTGCTCGTCCGGCTGAAATCCCCAGAACTCCTTGCGGACCCGCTGGTGCATCCGTTCGGCGAAAGCCTCTGCCAGCCGGTCGGCGATCGACTCCAGCAGGATCGCGCTGTAGTCGTCGTGGGCCGCCTTGAACTCGGCGATCTTGTCCTGGCTGCCGAGCCCCGCGGTGACCGCGAAGGCGCCGATGTAGTCGGCCAGACCGGTGTCTTTGGGCGCGATGTAATCGGCCAACGACCGGTTCGGGATGCCGTCCCGGTGCTCGCCCTGCTGGCGCAGGTTGTGCAGGGTGGTCAGCACCTCGGTGCGGGTGTCGTCGGTGTAGACCTCGATGTCTTCAATGCCGGAGCCGGCCGCGTTCGCCGGGAAGAACCCGATCACCCCGTTGGCGGTCAGCCACTTCTCCTTGATCAGGGTGTCGAGCATCTCCTGGGCGTCCTCGTAGAGCTTGCTGGCGGCCTCCCCCGAGACCGGGTTGTTGAGGATGTCGGGGAACCGGCCCTTCATCTCCCACGCGTTGAAAAACGGCTGCCAGTCGATGTACTCGCGCAACTCGGCGAGGTCGTAGTCCTGAAATTCCCGTATTCCCGCGCCGATAGCGGGCACCGGCGGCGTGTAGCCGGCCCACTCGATCGGTGTGCGGTTCGCGCGGGCCTTCTCCAGCGTCAGCATCGGCCGCTCGTTCTTCTGAGAGTGCCGTTCGCGAAGCGACGCGTAGTCCTTCTCGGTGGCCTCCAGCAGGGGACCCCGCTGCTTGTCGTCGAGCAGCGCGGCGGCGACCGGCACCGAGCGGGACGCGTCCTTGACCCAGACCACCGGCCCACTGCGGCGCGGCGCCACCTTCACGGCCGTGTGGGCGCGCGAGGTGGTCGCGCCACCGATGAGAAGCGGGATCTCCAGCCCCTCGCGTTCCATCTCGACGGCGAAGTTGACCATCTCGTCCAGCGACGGGGTGATCAGGCCGGACAGCCCGATGATGTCGGCGTCGTGCTCCTTCGCCGCGTCCAGGATCTTGCTCGCGGGCACCATGACACCGAGGTCGATCACTTCAAAGTTGTTGCACTGCAAGACGACCCCGACGATGTTCTTGCCGATGTCATGCACGTCGCCCTTGACCGTCGCCATGATGATCGTGCCGTTGGTGTCCTTGCCCGCTTTTCCATCTTGGGAGGCGCCGGACTCTTCTTTCTCCGCCTCGATGTACGGCAGCAGGTACGCGACGGCCTTCTTCATCACGCGGGCCGACTTCACGACCTGGGGCAGGAACATCTTGCCCGAGCCGAAGAGGTCACCGACGACGTTCATGCCGTCCATCAGCGGACCCTCGATCACCTCGATCGGGCGGCCACCCGCCGCGGCGATCTCCGCCCGCAATTCCTCGGTGTCGGCGTCGACGTGGGCGTCGATGCCCTTGACCAGGGCGTGCGTGATCCGCTCACGGACCGGAAGGCTGCGCCATTCGGCCGCCGCCGGGTCTTCAGACTTCTCCGAGCTGTTGAACCGTTCGGCGATCTCCAGCAGCCGTTCGGCCGCATCCTCGCGACGGTTCAGCACGACGTCCTCGATCCGGTCCCGCAGTTCGGGGTCGATCGAGTCGTAGGGCACCAGCGCGCCGGCGTTGACGATGCCCATGTCCAGGCCGGCCTTGATGGCGTGGAACAGGAACACCGAATGGATCGCCTCGCGGACGGGGTTGTTGCCCCGGAACGAGAACGACACGTTCGAGATACCGCCGGAGATGTGCACCCCGGGCAGGTTCTCCTTGATCCAGGCGCAGGCCTCGATGAAGTCGATGCCGTAGGTCGCGTGCTCCTCGATACCGGTCGCCAGCGCGAAACAGTTGGGGTCGAAGATGATGTCCTCGGCCGGGAAACCGACCTCTTCGGTCAGGATCCGGTAGGCGCGCCCGCAGATCTGTTTGCGGCGCTCCAGGTTGTCGGCCTGGCCCTGCTCGTCGAAGGCCATCACGACGACGGCGGCACCGTACTTGCGGCACAGCCGTGCCTCGCGGATGAACTTCTCCTCGCCCTCCTTCATCGAGATCGAGTTGACGATCGGCTTGCCCTGCACGTTTTTCAGGCCCGCCTCGATGACCTCCCACTTGGACGAGTCGATCATCACCGGGACGCGGCTGATGTCCGGTTCGGCCGCGATCAGCTTGGTGAACCGGTCCATCGCGGCGACGCCGTCGATCATGCCCTCGTCCATGTTGATGTCGATGACCTGCGCGCCGACCTCGACCTGCTGCAGGGCGACCGACAGCGCGCTGTCGTAGTCCTCGGCCTTGATCAGGTTGCGGAACCGGGCGGAGCCGGTGATGTTGGTGCGCTCACCGATGTTCACGAACAAGGAGTCGTCGGTGATGTTGAGCGGCTCCAGGCCCGAGAGCCGGGTGGCCACCGGGATCTCTGGCACCTCGCGCGGCGGCTTGCCCTCGACGACCTTGGCGATCTCGGCGATGTGCGGCGGCGCCGTCCCGCAGCACCCACCGACCAGGTTGACCAGTCCGGCCTCGGCGAAGTCGGCGATGTAGGAAGCCTGGCGTTCCGGGGACTCGTCGTACTCGCCGAAGGCGTTGGGCAGGCCGGCGTTCGGGTAGCAGGAGACGAAGGTGTCCGCGATGCGCGCCGCCTCCGCGATGTAGGGCCTCATCTCCGGCGCGCCCAGCGCGCAGTTGAGGCCCACCGCGAGCGGCTTGGCATGGCGGATCGAGTTCCAGAACGCCTCGGTGACCTGACCGGACAACGTCCGCCCGGAGGCATCGGTGATGGTGCCGGAGATGATCACCGGCCAGCGGCGTCCGCGCTCCTCGAACAGCGTCTCGACGGCGAACACCGCCGCCTTGGCGTTCAGCGAGTCGAAGATCGTCTCGATGATGAGGAGGTCGGCACCGCCGTCGACCAGGCCGTTGACGGCCTCGAGGTAGGCCGCCACCAGCTGGTCGTAGGAGACGTTGCGGGCTCCGGGGTCGTTGACGTCCGGCGAGATCGACGCGGTGCGCGTCGTCGGCCCGATTGCGCCGGCGACGTAGCGCGGCTTCTCCGGGGTGCTGAACTCGTCGGCGGCCTTGCGGGCCAAGGCGGCGCCGGCGTAGTTCAACTCATAGCTCAGGTCCGACATGTCGTAGTCGGAGAGCGAGATCGCGTTCGCGTTGAACGTGTTGGTCTCCAGGATGTCGGCGCCCGCCTCGAGGTACTCGCGGTGGATCCCGGCGATGATCTGCGGCTGGGTCAGGGTGAGCAGGTCGTTGTTGCCCTGCAGGGCGGTCGGCCACTCGGTGAACCGGTCGCCGCGGTACCCGGCCTCGTCCGGCCGGTCCCGCTGGATCGCCGTGCCCATCGCGCCGTCGATCACCATGATCCGCTGGCGCAGAGCGGCCGCCAGTTCGGCGGTGCAGTCGGGGCGGATGTTCGGCACGAAGGTCTCTGACTCAACGGCGTTCACGTACATTCCTTCCGTAGCGGAAGGCGTCCTTGACTCTGCCGAGCGTGGCGGATACCGGCCGGGGCCGGAGAACCGTTGCAACGCCTCTCGACCAGCAAAGTCTACGTCGTCGCCCGACGTCTGGACGCCCAGCTCATCATCGCGATCGACAGCCCGCGGATCCTGTCGGCGATGTGATAGTTACCAAGGTTAACCAGTCTGCCGCCGGACGTATTTCTGAGCGGTGCTCATTGGCGGCTGTCACGCCACAAGGATAGTCGTCCTATGCAATACACCCCCAGATTGACAGGTCCCTGCCAGGCAAGCCAGCGGAACGGCGCGGGCGGTTTGCGACAGGCCGTACGCTGATTCTGTGACATTGCCGGATCGTGGCCAGGAAGCCTCTGCGCTGCCCGAACTGCACAACACCGTCGTCGTGGCGGCGTTCGAGGGCTGGAACGACGCCGGCGATGCGGCCAGTGACGCGCTCGAGCACCTCGATGCCATCTGGGAGGCCGACCCGATCGTCGAGATCGACGACGAGGCGTATTACGACTATCAGGTGAACCGCCCGGTCATCCGGCAAATCGACGGCGTGACCCGGGAGCTGGTGTGGCCGGCGATGCGGATCACCCACTGCCGGCCCCCGGGCAGCGACCGCGATGTCGTGTTGATGCACGGCGTGGAGCCCAACATGCGCTGGCGCACCTTCTGCGCCGAGTTGCTGGCCATCGCCGACAAGCTCAACGTCGACACCGTCGTCATCCTGGGGGCCCTGCTCGCCGACACGCCGCACACCCGGCCGGTCCCGGTGTCGGGTGCGGCCTACTCCCCCGAGTCGGCGAAGCGTTTCGGCCTCGAGGAAACCCGCTACGAGGGCCCGACCGGGATCGCCGGGGTCTTCCAGGACGCCTGCGTGGCCGCGGGGATTCCCGCCGTGACGTTCTGGGCGGCCGTGCCGCACTACGTGTCCAACCCGCCGAACCCGAAGGCGACGGTGGCGCTGCTGCGCCGCGTCGAGGACGTGCTGGACATCGAGGTGCCGCTGGGCGACCTGCCGGCGCAGGCCGAGGAGTGGGAGCAGGCGATCACCGAGATGGCCTCCGACGACGAGGACCTCGCTGAATATGTGTCGTCACTCGAGCAGCGCGGCGACGCCGAGGTCGACATGAACGAGGCCCTCGGCAAGATCGACGGCGACGCGCTGGCCGCGGAGTTCGAGCGCTACCTGCGCCGCCGGCGCAAATAGCCGCCGCCTAGTTGGGCGACAAGCGCTGGTTTTCGCGCAATGACTCGACGTTGAATGCGGACAGGGATCGGCCGAGCGCGGCGGCCTCGGCATCCATCCGGGGCAACAAGTCGGCGGCGATCCGGCGGATGGGAAATTCGCCGATCGGGGTGGACAGCAGCGGCTTGAGCCAGCGGAGCAGGCCGACCCACGGCGGGCAATAGATCCGGCGCTGGCGGCCCTCGATGCCCTTGACGAGCGCGTCCGCGCACTCGTCGACCGTGGTGGTCTTGTTCAGCGGCCACGGCAGCCTCGCGATCATCTCGCCGAAGGCGGGGATGTCGGCCTTGCTGTCGCGAACCAGAGCGGTATCGATCCAGGACATGTGCGCCGAGCCGACGCTGACGCCGCGTTGGGCGACCTCCAGCCGCAGCGCGTTGGCCATGATCTCGACTCCGGCCTTGGAGGCGTTGTACGGCGCCAGGCCCGGGGCCGCCGCGTACGCGGCCAGCGACGACACGATCAGCACATGGCCCCGGCGGTCGATCACCGACGGCAGCGTGGCCCGCACCGTGTGGAAAACGCCGAGGACGTTGACGTCCAATACCCGTTTGAATGCTTCCGGGTCGACGTTCAACACCGACCCGTAGCTGGCGATGCCGGCGTTGGCCACGACGACGTCGATGCCGCCGAAGCGTTCGACGCCTTGGGCCGCCGCGGCCTGCATGGCGGGCAGGTCGCGCACGTCGGCGACCGCGGTGAGCACCCGGTCCTCGCCGAGCTCGGCGGCGAGCGTCGCCAGTTCGGCCCGGTCGAGATCGGTCAGCACCAGCCTGGCGCCCTTGTTGCGCAGGCGGCGGGCGACCTCGGCGCCGATACCCCGCGCACCGCCGGTGATGAAGACGACTTTGCCGTGCAGCGACATCATGGGCGCCAAGGTACCGCTTTAGAGCTCCACTCCGAGCAGCGCGTCCACCGCGGTCGTCACCAGCTGCGGCGCGGCCGCGTCGTGGCCCCCGTACTCCAGCGCGTCGGTGGCCCAACCATCCAGCGCGGCAAGGGCTTTCGGGGTGTCGAGGTCGTCGGCCAAATAGCGGCGGACCCGGCCGACGACGTCGGTGGCGTCCGGGGCGGCCGGCAGGACGGCCGCTGCGCGCCACCGCTGCAGCCGGGCGGTCGCCTCGTCGAGCACATCCGTGCTCCAGAACCGGTCCGCGCGGTAGTGCCCGGCCAGCAGGCCCAGCCGGATGGCCGCCGGCTCAACGCCTTTCGCGCGCAGCTTCGACACCAGCACCAGGTTGCCGCGGCTCTTGGACATCTTGTGCCCCTCCCAGCCGATCATCCCGGCGTGCACGTAGTGCCGGGCGAATCGCCGCTCCCCGCGGACACATTCGGCGTGGGCGGCGGTGAATTCGTGGTGCGGGAAGATCAGGTCGCTGCCCCCGCCCTGGATGTCCAGGCCACTGCCGATGCGGCTGAGCGCGATCGCGGCGCACTCGACGTGCCAGCCGGGCCGGCCGGCGCCGAACGGGGAGGGCCAGCTGGGCTCGCCCGGCCGCGCGGCGCGCCACAGCAGAGCGTCGAGCTCGTCGGTCTTGCCGGGGCGGCGGGGATCGCCGCCGCGCTCGGCGAACAGCTGCAGCATGGTGTCGCGGTCGTAGCCCGACTCGTAGCCGAACTGCAGGGTGGCGTCCGCGCGGTAGTAGATGTCCGGGTATTCGCCGTCGAGGACGTACGCGGCACCGGACGCCAGCATCTTCTCGACGAGTTCGATCACCTCGGCGATCGCCTCCGTGGCCGCGACGTACTCCCGTGGCGGCAGAATCCGCAGCGCCGTCATGTCCTCGCGAAACAGGGCGACCTCACGGTCGCCCAGCTCACGCCAGTCGACGCCGTCGCGCTCGGCGCGCTCCAGCAGGGGGTCGTCGATGTCGGTGACGTTCTGCACGTAGTGCACGTCGTGGCCGAGGTCCAGCCATTGCCGTTGCACCAGGTCGAAGGCCAGGTAGGTGGCCGCGTGGCCCAGGTGGGTGGCGTCGTAGGGGGTGATCCCGCAGACGTACATGGTGGCCTTCGAACCGGCCGCCACCGGGCGCACCTGCCGGTCGGAGGTGTCATACAGCCGCAACTCGGGACCGCGCCCCGGCACCACCGGGACCTGTGCGGAAGACCACGCCTGCATAACGTCGACTCTAAACGCGGGCGAGGTCAGTGAAATTCCTGGCGGATGGCGCCGAGCAGGATCGGCGCCAACTCCGCGCGGCACATGACGAAGTCCGGCAGGTACGGGTCGAGCTGGTTGTAGCGCAGCGGCGAGCCGTCCAGCCGCGAGGCGTGCATGCCGGCGGCCATCAGCACGCCGGCCGGGGCCGCCGAGTCCCATTCCCACTGCCCGCCCGCGTGCACGTAGGCGTCGACGTCGCCGTCGATGACGGCCATCGCCTTGGCACCCGCCGAACCGATCGCCACGGGCTGGATGTGCAGCGTCTGGCGCATGCGGTACAGGACCGCGGGCGGGCGGGTGGCGCTGACGGCGATCCGGATAGTCCCCGGGATGCCGGTGCGCGCGGCATCGGCGGTGACGGTGTCGCTGCGGTACACCGTGTTGCCGCGGGCGGGCAGGGAGACCGCCGCGTCGGTGATCTCCCGCTGCCCGTCGGTGGGGCGCTGCCACAGCGCGATGTGCACCGCCCAGTCGTCGCGGCCCGGCGTGGAGAACTCGCGGGTGCCGTCCAGCGGGTCGACGATCCACACCCGGTCCTGATTCACCCGGGACAGATCGTCGTAGGCCTCCTCGCTGAGCACCGCGTCGCCGGGGCGCTCGTCCCGCAGCCGGCGCAGGATCAGCGCGTTCGCCAGGCTGTCACCCGCGTCGCCGAGCACCCAGGGATGGCCGAATCCGACCTCCTCGCGCACCTTCAGCAACAGCTCCCCCGCGTCGGCGGCGAGTTCGGCGGCCAGCGCGGCGTCCGTCAGATCGGACGGGTCCTCCGCGCCGTTGGTCACCGGTTCAGTATCGCCGACGACAGAATCGTCGCTGAACGATGGCGGCGACCCGCGGCGCCCGGCTGCGCCGCGCCTGCGATCGCCGCTAAAACGCCGGCCACGGAATCGGGCGATGACGGTTGGGCGTGGGCATGATCGGGTTGTCCAGCAGCGCGAGCGCGCGCCCCCGCAGCGCCGCGATTTCGGCCCGCGTGATGTGCCCCGCCAGTTCGTCGCACAGCGGGCCGTTGAGGGCCTCGGCGAGCCCGGCGATCGCCTCGCACGTGTCGTCGTCGATCGGCTTGCCCGCCCAGCCCCACAGGACCGTGCGCAGCTTGTTCTCCACGTGCAGGGACACGCCGTGGTCGACGCCGTAGATATGGCCCTCGAGGTCGCGCAGGACGTGGCCGCCCTTGCGATCGGCGTTGTTGATCAGGACGTCGAACACGGCCATCCGCCACAACCGAATGTCGTCGGCGTGCACCAGGACGACCTCGTCCCCGGCGTAGTCGTAGGCCCGCAGCACCGGCAGGTAGCCCGGTCGCACCTTGTTGGCGGGAAACAGGTCGACCAGGTCCGGGCCCGGCGGCGGGTCGGAGTCGGCTGCGTCACCGGCCTGCTCCACCCACAGCTGCAGCATGCCCGGACCGGCGGGCCCGTGGCGAATGATTGTGTAGGGCACGATGTTCCAACCCAATTGCGTCGCTACCCGGTACGCGGCGAGTTCGCGGCCGGCCAGGGTTCCGTCCGGAAAGTCCCACAGCGGCGCCTCGCCGGAGACGGGCTTGTAGACGCAGTGCACGCTGGATTCGCCCAGCGTCGATTCGCACAGGAAGGTGGCGTTGCTGGCGGAGCGGATGCGCCCGAGGACTGTCAGCTCGCCGTCCCGCAGCACCTCCCGCTCGACGGCCTCGCTATTCCTCGGGGTCATCGTCGGGCCCGAGAAGCGCGCTGCGTTTGTAGCCGTTGGTGCGCGCGCAGATGTGGCCCTCGGGGTCCAGCGGTTCGTCGCACAGGGGGCATGGCGGACGCCCGGCGGAGATCACGCGATTGGACCGGGTGGCGAACTGGCGTGCCGACTCCGGCGTCAAGAACACCCGCACCGCGTCGGGCCCCTCCTCGGTGTCGTCGAGCACCACGGAGGCGTCGAACTCGGCGTCGGTGACGGCCAGCAACTCGACCACCACCGTCTGCGCTTCCGAATCCCAGCCGAGTCCCATGGTCCCGACCCGGAACTCCGCATCGACGGGCGTGATCAACGGGTTGAGGTCCTCGACCTCGGCGGGCTCCGGGGGCACCGGCGTGCCAAACCTGCGATTCACCTCGAGCAGCAACGCACCGATACGCTCGGCGAGCACCGCCACCTGTTGCTTCTCCAAGATCACCGACACCACCCGCGAATCGCCCACCGCCTGGATGTAGAAGGTGCGGTTTCCGGGCTGACCGACGGTCCCGGCCACGAAGCGGTCGGGCGTGCGGAAGACGTGGATTGCGCGGGCCATGGCACCTCCAAAATACCGGCAGTTGCCGCTGCAGTGCGATTCGATTGCCCCGCCAGAGCGGAATTAAGCGTGATCAGTCCGCGGAGCCGCCGACCACCGCGTCGCTCGTCGGTACGGCGCCGTTGGGCCCAGTTTGCGCCTCGCCCTTCGGATCACCCTGAGCCTCATCGCCCTTGGATTCGTCCTTCGGTGGCGGACCGGCCCGCAACGCGGCGGCCAGCCGCGCGCCCGTGTGGTTGACATGCAACACGAACGGCCGCAGCGCGGTGTAGCGGATCACGGTCACCGACCCCGGGTCGGCGGTGACGCGCTGGAACCCGTCGAGGTGCATGCCGTAGGCGTCGGCGACGACGGACTTGATGACGTCACCGTGGGTGCACGCAACCCAGAGCGCATCGCCGCCGTGTTCGCCGGCCAATCGCCGGTCATGCCCGCGGATGGCCGCGACGGCACGCGCCTGCACCTGCGCGAGGCCTTCGCCGCCGGGAAAAACCGCCGCGCTCGGATGGGCCTGGACCACCGCCCACAGGGGCTCCTTGGTCAGCTCGCCGATCTTGCGGCCGGTCCAGTCCCCGTAGTCCACCTCGGCGAGCTGGTCATCGATCACCGGCTCGAGGCACAGCGCCTCGGCGAGCGGCTCGACGGTGCGCCGGCACCGCAGCAGCGGCGAACTGACGAGCGCCCGGATCGGCAGGTCGCCGATGCGGTCGATCAGTCCGGCGGCCTGCTCGCGACCCTTGTCGTCCAGGTCGACGCCCTCGGAGCGGCCGGCCAGGACGCCGGCGGTGTTGGAGGTCGAGCGGCCGTGCCGTAACAGGATGACGGTCACGACGACGACCGTACAGGGACGGGAGCCGACTGGCCCTATGGTGGCTAGCGGCTGACCGGTACTGCGTGCGCGACGGAATCGCGCACCGCGGCCGTCAGGCTGCGCTCGTCGGTGAGGTCGATGTCGACCAGGCCGCGGACCGCCCTGGCCACCACGTCTTCGGCCTGTGGAACGGGGCCCGCCAGGCGCGGCCGGTAAATTTCTACGACGAGGGACCTGTGCTCAATGTGGAAGGAAAAACTGCGCCCATCACCGACTTGTCCGTACCCGCTGGCGAAGATTCCCGCTGAGATGTCTTCGACAGCAAACTCATTCGCCGCGGTATGCCGGTCCACAATGACGGTCATGACGCGACGATACCTCTCCAGTCCGACCCGATGCAGGCAACATGGCCACATTGGATGCGAAACCGTTCCTTAAAATTTAACGTTCCCGCAGGTGACGCGAAGGAAAATAATTGCTGCAACCGCATAAAGGCACGAGACGCCCAGTTCAACGCGGTTTGGCCGGGGCGTCGATTTTGCTGGCCGTGACCGCGGGAACGGCGGGATGCTCCGCGAGTCCGTTCCACAGCGCGCCACCGACCATCGAACCGGCCCAGCCGGCGGCGTCGCCGCCAGCGTCGCAGAATCCGGCCGGCGCCGTGCTTTCGCTGGGCGGTCACGCCGCCGCGGCGATCTTCGACGGCGCCACCCGGCAACTGGCCGTCCTGGCCCCGGGCACCGACCCGACGGGCCCCGCCACCCTGACCGAATTCGGCGATCCGCGCGTGCCGCCGCGGGTAATCGACCTGCCGGGCCCGGCGAGCGCACTGACCGGCGACGGCCACGGCACCGCCTACCTGGCCACACGCGGCGGTTATCTCGTCATCGACCTGTCCGCGGCCCACGCCACGCAGGTGCCCGTCGCCAACGCGCCGCAGACCGATTTCACCGCGATCGCGCAGCGCACCGACGGCACGCTCGTGCTGGGCACCGCCGACGGGGCCGTCTACACCTTTGCCTCTCGGACGCCGGACTCGGTCAAGACCGCCACCATCGCCAGCCGCAACAAGATCTTCGCGCGCGTGGATGCCCTTGCCACACAAGGGAACACGACGGTAGTCCTGGACCGCGGCCAGACCTCGGTGACCACGATCGGCGCCGACGGTCACGTCGAGCAGGCGCTGCGGGCCGGAGAGGGCGCGACCACCCTGGCCGCCGACCCGCTGGGCCGGGTGCTCGTGGCCGACACCCGCGGGGGGCAACTGCTGGTGTACGGCGTCGACCCGCTGATCCTGCGCCAGGCCTACCCGGTGCGGCAGTCCCCGTACGGGCTGGCCGGTTCGCGCGGGCTCGCCTGGGTGTCCCAGACCGCTTCCAACGTTGTCATTGGTTACGATCTGTCAACCGGAATTCCCGTCGAAAGGGTGCGATACCCCACCGTGCAGCAGCCGAACTCGCTGGCTTTTGACGAAGCGTCGGGCACCTTGTACGTGGTGTCGGGATCGGGTGCGGGTGTCCAGGTCATCGAGCACGCGGCGGGTGCGCCGTGACGGCGCCGCGGTTTAGCCGGCTGCCCGCGGGCTGGGTAGCGGAGATGTCGGACGACTACGAGTGGATACCGCTGCGCCTGCCGCCGGAAGTAACCCGGCTCAGCGCCTCGATCCGGCTGTCCATCGAGGCCGAGTATCGCGGCTGGGAGCTGACGCGGGTGCGGCTCTACAACGACGGTAGTCGGCGGGTTTTGTTGCGCCGCAAGAAGTCTCGTGCGGAAAGCCGGCGACCCGAGCAGCCGGAATTGTGATGTACCGGCTCACCCGCCGGCTGTTTTTCCTGGTCCCCCCCGAGCGCATTCATACGCTGGTCTTCGCGATCCTGCGCGGCGTCACGGCCGTGGCCGCGGCGCGGCGGCTGCTGCACCGACTGGTTGGCCCCACCGATCCGGTGCTGGCCAGCACGGTGTTCGGCGTGCGCTTTCCGGCACCGCTCGGCCTGGCCGCCGGCTTCGACAAGGACGGCCTGGGCCTGCTCACCTGGGGCGCGCTGGGTTTCGGGTACGCCGAGGTCGGCACCGTCACGGCCCAGCCTCAGCTCGGCAACCCCGGCCCGCGCCTGTTCCGGCTGCCCGCCGACCGGGCGCTGCTGAACCGGATGGGGTTCAACAACCGTGGTGCGGGCGCGCTTGCCCTCCAGCTCGCGCGCCATCGGCCCGACGTGCCGATCGGCGTCAACATCGGCAAGACGAAGACGACCGCGGCCGCCGACGCCGTCGGCGATTACCGGGCCAGCGCCCGGCTGGTCGGCCCGCTGGCGTCGTACCTGGTGGTCAACGTCAGCTCGCCCAACACGCCCGGGCTGCGGGACCTCCAGGCGGTTGAGTCGCTGCGGCCCATCCTGGAGGGCGTCCTTGCCGAAACCTCCACACCGGTCCTGGTCAAGATCGCGCCCGATCTCTCGGATTCCGACGTCGACGACATCGCGGACCTGGCCGTCGAATTGGGCCTGGCCGGCATCGTCGCCACCAACACCACCGTGTCGCGCGACGGCCTGAGCACACCCGGCGTCGAACGGCTCGGCGCCGGGGGCATCTCCGGACCGCCGGTGGCGCGCCGGTCCCTCGAGGTGCTGCGCCGGCTCTACGCCCGGGTCGGCGACCGCTTGATCCTGATCAGCGTCGGTGGCATCGAGACGCCCGACGACGCATGGGAGCGAATCATCGCGGGCGCCTCGCTGCTGCAGGGCTACACCGGCTTCATCTACGGAGGAGGCTTGTGGCCCAAGCACATTCACGCCGGCATCGCCCGCCGCTTGCACGATGGCGGGTTCGCCTCGCTCAGCGCCGCGGTGGGATCCGCGGCCATCGACCCGGACAAACCGAGGGGTAGGTCAGGCCAACTCGGGGAGTCCGGATAGGCGCCTTATTGCGCATGTGTCCGATTAATTCGGTTGACGGCCTTGCCAATACAAGGTTGTGCATCTGTAGAACAACCTGTTAGAAACAGAGAACGGCCGTTTTCTTCGTCACAATTTTGTCGACCTTGTGACCTAGGACGTAGTTGCCTTACTGGGGATCGTCTTCGAGGGGAGACCACGATGTCGTTTGTAGTTGCTGCGCCGGAGACGATTGGGGCGGTCGCCGGCGACTTGGCGGGCATCGGTTCCACACTGCGAGAGGCCACCGCGGCCGCGGCGGGGCAGACGACCGCGATTACCTCCGCGGCCGCCGACGATGTGTCGCTGGCCATCTCGGACTTCTTCGGCACGTACGGGCAGCAATTCCAACAGATGAGCGCCCAGGCGGCGGCATTTCACAACGAGTTCGTGAGCGTGTTGAACGGCGGGGCGGCGGCCTACCTCAACACCGAAATCGCCAATGCCCAGCAGGCCATGATCGGCGGCTTCACCCCCGCCGCGGCCGCGTCGACGCCGCTCCTCGGCGGGCTGCTCGGCTTGGGCGGCTCGAGCGGCAGTGGCGGCCTGCTCGGTGGCTTGCTCGGCGGCGGCTCGGGAGGAGGCGGCCTGCTCGGTGGACTGGACGGACTGCTCGGCCTGGGCACCGGCGGGGGCGGGCTGCTCGGGGGATTAAGTAGCGGCTTGAGCCAGCTCCTGGGCCCCTTCAACAGCATCGGGACCCAATTCGCCAACGGCTTTGGCTCGATATTCTTCAACCCCGCGATCCTCAACGCCTTCCCGACCCTGAGTGACCTCACCGGGCCGATAAACCTCGGCAACCTCACCCCGGGCTTGAGCCTCACCTCGGGGCCCCTGGGTGCGCTGTTGGGCCCGACCCTCAACGGCGTCGGACTGGACCTGGGCAACTTCGTGTCCAACGAACTGGTCAACGGAATAACGCTGACCAACGTCGTCGGAACCGTTACCGGGCTCTTCCAGGACGTGCCGCTGCTGAATTCGTTGCTGCCGGGGCTTTTCGGGCCGATGCCGGCAGGCACGGTGCCCTACCCCAACCCGTACACCGTCCTCTTCGAGACGACGGCGACGAATCTGAACCTGATGGGTTCCCAATTCGCCGCCCACCCCTTCCCGATCCTGAATCAGATTGTCATCAACCAGAATCACTACGCGCAGGTCTTCTCGAGTGGGGTCCTGACCGACCTGCAGGGTTTCCCGGCAAATGTGCCGACGAACATCGAACTCACGCTCCAGGGCGCTGCAAGCTTCAACCCGGTTGCCATCGGAGAGGACTTCGTCAACGGCACGACGGGCTTCTGGGGGACCGTCGGCTCGTCGCTGGGCAAGATGGGCTCGGATCTCCAGCAGACGATTCCCATTGCCAGCAACGACATGGCGATGGCCGGCCAAGCGATACAGGCGGGCAATTACTACGGCGCGGTGCAGGACGCGGCACACGCCCCCATCGATCTCTTCATCACGGGATTCGACACCAGCCACTTGGCGATCGGCGGCAGCATCACCAGCATCCTCCCGCCCAACTTCCAGATCACCATCGCGGGTCCGGTCGGGTTGGAAGGCCCGGCCGCCGAGTTGCTCCCCATCCTGACCGCCCTCGGACAGCAGCCGGTAGGCCTGGCGAGCCTGGTCCCGCACGGCTCCATCCCCGGAATGATGTTGGGCAACTTCGCCAACGCGATCGACACCCTCGTCAATGCCAATGTCACTGCAAGCTTCGCGGTGAATCTCGCTGGCATACCGCCCGCCGGCACGCTGGCCGGCGCCGCCATCTTCGGGCTGCCGTTGCAGCTGGGCTTCGCGATACTGGGCCCACCGTTCGCCATGGCGAACGGAATCGCCCAGGGGGCAACGGCCTTCGGTGCCGCCGCGCAGGCCGGCAACGTGCTGGGAATGCTCAACGCGATCGGCGACATGCCCGCGTACGCGATGAACGGCTTCCTCAACGGCCAACTCCTCGTGGATCTGCCGCTGCCGATCACGGTGTCGGCGCCGGTGCTGGGCTCTCTCACGTTGCCGGCCATCGCCCATGTCCCCTTCGACGGGCTGCTCACGCCGCCCGAACCGCTCACGGTCACCATCCCCGCCGGCGTCGCGGGCATCACCGTTCCCATCAACGCCACCCTCGGCGGCACGGAATTCGGCGGTCTGTTCCCGACGTTGTTCAACACCATTTCGGAATCGATAGCCGCGGCAATCACACCCACCGGTTAGCCAGGTCGCCCCGCGGAATAGTCTTTTCGAAACCAAGGGCATCCGAGGGGTCGAAGGGCATGAGACACCAGAGCTATCTCATCGCCTCCACTCCGCGTTCGGGTAGTTCGTTCCTCGCCGCCGGCCTCGTCGCCACCGGAGTTGCCGGGCGGCCCGAAGAGTACTTTGCGGCCGACCACATGGGGGCTTATAAGGAGGATTTGAAGCTAGCGCGGGACTGCTCTTGGCCCGAGTATCTGGCGACGGTCATGGCGTATGCGGCGACCGCCAACGGGGTTCGGGGGGCCAAGGTTCACTGGCGCGATGTCGTCCTGCTGGCCGGCGCCCTCGGTTTTCGTGACGATCCGGGGCTGGTTCTCGAGAAGCTTTTCCCCACAGCCGTTTTCGTGAATATCGTCCGCGCCGATCGGCGCGCGCAGGCCATCTCGCTGTTTCGCGCCGAAGCGACCGGCGAGTGGTTCCGCTCCGTCGGCCCGCCGCACGGGGCGCGCCCCTGGGGCCTGTACCTGGCCCGGCCGCAGCCAGGCCGGACCGCGGTCGATCCCCGCTCCGTCGCGCCGACCTACGAGCAGATCGTCGCGATGGAACGCAGCCTCGATGCCGAACAGGCGGCGTGGACCACCTACTTCCGCACTCGTTCTCGCAAGGCCTTGACGGTTCGGTATGAGGATCTCGACGCGAACTACCGCGGCGAGATCGCGCGGGTGTTGCGGTTCCTCGGCGCCGATCCCGCGCACGCCGCTCGCGTGCCGGAACCCCCGCTCGAGCGCCAGTCCGACCACCTCAACGAGCACTGGCGGCGGCTCATCGACCAGGGCCACGCGGGCCGCGAAAGTGCAACTGCCGACACGTTTCCCGAGTGAGACCGCCGCTGGTTGCACTTGTGCCGACGATCGAAGCTACGTCTGCTCGTAGGTGCCGTAGATGTAGGCCCGCGCGATCGCGTGCTGGAACAGGTTGAACCCCAGGAAAGCGGGGCTGGCGTCCTCGGGCAGGTCGAGCTTGTCGACGTCCACGGCGTGCACGGCGACGTAGTAGCGATGCGGACCGTGGCCGGGCGGCGGCGCCGCGCCGACGTACCGGCGCATGCCGGCGTCGTTGACCAGGGTCAGCGCGCCGCCCGGCAGCTCGCTGCCGTCGCCGGCGTTGTCGGGCAGCTCGGTGACGTCGGCGGGCAGGTTGGCCACCGCCCAGTGCCAGAAGCCGGACAGCGTCGGCGCGTCCGGGTCGTAGACGGTGACCGCGAAGCTGCGGGTCTCCTCGGGAAATCCCGACCAGCTCAGCTGCGGGCTGACGTCCTCTCCCCCGGCGCCCATGATCCCGCTGATCTGCGGGGTCGCCAGGGGCTGACCGTTGGTGATCGAGTTCGACTTCAGGCTGAACAGCGGCAGCTTGGGCAGCGCGTCGTACGGGTCGGGCGGCAGGCTCATGGGCGGTCCTCTCGTGTCGTCGATCCAACTAGCCTTCTTTTTTCGACTAGCAGTGTGTCAAAAAGTGCGCGAGCACCTCGGTGCCGAACCTCAGCGCATCGATGGGTACCCGTTCGTCGACGCCGTGGAACAGCGCGCTGAAATCCAGATCCGGCGGCAACTTCAGCGGGCTGAAGCCAAAACAGCGAATACCCAAGCGCGCGAAGGCTTTCGCGTCGGTACCGCCGGACATCATGTAGGGCACCGTCCGCCCGCCCGGGTCGAGCGCCAACACCGCGGCGTTCATGGCGTCGACCAAATCGCCGTCGAAGCTGGTCTCATACGACGAGAAGTCCCTGATCCACTCCCGGGTCACGTTGGGGCCGATCAACTCGTCGACCTCGGCCTCGAACGCGGCCTTGCGGCCCGGGAGGATCCGGCAGTCCACCACCGCCTCGGCCGAGCCCGGGATGACGTTGGCCTTGTACCCGGCCTTGAGCATGGTGGGGTTGGCGGTGTCGTGCAGCACGGCCTTGAGCATGCGGGCGGTCGGGCCAAGTTTCTCGATGGTGCCCGCCAGATCGTCCGACTCGAGGTCGAATGTCAGCCCGGTCTCCTCGCTGACGGCGGCCAGGAACTGCGCGACGGTGTCGGTCACCACGAGCGGAAACTGGTGCCGGCCCAAGCGGGCGACCGCCTCGGCGATGGCCGTGACCGCGTTGCGGTCGTGCACCATCGACCCGTGTCCGGCCGGGCCCCGGGCGGTCAGCCGCATCCACGACAGCCCCTTCTCGGCCGTCTCGATCAGATACAGCCGCCGTTCGCCCCCGTCGCGGCGCGGCACGGTCAAAGAGAACCCGCCTACTTCCCCGATCGCCTCGGTGACGCCGGCGAACAGCTCGGGCCGGTGATCGACCAGCCACTGCGCCCCGTAGTGGCCGCCGTGCTCCTCGTCGGCGAGGAACGCGAACACCAGGTCGCGGGGCGGCACGATGCCGGCTTTCTTGAGCCGCCGGGCGACCACGATCATCATGCCGACCATGTCCTTCATGTCCACCGCGCCGCGACCCCACACGTAGCCGTCCCGGATCGCGCCGGAAAACGGGTGCACCGTCCACTCCGCCGGCTCGGCCGGCACCACGTCGAGATGCCCATGAATCAGCAGGGCGCCGCGTGAGCTGTCCGCGCCGCGCAGGCGCGCGATGATGTTGCCGCGACCGGGCGCGCCGGATTCGACGTATTGCGGCGAATAGCCGACCTCCTGAAGCTGTTCGGCGACCCACTGCGCGCACTCGGCCTCGCCTTGCGTGGTCTCGGGTTCGCCGGTATTGGTGGTGTCGAACCGGATCAGCCGGCTGACCACCTGGACCACGTCATCGCGGGGATCGGCAGGGTCGATGGCCCCAGTATCGATGGTCACAACCACCTTTCCTACCACTGCGGAGCCCACCGGGCTCGGGCCCGCGGCGGCCGGCGAGCTGGGTTGGGTCTGCGCGGGGCGATCCGATAGCCTTAGCTGCCAACTCTCGTTGGTCTTGTCCGAGTGGCGGAATGGCAGACGCGCTAGCTTGAGGTGCTAGTGCCCTACTAATGGGCGTGGGGGTTCAAGTCCCCCCTCGGACACAATTCATTAGCTACATAGATAGAAAATCGACTTCAAGCTCCACATTATCGGTCTTATACGTTCGCCAAGATCGACTGGACCTCGCATTCCGCCGACACATGACCACCCGCGGATTCCCGTCGTTGGCGCGATGCGGATCAGGCCTGGCAGCGCCGGATTCACCCCACCGCCCGGTCACCACCTGAACACCTGGACACCGGAGTTTGGTTCTCTTGCAAAGGGCGTGGAGGCGTGTGCGTCGACCAACAAGTCGAGACTTTGAGTCCGGCGCCCCCGCGGCGCTACCGAGCAACTGGTGGCTACCTGTCCAGTAACAGGCTGGAGCAGTTCGCCCAGGCGGCCATTGGCCGGATCGGCCGGTAGCCGGTGCCGCCTCGCCGAGACCGAACTTTCTCCAGCACGCAGGGCACTCGCCGCGTCGAGTAAGTTGGGTGTTGCTACTTGTCGGCTGCCAGGTGAATGGGACCACTTCAGAGCTGGTTTTGCCATGAGCATGGGACCACCTGTTTGCCATTGATG
>LQPB01000062.1 GCA_002102225.1 Mycobacterium interjectum
GGGCAGGCGGGACTGGCGGGTTGCTGGGCGGATTGATCGATGCCGGCGGCGGCAACGGGGGAGCCGGCGGGTCCACGACGGTTGGTGCGAGCGCCATTGCCGGCGCGGGTGGCGCGGGCGGCAACGCCGGCCTCCTCGGCGGGTCCGGTGGCGCCGGCGGTGTCGGCGGAACCGCCGGGCTCGGCGGCGTGACGGGCACCGGCGGGGCCGGCGGGCACGGCGGTAACGCGGGCCTGCTGTTCGGCACCGGCGGGGCCGGCGGATCGGGCGGACTCAGCTCCATCGCGGGCACCGGAGGCAATGGCGGAGCCGGCGGCAACGCCGGACTGTTGTTCTCCAGCGCCGGTATCGGAGGTGACGGCGGGTTTGGCAACACCGGCGGGGCCGGCGGCAACGGCGGCGACGCCGGCCTGGTTGGCTTCGGCGGGGCCGGTGGGCTCGGCGGCCACGCCAGGACCGGCGTCGCGGGTACTGGGGGGTCCGGCGGCCACGCCGGTCAGCTGCTCGGCGACGGCGGCGCCGGCGGTGCGGGCGGGACTGCCGGCTTCGCCGTCGGTGGCACGACCGGCATCGGTGGCGCCGGCGGTAACGGCGGCGGCGCCGCGGGGATCGGCGACGGCGGCAACGGCGGCAACGCGGGAATCGGCCCCGCGGGCACCGGCACCGCCGGCACCGGCGGTGCGTCGGGAATCTTCGGCGAGAATGGTTCGGACGGCCTGACCTAGCACCGTCCAAACTCGTTGTTACGGAGGTCAGTTCATGACTCGCAACCGAAAGGTTGCGTTTTACGGACGGGGCGTGATGTACTGATAGGCAACCAGGAGGTTGCATATGAGCACTGATCGAATCGAGAAACACGTCGTGTTGCGCGCGCCGCTGGACCGGGTGTGGCGGGCCATCACCGACGCCGAGGAATTCGGGCGCTGGTTCGGGGTTCGCTTCGACGGCCCCTTCGTGGCGGGCCGGCCCGTCACCGCGACCATCACCCCGACCACCGTCGACGACGACGTCGCCAAGCGCCAGCAGCCGCACGCCGGCGTGACCAGCACGTGGCAGATCGTGGCCATCGAGCCGCGGCGGCGGTTCGCCTACCGCTGGCACCCGTGCGCGGGCGAGCCGGACGTCGACCGGGAGCCCACCACGCTGGTCGAGTTCGTCCTGGCGGAGACGCCCGACGGCGTGCTGCTCACCATCACCGAATCCGGCTTCGACGCCATCCCCGCGGCGCGCCGCTCCTCGGCCTTCGAGTCCAACTCCGAGGGCTGGGCCATGCAGACCGATCTCGTGCGCAGGTACCTCGAGGAAACGCGGGTATGAGCGCCGTCGGCGCGCCGCTCTTCGACGCGCTGGGGGATGCAAATCGGCTGCGCATCATCGTCCGGCTCTGCGATGTCGGACCGTGCTCGACATCGCAAGTCACCCAGGCCATTCCGGTGACCCGGCAGGCGGCCAGCAAGCACCTGGCGCTGCTGGAGTCCGCGGGACTGGTCGCCAGCGCCCGGCGCGGGCGCGAGCGCGTCTGGACGGTGCGGACCGAACCGCTGGCCCGGGCCAGCGACTACCTCGACCAGTTGTCGCGGCGCTGGGACGCCGCGGTCGACCGGCTGCGCGCCTATGTGGAAGGACAGTGAGCCGGCCGCCACATCCGCAGCGCCGGTCCCGCCCTGGAGAGGAGGGGCCGTCGGCACCAAGGCGTCGCAGTCGTCCGCCGTCGGCGCCCTTCGATAGCCTGCGGAGGTGACTTCAGCAGAGGCGGACCCGGTTGCGCCCGAGGTGCGGCGGGAGTGGCGGGAACTCGCCGACGAGGTGCGCGAACACCAGTTCCGTTACTACGTGCGCGACGCGCCGATCATCTCCGACGCGGAGTTCGACCAGCTGCTGCGTCGGCTCGAAGCGCTCGAGGAGCAGCATCCCGAGCTGCGCACGCCCGATTCGCCCACCCAGCTCGTCGGCGGCGCCGGCTTCGCCACCGATTTCACCGAGGCCGAGCACCTGGAGCGGATGCTGTCCCTCGACAACGTGTTCAGCGCAGAGGAATTCGAGTTGTGGGCGGCCCGCGTGCGCGGCGAGGTCGGTGACGACGTGCCCTACCTGTGCGAGCTCAAGATCGACGGCGTCGCGCTGTCGCTGGTGTACCGCGGCGGCCGGCTGGTGCGGGCCGCGACCCGGGGCGACGGCCGCACCGGTGAGGACGTCACGCTGAACGCGCGCACCATCGACGACGTCCCGGAACGGCTGACGGCCGCCAAGGGCTACCCCGTGCCGGACGTGCTCGAGGTGCGCGGTGAGGTGTTCTTCCGCCTCGCCGACTTCGAGGCGCTCAATGCCGCGCTCGTCGAGGACGGCAAGACGCCGTTCGCCAACCCGCGCAACAGCGCCGCGGGATCGCTGCGGCAGAAGGACCCCGCGGTCACCGCGCGCCGCAAGCTGCGGATGATCTGCCACGGGGTGGGACACACCGAAGGCTTCCGGCCCGCCACCCTGCATGACGCCTACCTGGCGCTGGGTGCGTGGGGCCTGCCCGTGTCCGAACACACCACCCGGGTGGACAACGTGGGCGGCGCGCTCGAGCGCATCACCTACTGGGGCGAGCACCGCCACGACGTCGATCACGAAATCGACGGCGTGGTGGTCAAAGTCGACGACGTGGCGTCGCAGCGCAGGCTCGGGTCCACGTCGCGGGCGCCGCGCTGGGCGATCGCGTACAAGTACCCGCCCCAGGAGGTGCAGACCGAGCTGCTGGACATTCGCGTCAACGTCGGCCGGACCGGGCGCGTCACGCCGTTCGCGTTCATGACGCCGGTCAAGGTCGCCGGGTCGACGGTGGGGCTGGCCACCCTGCACAACGCCGCGGAGGTCAAGCGCAAGGGCGTATTGATCGGCGACACGGTGGTGATCCGCAAGGCCGGCGACGTGATTCCCGAGGTGCTCGGCCCGATCGTCGACCTGCGCGACGGCTCCGAACGCGAATTCGTCATGCCCACAACGTGTCCCGAATGCGGCACCCCGCTCGCCCCCGCGAAGGAGGGCGACGCCGACATCCGCTGCCCCAACGCCCGTTCGTGCCCGGCGCAGTTGCGGGAGCGGGTTTTTCACGTCGCCGGCCGCGGCGCGCTGGACATCGAGGGGCTGGGTTACGAGGCCGCCATCGCGCTGCTGCAGGCCGGGGTGATCGCCGACGAGGGGGACCTGTTCACCCTCTCCGAGGACGACCTGCTGCGCACCGAGTTGTTCCGGACGAAGGCCGGTGGGCTGTCCGCCAACGGCGTGCGGCTGCTGGCCAACCTGGGCGCGGCCAAGGCCAAGCCGCTGTGGCGGGTGTTGGTGGCGTTGTCGATCCGGCACGTCGGTCCGACGGCGGCCCGCGCGCTGGCCACCGAGTTCGGCAGCCTGGAGGCCATCGAGGCGGCGTCCACCGAGCGGCTGGCCGCGGTCGAGGGCGTCGGCCCGACGATCGCCGCCGCGGTCACCGAATGGTTCACCGTCGACTGGCACCGCGCGATCGTCGAGAAGTGGCGGGCGGCCGGAATGCGGATGGCCGACGAACGCGACGCCAGCGTGCCGCGCACGCTGGAGGGCCTGACCATCGTCGTCACCGGTTCGCTGGCGGGCTTCTCCCGCGACGACGCCAAGGAGGCGATCGTCTCGCGCGGCGGCAAGGCGGCGGGTTCGGTGTCGAAGAAGACCGACTACGTCGTCGCCGGCGACGCGCCCGGATCCAAATACGACAAGGCGGTGGAACTCGGCGTGCCGATCCTCGACGAGGACGGCTTTCGAAAGCTGCTGGCCGACGGGCCCGCGGACGTGTCGCCCGCCGAGTGAAGCGTCAGCGCAGCATGGTCGCCACGATCCCGGCCAGGTAGCCCAGCCGGGCCACCTCCGACGGCCGGAATTCCGGGCCGGGGCGGCCCAGCACGACCGCGGTGTGCGGGTCGCCCAACGGCGCCGCGACCATCGTCATGTTCATGTCACGCCAGGCCTGCGGCACCCACTCGGCGCTCCCGTCGAGCGCCGACGCCCGCTCGATCGGCAGCCAGGGGGCGGAATCGGCCCGGGTTTCGGGGGCGCCCGGGCTGGCGGCGAGGCGCTCGAGCTCGCCGGCCGAACTGCGCAACACCGTGCACCAGCTGACCCGCAGCACCTTGGGCGCCTCGTCGGCGAGGACCTGCAGCCGCGAGGCGTTGTCGCCGGCGGCGGCGACATGGTCGAGGAGCTCCAGCTCGCGGTGGGCCTCCAGCAGCCCGGTGTGCGGCCGGACGCTGTCCACGCGCACGTTGGGCAGCGACTCCGCCGCCGTGATCAGCCGGTCCGGCATCGCCCCCGGTGGCAGCTCGATCACCAGGTCGTCGATCGCGTACCCCGAGCTGCGCTCCACCACATCGAGCGACAAGATGTCGGCGCCCGCCGAGCCGAGCGCCACCGCCAGCGAGCCCAGGCTGCCCGGACGATCGGCCAGCTCGATGCGCAAGAGATACGACGGCACGGCCAACACTGTCGCACAGCTATGTATCCGTGGCATTTCGGCTCGGAACGGTCGCGGGCAGTGGGCGTGGAGCCGGGTCGGTGCTCGCGGCTAGGCTTTCCTGTCGTGTCTCAGATCTCCCGCGACGACGTGGCGCACCTCGCCCGGCTGGCCCGGCTGGCGCTGACCGATGGCGAGCTGGACAGCTTCGCCGGCCAGCTCGACGCCATCCTGACCCACGTCAGCCAGATTCAGGCCGTCGACGTCACGGGCGTCGAACCGACCGACAACCCCCTCAAGGACGTCAACGTCACCCGCCCCGACGAAAAGACGCCGTGCCTGACGCAGGCCGAGGCGCTGGCCGAGGCGCCCGAAGCCGTCGACGGCCGCTTCGCCGTCCCGCAGATCCTGGGGGATGCCGAGTGACCGAGATCGTCCGCTCTGACGCCGCGACGCTGGCCGCCCGGGTCGCCGCCGGGGAGCTGTCCTCCACCGAGATCACCCGGGCCTGCCTGGACCAGATCGAGGCGACCGACGACCGGTACCACGCGTTTCTGCACGTGGCGGCCAACGAGGCGCTGGCCGCCGCGGCGGCCGTCGACCAAAAGGTGGCCGCCGGCGAGCGGCCGCCGTCGGCGCTGGCCGGGGTCCCGCTGGCGCTCAAGGATGTCTTCACCACGGTCGACATGCCCACCACCTGCGGCTCCAAGATCCTCGAGGGCTGGCGTTCCCCCTACGACGCGACCGTCACCGCGCGGTTGCGCGCCGCGGGCATCCCGATCCTGGGCAAGACGAACATGGACGAGTTCGCGATGGGCAGCTCGACGGAGAACTCCGCCTACGGCCCCACCCGCAACCCGTGGAACCTCGACCGGGTGCCCGGCGGCTCGGGCGGCGGCAGCGCGGCGGCGCTGGCCGCGTTCCAGGCGCCGCTGGCCATCGGCACCGACACCGGCGGCTCCATCCGCCAGCCGGCCGCGCTGACCGCGACCGTCGGGGTCAAGCCCACCTACGGCACGGTGTCCCGCTATGGGCTGGTGGCGTGCGCGTCGTCGCTGGATCAGGGCGGCCCGTGCGCGCGGACCGTGCTGGACACCGCGCTGCTCCACCAGGTGATCGCCGGCCACGACGGGCGCGACTCGACATCCGTGGACGCCGAGGTGCCCGACGTGGTGGCCGCCGCCCGGGCCGGCGCGGACGGTGATCTGCGGGGCGTGCGCGTCGGGGTGGTCCGGCAGCTCCGCGGCGAGGGCTATCAGCCGGGGGTGCTGGCGTCGTTCGAGGCCGCGGTCGAGCAGTTGACCGCGCTGGGCGCCGAGGTCAGCGAAGTCGACTGCCCGCACTTCGACCACGCGCTGGCCGCCTACTACCTGATCCTGCCGTCGGAGGTGTCGAGCAACCTGGCCCGCTTCGACGCGATGCGCTACGGGCTGCGGGTCGGGGACGACGGCACGCACAGCGCCGAGGAGGTCATGGCGCTGACCCGCGCCGCCGGCTTCGGGCCGGAGGTCAAGCGGCGCATCATGATCGGCACCTACGCGCTGTCGGCCGGCTACTACGACGCCTATTACAACCAGGCGCAGAAGGTGCGCACGCTGATCGCCCGCGACCTGGACCGGGCCTACGAATCCGTCGACGTGCTGGTGTCGCCGGCGACGCCGACCACCGCGTTCCCGCTCGGCGAGAAGGTCGACGACCCGCTGGCGATGTACCTGTTCGACCTGTGCACGCTGCCGCTGAACCTGGCCGGGCACTGCGGCATGTCGGTGCCCGCGGGGCTCTCCCCGGACGACGACCTGCCGGTGGGGCTGCAGATCATGGCCCCCGCCCTGGCCGACGACCGCCTGTACCGGGTGGCAGCCGCCTACGAGGCGGCCCGCGGCCCGCTGCCCGCGCCGCCGACGGTGTGACCGCGAGCAGACGCAGAATCGCATAACAGGCGGCTTTCCAGTGCGATTCTGCGTCTGCTGGGCGGCGCAGGCGGGCCGCGCGGCAAGATAAGGGCATGCGGATCGGAATTCTCACCGGAGGCGGCGACTGCCCCGGGCTCAACGCCGTCATCCGGGCGGTGGTGCGCACCTGCGACTCGAGGTACGGCTCGTCGGTGGTCGGGTTCCAGGACGGCTGGCGCGGGTTGCTGGAGAACCGGCGCATCCAGCTGCAGAACGACGACCGCAACGACCGCCTGCTGGCCAAGGGTGGAACGATGCTGGGCACCGCCCGCGTGCACCCGGACAAGCTCCGCGCCGGGCTGAACCAGATCAAGCAAACGCTGGACGACAACGGCATCGACGTGCTGATCCCGATCGGCGGCGAGGGCACGCTGACGGCCGCGCACTGGCTGTCGGAAGAAAACGTTCCCGTCGTGGGTGTGCCCAAGACCATCGACAACGACATCGACTGCACCGACGTGACTTTCGGCCACGACACGGCGCTGACCGTGGCCACCGACGCCATCGACCGGTTGCACAGCACGGCTGAATCTCACCAGCGGGTGATGCTGGTGGAGGTGATGGGCAGGCATGCGGGCTGGATCGCGTTGAACGCCGGGCTGGCGTCCGGCGCGCACATGACGCTGATCCCCGAGCAACCCTTCGACGTCGAGGAGGTGTGCCGGCTGGTGAAACGTCGCTTCCAGCGCGGGGATTCGCACTTCATCTGCGTGGTCGCCGAGGGCGCCAAGCCGGTCGCCGGCTCAATCAGTTTGCGGGAAGGCGGAATTGACGAGTTCGGCCACGAGCGCTTCACCGGCGTCGCGGCGCAGCTGGGCGCCGAGGTCGAGACGCGGATCAACAAGGAGGTCCGGGTGACCGTGCTGGGCCACGTCCAGCGGGGCGGCACTCCGACGGCCTACGACCGGGTGCTGGCCACCCGGTTCGGCGTCAACGCGGCCGACGCCGCCCATGCCGGGGAGTACGGCCAGATGGTCTCGCTGCGCGGCCAGGACATCGGGCGGGTGCCGCTGGCGGACGCGACGCGCCAGCTCAAGCTGGTGCCCGAAAGCCGCTATGACGACGCCGCGGCCTTCTTCGGCTGATCGGCCAGCTCTCGACCTGTTGGCAAACAATCGGTGGCTCCCACTTGACGACCATTTGAATTTGCCGCCGAACTCCGCAGCTCACCGCGGAGGAGCGCGATATTGGTGGTTTTCTGCCAGCTCGAAGCGGTTATACCGGGACCTATGAGCAACCGCGGTTCACTTCGCGGAATCGTTCAGCGGCCACCCGCATCGGCGGGGCCGCCGGGCCGCCAGCGGCCGCCGCCGGGCCGGCGCGTGGACGCCGATCCGGTGTCACCCACGGTGCCGCAGCCCCCAGCGACCAAGCCCGCCCCGGCGCGGCGTGTCCCGCCGCGGCCTCGCCCCGAGTTGGGGGTCGGCGGGACGGCGCTCGACGGCCTCGACCAGCCGGAGCTTGATTCCGGCGGGTTCAACTGGCGCGACGTGATCCGCCGGCTGACCGGGATCAACGTCGGCCCGGGCAAAGCCTCGGCGTACGAACAGGGGTTGCGAGAGCGCATCCGCACGCCCGTGGGCGGTGCGTTTCCCATCGCCGTCCTCAACCTCAAGGGCGGCGTCGGCAAGACCGTGGTGGTCGAGGCGCTGGGCTCGACCTTTGCCGCCGTGCGCGACGACCGGGTCATCGCCGTGGACATCGACGCCGGCGATTTGGCGGAGCGCCACGGTCGCCGGAACCCGCTGAGCATGGCCGACCTGCTCCGAAACGACGCCGCCACACAGTATTCGGACGTGCGGGCCCACACCTACAAGAACAGCTTCGGGCTCGAGGTGCTCGGACTGCCGGACTATGCGCACACCGACTGGCGGCTCGAGCGCCACGACGTCGTGAGGGCGTTTTCTCTGCTGCGCAAGCACTATTCGGTGCTGTTGGTGGACTGCGTCAAGGCGGTCAACTCGGCCGTGATGGACGCCGTGTTGCCGGAGGCCCGGGCCCTCGTGGTGGTCACCAGCACGTCCATCGACGCGATACGGAAGACCAAGACGACGCTGGACATGTTGCGCAACAACGGCTATCAGCGACTCGTGAAGTCGACGGTGCTCGCGATCAACCATGTCGAGGCCGGAAGGGTCGGCGTGGTGGCCGCCAAGGAGCTCGACGAATTGTCCGCCCGCGTCGCGGCGACGGTGGTGCTGCCCTTCGATCGGCACGTGCACGACGGCAAGGAGATCGGCCTGGACCGCCTCAGCAGGGACAGCAGGCGCAGCTATTTGGAGATGGCGGCCGCGATCGCCGACATGTTCCCGGCCCAAGGCCCGCTGCCGAACATCCGGTTAGGGGCCCGGCAAACGCCGCACGGGCGCTGAGCGGCGCACGTCGCGCCTGATTAGGATCGACGGCATGAGTGTTGCTGCCGCCGAGCTGATGGAATACGACGAGGTCATCGCACGCTTCGATCCGGTCCTCGGCCTCGAGGTGCACGTCGAGTTGTCCACCGTGACCAAGATGTTCTGCGGCTGCGCCACCACATTCGGTGGCGAACCCAACACCCAGGTCTGCCCGGTATGCCTCGGGCTTCCCGGCTCGCTGCCGGTGCTCAACCGGGCGGCGGTGGAGTCGGCGATCCGGATCGGGTTGGCGCTGAATTGCGAGATCGTGCCCTGGTGCCGCTTCGCGCGGAAAAACTACTTCTATCCGGACATGCCGAAGAACTACCAGATTTCGCAGTACGACGAGCCCATCGCCATCAACGGCTACCTGGATGCCCCGCTGGAGGACGGCAGCACCTGGCGGGTGGAGATCGAGCGGGCGCACATGGAGGAGGACACCGGCAAGCTGACCCACCTGGGCAGCGAAACCGGCCGCATCCACGGCGCGACGACCTCGCTGATCGACTACAACCGGGCCGGCGTTCCGCTGATCGAGATCGTGACCAAGCCGATCGTGGGCGCCGGCGCGCGGGCCCCGCAGATCGCCCGGGCCTACGTCACCGCGCTGCGAGACCTGTTGCGCGCGTTGGACGTATCGGACGTCCGGATGGATCAGGGCTCGATGCGTTGCGACGCCAACGTGTCGCTGATGCCGAAGGGCGCCACCGAGTTCGGCACCCGAACCGAAACCAAGAACGTCAACTCGCTCAAAAGCGTCGAGGTCGCCGTGCACTACGAAATGCAGCGCCAGGGCGCCGTCCTGTCCTCCGGCGGCCGGATCACCCAGGAAACCAGGCACTTTCACGAATCCGGCTACACCAGCCCGGGTCGCACCAAGGAGACCGCCGAGGACTACCGCTATTTCCCCGAGCCCGACCTGGAGCCCGTCGCGCCCAGCCGCGAGCTCGTCGAGCGATTGCGGCAGACCATCCCCGAGCTTCCGTGGTTGAGCCGCAAGCGGATCCAGGACGAGTGGGGCGTCTCCGACGAGGTGATGCGGGACCTCGTCAATGCCGGCGCCGTCGATCTGGTCATCCAGACCGTCAAGCACGGCGCGTCGAGCGAGCAGGCCCGCGCCTGGTGGGGAAACTTCCTGGTGCAGAAGGCCAATGAGGCGGGCGTCGAGTTGGACGAGCTGGCCATCACCCCCGCCCAGGTCGCCGCGGTGATCGCGCTGGTCGACGAGGGCAAGCTGTCAAACAAGTTGGCCCGCCAGGTGGTCGAGGGCGTGCTCGCCGGGGAAGGCGAACCCGAGCAGGTCATGACCGCGCGCGGTCTGGCGCTGGTGCGCGACGATTCGGTGACGCAGGCCGCCGTCGACGAGGCCCTGGCCGCCAATCCCGATGTCGCCGAAAAGATTCGTGGCGGCAAGGTGGCCGCGGCCGGCGCGATCGTCGGCGCGGTGATGAAGGCCACCCGCGGACAGGCCGACGCGGCGCGGGTGCGCGAACTCGTCCTGGCCGCCTGCGGTCAGGGCTGACCGGCACCGCGCCCGACCGATCCCACGGAAATAGTGGGAACGGAAATAGTGGGAAAGAGTGTTGGAAAGCGCGGTGCGGACCCATGATGGTCATGTGTTTGACGACCTGATGGCGATGCTGGACAGCCCGGTGTTCGTCGTGACCACCCAGACCGAGGGTCACCCGTCGGGTTGCCTGATCAGTTTCGCCACTCAAACCAGCGTGCGGCCGCCGAGTTTCATGGTGGTGATCCCGCGCAGCAGCGGCGCCTGCGACGCGGCGCGCCGATCCGAGCATCTGGCGGTGCACGTGCTGGCCCGGCACCAGGTGGGCCTGGCCGAGCTGTTCGACGGCGAAACCGACGACGAGGCAGACAGATTCGCGCACTGCTCGTGGCGCGCCGGCCCCAACGAGATGCCGATCCTCGACGAGGCCATCGCGTGGTTCGTCGGAAAGACCGCGTACTGGATCGATATCGCCGATCACGTGGCCTACATCGTGGAACCCGTCGCCGGCTGGGTCCCGGATGCCTACGAAGACGTGCTGTACCTATCCGACCTCGACGACCCCGAACCCGGCCACGAGGCGCCGGAGCGGTTTGTTCTGCACAAGCCCGCCGCCGAGCCGCGCAAATACGGCATCAGGTTCACCCTCGACGGGCCCGTCTAGGTCTTGTCGTCGTTGTTCCGCGGGAAGCCACCGCCCTGCGGGAACAGCGGGAACACCACGTCGTCGAGCTTCTCGGCGTCCCCGGCGGTCTTGTTGACCGTTGCGCCCCAGACGTTTCCGTCCGGCGACATCCGCAACGCCCACGCATGAGCGTGGGTGTCCTTGCGGACGACGTCGGGCTCGCCGGTGACCGCGCCCGTCGCGGGGGCGAGCCGCACCGCGACCGTGAGCTTGGTGTTGATCAGGTTCACCAGCACGGTCCCGTCCATCGCCGCGCAGCCGGCCACGCCGGGCTTGTCCGGCCACGTCCACACCGTGGAGACCTCCGAGGTCTTGGTGATGCGCTGCAAACGATCCGCGGTGGGGGTGCGGTCGGCGACGTACAGCGAGCCGTCGACGGGGTCGATGCACAGGCCGCCGCCGGAGCCGACGCCGGACAGCGCGGTCGTCGGCGGCGCCTGGCCCACGGTGGTCGGCTGCTCGATGCGCAGCACCTTGCCGGCCAGGGACTTGGGGTCGGAGGCCATCGCCGGGTTGCCGGCGTCGCCGGTCATCACGACCAGCGTGGTCGGGCTGGTGAAGATCAGGGCCCCGGTGTTTCCGGTGGCGCCCTTGGGGATCCCGGTCAGGATGTCCTTCGGGATGTCACCGTCGGCCACCCGGATCACCCGATTGTCGGTGGGCGTGCTGATGTAGGCGTACATCAGCCGGTCTTGCTGATAGGTCGGCGACAGCACGATGTCCATCAGGCCACCGTCACCGGACGGGTCGACCGGGATGACGGTCTTCACCTTCGGCTCGGCGTTGACGGAGATGTCCTTGACGGCGCCGGTGGTGCGCTCGGCGACCAGCGCGGTTTTGCTGTCGGGCCCCATGATCAGGCCGCTGGTGCTCTCCAGGCAGCCCTGCATGACCCCCGGCGCCGGGCAGGCCTTCGGGAACGGCGTGGGCGGCAGCGGCGGGGGCGGGGGCGGCGTCGAGCTCGGCTGGGGCTTGAGTTCGGGGGCCGTCGTGAAGGGCTGGGACTGGGCGTCGTTGAACCGCGCGCACCCGCTCGCGACGAGCAGCACTGCGGAGAGCGCGGCCACCGCGCCGCGAGCCGAGCCCCGTATCCGCATGTTCGACAGGCTACGGACTGTGCGCGCACCGCCGCCACACGCCCGCCCGTGTCCGGCCGCCCCAGCGCCGCCGGTGGAGCGCCGATTTGACCCTTTTCCGCCGTCGCGGACGCGCGGGACGGCCATTTTGGACCGATTCGGGCCGATTTGGCGGACTTACCCGGCGAAAGCGCCGCTCAAATCCCCGATTCAGGCCCTTTTGCCCCTTACCCTGGCACCCGTGACCAGTCAATCGAATGACGCACCTTGGCAGCGGCCGGGCGATACCCCGGAGCCGATACCCGGGCGCCCCGCCTCGGCGCGCCTGGTCGACCCCGAGGATGACCTGACCCCGGTCGGGTACCCGGGCGATTTCGGAACCACCACGGTCATCCCCTACCAGGACCCCAATCAGCACGCCGGGCCGGGCGCGGGCGGATACCACCTGCTCGACCAGCAGGAACCCCTGCCGTACGTCCAGCCGGCCGCGGTGGCGCAGGCCGCGCCGATCTCGGCCACCGAGCCGGCCCAGATCGACGCGGACGCCGACGACGAGCGGCATCGCGAGGTCGGCAGGCGCGGCACCCAGCACCTGGGTTTGCTGGTGTTACGGGTCGGGCTGGGCGTGGTGCTGGGCGCCCACGGGCTGCAGAAGCTGTTCGGCTGGTGGGGCGGCGGGGGATTGACCGGGCTGAAGAATTCGCTCTCCGACGTCGGCTACCACCATGCCGACATCCTCGCCTACGTGAGCGCGGGCGGTGAGATCGTGGCCGCCGTGCTGCTGATCCTGGGACTGTTCACCCCGATCGCCGCGGCGGGCGCGCTGGCGTTCCTGATCAACGAACTGCTGGCCACCGTGTCGGGAGGCTCCCGGTCACACGCCTTCTCGTACTTCCTGCCGCAGGGGCACGAATACCAGATCACCCTGATCGTCCTGGCTGCCGCGGTCGTGCTGTGCGGACCGGGCCGCTACGGCCTCGACGCGAGCCGGGGTTGGGCGCACCGGCCGTTCATCGGCTCGTTCGTCGCCCTGCTGGCCGGCATCGCCGCCGGCGTCGCGGTCTGGGTGCTGCTCAACGGGGTCAACCCGATCGCCTGAGCCTCATCGATAGGGGTTGGGCACCCGTCCCGAGCTCGCCTCGGTCAGCTGCGGCAGCGTCGCGAAGGTGACGGCGGGCAAGCGCAGCTCCGCCCCGCTTTTGAGGCGGGCGCGCGCCCAGGACCCGCGGTGAAAGCGCAGCCCCTCGATCTCTTCCCAGCGCACGGTCCGGCTGCCGAACAGCGTCTGGACCGTCACGCCCTGGTCGTCGGCGACCGTGCGGAGCCGGATGATCAACGCGGACAACACCACCGGGATGATCAGCAGCGGCGCGCACACCGGCCAGGCCAGCACCGGTATCAGCAGGCCGAGGGTGAAGAAGCCGACGGCGAAGTGGGCCATCGGCGACACTTTGATCACCACGGGGGAATCGGTAGCCACGGGAGCATCCTTTCACCGGCGGCCCGGGCCGCAGACGGGGCCCGGATTTGACTCCTGAGCTGTGCGAAGGCTACCGTCGGACGCTATGGATACCGCCGGAAAGCCCGGAATGCTCGTAGTACTTAGTCAGCGCGTTGGTGGCTGACCGGCTCTTCGGCATTTGAAGCTATCCAGCACCAACGCGCAACCCTCGTTCAGCGGCCGAGCTGACGGGGGTTTTTTCTTGCGCGGCAACGAGACATAACGACGAAGCGTGAACACAAGAGGGCGAGGACGACAGTGAGCGCACCCACCAAGCCACAATCACCCAGGCCGCCTGACCCGGCCAGCGTCGCCACCGACGCGGTGAAGCCGGCCGCAAAGACGCCGGCGGCCTCACCGAAACATGTTGGGCCGGAACAGCTTACCGGTGCCCAGTCGGTGATCCGGTCGCTGGAGGAACTCGACGTCGAGGTGATCTTCGGGATTCCCGGCGGCGCCGTGCTGCCGGTGTACGACCCGCTGTTCGACTCGAAAAAGCTGCGCCACGTGCTGGTTCGCCACGAGCAGGGCGCCGGGCACGCGGCCAGCGGGTACGCGCACGCCACCGGCAAGGTCGGGGTCTGCATGGCGACCTCGGGTCCCGGCGCCACCAACCTGGTGACCCCGCTGGCCGATGCCCAGATGGACTCGATCCCCGTGGTCGCCGTCACCGGTCAGGTCGGGCGCGGGCTGATCGGGACCGACGCGTTCCAGGAGGCCGACATCTCCGGCATCACGATGCCGATCACCAAGCACAACTTCCTGGTCCGCTCCGGCGACGACATCCCCCGGGTGCTGGCCGAGGCGTTCCACATCGCCGCCTCCGGCCGTCCCGGCGCGGTGCTCGTCGACATCCCCAAGGACGTGCTGCAGGGCCAGTGCACCTTCAGCTGGCCGCCCCGCATGGACCTGCCCGGCTACAAGCCGAACACCAAGCCGCACAATCGGCAGGTCCGCGAGGCCGCCAAGCTGATCGCGGCCGCGCACAAACCGGTGCTCTACGTCGGCGGCGGGGTCATCCGCGGCGAGGCGACCGAGCAGCTGCGCGAGCTGGCCGAGCTGACCGGCATCCCGGTGGTCACCACGCTGATGGCGCGCGGCGCCTTCCCGGACAGCCACCCGCAGCACATGGGCATGCCCGGCATGCACGGCACGGTGGCCGCGGTGGCGGCGCTGCAGCGCAGCGACCTGCTGATCGCGCTGGGCACCCGGTTCGATGACCGGGTGACCGGAAAGCTCGACTCCTTCGCCCCGGAGGCCAAGGTCATCCACGCCGACATCGACCCGGCCGAGATCGGCAAGAACCGGCACGCCGACGTGCCGATCGTGGGCGACGTCAAGGCCGTCATCACCGACCTCATCGCGATGCTGCGCCACCACGACATCCCCGGCAACATCGAGATGAGCGACTGGTGGGCCTACCTGAACGGCGTCCAGTCCACCTACCCGTTGAGCTACGCGCCGCAGAGCGACGGCAGCCTCAGCCCCGAGTACGTCATCGAGAAGCTGGGCGAGATCGCCGGGCCCGACGCGGTGTACGTGGCCGGTGTCGGCCAGCACCAGATGTGGGCCGCGCAGTTCATCTCCTACGAAAAGCCGCGCACCTGGCTGAATTCCGGCGGGCTGGGCACCATGGGGTTCGCGATTCCCGCGGCCATGGGCGCCAAGATCGCCCGCCCCGACGCCGAGGTATGGGCGATCGACGGGGACGGCTGCTTCCAGATGACCAATCAGGAGCTGGCCACCTGCGCGATCGAGGGCGCGCCGATCAAGGTGGCGTTGATCAACAACGGCAACCTGGGCATGGTGCGCCAGTGGCAGACGCTGTTCTATCAGGAGCGCTACTCGCAGACCGACCTTGCGACGCACTCGCACCGCATCCCCGACTTCGTCAAGCTCGCGGAGGCGCTGGGTTGCGTCGGATTGCGTTGCGAGCGTGAGGAAGACGTGGTCGACGTGATCAACCAGGCGCGCGCCATCAACGACCGCCCGGTGGTGATCGACTTCATCGTCGGCGCCGACGCGCAGGTGTGGCCGATGGTGGCCGCCGGCACCAGCAACGACGAGATCCAGGCAGCCCGCGGCATTCGCCCGCTGTTCGACGACGAAACCGAAGGGCACGCCTGATGCACACCAAAACCCACACGCTGTCGGTGCTGGTCGAGGACAAACCGGGTGTGCTCGCGCGGGTGGCGGCGCTGTTCTCCCGGCGTGGCTTCAACATCGAGTCGCTGGCCGTCGGCGCGACCGAGCAGAAGGACATGTCGCGGATGACGATCGTGGTCTCCGCCGAGGAGACGCCGCTCGAGCAGATCACCAAGCAGCTCAACAAGCTGATCAACGTGATCAAGATCATCGAGCAGGACGACGACAACTCGGTGTCGCGAGAGTTGTCCCTGATCAAGGTGCGCGCCGACGCCGGCACCCGTAGTCAGGTGATCGAAGCGGTGAACCTGTTCCGCGCCAAGGTGATCGACGTGTCACCGGAATCGCTGACCATCGAGGCCACCGGTGACCGCGGCAAGATCGAGGCGTTCCTGCGCGTGCTGGAGCCGTTCGGCATCCGCGAAATCGCCCAATCCGGAATGGTGTCGCTGTCCCGCGGTCCGCGCGGGATGGGCACCGCGAAATAGACAAAGGAGATATTCAACCGTGGCATTAGAGATGTTCTACGACGACGATGCGGACCTGACGATCATCCAGGGCCGCAAGGTCGGCGTCATCGGGTACGGCAGCCAGGGGCACGCGCACTCGCTGAGCCTGCGCGACTCGGGTGTCCAGGTGCGCGTCGGGCTCAAGGAGGGTTCCAGGTCGCGGCCCAAGGTCTCCGAGCAGGGCCTGGACGTCGACACCCCGGCCGAGGTCGCCAAGTGGGCCGACGTCATCATGCTGCTGGCGCCCGACACCGCTCAGGCCGACATCTTCAAAAACGACATCGAGCCCAACCTGAAGGCCGGCGACGCTTTGTTTTTCGGTCACGGCCTCAACATCCACTTCGGCCTGATCAAGCCGCCGGCCGACGTCACCGTCGCGATGGTCGCCCCCAAGGGGCCCGGCCACCTGGTGCGCCGCCAGTTCGTCGACGGCAAGGGCGTGCCCTGCCTGATCGCCGTCGACCAGGACCCGACCGGGCAGGGCGAGGCGCTGGCGCTGTCGTACGCCAAGGCGATCGGCGGCACCCGGGCCGGCGTCATCAAGACCACCTTCAAGGACGAGACCGAAACCGACCTGTTCGGTGAGCAGGCCGTGTTGTGCGGCGGCACAGAGGAATTGGTGAAGGCCGGTTTCGACATCATGGTGGAGGCGGGCTACCCGCCGGAGATGGCGTACTTCGAGGTGCTGCACGAGCTCAAGCTGATCGTCGACCTGATGTACGAGGGCGGCATCGCCCGGATGAACTACTCGGTATCCGACACCGCCGAGTTCGGCGGCTACCTGTCGGGTCCCCGCGTCATCGACGACGGCACCAAGGACCGGATGCGGGAGATCCTGCGCGACATCCAGAACGGCGACTTCGTCAAGAAGCTGGTGGCCAACGTCGAGGGCGGCAACAAGCAACTCGAGCAGCTGCGCAAGGAGAACGCCGAGCACCCCATCGAAGTCACCGGCAAGAAGCTGCGTGACCTGATGAGCTGGGTGGACCGCCCGATCACCGAGACGGCATAAGGTCAGCCGCCTCGAAACATCAACCGTTGCGCCGATTTCCGGCGTGTCGTCGCAACCGTTTATGTGTCGCGCAGGCGGCCGGCGGTTTCGACGACCCGGCGCGCCAGGTGGTCCAGCGCGTCCCGGGTCGCGTCGTCGAGTTCGTGGATGTTGTCGTGGGTGGACACCACGCTCACCCCGTACGGGTTGCCGTCGACGAACTTGACCGGGTCGGTGTAACCGGGCGGCACGATGATGCCGCCGAAATGCATGATCGTGATGTACAGCGAGAGCAGGGTGGTTTCCTGGCCGCCGTGCAGCGTGTTGGACGACGTAAAGGCCGCGTACACCTTGTCCGCGAGCTTGCCCTGGGCCCACAGCCCGCCCAACGAGTCCAGGAAGGTGCGCAATTGCGCGGCGGGCGAACCGAAGCGGGTCGGGGAGCCGAAGATCACCGCGTCGGCCCACACCACGTCGTCGCCGGTGGCCGCGGGAAGATCCTTGGTCGCTTGGTAGTTCGCGGTCCAGGCCGGGTTGTGCGCGAACGATTCCGGGTCGTGGGTTTCGGCGACGTGCCGCAGGCGCACTTCGGCGCCCGCCGACTCGGCCGTCGCGGCGACGCGCTGGGCCATCGAGGTGCCGTGGCCGGTGGCCGAGTAGTAGATGATCGCGAGTTTGGTCATGGGGCCAGCCTAGGCATGTCGGTGATGCCGAATTCGCGGCGCAACAGCGTGCGGGCGGCGTAGTAACCGGACATGCCGTGCACTCCGCCGCCCGGCGGGGTGGCCGCGGAGCACAGATAGACCTTGGGCAGCGGTGTGCTCCACGGGTTTAGGCGCGGGGTCGGGCCGGCGATCGCGCGCCAGGCGGAATTTCCGCCCATCCCGATGTCGCCGCCGACGTAGTTGGCGTTGTGGTCGGCCATCGCTGCGGCGGGCACGGCGCGGGCCGCCACCACGATGTCGCGGAACCCGGGTGCGAACCGCTCGACGATTCCGGTGACGGCCTCGGTCGCGTCGACGGTGGAGCCCGCCGGCACGTGGGCGTAGGTCCAGAAGGGGCGCCGGCCGGCATGGTCGATGCGGCCGGGGTCCGCGATGTGCGGCGAGGCGGCCAGCACCATCGGCCACTGGGCGTGTCGCCCGGCGGCGATGTCGGCCTCGGCGCGGGCCATCTGCTCGCGGGTGCCGCCGAGATGCAGGGTCGGCGCCTGAGCCAGCCGCGGGTCCGACCACGGGATGTCCTCGCCGAGCACGAAGTCCACCTTGGCGACACCGGGACCGAACGTGTAGCGGCGCAACGCTTTGGCGTAGCGGTCCGGAAGGGCGTTCCCGTAGATCCGCAGCAGCGCGGTCGGCGCCGTGTCGTAGGCGACGACGCCGTCGGGTGGTTCGGTGATTTCGGTGCCGGCGGTGAGTTCGCCGCCGTGCGCGCGCAGGTCGGCGATCAGCGCGTCGGTGATCGCCTGGCTGCCCCCGACCGGAATGGGCCAGCCGACCGCATGGGCCAGCGTGGCCAGCATCAACCCGGCGCCGGACGCGGTCAACGACGGCATCCGCGAAAGCACATGCGCCGCAACGCCCGTGAACAGGGCGCGGGCATCCTGGCCGGCCAGCAGACCCCACGCGGGCGTCCCCTGCGCCAGCATGCGCAGGCCCAGCCGCAGGGCCGACGGCACCGAAGGGGGCAGCGACCGCTTGTCGCCGAGCAGCAATCCCACCACGGCGCCCGAATTCTCCACCAATGGGCCCAGCAGCCGCCGCCAGGACGCGCCGTGCTCCAGCTCCGCGCAGGTGCGCTCCAGATCCCGGTAGGCGATGGCGGCCGGGCGGCCCGGCAGCGGGTTGGCGTACGAGATTTCCGGCACGGCCAGCCGCACGCCGCGGGCCGGCAGGTCGAACGCCGCGAAGAACGGCGACGCCAGCGCCAGCGGGTGGACCGCCGAGCACACGTCGTGTGAGATTGCTGGGAATTCGTTGTCTGCGGCGGTGCGAGCGCCGCCGCCGAACGTCGGCTGCGCCTCGACGACCTGCACTTTTAATCGCGCGCGCGCGCAGATGACGGCCGCGCTGAGGCCGTTGGGCCCGCTGCCGATGATGGTGACGTCCACCGGTCAATTACAGCCGATAGGCTGGCCGCGTGAATCTGCCTGTTGTACTCATTGCCGACAAACTCGCCGAATCAACCGTCGCCGCCCTGGGGGACCAGGTCGAGGTGCGCTGGGTCGACGGGCCCGACCGGCCGAAGCTGCTGGCGGCCGTGCCCGAGGCCGACGCGCTGCTGGTGCGGTCGGCCACCACCGTCGACGCCGAGGTGTTGGCGGCCGCCCCCAAGCTGAAGATCGTGGCCCGCGCCGGGGTCGGCCTGGACAACGTCGACGTCGACGCCGCCACGGCGCGCGGGGTGCTGGTGGTCAACGCCCCCACGTCGAACATCCACAGCGCCGCCGAACACGCGATGGCGCTGCTGCTGTCCGCCGCGCGTGAGATCCCGGCGGCCGATGCGACGCTGCGCGAGCACACCTGGAAGCGGTCGAAGTTTTCCGGCACCGAAATTTTCGGCAAGACGGTCGGTGTCGTCGGGTTGGGCCGGATCGGCCAGTTGTTCGCGCAGCGGATCGGGGCGTTCGGCACCCACGTGGTCGCCTACGACCCGTACGTGGCGCCGGCCCGGGCCGCGCAGCTCGGCATCGAGCTGCTGTCCCTGGACGACCTGCTGGCCCGCGCCGATTTCATCTCGGTGCATCTGCCGAAGACGCCGGAGACCGCGGGCCTGATCGACAAGGAGGCGCTGGCGAAGACCAAACCGGGCGTCATCATCGTCAACGCGGCGCGCGGCGGCCTGGTGGACGAGGCGGCGCTGGCCGAAGCCGTCAACAGCGGGCATGTGCGCGCCGCCGGCCTCGACGTGTTCTCCACCGAACCCTGCACCGACAGCCCGCTTTTCGAGCTGCCGCAGGTGGTGGTCACCCCGCACCTGGGGGCGTCGACCGCCGAGGCCCAGGACCGGGCCGGCACCGACGTCGCCGAAAGCGTGCGGCTGGCCCTGGCCGGTGAATTCGTCCCCGACGCGGTCAACGTCGGCGGCGGCGTGGTCAACGAGGAGGTGGCGCCCTGGCTGGACCTGGCGCGCAAGCTCGGCGTGCTGGTCGCCACGCTGTCCGACGGGCCGCCGGTGTCGTTGTCGGTGCAGGTGCGCGGCGAGCTCGCCGCCGAAGACGTTGAGGTGCTGAAGCTTTCGGCCCTGCGCGGGCTGTTCTCGGCCGTCGTCGAGGGCCCGGTGACGTTCGTCAACGCGCCGGCGCTGGCCGCCGAGCGCGGCGTTTCGGCGGAGATCTCGACGGCATCGGAAAGCCCCAACTACCGCAGCGTGGTCGACGTGCGGGGCGTGGCCCACGACGGCACGGCCGTCAACGTCGCCGGCACGCTGGCCGGCCCGCAGCAGGTGCAGAAGATCGTGCAGATCAACGGGCGCCACTTCGACCTGCGCGCCGAAGGCACCAACCTGATCGTCCACTACGTCGACCAGCCGGGGGCGTTGGGCAAGATCGGCACCCTGCTCGGTGGCGCCGGGGTGAACATCCACGCGGCCCAACTGTCCGAGGACGCCGAGGGCCCGTTCGCCACCATCCTGCTGCGAGTCGATCAGGACGTGCCGGAGGATGTGCGCTCGGCGATCGCGGCCGCGGTGAGCGCCAAGAAGCTCGAAGTGGTTGACCTGTCGTGAGACTCGCGGTGATCGGCGGCGACGGCATCGGGCCGGAGGTGGTGGCCGAGGCCGTCAAAGTCCTCGACGCGGTGGTGCCGGGGGTGGAAAAGACCAGCTACGACCTCGGCGCCCGTCGTTTCCATGCCACGGGCGAGTTGCTGCCGGATTCGGTGCTCGCCGAGTTGCGCGGGCACGACGCCATCCTGCTCGGAGCCGTCGGCGATCCCTCGGTGCCCAGCGGTGTGCTGGAGCGAGGGTTGTTGCTGCGCCTGCGTTTCGAGCTGGATCACCACGTGAACCTGCGGCCGGGTCGGCTGTATCCCGGGGTGAGCAGCCCGCTCGCGGGAAACCCCGAGATCGACTTCGTCGTGGTTCGCGAGGGCACCGAGGGGCCCTACACCGGCAACGGCGGTGCGATTCGCGCCGGAACCCCGCACGAGGTGGCCACCGAGGTCAGCCTGAACACCGCGTTCGGCGTGCGTCGGGTGGTGCAGTACGCGTTCGAACGGGCGATGTCGCGCCGTAAGCACTTGACGCTGGTGCACAAGAACAATGTGCTGACGTTCGCGGGGAAGCTGTGGTCGCGAATCGTCGCCGAGGTCGGCGAGGAGTATCCCGACGTCGAGGTGGCGTACCAACACGTCGACGCGGCCACCATCTTCATGGTCACCGACCCCGGCCGCTTCGACGTGATCGTCACCGACAACCTGTTCGGCGACATCATCACCGACCTGTCCGCGGCGGTGTGCGGCGGAATCGGCCTGGCCGCCAGTGGAAACATCGACGCCACCCGGACCAACCCGTCGATGTTCGAGCCGGTGCACGGCAGCGCACCCGACATCGCCGGTCAGGGCATCGCGGATCCCACCGCGGCCATCATGTCGGTGGCGCTGCTGCTCGACCACCTCGGCGAGGACGATGCCGCTGCGCGGGTGGACGGGGCCGTCGAGCATTATCTGGCAACTCGTGGGAGCGAACGGCGCGCCACCAGCGAAGTCGGCGAACTGATCGCAGCCGCGCTCTAGTTTCCAACCCGGGCGGCAACAACCGGATCGGCACCAACGGCACGGCCGCCAGGGGGAACAGCCCGCACAGCGCCCAGGCCGGCGGGTACTTCGCCGCGCTGATCAGCACACCGAACAGCGGGGGACCGACGGCCGCCACCACCCGCTGGGTGGTGTTCTGGATGCCCAGCGCGCGCCCGCTCCAGAACGGCCCGGCGAATTCGGTGATGGCGGTCGCTTCCAGACCGTTGTCCAGCACCGCGATCACCGAGATCGCGACCATGAGCGCGATGTCGAATCGCGAATCCACCAGGTCCGAAAGCGCCAGGAGGAAAAGGGTCAACGCGGCGGCCGCGGCGATGACGGCGACGGGTTGCATGCGTGAGCCGATGCGATCCGACCAGCGGCCGACCGCGACGCGGCCCGCCGCGCCGAGCAGCTGCGACAGGGTGACCAGACCGCCGGCCGCGGCGACCGACCAGTGGTGGTGGTTGACCAGCCACACCAGCATGAAGGTGACCGTCACCGTCTGCGGCATCATGAGCAGGCCCGCGACCGCGTGAATGCGCCACAGCACCGAGGATCCGCGATACGGGCTGGCCAATTCGGCTTCCGTGGCCGTCTCCCGGGATTTGCGCGGCGGGTTGACGACGCCGACCGCGGCGGCCACCGCCGCCGCACCGCACACGAACGCCGGAAACATCAGCCCCGCGTGCGGGCCGCGCTCGGCCAGCTCGGGCATCACCAGCGCGCCCACGGCGATGCCCAGCGGTTGTGCGGTCTGGCGGATGCCCATCGCCAGGCCGCGCTGCTGCGGCGGGAACCACCCCGACACCAGTCGCCCGCCGGCGGCGTTGCAGCTCGCGGCGGCCATGCCGCCGAGAAACAGGTAGACGCCGACCCACACCATCGAGTGCGCGGATGCCGCGCCGTACGCCGCGGCCGCGGTGAGGGCGGAACCCGCGGTCAGCACGATCCGCTCGCCCACGCGGTCCAGGACATAGCCCCACAGCACCAGGGTGACGACCATGCCCCAGCTGGGCATCGACGACAACAGACTGGCTTCGGTCAGCGCGATCCCGCGCCGGTCCTCCAGCGAGGGGATCAGAAAGGCGATGCCGTTGATGAAGAGGAAGGAACTGGCCGTCACGAACAGCGAGACGACCATCACCGTCCAGCGCGCTCCCGCGCCGAGCGTGGCGTCGCGCTTCGGCATCAATCCATGCTTCCACAGGGCCGACACCGGCCGCGGTAACCCTGAAAACGGCTACTAGATCCGATGGTGACGGCCCGCGGCGCCCGGCTACGCCGCGCTTGCGACCGCCACTAGGCTGCAACGAATGCGCCTTGGTCGAATCGCCAGCCCGGATGGTGTCGCCTTCGTCAGCATCGAGGGCGAGCTGGACGATCCCGCCGGGATGATCGCGCGGGAGATCGCCGAGCACCCGTTCGGCACGCCCAACTTCACCGGCCGGTCGTGGCCGCTGGCCGACGTGCGGCTGCTGGCCCCCATATTGGCCGGCAAGGTGGTCTGCGTCGGCAAGAACTACGCCGATCACATCGCGGAGATGAGCAGCTTCGCGACCGGCCCGGCGGCGGCGGATCCGATCATCTTCCTCAAACCCAACACCGCGATCATCGGCCCGAACGTACCGATCCGGTTGCCCGCCAACGCCTCACCGGTGCACTTCGAGGGCGAGCTGGCCGTGGTCATCGGCCGGCCGTGCAAGGACGTGCCCGCCGCCCAGGCCGCCGACAACATCCTCGGTTACACCATCGGCAACGACGTGTCGGCGCGCGACCAGCAAAAGGCCGACGGGCAGTGGACGCGCGCCAAGGGCCATGACACCTTCTGCCCGGTCGGGCCGTGGATCGTCACCGACGTCGATCCGGCGGACCTCGAACTGCGCACCGAGGTCAACGGCGAGGTGAAGCAGCACAGCCGCACCTCGCTGATGATCCACGACGTCGGCGCCATCGTGGAGTGGATATCGGCGGTGATGACCCTGCTGCCGGGCGATCTCATCCTCACCGGAACACCCGCGGGCGTCGGCCCGATCGAGGACGGTGACACGGTCTCCATCACGATCGAGGGCATCGGCAGCCTCGTCAACCCCGTTGTCCGCAAAGGAAAGTCGTGACAGTACGAGTCCGATTCTGCCCGTCGCCGACCGGCACCCCGCACGTCGGGATGGTCCGCACCGCGCTGTTCAATTGGGCCTACGCCCGACACACCGGCGGTACCTTCGTCTTTCGCATCGAAGACACCGACTCGCAACGCGACACCGAGGAAAGCTACCTGGCGCTGCTCGACGCGCTGCGCTGGCTCGGCCTCGACTGGGACGAGGGTCCCGAGGTCGGCGGCCCCTACGGCCCGTACCGCCAGTCGCAGCGCACCGAGATCTACCGCGACGTGGTGGCCAGGCTGCTCGAGGCCGGGGAGGCCTACTACGCCTTCTCCACCCCGGAGGAGGTCGAGACCCGCCACATCGCGGCGGGCCGCAACCCCAAGCTGGGCTACGACAACTTCGACCGGCAACTCACCGACTCCCAACGCGCGGCGTTTCTGGCCGAGGGCCGGCAGCCGGTGGTGCGGCTGCGGATGCCCGACGAAGACCTCGGCTGGGACGATCTGGTGCGCGGGCCGACCACGTTCGCGGCGGGCACCATCCCCGATTTCGCGCTGACCCGCGCCAACGGAGAACCGTTGTACACCTTGGTCAACCCGGTCGACGACGCGCTGATGAAGATCACCCACGTGCTGCGCGGCGAGGACCTGCTGCCGTCGACCCCGCGCCAGCTCGCCCTGTATCAGGCGATGACCCGGATCGGGGTCGCCGAGCGCACGCCACAATTCGCGCACTTGCCAACGGTATTGGGGGAGGGCACCAAGAAGCTCTCCAAGCGCGACCCGCAGTCGAACCTGTTCGCCCACCGCGACCGGGGCTTCATCCCGGAGGGGTTGCTGAATTACCTTGCGCTGCTGGGCTGGGCGATCGCCGACGACCACGACGTGTTCAGCCTCGACGAAATGGTGGCCGCCTTCGACGTCGTCGACGTCAATTCCAACCCGGCCCGGTTCGACCAGAAGAAGGCCGACGCGCTCAACGCCGAGCACATCCGGATGCTGGACGCGGCCGACTTCACCGCCAGGCTGCGCGACTTCCTGGACGCCCACGGCCAGCACACCGGGCTGGATGACGCGGGATTCGCCACGGCCGCCGAGCTGGTGCAGACCCGCATCGTGGTCCTCGCTGACGCGTGGGATCTGTTGAAGTTTTTCAACGACGACGAATACGCGATCGACCCCAAGGCCGCCGGCAAGGAGCTCGGCCCGGACGGCATCGCGGTGTTGGACGCGGCGCTGACCGCGCTGGACGGCGTGGCGGGCTGGACCACGGCGGACATCGAGCACGCGCTGAAGACCGCGCTCATCGACAACCTGGGGCTCAAACCGCGCAAGGCGTTTGGCCCGATCCGGGTCGCCGCGACGGGAACGACGATCAGCCCACCGTTGTTCGAATCACTGGAACTGCTGGGCCGCGACCGGAGCATGGCGCGGTTGCGGGCCGCGCGCGACGGTGCGGGCTAGGTTTTTGGTAGTCTGCACTGCGGTTTACAAAGGCCGGCCGCGGTTGGCCACAGCGGTTGCGGGACACCCCGCAAAACCGTTGTGACCAGCCGTTTTAGGTCGCCAATGGGGTATGGTGTAATTGGCAACACAGCTGATTCTGGTTCAGCCATTCTAGGTTCGAGTCCTGGTACCCCAGCACTAGCGAGGTTTTGGGTGCGGCACGATTGGCGATTAGGTCGCCCTTCTGGGGTGAGCTATGCTGGCAGCTCGGATCGGTTCTGGCCCCGTCGTCTAGCGGCCTAGGACGCCGCCCTCTCACGGCGGTAGCGTGGGTTCGAATCCCATCGGGGCTACAAATCTATTGGCCGGTCCGTAGCGCGGCCGGCGCGGTCGATCCGCCCACCGGCATCTGCGGCAAACCGAGCTTGCGGTGATCCCACGAGCGCGCGCGGCGCGCGACGATGCGCACGCAGACCCGCTTGTTCATCATCTGCTCGACGAAGGGCTTCATGTCGTCGGTGTAGGGGCCGGTGTAGCGCTCGAACACGCTGACCCCCACCCGGTGCGCGACGTCCGGATCGTCGACGATCTCGGCGACGCCCTCGAAGGACACCCCGCGCAGCGTGTCGTAGGTGTCGCCGTCCTCGATCAAGAAGCTCACCCGGGGATCCCGGGCGAGGTTGACCGCCTTTTGCGACTTGGCCTTGGTCTCGAGCCAGACCTCGCCGTCGACGACGGCGTACCACATCGCGGTCAAGTGCGGCTGGCCGTCGGGGCCGACGGTGGCCAGCGTGCCGGTGCGGCTCTTCACGACGAAGTCGGCGATCTCGTCTTCGGACATGACGATGCTCGCGCGCTGATTGGTTCCCATGGCGGTCAGTGTGTCAGGCGGTGCGCGGTTGGGTGTGCGGTGGTGGCGTTTCGGGGTGTGCGCGCTCGGGGGCGACGGCGTCGAGTGTGCGCCGACGGCTTTCGGTGTGAACGCAGGGTGGCGATCGTGCGGTGTGGGCGCCGTGGGGGCACACGCAAAGCCGTGGGGGCACACGCAAAGCCGCGAGGTCGCCGAAGCCGCGGCCGCACGCGCCGCGGTGCCTACAGCCGGCGGGTGAGCGCCTCGGCGGCGGACAGCAGATCGGCGGCCCACCGGGCCCCGGGGCGCCGGCCGATCCGGTCGACGGGTCCCGACACCGATATCGCCGCGACGACGACACCGCGGTTGTCGCGCACCGGCGCCGACACGCTGGCCACGCCGGGCTCGCGTTCGGCCACGCTTTGCGCCCAGCCGCGCCGGCGCACGTCGGCCAGCGTCCGGTCGGTGAATTTCGCCGACGGCAGTACGGCCTTCTGGGTGGCGGTGTCGGCATAGGCGAGCAGCACCTTGGCCCCGGAACCGGCCGTCATCGGTAGCCGCGCGCCGACCGGAACCGTATCGCGAAGACCCGCAGCCGGTTCCAGGGCGGCTACGCAGACCCGCGAGGTGCCCTCGCGTCGATAGAGCTGAATGCTCTCGCCGGTGGTCTCACGCAACGCGGGCAGCACCGCCGCGCTCGCGGCCAGCAGCGGGTCGTCGACCCGGGCCGCCAGTTCGCTGACCGCCGGGCCCAATCCCCAACGGCCCGCGTCGTCGCGCGCGAGCAGCCGATGGACTTCCAGGGCGGCGGCGAGCCGGTAGGCGGTCGCCCGGGGCAGCCCGGTGCGCTCGCACAGTTCGGCCAAGCCGCAGGGGGATTCCGCGATCGTGTGCAGCACAACCACCGCTTTGTCCAGGACGCCGATGCCGCTATGCTGTCTCATAACGAGATACTAGCGTCTCATATTCTGAGATGCACCGAAACACCGAAAGACCGAACAGAGGCGAATGCGAGATGGGATCCGACAAACCGCGCACCCTGGCCGAAAAGGTCTGGGACGACCACGTTGTGGTGAGGGGGGGCGAATCCGAGCAGGCGGGCGCGCCTGACCTGATCTACATCGATCTGCATTTGGTGCACGAGGTCACCAGCCCGCAGGCTTTCGACGGGCTGCGCCTGGCCGGCCGGCCGGTGCGACGCCCCGACCTGACGCTGGCCACCGAGGACCACAACGTGCCCACCGTCGACATCGACAAGCCGATCGCCGACCCGATCTCGCGCACGCAGGTCGAGACGTTGCGACGCAACTGTGCGGAATTCGGCGTCCGGCTCTATCCGATGGGCGACATCGATCAGGGCATCGTGCATGTCGTCGGTCCGCAGTTGGGCCTCACCCAGCCGGGCATGACGATCGTCTGTGGCGACAGTCACACATCCACGCACGGCGCATTTGGCGCGCTGGCCATGGGGATTGGCACCTCGGAGGTCGAACACGTGCTGGCCACCCAGACCCTGCCGTTGCGCCCCTTCAAGACGATGGCGGTCAATGTCGACGGCACGCTGCCCGCGGGCGTGAGCGCCAAGGACATCATCCTCGCGCTGATCGCCAAGATCGGCACCGGTGGTGGGCAGGGTCACGTCATCGAATACCGGGGCAGCGCCATCGAATCGCTGTCCATGGAAGGCCGGATGACGGTCTGCAACATGAGCATCGAGGCCGGCGCCCGGGCCGGCATGGTGGCGCCGGACGAGACCACTTACGAATTCCTGCGGGGGCGCCCGCACGCGCCCACCGGCGCGCAATGGGATGCCGCCGTCGAGTACTGGCGGCAACTGCGCACCGACCCTGGCGCCGCGTTCGACACGGAGGTCCATCTCGACGCGGCGTCGCTGAGCCCGTTCGTCACGTGGGGGACCAACCCCGGCCAGGGGGTGCCGCTGGACGCGGCCGTGCCCGATCCCGAACTGATCGGGGATGACGGCGAGCGACAGGCCGCCGAGAAAGCCTTGGCGTACATGGACCTTCGACCCGGGACGCCGATGCGAGACATCGGCGTCGACGCCGTGTTCGTCGGCTCTTGTACCAATGGTCGTATCGAAGACCTGCGCGCGGTGGCCGACGTGTTGCGCGGACGCAAGGTCGCCCCGGGGGTGCGCATGCTGGTGGTGCCCGGATCCATGCGGGTGCGCGCGCAGGCGGAGGCCGAGGGGCTGGGCGAGATCTTCACCGCCGCCGGCGCGGAGTGGCGCCAGGCGGGATGCTCGATGTGCCTGGGCATGAACCCCGATCAGCTTTCGCCGGGGGAGCGGTGCGCCGCGACGTCCAACCGCAACTTTGAAGGGCGGCAGGGCAAAGGGGGCCGCACGCACCTGGTGTCGCCCGCCGTCGCCGCCGCTACGGCGGTGCGGGGCAGGCTGTCCGCGCCGGCCGATCTGCACTCCAACTGACTTCGAATCGAGGACGAAAATGGAACCCTTTCGCACCCACACGGGTATCGGCGTGCCGCTGCGGCGGTCCAATGTCGACACCGATCAGATCATTCCCGCCGTGTTTTTGAAACGCGTTACCCGAACCGGTTTCGAGGACGGCTTGTTCGCCACGTGGCGTTCCGATCCCTCATTCGTGCTCAACCTCAGCCCCTTTGACCGCGGCTCGGTTCTGGTCGCCGGGCCCGATTTCGGCACGGGTTCGTCGCGCGAGCACGCGGTGTGGGCGCTGATGGACTACGGGTTCCGGGTGGTCATCTCGTCTCGATTCGGTGACATTTTTCGGGGCAACGCCGGCAAGGCGGGCCTGCTGGCCGCCGAAGTTTCTCAGGACGGCGTGGAACTCCTTTGGAAGCTCATCGAGGGCAGCCCGGGCTTGGAAATCACTGCCAATCTTCAAGATCGAAATATCACCGCAGGAACGACGGTGCTGCCGTTCAAGATTGACGACCATACGGCCTACCGGCTGCTCGAGGGTCTCGACGATATAGCCCTTACGCTGCGGAAACTCGACAACATCGAGGCATTCGAGGCGGCGCGCCCGGAGTGGAAACCGCGCACTACGGCCGGCTCGTAACCCCTCTGCCGGGGCCCATTTCTTCTCGGTCGGCTAACTAAACCCAGCCGATTTCCCGGTCCCGCCACCGGTCAAGGGCGGCAACCGGATTGCGAAAAGTTTCGCCGTTCGGTCGGCGAAATTGCGCGTGGCTCTTGGAAATTTGCTGGGTGAGGGTTTACCGTGTCCACTAGTCGGTTCCCAAAACGAGGACCACTAGCTTCGGAGGGTTTGGATGAACAAAGCAGAGCTCATAGATGTGCTCACACAGAAATTGGGCTCGGACCGTCGACAGGCGACCGCTGCCGTCGAGAATGTCGTCGACACCATTGTGCGTGCGGTGCACAAGGGCGACAGCGTCACCATTACCGGTTTCGGTGTGTTCGAACAGCGGCGGCGCGCGGCGCGCGTTGCCCGCAATCCGCGTACCGGCGAGACGGTAAAGGTAAAGCCGACATCGGTTCCCGCGTTCCGGCCCGGTGCCCAATTCAAAGCGGTTGTGTCTGGCGCGCAGCGCCTCCCGTCGGAAGGACCAGCAGTGAAGCGTGGTGTTGTGGCAGGCGGTGCGGCCAAGAAGGCCGCGAAGAAGGCTCCGGCCAAGAAGGCCGCGAGCAAGGCTCCGGCCAAGAAGGCCGCCGCTAAGAAGGCTCCGGCCAAGAAGGCCGCGGTGAAGAAGGCTCCCGCCAAGAAGGCCGCGGTGAAGAAGGCTCCCGCCAAGAAGGCCGCGGTGAAGAAGGCTCCCGCCAAGAAGGCCGCGACGAAGAGGGCGCCGGCCAAGAAGGCCGCGAGCAAGGCTCCGGCCCGCAAGGCTCCGGCCAAGAAGGCCACCGCGCGGCGCGGCCGCCGGTAACGAGTTCCGATACGCGGATACCCTTCGGGGTGGCAGCAACGCCACCCGGAGGGTATTCGCGTGTCAGGCCCGCACGTTGGCGGCCAGTGCGCCGCCGATGTGGTCGGCCGACACCAGCCGGCCCCCGGATAGGGACAGCACCCAGGTGCTGCCCTTGTGGTTGCGGGATTTGTCGGCGCGCACCCCGTCGCGTTCGCACCACCAGGCGATCAGGTCCGGAATCACCTTGCCCTGCGTGCAAATCACCGGGGTGCCGCCCTGCTTGGCGATGTCCAGCATCCGGTGGCGGGCGCGCTTGGGGTTCTTGGCGTAGGACTCCTCGGTGAGGGCCGGCTCGTTGTGCACGCTCACGCCGAGCTCTTCGGCGAGCGGTTCCACCGTCTGGTGACAGCGCAGCCGGTCGGCCGCGTACACGTCGGAGGCGCCGAAGGCGAGCAGTTGTGGCACCAGGGCTTCCGCCTGTGCGCGTCCCCGCTTGTCGAGCGGTCGTTTGGTGTCGTCGCCCTTGAAGCGTGACTTCCGGCCTGCAGTGCCGTGCCGGACCACCAGCACCGTTTGCGTGTCGGCGGGCTGCTTTGCGAAGTGGCGCAACATCTTTCGGTCGTGCGGGTAGGTGAGTCTGTCCTTGGCTTGGGCGAGCGGCAACCACACCAGTTCGTCGACCTCGCTGCCCGGTGTGAATGCGCCGCCGGTGCTGCGCGCCGCCCAGTAATGGACCTTCTTGACGCCCTGCTCGATCGGGTAGCTCACCACGTCCAGCCGCCGGCCGAGGATGGCGCCGTGGCCGGTCTCCTCTAAGACCTCGCGCACCGCCGCCACGGGCGCCGTCTCGCCGGGATCCACCTTGCCCTTGGGCAGCGACCAGTCGTCGTATCGGGGGCGATGGATGACCGCGACCTCGAGGCCGGGGTTGCCCAAATCCGCGTGACGCCACAACACGGCGCCCGCGGCGTACACGACCCGACTCCCCGAGCGCCGATCGGCGGACGAGCTCTGGGTTGGCAACTCAACTCCTGCAGGTCAATTCGGCGAGGTACGCACGGCCCTGGGCGCGACCAGGAAAGCTACCACATGTCCTCAGGCGCTCCGGTGCAGCTCCATCAGCGATTCCTGGTGGTCGCGCACCGTGTGACCCTCCCGCGGCGCCGCGATCCACTGCCCGTCGGCGCCGAGCTCCCAGCACCGGGTGGACGGGTTCAACGCCGACTCGAACAAGTCGTCCAGGTATGCGGTCAACCTGGGATCCTTGACCTGAACCAGCGCCTCGACGCGCCGGTCGAGGTTGCGATGCATCATGTCGGCGCTGCCGATCCAGAATTCGTTGATGCGGGCGAAATGCATGATCCTCGAGTGCTCGAGGAAACGGCCGAGGATCGAACGGACCGAGATGTTCTCCGAAAACCCTTCCGCGCCCGGGCGCAGCGCGCAGATGCCGCGCACCACGATCTCCACGCGCACGCCGGCGCGGGACGCGCGGTACAGCGCGTCGATGACCTGCTCGTCGACCAGAGCGTTCATCTTCATCCGGATGCGTCCCCCGCCGCCGTCGCGGTGGGCGGCGATCTCGCGCTCGACGCGTTCGATGATGCCGGTGCGGATGCTGTGCGGCGCCACCAACAGGTTGCGGTAGGACACCTTCCGCGAGTATCCGGTGAGCGAATTGAACAGGTCCGTCAGGTCGGCGCCGATTTCCGGGGAGGCCGTGAGCAGACCGACATCCTCGTACAGCCGCGCCGTCTTGCCGTTGTAGTTGCCGGTCCCGATGTGGCAGTACCGCCGGATCGTTGAGCCCTCGCGGCGCACCACCAGGCAGGTCTTGCAGTGCGTCTTGAGTCCGACGTACCCGTAGACCACGTGCACGCCCGCCTGCTCCAACGTGCGCGCCCAGCGAATGTTGGCCTGCTCGTCGAAGCGCGCCTTGATCTCGACCATTGCCACCACTTGCTTTCCGGCCTCGGCGGCGGCGATGAGCGCCCGAACGATCGGCGAGTCACCCGAGGTGCGGTACAGCGTCTGCTTGATGGCCAGCACGTTGGGATCGGCGGCGGCCTGTTCGATGAATCGCTGCACGCTGGTGGAGAACGACTCGTACGGATGATGAAGCAGCACATCGCCTTCGCGCAGCGTCGCGAAGATGCTCCGGGGCGTTTCGCGGTCGACGAACGCGGGGCTGGTGGCCGGGACGAAGGCCGGGTCTTTCAGCGCCGGCCGGTCCAGCCCGTAGATCTGCCACAACGACGACAGATCGAGGAGCCCGGGCACCTCGATGACGTCACCGGGATTCACGTCGAGTTCGCGAAGGAGCAACTCCAGCATGCTCTCGGTCATGTCGTCGGCCACCTCGAGTCGGACCGGCGAACCGAACCGGCGGCGCGCCAGCTCTCGCTCCAGCGCTTGCAGCAGGTCTTCGTCGCGGTCCTCTTCGACCTCGTAGTCGGCATTGCGCGTGATGCGGAACGCGTGATGCTGCACGATCTCCATGCCCGGGAAGAGCACCGGCAGGAAGGCCGCGATCAGCTCTTCCATTGGCAGGTAGCGGATTATGGCGGGCCCTTCGGCGCCGCCCTCCGCTTCGCCGCGGGACTGGAGTTCGACGAAGCGATCGACGTTGTTGGGCACTTTGACGCGGGCGAAGTGCTGGCCGCCGTCCTCGGGCTGGCGCACCATGACCGCCAGGTTCAAGCTCAACCCGCTGACGAAGGGGAAGGGGTGGGCGGGGTCGACGGCCAACGGCGTCAGGACCGGGAAGACCTGCTCGTGGAAGTACGTCGACAGTTCCTCGCGCTCATCCTGATCGAGATCGGCCCACGTGACGATGTGGATGCCTTCGGCGGCCAGCGCCGGCTCCACCGAATCGAGGAACACGCGCGCGTGCCGGGTCGCGATGCGCTGCGTGTGCTCGCCGATGAGGGCCAGCTGCTCGCGCGGCGTCAGGCCGTCGGCCGAGCGCACGGACAGGCCCATCTCGTCGCGGCGCTTGAGGCCGGCCACCCGAACCATGTAGAACTCGTCGAGATTGGAAGCGAAGATCGCCAAGAACTTCGCGCGCTCCAGCAGCGGCAAGGAATTGTCGGCCGCCAGCGCGAGCACGCGCGCGTTGAAATCCAGCCAGCTCAGCTCGCGATTGAGATAACGGTCCTCCGGCAGCACGTCATTTATCGCGGCCGGGGTTGCCGCAGGCGGTGCGCCGACGGCCGAGTCGTCGGTTTGCCACGCGGATTCTTCGAGGCGCGCCTCGGCGTCGATTTCGGTCACCCTGCGATCATTGCTCATTGCAGCTGGTGCTGCTAGCGCCCGACGGACATCCATCGGCCGTTGGCGCGCAGTTCACCGTTCGTACAGTTTTCGCCGTCGCGGGCCCAAGTCAGTGCTGGGTGACGGCCCGCGCCGTCGCGGACCCGACCCCCAGGCGGCGGGCGGCCGTCAGGTCGGCGGGCGTGTCGACGTCGCAGCGCAGGCCGGGCCACGCGCCGGTGAGCTCGATCGCGCCCGAACGGCGGTGCCGCGCGCACGAATCCGGCCCGAACTGCGGATCCAGCGGGGCGCCGAAGGCGCACAGCGCGGCGGTTCCCGTGGCCAACCGGTCGGCGACGAAACTGCGCCGGTGGTGGCGCGCGGCGGCGATCGCCTCGGCCAGCTCCTGGGTCTGCAACGCCGGCAGATCACCTTGCAGCACAACGATATTGGCGAAGGATCCGGACACCGCGCGTTCCGCGGTGGCGATCGCGCTGTTGAGCGGGTCGCTATTGTCCTCGGGCGTCGGATCGGCGAGCACGCCGGCGCCCAGCTCGGACGCGGCGGCCGCCGCGGCGTCGTCGGGCGTGATGACGGTGATCGAGCCGAGCGCGGCAACGCCGGACGCGGCGGTCAGCGTGTCGATCAGCATGGCCAGCACCACCCGCTCGCGGGTCCGCGCCGAGAACACCGGCGCCAGCCGGGTCTTGGCGGCGGCCAACCGCTTGACGGCGATGATCAACGCCACGTCAGCCGCGCCGTCGCCCGCACCGTCGGACCGTGTGCCGCTCATGGGGCCATCCTGCCAGCGCGACCGCGGCGGCCGGGCGCCACGGTAGCGTGACGGCACAGCGACGACACCGACGGGATGACACCGACAGACGGGGATGGCAGATGGCCGGTTCAGAGGGCGCCATTGCGGTGATGGGCGCCGGTGCCTGGGGCACGGCGCTGGCCAAGGTGCTGGCCGATGCCGGGCAGGAGGTTGTGCTGTGGGCCCGGCGATCCGAGGTCGCCGACGAGATCAATGCCACCCGGTACAACCCCGATTATTTGCCCGGCACGCCGTTGCCACCGGGCATCCGGGCCACCGCGGACGCCGGTGATGCCCTGGCCGGCGTGACGACCGTGCTGCTCGGGGTTCCGGCGCAGACGATGCGTGGCAACCTCGAGCGGTGGGCGCCGCTGGTTGCCGACGGCGCGACCCTGGTGAGCCTCGCCAAGGGCATCGAGCTGGGCACGCTCATGCGGATGAGCCAGGTGATCATTTCGGTGACCGGCGTGGACCCGGCGCAGGTCGCGGTCATCTCGGGGCCGAACCTGGCCAGCGAGATCGCTGAATGCCAGCCCACCGCGACGGTCGTCGCGTGCAGCGATTCCGGCCGGGCGGTCGCGGTGCAGCGCATGCTCAACAGCGGGTACTTCCGCCCCTATACCAACAGCGATGTGGTCGGCACCGAGATAGGCGGGGCGTGCAAGAACGTCATCGCGCTCGCGTGCGGCATGGCGGCCGGCGTCGGGCTCGGCGAGAACACCGCGGCGGCGATCATCACCCGCGGGTTGGCGGAGATCATGCGGCTCGGGATCGCCCTCGGCGCCAAGGGCGCGACGCTGGCCGGGCTGGCGGGCGTGGGCGACCTGGTCGCCACGTGCACCTCGCCGCATTCGCGCAACCGGTCCTTCGGCGAACGCCTGGGCCGCGGCGGGACCATGGAGTCGGCCACGGAGGCGGGGCACGGGCACGTCGTCGAGGGGGTGACGTCCTGCGAGGCGGTGCTCGCGCTGGCCTCCAGTTACGACGTCGAAATGCCGCTCACCGACGCCGTGCACCGGGTGTGCCACAAGGGGTTGTCGGTGGACGAGGCGATGGCGCTGTTGCTCGGGCGCAGCACCAAGCCCGAATGAGGCGCACGGGCCGGCAAAACCGCAGCTAGCGGCCCGGCATCCGACCCGGCGGCGCCGCACCCGGTAGCCTCTGAAGGTTGTGAGCCCCAGCGAGCGCGTGCGCGTCGCCGTCGTCTTCGGCGGGCGCAGCAACGAGCACGCCATCTCCTGCGTGTCGGCGGGCAGCATCCTGCGCAATCTCGACCCGCAGCGTTTCGAGGTGGTCGCGGTCGGCATCACCCCCGAGGGCTCGTGGGTGCTCACCGACGGGGACCCGGACGCGTTGGCGATCAGCAACCGGCAGCTGCCCGAGGTGACCGCCGAATCGGGCACCGAGCTGGCCCTGACGGCCGACCCGCGGCGCAGCGGCCAACTGGTGTCGCTGCAGCCCGGCGCGAGCGAGGTCCTGGCGTCGGTCGACGTGGTGTTCCCGGTGCTGCACGGCCCCTACGGCGAGGACGGCACCATTCAGGGGCTCCTCGAACTCGCCGGCGTGCCGTATGTCGGTGCCGGCGTGCTGGCCAGCGCCGCGGGCATGGACAAGGAGTTCACCAAGAAGCTCCTTGTCGCCGAGGGACTTCCCGTCGGCCCGCACGCGGTGCTGCGGGCCCCGCGGTCGGCCCTGGATCTCGAGGAACGCGAGAGGCTCGGTTTGCCGGTGTTCGTCAAACCCGCGCGGGGCGGTTCCTCGATCGGGGTCAGCCGGGTGGCGAGCTGGGACGAGCTGCCCGCGGCGGTGGCCAACGCGCGACGGCACGATCCGAAGGTGATCGTCGAGGCGGCGATCAACGGTCGCGAGCTGGAGTGCGGCGTCCTCGAAATGCCGGACGGCACAGTCGAAGCCAGCACGCTGGGCGAGATCCGCGTGGTCGGGGTGCGCGGGCGCGAGGACTCCTTCTACGACTTCGCGACGAAATACCTCGACGACGCGGCCGAACTGGACGTGCCCGCGAAGGTCGACGACGACGTCGCTGATGCGTTGCGCCAGTTGGCGATTCGCGCGTTCAAGGCCATCGATTGCCAGGGCCTGGCCCGGGTCGACTTCTTCCTGACCGAGGACGGCCCCATCATCAACGAGATCAACACGATGCCGGGGTTCACCACCATCTCGATGTTCCCAAGGATGTGGGCGGCCAGCGGCGTCGACTATCCCACCCTGCTGGCGACGATGGTGCAGACGGCGCTGGCGCGTGGCGTGGGCCTGCGCTAGCGGCGATCGCGAGCGCGGCGTTGCCGGGCGTGGCGGGTCGCCGCCATCGGCCTAGCGGCGATCGCGAGCGCGGCGTTGCCGGGCGTGGCGGGTCGCCGCCATCGGCCTAGCGCGGGGGAGCCGGATCGATGGGCACGGCCGCCATGGTGTGGTCGATCACGTCGGAGAGCTGCTGGATGGGCGTCGGCCCCGATCCCGAGGGCAGCGTGAGGGCCACATACACGGGACGGTCGACCGCGTACCAGGTGGACCTGCCGGCGTCACCGGCGGATTGCCGATCGGCCGAAACCTGGAACCACTGCACCCGATCGACGATCTGGATCGGGGATCCCACCACGAACTCGCTCGGGCGGTCCAGCCCGCAGCGCAACACCACCGGCTCGCCGCCGGACCCGGCCCGCCAGGCCGCCGCGCCCTCGGGGGCCGGCTGCGCCAGCGTGGCGCGCTGATAGTCCCCGAGCCGCTGCGGCAGCGCGCCGGCCAGTGACCGGCACGCGCCGTCGGAGGCGTGTGGCGCCGGGGCGGCGGGGACGACAACCGGTGGCGGGGGCGCCTGGCGGGTCGCCGCGACGGCCAGGATCACGCCGATCGCCACGACGGCCAGCGCGACCGCGGCGATGAGCACGGCGCGGGGCGGCCCTGCGTCGGCATCGGGCTCGGTCGTCACCGCCCGCGCACCTCCGATCTTCTACACTGGCGCGGTCCGCTCGCGCGGGCAGGAACCCAACTTACCGGCCGCACAGTGGCCGTCACCAGGCCCGCGCCGGAGGAGGTGGCGTGCGCGACGACAATCCGGGGGCTGAGGACGAGTCCCCCACGCTGCGCCGGATCGGCGAATTCGCCGTCATCGACCGGTTGGTGCGGGGCCGCCGGCAACCCGCTGCCGTGCTGCTGGGACCCGGCGACGACGCCGCGCTGGTGTCCGCGGCCGACGGTCGCACCCTGATCTCGACCGATGTGCTGGTGCAGGACCGGCACTTTCGGCTGGACTGGTCGACGCCCCACGACGTGGGCCGCAAGGCGATCGCCCAGAACGCCGCCGACATCGAGGCGATGGGCGGGCGGCCGACGGCCTTCGTGGCCGGTTTCGCGGCACCCGGCGACACCCCGGCCGCGCGGGTGGACGCGCTGGTGGACGGGATGTGGGACGAGGCGGCACGGATCGGCGCCGGCGTCGTCGGCGGCGACCTGGTCAGCGGTCCGCTGTGGGTGTTGTCGGTGACGGTGCTGGGTGACCTCGACGGGCGAGCGCCCGTGTTGCGGTCGGGGGCAAAGGCCGGTTCGGTGCTGGCCGTCGCCGGTGAACTGGGCCGCTCTGCGGCGGGATACGCGTTGTGGGACAAGGGTATTGGTGGTTTCGACGAGCTGCGGCGCCGTCACCTAGTGCCGCAGCCTCCCTACGGGCAGGGAGCGTCGGCCGCGGCGGCGGGGGCGCAGGCGATGATCGACGTCTCCGATGGCCTGGTCGCCGACCTGCGGCACGTCGCGGAGGCGTCGGGGGTGGTCATCGATGTGTCCACCGCGGCGCTGGCCGCGGACCGCGACGCGGTGGCGGCGGCCGCGACGGCGGTCGGCGCCGACCCGCTGGCCTGGGTGCTGGGGGGCGGCGAGGACCACGCCCTGGCGGCCTGTTTCGCCGGTCCCGCGCCGGCCGGGTGGCGCGTCGTCGGCGCGGTGCTCGACGGGCCGGCCCGGGTGCTCGTCGACGGCGCGGAGTGGAGCGGCTACGCGGGGTGGCGGTCGTATTAGTGTGACGCCGTGACCGTCTACGCGATCGCCCAGCTGAGGTTCACCGACCGGGCAGCCTACGACCGGTACCAGGCGAGGTTCATGGAGGTCTTTCGTCGTCATCCGGGAACGCTGCTGGCCGCTGACGAATCGCCCGAGGTCGTCGAGGGGGAGTGGGACCGCGAGAAGCTGGTGTTGATGTCGTTTCCCGACGAGACCGCCTTCCGCGGCTGGGCGCAATCGCCGGAGTATCAGGAGATCTCCGAAGACCGGCGGGCGGGCGCCGACACGGTGGTCCTGCTCGTGCGGGGGCTGCAGTGAACGCGCGCCCGCTGGGCGAGCTCGTCGAGCCGGGCTGGGCGAGGGCACTCGAGCCGGTGACCGAGCAGGTCGCCCAGATGGGTCAGTTCCTGCGGGCCGAGATCGCCGCCGGGCGCAGGTACCTGCCGGCCGGACCAAACGTGTTGCGCGCCTTCAGCTATCCCTTCGACAAGGTCAAGGTGCTGATCGTCGGTCAAGACCCGTACCCGACTCCGGGGCACGCCGTCGGCCTGAGCTTCTCGGTGGCCCCCGAGGTGCGTCCGCTGCCGCGCAGCCTGGCCAACATCTTCGACGAGTATGGCGCCGACCTCGGTCATCCCCCGCCCGCGTGCGGCGACCTGACGCCGTGGGCCGAGCGCGGGGTGCTGTTGCTCAACAGGGTGCTCACGGTGCGCCCGAACAATCCGGCGTCGCACCGGGGCAAGGGCTGGGAAGCGGTGACGGAGTGCGCGATTCGCGCGCTGGTGGCCCGGTCGCGGCCCCTGGTGGCCATCCTGTGGGGCCGCGACGCCTCGACACTCAAACCCGTTCTGGCCGAGGGTAATTGCGTGGCCATTGAGTCCCCGCACCCGTCACCGCTGTCGGCGTCCCGCGGGTTCTTCGGTTCGCGGCCGTTCAGCCGCGCGAACGAGCTGCTCGCCGGGCTCGGTGCCGATCCGATCGATTGGAAGCTGCCATGACCGAAATGACTGCCCTGCGCGCGCATCACCGGGGTGGCCCCGAGGTGCTGGTCGTCGAACGCGTGCCCGTCCCGGTCCCCGCGGCCGGCGAGGTCTTGATCGAGGTGCACGCGGCGGCCATCACGTTCGACGAGCTGACGTGGGAGGAGACCTGGACCCGCGACGGCGCCAGCCGGACCCCGGTCATCCCGTCGCACGAGGTGTCGGGCGTGGTCTCCGAAATCGGGCCGGGGGTAACGGGTTTGGCCTCCGGCGACGAGGTCTACGGGTTGATCGATTTCGACCGGGACGGCGGCGCGGCCGAATTCGTCACGGTCCCCGCGAGCGACCTGGCCGCCAAGCCGCCGACCGCCTCCCACGTTGTCGCCGCCGCGCTCCCGCTCGCCGGGCTCACCGCGTGGCAGGCGCTGGTCGAGCACGCCGCGGTCCGGCCCGGCGAGGCGGTGCTGGTCCTCGGCGGGGCGGGCGGCGTCGGCGCCCTGACGGTCCAGCTGGCCGCGGCGCTCGGCGCGCGGGTAACCGCCACCGTGCGCAGCGACGCGCGCGAGCTGGTCGGCGGCTTCGGCGCGCAGCGGGTGATCGACGTGCGCACCGAGGCGTTCGACGCGGACGGCCCCGCATACGACGTCGTCGTCGACACCGTCGGCGGTGAGACGCTGGACCGGTCGTTCGGGGTGCTGCGCCCGGGCGGCCGGCTGATCACGCTGTCCGCGCCACCGCCGGCGGGCAAGGCCGACGAACACGGCGTGACGGCCACCTTCTTCATCGTCAGGCCCGATCGCGATCAGCTCGCCGAACTCGCGGCGCGCGTCGATCAGGGGCGATTGCGGGTGGAAATCGCGCGGACGTTTCCGCTCGAGCGGGGACGGGAGGCGTTCGAAAGCGGTCGCCAGCCCGGCCGGCAACCGGGCAAGACCGTCCTCGTGGTGCGCGACGCTACCCGGGGAAGTTGACGTCCTTGGTGACGGCTTTCCATTCTTCGATCGACGCCGACGTCGCGGCGATCTTGTCGCGCATCGCCTTGAGCACGTCGCGGCCCAGCAGCAGCCGCAGCGGTGGATTGTCGAGCTCGGTGACCATGAGCACGGCCTCGGCGACCTTGCGCGGGTCGCCCGGCAGGTGATCGGCGAACTGCTTGATCAGGTCTTTGCGCGCGGCGACGTCGGAGTAGTCGGCTATCGGGGTGGCCGACTCCTTCATCGACCGCGTCGCCCAGTCGGTGCGGAAGGCGCCCGGCTCGATGGCCGTCACCTTGATGCCCAGTGGCCGCACCTCGGTGGCCAGGGCCTCGGTGATCGCTTCCAGTGCGAACTTCGTGGACGAGTAGTAGGCGTTCGGCGGGTTGGCCACCAGCCCGGTCATCGACGACATGTTGATGATGTGCCCGGATCCTCGGGCGCGCATCGCCGGCAGCACGGCCTTGATCATGTCGACCGCGCCGAAGTAGTTGACGTCGAACAGCTTTCGAACCTCGGAGTCCTCGCCCTCTTCCACCGCCGACAGGTAGCCGTGTCCGGCGTTGTTGACCAGGACGTCGATCCCGCCGAATGCGTCGTCGGCCGCCGACACCGCGGCCGCGATCTGACCGGGGTCCGTCACGTCGAGTGCGACGGCCGCGGCTCGATCCCCGAACTCGTCGGCCAAATCCCGCACCGCTTCGGCCCGCCGCGCGGTCACCACCACGCTGTGGTCGGCTTCCAGTGCGGCGCGTGCGATTTCGCGCCCGAAACCGGTGGAACATCCGGTGATCAGCCAGCGCGTCATCTCAGGCCGTTCCTTCCGGCAGGCGCCGCAGGTACGCCGCACGGCGGTCGGCCAGTTCGGCCGCCCGCTGCGACGGGCTCACCCGCGGCAGGTGGGGCACCTCGGCGTCGAGCCGGTCCAGCTTGACAACGCGCCCACGGGCGCCGAGGTCTTCGCGCGGACCGGTTCCGCCGAACTCCGCCATGCGCAGGGTCAGGATGCCCTCGGCGAGCCCGTCGGAGTCGATCCAGTTCGCCACGCCGGGGTCGGCCGGCGAGATCACGTAGGTGTAGGTGCCGTCGTCGTTGGCAACCGACTGCGCCTTGTTGAGGCTGCCGGTGCGGTCGAGGATGTCCAGGGTGGTGCCCCAGATGTTGCTCAGCGGCACGGTGAAGTACTCGGCGCCACCGTCGTTGAGGTCGACAACGAACGCCTCGTCCGGGGCGAGATCGAAGCGGCCCATGACGTAGACCTGGTTGCGCATCGCACCGGCCCTGTCGGCCGACCACGCCAGGTTGAAATGGTTGGCCGGCATCTTGTACACGCCGTGGCTGAGCTTTCCGGTGAAGTCGGCGAAATACGCCATCATCGCCGCCGTCGCCTCGGCCTGCTCGTCGAGCGTGCGCGCCGGGGTCGCCGGTGCACCGCCGAGTCGTTGCACCTCAAGGTAATTGGGGTCGTCGCGGGCCCAGTCCAGCAGCACGTCGCGAATGTAGAACTCGTGCGCCTCGGGGGTGGTCCGCACGTGGTTGGGCCGCCCGTTGGCGGGCTCGGAGTCGACGGTGATGGTGAAGCTGCCGTCGGCGTCGACCTGCATGGTGCGGCCGTTGAGCACGTCGACGGTGCCCATGTGCGCGTCCCACAGCGTGAAGTAATTCTCGGTCATGCGATGCTCACCGACGCGACCGTGGATCTCGTAGCGTTCGTCGCCCGAGATCGGGATCACCCGGTAGACGCTGTCGGGATTGTCGATGCCCCAACGTGAGCCGGGGATGCGGCGGCCGTCCACCGGGTGTGCCAGCCGGGTGATGCAGCTGACTTTGGGCCGCAGCTTGTCCTGGTTGGACGACCACACCGCCGCGGAGAACATCACTTCGGCGAACGCGTCGTCGAACCGCTCGCGCATCGCGTCGGACGCCTTCGCCCGGCCCAGCCAGGTCTCGGCCACGCTCGCGTAGGCGGCCTTGACGGTGGGGTGCTCGATCAGGTCGAGCGCGGCCAGTTCCTGTTCGCGTTGCGACGCGGTCGAGACGGGGTCGTCAACCATCACATGCTCCTCAATGTCCGATGTGCTCTCGAAAACGCTTGTTGTACACCGTGAATCGCTCGTCGACCTGCTTGGGGTGCAGGCCGAAATCTTCCAGGCCGTACGGCGGGCGCGGCAGCTCGCGGGGACGCTCCTTGAGCCAGCGTCGCATCGCGTCTTTGGCTTGCGCGGTGAGCGGCAGGCCGACGGCGTCGTAGACGCGTGCCACCTGCCCGATCGGATCGGCCACCGCCTGGTCGAACCCGATGTCGGTGACCAGGGAGGCCTCGTCGGTCCAGCCGTCCCGAACCGCCATCGCCCGGTCATTGGTCCAGCCCATCCGCTCCAGCCACTGCGTCCCCACCCGGTGCACATCGACGTCGTCGGCGTGCATCGCGTGCAGGGTGGCGTTGAGGCTGGCCCCCGACGCGATCGTGGCGCGAGGGTCGCGGTGCATGTGCACGATGTGCAGGCCGGGGAACCGCGCGCGCAGCAAGTCCAGGTAGCCCAGGTGCGCCGGCGACTTGAGCACCCAGCGCAACGGCGGCCGGTCCTCGCCGGAAGATCTCTGCCGCTTCTGCCACTGCAGGAATTGCAGCATGCGGTGCAGGTGGTCATAGGCCGCGGAGAAGTCCTGCCCATCGAGCCAGGCGCGGTAATGCGGAAGGTGCGCACCGGATTCGGGGACGTGCGACAAGAAGGCGTCGGCCAAGAAGACGATCTCCTCCTCGGCCTCGCGCGCGTACATGGGGTGGATGGCGAACAGTTCCGGCGCGAGTTCGCGCGATTTGGCCTCCCGCGCTTCGCTGATGGCGATGCGCGGGTCGACATCGGCGAATCGATGGTCCAGCCGCGGTGCGACCTCGACCACCTCCCAGCCGTAGGCGCAGACGAAGCGCGGGTCGGCGGCCAGCAGTCGCTGCAGCAGCGTGGTGCCGCTGCGCATCATCCCGACGACGACGATCGGCGCGGCGAGTCGCTCCTCGAGGATCTCCGGGTGGCGGCGGATCCACTCCTGTGCGCGCAGCCGCATCCGCAGGCTGTGCACGATGCCCGACCGCAGGATGTGGATTCCGATCGCGTTGAGGTCGGCACGCGCGTAGTCGGCCAGCAACACGCGCAGCGGACGTTCGAATTCGCCGGGACCCCAGTCGTCCAGGGACTCCTTGCGTTGCGCGTCGGCCATGACGGCCGCGACGTCGAAGTGGCCCACCGACTCAGAACTTCAGGTGCTGGCTGACGTCGCCGACCTGGTCGACGAACATGGTGCGGCTGTCGAAATGCCAGACGCCGTCGATCCGGTGGAAGGTGTCCTTGTAGTGCCCGGTCACGATCACCTGGAGCGGCAAATCCGGGGTGGCCTGGGTGACGCAGTAGTAGGAGGTGCTGCGCGCGGTTCCCGCGGCGTCGTCGATGTGCAGCTGCACGTTGGACGTGTGGTGTTTGGTCTTCGGGGTGCCGTCCTCGTAAATGCGGGTGGCCATCTCGTACATTCCCCGCACCCGGGCGGCCCCCTCGAACACCGTCTCCGGCGGGCCGTCCTCCACTCCGCAGATGCGGCCGCGCTCGAACAGCCGGGCCACGCCGTCCAGGTCACCGCGGTCCAGGAGCTCAGCGTAGGTGAAAATCAGGTTGCTGATTTCGGTTGCGCTGTCGCTCACGCCGACCATGTTGGCAGACCGGCGCGCATTTACATAGAACCTCCCACTATTCTTGGTCGCCGTGACGTCACCGTGGACGCCGGCCCGGCTGGGCGACCTGACCGGCAAACGAGTTGTTGTGACCGGCGCGACCAACGGCGTCGGCCTCGGCACATCGCGCGCTCTCGCCCGAGCCGGCGCCCACGTCATCCTGGCCGTGCGCAACACCGAACTCGGTGAGCGGCGCGCGGCGGAGATGGGCGGCTCCACCACCGTGGCCAAGCTCGACCTTGCCGACCTGTCTTCGGTGCGGGCTTTCCCCGACCTGATCGACGGGCAGGTCGACATCCTGATCAACAACGCCGGCACCCTCACCGATCGCCGCACCGACACCGTGGACGGCTTCGAGATGACGCTGGGCACCAACCTGCTCGGGCCTTTCGCGCTGACCAACCTGTTGTTGCCCCGGGTGCGTTCGCAGGTCATCAACGTCGGCTCCGACGCCCACCGGCATGCGGCGTTGCACCTCGACGACCTGCACCTGCGCCGGCACAAGTGGACGAGGCTGGGAGCCTACGGCCAGTCGAAGCTCGCCGTGATGTTGTGGGGGCTCGAACTGGACCGCAGGCTGCGCGCCGCGGGATCGCCGATCGTCACCCACCTGACCCACCCCGGCTGGGTGGCATCGAACCTGTCGCACCTGTCGGATTCGCCGCTGATGTCGTTGTCGCACAAGGCGGTCAAGATCGTGGCCGACCGGCTGGCGAACGACATCGACGAGGGCGCCGCGCCCACGCTGTATTGCATCAGCGAACCGGTGCCGCCCGGCAGCTATGTGGGTGTCAGCGGCAGGCTGGGCCTGCGCGGCGGCCCGGTGCTCATCGGCCGCTCGGTCGGCGCCTGCGACTACGACGCCGCCGCCCGCCTCGTCGCGTTCGCCGAACAGGAGACCGGCACGAAACTGGAGGTGCCCGGGCATGGGTGAACTCGACAACACGGTCGCCGTCATCACCGGCGCCGCGCGGGGCCAGGGCCGCAGCCACGCCGTCGCCCTCGCCGAACAGGGCGCCGCCATCGTCGCCGTGGACATCTGCGCCGACATCGACGCGATCCCGTACGCGCTTTCCACCAAAGCCGATCTCGACGAGACCGCGCGGCTGGTCCAGGACGCGGGCGGCAGGGTCGTCCCGGTGGTCGCCGACGTGCGCGACCTGGCGCAGTTGCAAGCCGGGGTGCGGGCGGCGACCGACGAGCTCGGCGAGATCGACATCGTGATCGCCAATGCGGGGGTGGTGGCGATCGGGGACCCCGAGACTCGCTCCGAACCGGTGTTCACCACGATCGTCGACACGAACCTCAAGGGCGTCTGGCACACGCTGCTGGCGACCGTGCCGTCGATCGTCCGCAAGGGCCGGGGCGGTTCGATCGTTCTGGTCAGCTCGGCGCAGGGCCTGACCGGCCGGGGCGGTGACGGCAGTGCCGCGATGTTCGCCTACGCCGCCTCCAAGCACGGCGTGGTGGGGCTGATGCGCTCGGCGGCGAACGCCTACGGGCAGCACAACATTCGGGTCAACGCGGTGCACCCCAGCGGTGTCGCGACGCCGATGATTCTCAACGACTTCGTGGCGAACCGGATGCTCGAGAATCCCAACCCGGCCGTCTCACAGACGCTGCTGCCCGGCGTCCCGCTGGTCGAGGCGCGCGACGTCACCGAAGCGGTGCTGTGGCTCGTCGGCCCGCGGTCGCGCTACGTCACCGGGGTGTCGATACCGATCGACGCCGGTCACGCCGTGATGTGAAGTGCGGAGCGGTTAGCCGCGGACGACCTTGCCGGCCTTGATGCAGGACGTGCAGACGTTCAGGCGCTGCCTGTTGCCGCCGGGGCGGGCCACGACGTGCACGGTCTGGACATTGGGGTCCCACCGGCGGCTGGTGCGGCGGTGGGAGTGCGACACCGACTTGCCGAAGCCGGGGCCTTTCCCGCAGATATCGCACACAGCGGCCATGGTTCTAGCTCCTCAAATGTTCTTAGGGTCCGGCAGGTGGCCAGGACGGCCCGGACTGACTCGGGCCAGCCAAGGATACCGACTGACATGGGCAACCACCAAAACGATCAACACCCGCCCGGCGACGTAGCCCCGGGACTGTCGCCCACCCTGGCTAGGCTCAATGCGCCGGCGCACTCGGGCAGCAGGTGCGCCGCCACGGCTGGCCGCCGCGCGCGTCGTCGCCGGGCTACGCTGGCGCCCACCGGGGGCCGGCGCTGGGAGGCTCCGAGGGAGGTGGGTCGCTTGGGCACGTCAGAGGCGCTGCTGGACGCCGCGACCCTGCGGGACTGGGCGCACACCGCCGTCAGCGACCTGATCACCCACATCGACGAGATCAACCGGCTGAACGTGTTCCCGGTCGCCGATTCCGACACCGGCGCCAACATGCTGTTCACCATGCGCTCCGCGTTGGCCGAGGCCAATGCGGGCGCCGGCGCCGAAGGGCGGACGGGCTGCGTGGCGCGGGTGGCGGCGGCCCTGTCCTCCGGTGCGCTGAACGGGGCCCGTGGCAACTCCGGGGTGATCCTGTCGCAGATCCTGCGGGGGATCGCCGACGTCAGCGCCGCCGCGGCGGCAGAGGCCGGCGGTGAGCTGCGCCACATGAACGCGGCCGTTCTCGGGGCGGGCCTGCAGCGCGGCGTCGAGCTGGTCATCGCGTCGATGGGCGGCGACGAGGTGCCCGGGACCATCGTCTCGGTGTTGCGGGCCGCCGCCGACGCCGTCGACAAATGCGCCGGCGAGGGGCTGGCCGCGGCGATCACCGCCGCCGGCGACGCCGCGGTGGTCGCCCTGGAAAAGACGCCCGAGCAGCTGGACGTCCTCGCGGACGCCGGCGCGGTGGACGCCGGCGGGCGTGGCCTGCTCGTCCTGCTGGACGCGCTGCGTTGCACCATCGGCGGGCAGCCGCCCGCGCGCGCGGTCTACGAGCTGTCGCCGCGCGCCCCGGAGCCCCACGCCGCCGCTGCGCGCCCGGGACCGCAGTTCGAGGTGATGTACCGGCTGGACGGCTGCGACACCGCGGCCGCCAACCTGTTGCGCAATCGGCTCGAGGAGCTCGGGGAATCGGTGGCGCTGGCGCAGGCCGCCGCGGAGGAATCCGCCCGGATCGACAGCTACTCCGTGCACGTGCACACCGACGACGCGGGTGCCGCCGTGGAAGCGGGCCTGGCGGCGGGGCGGCTCAGCCGGATCGTCATCTCGGCGTTGAGCTCGGGGGCGGCCGGGCGGCCGGCGGGCGGCTGGACGCGCGAACGGGCCGTGTTGGCCGTCGTCGACGGCGGCGGCGCCGCCGACCTGTTCTCCGCCGAGGGCGCCTGCGTGCTACAGCCCGACCCGGCCGCCAACATCAGCGCCCACCAGCTGGTGCGGGCCGTCGTCGACACCGGCGCCGCCCAGGTGATGGTGCTGCCCAACGGGTACGTGGCCGCCGAGGAGCTGGTGGCCGGCTGCACCGCGGCCATCGGATGGGGGATCGACGTGGTGCCGATCCCGACCGGGTCGATGGTGCAGGGGCTGGCCGCCCTGGCCGTGCACGAGCCGGAAAGGCAGGCGGTCGACGACGGCTTCACCATGGCCCGCGCCGCCGGCGCGTCCCGGCACGGATCGGTGCGCATCGCGACCGGGAGCGCGCTGACGTGGGCCGGTCGCTGCCAGCCCGGCGACGGCCTGGGCATCGCCGGCGACGAGGTGCTGATCGTGGCCGCCGACGCGGCCGGGGCGGCGATCGGACTGCTGGACCTGCTGCTGGCTTCGGGCGGCGACCTGGTGACCGTGTTGATCGGTGCGGGAATCGAGGACGAGGCCGGGGCCACCACCGTGGGCGACATCCTGCACAAGCACGTCCACGACAATCACCCGGGGACCGAGCTGATGACCTACCGCACCGGCCACCGGGGCGACGTTTTGCTGATCGGGGTCGAGTAGCCGTGGCTTCGCTGTCCGACCGGCTGGACTACGTCGTGGGCGGCAAAGTCGTGCCACTCCTGGACGAATTCTTCGGCATCCAAACGGTCGACGACCTGCTGCGCCACTACCCCCGCAGCTACACCGAGGGGGCGAGCCGCTGGGGTGCCGACGAGGAGCGGCCCCCGGCCGGTGAGCACATCACCCTCGTCGACACGATTGCCGCCACCAAGTCGTTTCCGATGAAGAAGAACCCGAGGAAGATGTGTCACCGCATCACGCTGGGCTCCGGCCGCGGTGCCGTGACCGCCACGTTCTTCAACGCGAACTACATCATGAAGGACCTCACCAAGGGCACCAAGGTGATGCTTTCCGGGGAGGTCGGGTTCTTCCGGAACGAGATGCAGCTGACGCACCCCGCCTTCCTCATCGTCGAGTCGCCCGACGGGAAGAACCGCGGCACCGCATCGCTCAAGAGCATCGCCGATGCCTCAGATGCCACCACCGGCGAGGAGCTCGCGGACGCATTCCAGCACCATTTCTTCCCGATCTATCCGGCCAGCGCCAAGCTGCAGAGCTGGAACATCTTCGCCACCGTGCGCCAAGTGCTCGACGTCCTCGATCCGGTGCCCGACCCGCTGCCCCCGGAGCTGCGTGAGCGGCTGGACCTGATCCCCGAGGACGAGGCGCTGCGCGCGATTCATCTCTCCGAGGACGAGCGCGAACGGCGAAGGGCCCGTGAGCGATTGACGTTCGACGAGGCCGTCGGCCTGCAATGGGCGCTGGTCGCCCGCCGGCACGGTGAGCTGTCCGAGTCGGGGCCGTCGGCGCCCGCGCGGCCGGACGGCCTGAAAGCGGAATTGTTGCGGCGGTTGCCCTTCGAGCTGACGGGGGGACAGCGCGAGGTGCTGGAGGTGCTTTCCGAGGGGTTGGCGGCGACCCGCCCGATGAACCGCCTGCTGCAGGGTGAGGTCGGCTCCGGCAAGACGATCGTCGCGGTACTGGCCATGCTGCAGATGGTCGACGCCGGCTACCAGTGCGCGTTGCTCGCGCCAACGGAAGTGCTTGCGGCGCAACATCTCCGGTCGATCAACGACGTCCTCGGCGAGTTGGCGATGGCGGGCCAGCTGGGCGGGGCGGACAACGCGACGCGGGTGGTGCTGCTCACCGGGTCCATGACGGCCGCGCACAAGAAGCACGTCCGCGACGAGGTCGCCGGCGGTCAGGCCGGCATCGTCATCGGGACTCACGCGCTGCTGCAGGACGCGGTGGACTTCCACAACCTCGGCATGGTGGTGGTCGACGAACAGCACCGATTCGGTGTCGAACAGCGGGATCAATTGCGGGCCAAGGCGCGTGCCGGCATCACGCCGCACCTGCTGGTGATGACCGCGACGCCGATACCGCGCACGGTCGCGCTCACGGTCTACGGCGACCTGGAGACCTCGACACTGCGCGAACTCCCGCGCGGACGCCAGCCGATCGCCACCAACGTCATCTTCATCGCCGACAAACCCACCTGGCTCGATCGTGCCTGGCACCGCATCGTCGAGGAGGTCTCCGCCGGCCGCCAGGCGTACGTGGTGGCGCCCCGGATCGACGAGACCGACGACACCGAGAAGCGCGAGGAGGGCCGCCGGCCCTCGGCCACCGCGGTCGGACTCTTCGACCGGTTGCGCTCGCGCGAGCTGGCGGATTTGCGGCTGGCGCTGATGCACGGTCGATTGTCGGCCGACGAGAAGGACGCCGCGATGGCGGCGTTTCGCGCGGGTGAGGTCGACGTGCTGGTGTGCACCACGGTCATCGAGGTCGGAGTCGACGTCCCCAATGCCACGGTCATGCTGGTGATGGACGCCGACCGGTTCGGCATCAGCCAGCTGCACCAGCTGCGTGGGCGGATCGGCCGCGGCCAGCATCCGAGCCTGTGCCTGCTGGCCAGCTGGGTTCCCCCGGACTCGCCGGCGGGCCGGCGGCTGCGTGCGGTTGCCGAGACCATGGACGGGTTCGCGCTCGCCGACCTTGACCTCAAGGAGCGTCGCGAAGGAGATGTGCTGGGCCGCAACCAATCCGGCAGGGCGGTCACCCTGCGGCTGCTGTCGCTGGCCGACCACGGAACGTATATCGAAGCCGCCCGCGACTTCGCGATCCAGGCGTACGAGCGGGACCCGTCGAACGCCGGCTTGGCCTTACTCGCCGCGCGTTTCACCGACACCGACCGAATCGACTACCTGGACAAGGCATGAGCCGCAAGCTGCTGCTGTGGTTGTCGGCGATCGCGGTGCTCGCGGTGCTGGTGGCCTACCAGACACTGGGATCGCAGGCCGCCAAGCGCGCCGAAGTGGCCGCCCGCGCCGACGTGCCCACCGTGCAACCGGGCACGGATGTGCTCGCCGGTGTCGCGGTGCTTGCCGTGCGGGCCCACCGCTACGACTACCGGCGCCCGGCGTTCGGCGACGCCTGGGACGACGACAACGACGCACCGCTGGGGCGCAACGGGTGCGACACCCGCGACGACATCCTCAACCGCGATCTCGTCGACAAGACGTACGTGTCGATCAAGCGCTGCCCGGACGCCGTGGCCACCGGCATCCTGCACGATCCGTACACCAACACCACGATCGCGTTCCAGCGCGGCGCCAAAGTCGGCGAGGCGGTGCAGATCGACCACATCGTCCCGCTGGCCTACGCCTGGGACATGGGGGCCTACGACTGGCCGCCGCCGGAGCGGCTGCGCTTCGCCAACGACCCGGCCAACCTGCTGGCCGTGGAAGGGCAGGCCAACCAGGATAAGGGTGACTCGCCGCCGGCCGAGTGGATGCCGCCGAACGCCGCGTTCGCGTGCCAGTACGCCATGCAGTTCATCGCCGTACTGCGCGGTTACCAGCTGCCGGTGGACCAGGCCTCGGCGGGGGTGCTGCGGCGGGCGGCGGCCACCTGCCCGGCGGGCTGAATCGCCCGAGCGGCGTTTACGGGCCCTCGTACGTGTCGGGATCCGGGCGCAGCCGGGTCCCGTCGTTGAGGCCGTTGATCGCGTCCATGTGCTCGCCGGCCAACTCGAAATCGAAGATGTCCACGTTCGTGGCGATGTGCTCGGCTTTGCTCGAGCGGAAAATCACCGAATTGCCCAATTGCACGTTCCACCGAAGCAGAATTTGCGCGGGCGTCTTGCCGTATTCGGCGGCCACCGCGTTCACCGTCGGGTTATCCATCAGCTTGCCGAGAACCAGCGGCGTGTAGGACTGCGTGACGACGTTGTGCTGCGCGTTCGCTTTGCGCAGATCGGCCTGGTTGAGCAGCGGGTGCAGCTCGACCTGGTTGACCGCCGGGGTGACGAAGGTCAGGTCGATGACCGTCGAGAGGTGATCCTCGGTGAAGTTGGACACCCCGATCGAGCGGGCGTGGCCTTCCCCGCGGGACTGGATTATGCCGCCGAACGCGTCGACGTATTTGCCCTGCGCGGGGGCCGGCCAATGTATGAGGTACAGGTCGACGTAGTCGAGGCCGAGTCGCTCCAGACTGGCGCTGCAGGCCACCGGAGCCTTGGAAAAACCGTGGTCCGCGGTGGCCAGCTTGGTGGTGACGAACAACTCCGCGCGCGGGATGCCGGAGGCCGCGATCGCGCGGCCGACGCCGGCCTCGTTGCCATAGGCGGCGGCGGTGTCGATGAGCCGGCACCCGATCTCCAGCGCGGCCGCGACGGCGCGCTCGGCTTCGTCCTCCGAGAGGTCCGCGACGCCCAGCCCGAGCACCGGCATGGTGTTTTCGTCGTTAAGAGCAATCGACGGTATGGCGGCGCCCGACTCGCCAGTCAATGTCATTCACCTACCTGTGAATTGAAGGTTCGTAGCTCCGGACCCGGTCGGGTTCCCTCGCCGAGCTGGAGGTCGACGCATTTCGGTGCTGATCCGAGATCGAACACGTCGAAGTTGCTCGCAATCCGTGTGGGTTCACCAACTTGGGGACCACGATATTACCCAGCCGGATAAGCGCCTAATCAATACCTTCTCCGAGGCGCGCCGCGGTCCGCACGCCCTGGCCGGAATGGGGCCTTCCGGTGACGACGTAGAGTTGACCGCGCGGCACGTCGGAATCGGCAATCGCGCCGGCGGGACCTGGAAGACTCTGCGAGGCAAAAGACGGGTATCCCATTTCCGTCGTTCAGCATGGCCATGAATTTCAGGGGGAGCAGGAGCAGCCATGACCAGAAGTCTGCCGGGCGCGCCGGACCTCGATCTCGGTGCCAAACGCGCACCGATGCGCTGGCTCAGTCGGGTCCAGGGCGTCGTCACCACTGCCGGCGTCAAGGTCATTCCGTGGATCCCGACCGCCGCCAAGCGGGTGCTGTTCCACGGCCGTTCGGTCATCATCGACGGCAACACGCTCGATCCCACGCTGCAGCTGATGCTGTCGGGGCTGCGCGCCGTCGGCATCGATGGCCTTGTCGTCGACGACGAACCGGCCGCATCCCGCGCTCAGATGCGGGAGACGCTGGTGGGTTTGCCCGGGCCGCAGATTCACGTCGAGGTCGAAGACCTCTCGCTGCCCGGACCGGCCGGCGAGATCCGCGCGCGCCACTACCGTCCGCCCGGCGGGGCCGCCGCGCCCCTGTTGGTCTTCTACCACGGCGGTGGCTGGGTGATCGGCGACCTGGACACCCACGACTCGCTGTGCCGACTGACGTGCCGTGACGCCGGCATCCACGTGTTGTCGATCGACTACCGACTGGCCCCCGAGCACCCGGCCCCGGCCGCCGTCGAGGACGCATATGCGGCCTTCAGGTGGGCGCATGAGCACGCCGGTGAGCTCGGCGCCACGCCCGGGCGGGTCGCGGTCGGCGGCGACAGCGCCGGCGGAAACCTGGCCGCGGTGGTGGCCCAGCTGGCGCGCGACAGTGCCGATAGCGGAGGGCCCGCTCCCGTGCTGCAGTGGCTGATCTACCCGCGGACCGACTTCACCGCGCAGACCCGGTCCATGAGCCTGTTCGCCCGCGGCTTCTTGCTGACCAGGCGGGACATGGACTGGTTCACCGCCCAGTACCTCAAGGCGTTCGACCCGACCGACCCCCGGGTGTCGCCGCTGCTGGCCGAGTCGCTGGCGGGGCTGGCGCCGGCGTTGATCGCGGTCGGGGGCTTCGACCCGTTGCGTGATGAGGGCGAGGCCTACGCGGCGGCGCTGCGGGCCGCGGGCACCCCGGTGGACCTGCGTTATATGGGGTCGCTGACGCACGGCTTCGCGAACCTGTTTCAGCTGGGCGGCGACAGCGCCGTGGGCACCAGCGAACTCGTTTCGGCCCTGCGCGCCCACCTGAGCCGCGCCTGAGCCGTCGGGTCGAACGCCGGTACTCTAGAGGCGCCTCCGTCCGACCGCCGGACGGGCCCGCACCGAAGGATCAGCGAACCTGTGGCCGACAAACCCAAGCGTCCCCCGCGATTCGATGTCAAGTCCGCCACCGGCAAATCCGGCCGACTCGTCCAGATCGGCGGCACCGCCTTCATCGTGATCTTCGCGGTGGCGCTCGTCTTCTACATCGTGACGTCGCATCACAAGAAGGGTGGCGCCACCGGAGAGGGCGACACGGTGCGGGTGACGTCGAGCAAGGTGGTCAACCAGCCGGGCACCAGCAATCCCAAGGCCGTCGTGAGCTTCTACGAGGACTTCCTCTGCCCGGCCTGCGGTAACTTCGAGCGGACTTTCGGGCCGACGGTTTCCAAGCTCATCGACATCGGCGCCATCGCGGCCGATTACTCCATGGTGGCGATCCTCGACAGCCAGAAGAACAACAACTATTCGTCGCGGGCCGGCGCGGCGGCCTTGTGCGTCGCCGACGAGTCCATCGACGCGTTCCGCCGCTTTCACAGCGCGCTGTTCAGCGCCGACATCCAGCCCAACGAACGCGGCACCAGCTTCCCCGACAACGCGCGGCTGATCGAAATCGCCCGCGTCGACGGAGTCGTGGGCAAGGTGCCCGACTGCATCAACAGCGGCAAGTACGTGTCGCGGGTCGCCGGGGAGGCCGCGAAAGCGAACATCAACGCGACGCCGACCATCAAGATCAACGGCCAGGACTACGAGCCTTCGACGCCCGATGCGCTGGTCAGCAAGATCAAGTCGATCGTGGGCGACGTGCCCGGCATCGACACCGCCGTCTCTCCCGCGGCCTGATGGCGACGCCGGTGTCAGCGCAACCCGCCGAGGACGCCGGCGGCGAGACACCGGAGCGGCCGCCCCGGCCGCGCGTACCCGCGCCCAGCGCGTGGTGGGTGCTGATCGCCGGCGTGATCGGCCTGGTTGCCTCCATGACGCTGACGGTGGAGAAGATCGACATCCTGCTCAACCCGTCCTACGTGCCGTCGTGCAACATCAACCCGATCCTGTCGTGCGGCTCGGTGATGATCACCCCGCAGGCGTCGGTGCTGGGCTTCCCCAATCCGCTGCTCGGGCTGGTGGGCTTCGCCGTGGTGGTCGTCACCGGTGTCTTGGCGGTGGCGAAAGTTCCTCTGCCGCAATGGTATTGGGTTGGCCTGACGGTCGGCGTGCTGGCCGGTTCGGCGTTCGTGCACTGGCTGATCTTTCAGAGCCTGTATCGCATCGGGGCGTTGTGCCCCTACTGCATGGTGGTCTGGGTGGTCACCATTGCGCTGCTGGTGGTGGTCGCGTCGATCGCGTTTCGCCCGGCGCTGCAAACTCCTGCGCTGCAGGTGCTGTACCAGTGGCGGTGGTCGATCGCCGCGCTGTGGTTCACGGCGGTGTTCCTGCTGATCATGGTGCGGTTCTGGGACTACTGGTCCACGCTGTTGTGAACGTCTGCGCGTGACCCGCATCATCGGCGGCGTCGCCGGGGGGCGGCGCATCACCGTCCCGCCGCGGGGCACCCGGCCCACCACCGACCGGGTGCGCGAATCGCTGTTCAACATCCTCACCGCGCGCCGGGACCTGGCCGGCGTGGCGGTGCTGGACCTCTACGCCGGGTCGGGCGCGCTGGGGCTGGAGGCGCTGTCACGCGGGGCCGCCTCGGCACTGTTCGTGGAGTCCGACCCGCGCACCGCGGCCGTCATCGCGCGCAACATCGACGCCCTCGGACTGCCCGGCGCGACCCTGCGCCGCGGCGCGGTGGCGACGGTACTGGCGGCCGGGACCTCCTGCGCGGTGGACCTGGTGCTGGCCGACCCGCCCTACGACCTCGACGCCGCGGAGCTGGGCGCGGTGCTGGCCGCTCTGACGGCGCACGGCTGGGTGCGCGAGGGAACCGTTGCGGCCGTGGAGCGTCCGGCCGCCGGCGCGCCGCTGACCTGGCCGGCGGGCTGGTCGGTGTGGCCCGAGCGCGTCTACGGCGACACCCGACTGGAGCTGGCCGAACACGCGTAGCCGGGCGTGTAGCGTCATCGCTTATGAGCGGCGCGGTTTGCCCGGGCTCGTTTGACCCGGTGACGTTGGGCCACATCGACGTTTTCGAACGCGCCTCGGCCCAGTTCGACGAGGTGGTGGTGGCGATCCTCATCAACCCCGCCAAGAAAGGCATGTTCGAGCTCGACGAGCGGATCGCGATGATCGAGGAGTCGACGACGCACCTGCCCAACCTGCGGGTGGAGGCCGGCCAGGGGCTGGTGGTCGACTTCGTCCGGTCGCGGGGGATGACCGCGATCGTGAAGGGTCTGCGCACCGGCACCGATTTCGAATACGAGCTGCAGATGGCGCAGATGAACAAGCACATCGCCGGTGTGGACACGTTTTTCGTGGCCACCACGCCGCGCTATTCGTTCGTGTCGTCCTCGCTGGCCAAGGAGGTCGCGGTGCTGGGCGGCAACGTGTCGGAGCTGCTGCCCGAACCGGTCAACCGCCGACTGCGGGAAAAGCTGTCGGCCGATCGATGAGCGCCGAGCACGCCCGAGCCACGGTCGACGACTTCACGCGGGCGATCGTCGAGGAAAGGTTCGACGACGCGCGCGCCCTCCTGCACGACGACTTCGTCGTGCATGAGGCCGGTGGGCTGCCCTACAGCGGCGAATACCGCGGCCCACAAGCATTTTTCGAACTCTTGGCCGCGATGAACGAGGGCCTGGAGCTCACCCCGGGCCAGGACATCCAGTATCTTGCGGAGGGCGACACCATCGCGCTGCGCTGTCGGCTCAGGTTCACTTCGCGGGCCTCCGGCCGCTGCGCCGAAATGGGGTTGGTCGAGGTCTACACGGTGCGCGACGGGCTGGTCGTGGAGCTCGACGTCTACTACAAGGACCCGGCGGCGGTGGCGGCGCTCCTGGCGACGTAGCTACCTCGGCGGCCGCGACCTAGAACAATCGGCATCTGAAGTTCGCCACGACCGTTGCGCCACAACGGGTCTAACGGGCGCCGGTAGTCGATAGTGAATCGGTCGGCGGCGGTGCGGGCGAATTCGCGCTCCAGCGCTACGGCCGTCAGTCGCATTGACGGCTGTGATCGTGCTGACCCGCCGTCGGCGCGGGGGAGCCGCCCATCATGCGCACCATCGGCAGTCCCCCGGAGGTGAGAAACCGGGCGATCAGTATCGCCGCGACGACCAGGAAGGCGATATTGAGCCAGGTGGTGTAGTTCCACGATATCGACGCTTCCATGACGGTGGCGTTTCGCTGCTTGGGCACCAGACCAGTTGCGCCGAAAAGTAATTCGATGACGTAGCCCGCCGCGGCCATTGCCGCGTAGAAGGTGGCCAGCAGCGTCAGCATCATCCGGGTGCCGTAGTACTTCCGGTAGATGTTCAGGATCGGCAGGATCACCAGGTCGGCGTAGATGAAGGCGATGACACCGCCGAAGCTGATGCCGCCGTTCCACAACACCGCGGCCAGCGGCACATTGCCGATGGAGCAGACGAACGAAACGATCGCCACGATCGGTCCCACGATCGGCCCCCACACCGCCGACCAACCCGGGTGATCGGCCAAAAAGAAGATCTGCCAGAACTTTTCGGGAACCCAGGCTGCGATGGCACCCGCGATCAGTAAGCCCAAGACGAGGTCCCGCAAGATCGCCAACCACTCCATGACGAACACGTGCGAAACCGAGGTGAAGCCCTGCGGGGACAGCAGCCGCCGCCAAAACGATCCCTCTTTGTGGATCGACATGTCCATGGCGGCATGGCCTTCCATGGAGCCGGCGATGCCGCGTTCGGCCTGTTCGCGCGCGGCGTCGACGAGCCGGGACCGCACGAACAGCCGGAACAGGACGGCGAGCGCCACGATCATCAGCGGGCCGCCGACGAATTCCGCGGCGGTGAACTGCCAGCCCATCAGCAGGGCCAGGATGATGCCCAACTCCACCACGAGGTTGGTGGAGCCGATCTCGAACGCCATCGCGGCGGTGAAGTTCGCGCCTTTGCGGAACAGCGAGCGGGCGAGGGCGACCGCGGCGTACGAGCACGACGACGAGGCCGCGCCCAGCCCGGCGGCCACCGCCAGCGTGCGCGGGCGGTCGTCGCCCAGCAAGGACACGATCGTCGAGCGCCGCACTACCGCCTGCACCACCGCGGACAAGGCGAAGCCGAGGATCAGCGCCCAGAGGATCTCCCACGTCATCGAACCCGCCAGCCCCAAGGCATGACCGACCGCTGCCAGCGCCCTCATTGAGTCCTCCCCTTCGGTTGCTCGGGCCGCGCGTCCGCCAAAGTATACCCCCATGGGGTATACGTCAAGGGCGCCGAGGGCGTTTCCCGGCCCGGGGTGGCCGTTTTCCCTAGAATGGCTCCACAATCGGTGCGGGGACCGGGCAAAAGAATATGGACTGACCAACCCCGCGCGGCGGCTCGGCCCGCGGCATGGCGTGAACGGGCAAAATCGATGGATTTCACTCGCGACGGGTGGGTTTACCGGGCAAATCTTCGACACACCGGCGTCGCCACCACTGTCACAGACGCAACAGCAGGCACACTGGTAACAACAACGACGCCAGGAGGGCATGGCCGTGTACCGAGTTTTTGAGGCGCTGGACGAATTGGGCGCCATCGTGGAAGAGGCGCGCGGTGTGCCGATGACGGCCGGCTGTGTCGTGCCCCGCGGTGACGTGCTGGAACTGATCGACGACATCAAGGACGCGATCCCCGGCGAGCTGGACGACGCCCAGGACGTGCTCGACGCGCGCGATTCGATGCTGCAGGACGCCAAGTCCCACGCCGAATCGATGGTCTCCTCGGCGACGACGGAGTCCGAGTCGATGCTCAACCACGCCCGCGCGGAGGCCGACCGCCTGCTGTCGGACGCAAAAGCGCAGGCCGATCGGATGGTGAGCGAGGCGCGCCAGCACAGCGAGCGGATGGTCGGGGAGGCCCGCGAGGAGTCGATCCGCATCGCCACCGCGGCGAAACGCGAGTACGAGGCCAGCGTCAGCCGCGCCCAGGCCGAAGCGGACCGGCTGATCGAGAACGGCAACATCTCCTACGAGAAGGCCGTGCAAGAGGGCATCAAGGAACAGCAGCGGCTGGTGTCGCAGAACAGCGTGGTGGAGGCGGCCAACAGCGAGGCCACGCGCCTCATCGATACGGCGCATGCCGAGGCCGACCGGTTGCGTGGTGAGTGCGACATCTACGTCGACAACAAGCTGGCCGAGTTCGAGGAATTCCTCAACGGCACCCTGCGGTCCGTGGGCCGCGGCCGTCACCAGCTGCGGACCGCCGCCGGCACCCACGACTACGCGACCCGCTAGCGCTTCGTCCGCGCCCTTTCCTTCCGCGCGCCGCGCCGTAGGATTTCCCCTATGACGCGGCAGCACAGCAGCACGGCGCAGCGCCATTCGACTTCGCCGATGAGGATTGACATCGCCCGACTCGGCCGGCGCCCGGGAGCGATGGTCACCCTGCGCAACACCGTGCCCAGCCCGGCGCGCATCGGCCTGCCGATGATCGCGATCGAGCAGGGCGCCCCGTTGGAGATGGACCTGCAAATCCAGTCGGTGTCCGAGGGCGTGTTGGTGACCGGGACCGTCGCCGCCCCGACCGTCGGCGAATGCGCCCGTTGCCTCACGCCGGTCAACGGCCACGTCGAGGTCAGGTTGACCGAACTCTTCGCCTACCCGGACAGCGCGACCGAGGCCACCACCGAGGAGGACGAGGTCGGCCACATCGTCGACGACACCATCGACCTCGAGCAGCCGATCATCGACGCCGTGGGACTCGAGCTGCCGTTTTCGCCGGTGTGCAGCCCGGACTGCCCGGGGCTGTGCACAGAATGCGGCGTCGCACTCGCGGCCGAGCCCGACCACCGCCACGACCGCATCGACCCGCGCTGGGCCAAGTTGGCCGACATGTTGCCCCAGCCGGATGCCAAGCGGGACGAGCGGTGACATCGCGGCAAGCCCTGTTGGACGCGCTCGGGGCTGACCTGCCCGACGAATTGCTGTCGCTTGCGCTGACCCACCGCAGTTACGCCTACGAACACGGCGGGCTGCCGACCAACGAACGCCTGGAGTTTCTCGGTGACGCGGTCCTGGGCCTGACCATCACCGACGAGCTCTACCATCGTCATCCCGACCGGTCGGAGGGCGACCTGGCCAAGCTGCGGGCCAGCGTGGTCAACACCCAGGCGCTGGCCGACGTCGCGCGCAAGCTGTCCGACGACGGCCTGGGCGCGCACCTGCTGCTGGGCCGCGGCGAGGCGAACACCGGCGGGGCCGACAAGTCGAGCATCCTGGCCGACGGCATGGAGTCGCTGCTGGGCGCCATCTACCTGCAGCACGGGATCGAGACGGCGCGTGAGGTGATCCTGCGGCTGTTCGGCCCGCTGCTGGACGCCGCGCCCACGCTGGGGGCCGGGTTGGACTGGAAGACCAGCCTGCAGGAGCTGACCGCGGCGCGCGGCATGGGCGCGCCGTCCTACCTGGTGACCTCCACCGGACCCGACCACGACAAGGAATTCACGGCGGTGGTGGTCGTGATGGAAACCGAATACGGGTCGGGGGTCGGCCGCTCGAAGAAAGAGGCCGAGCAGAAGGCCGCGGCGGCGACCTGGAAAGCGCTCGAGACGCTGGACACCGCGGGAAAATCGTCCGCGTAGCTCGATGGTGATGACCCGTCCCCCAGCTCCGCGGGGGTGCCCCCAGCGCCCGGCTTCGCCGCGCTTGCGATCATCACTGAATGCCCGAACTGCCCGAAGTCGAGGTGGTGCGCCGCGGCCTGCAGGCCCGCGTGGTGGGCAAGACGATCACCGCGGTCCGGGTGCATCACCCGCGCGCCGTGCGCCGCCACGAGGCGGCCCCCGCCGATCTCACCGCCCGACTGCTCGACGCGCGGATCGCCGGAACCGATCGGCGCGGCAAGTACCTGTGGCTGCTGCTGGACGGTCCGGCGGACCCGGACACGGCGCTCGTGGTGCACCTCGGCATGAGCGGGCAGATGCTGCTCGGGGAGGTGCCGCGCGCCGACCACGTCCGCATCTCCGCGCTGCTCGACGACGGGACCGTGCTGAGCTTCGCCGACCAGCGCACCTTCGGCGGCTGGATGCTCGCCGACCTGGTGTGCGTGGACGGCAGCGTGGTGCCGGCGCCGGTCGCGCACCTGGGGCGTGACCCGCTGGACCCCAGGTTCGATGCCGACGCGGTGGTAAAAGTGTTGCGGCGCAAGCATTCCGAGATCAAGCGGCAGCTACTCGACCAGCAGGTGGTGTCGGGGATCGGCAACATCTACGCCGACGAGGCGTTGTGGCGGGCCAAGGTGCACGGCGCGCGGATCGCCGACACGTTGAGCCGACGCCAACTGTCCGCCGTCCTGGACGCCGCCGCCGAGGTCATGCGCGACGCGCTGGCGCAGGGCGGGACCTCGTTCGACTCCCTGTATGTCAACGTCAACGGTGAGTCGGGGTACTTCGACCGGTCCCTGGACGCCTACGGCCGCGAGGGGGAACCCTGCCGGCGCTGCGGTGCGGTGATGCGACGGGAGAAGTTCATGAACCGCTCGTCGTTCTACTGCCCGCGATGCCAGCCGCGACCGCGGCGGTGAGTGTGCGCGTGCGGCTTTCAGTGTGAGTCCAGGTCTGCGACACGCCAGGCGGCGTCGCCGAGGCAACACACTCGACGGCGCGTCAGTCGAAGATGTCTCGGCGGACAGTCCCCGAGGGTGCGGCGGGGTCGACGAACCATTCACGCGCAAACAGCAGGCCGAACGCCTGGGGCGGCAGCGCCAGCAGCACGCCGAACGCGCGTGCGCCCGCCCCGGAGCCGATCTGCGAGCGATGGGCCGCGATCGCGTCGCGCTTCTGGCGCGCGTAACCGAAGACGTTGACCCGGTGGGTGATGGTCGCGGTGGGCGCGTAGGCGGTGCGGGCGATGTCCAGCTCGTAGGGCGCGGGTAACCGCAACACGCGCGCGAGACGGCCGATGCGCACCAGCGATTCGCGCGGCATCGTCGCCTCGAGCACTCGCGGCGTCGCCGCCAGCTCGGCGGCCCGCTTGCCCACATGGTGCACCTGGACGTGATCGCGGTGGCCGTAGCCGCCGTTGCGCTCGTAGCTGAGCAGCACGTCCGCGGCCTCGTCGCGCAGTATCTCCGCGAGCCGCCCCGCCGCCTGGTCGACGTCGGCTCGGCCGAACCTGACGCGTCCCGGGGGATCGGGGTAGAAAACGGGGCCGTAGCCGCTGTCGGCATAGCCGAGGCATTCGACCCGATGCACCCCGAGAATGCTTGCGCTCGAACGCAATTCGTTCAACCGGAGATCATCGTCGTCATTGTGGACGCGGCCGTCGGTCGCGGTGACGAGGACCACGCGGTGCCCGGCCGCCGCCGCCCGCGCCAGCGTGCCGCCCGTGAGAATCACCTCGTCGTCCGGATGGGCGTGGAATGCGACGACGGTGGGCATGCAACGCAGTATGCCCGCGAGCGCCCGGTAGAAAAGAAGCCATGACACAACTGTGGGTCGAACGCACCGGATCGCGCCGCTACACCGGGTACAGCTCGCGCGGCGCGCAGGTGCTGGTCGGCTCCGAGGACGTCGAGGGCGTGTTCACCCCGGGCGAGCTGCTCAAGATCGCGCTGGCCGCGTGCAGCGGCATGTCCACCGACGAGCCGCTGGCCCGCCGGCTGGGCGACGACTACAAGGCGGTGATCAAGGTGTCCGGGCCGGCCGACCGCGAGCAGGAGCGGTATCCGCTGCTCGAGGAGACCCTCGAGCTGGACCTGTCGGGGCTGTCCGAAGACGAGAAGCGGCGGGTGCTGGTCGTCGCCGACCGGGCGGTCGACTTGGTCTGCACGGTCGGGCGCACGCTGAAGTCCGGTACGACGGTCAACTTCGAGGTCGCCGATGCCGGATCCTGACGTCCGGCTCACCGCCTGGGTGCACGGCAGCGTCCAAGGGGTGGGTTTCCGCTGGTGGACCCGGTGCCGCGCGCTCGAGCTGGGGCTCACCGGGTTCGCGGCCAACCAGGCCGACGGCCGGGTGCTGGTGGTGGCCCAGGGCCCCCGCGCGGCCGCCGAGAAGCTGCTGCAGCTGCTGGAGGGCGGCGCCGCGTGGCCTTCCAGGCCGGGTCGAGTCGACAAGGTCGTCGCCGACTGGTCGCCACCGCAACAGCGGTTCGACGGTTTCGTCGAGCGCTGACGCGGACCGCCGCACAGTGACCAATGCGGCCAATGTGACCAGTGTGTCGAACCGGTAAACGGCGGGCGTATTCGGGCGCGTCGACACCCGCTCGGTGACGGCGGCTCACGCGATTTGAGCGGTAGTCTGGCTCGCCGTGTACCTCAAGAGTCTGACGCTGAAGGGCTTCAAGTCCTTCGCTTCGCCGACGACTCTGCGCTTCGAACCCGGCATCACCGCGGTCGTCGGCCCCAACGGCTCGGGCAAGTCCAACGTCGTCGACGCCCTGGCGTGGGTGATGGGGGAGCAGGGCGCCAAGACGCTGCGCGGCGGAAAGATGGAGGACGTCATCTTCGCCGGCACCTCGTCGCGGGCGCCGCTGGGCCGCGCCGAGGTCACGGTCACCATCGACAACTCCGACAACGCGCTGCCCATCGAGTACTCCGAGGTCTCGATCACGCGGCGGATGTTCCGTGACGGCGCCAGCGAATACGAAATCAACGGCAGCAGTTGCCGTTTGATGGACGTCCAGGAGCTGCTGAGCGACTCCGGGATCGGCCGCGAGATGCACGTCATCGTCGGGCAGGGCAAGCTCGACGAGATCCTGCAGTCGCGGCCCGAGGACCGCCGCGCGTTCATCGAAGAGGCCGCGGGCGTGCTCAAGCACCGCAAGCGCAAGGAGAAGGCCCTGCGCAAGCTCGACGCGATGCAGGCGAACCTGGCCCGGCTGTCCGACCTGACCACCGAACTGCGCCGCCAGCTCAAGCCGTTGGGCCGGCAGGCCGAGGTGGCCCGCCGCGCGCAGACCATCCAGGCCGACCTGCGCGACGCCAGGTTGCGGCTGGCCGCCGACGACCTGGTCAGCCGGCAGACCGAGCGCGACGCGATCTTCGAGGCCGAGGCGATCATGCGCCGCGACCACGACGAGGCCGCCGCCCGCCTGGCGGTGGCATCCGAGGAGCTCGCGGCCCACGAGACCGCGCTCGCCGAGCTGTCGGTGCGGGCCGAATCGGTCCAGCACACCTGGTTCGGGCTGTCCGCGCTGGCCGAACGGGTGGGGGCCACGGTGCGCATCGCCAGCGAACGCGCCCAGCACCTGGACCCCGAGCCGGTCGCCACCGGCGACACCGACCCGGACGCGCTGGAAGCCGAGGCCCAGCAGGTCGAGGTGACCGAGCAGCGGCTGCTGGCCGAGCTGGCCGGCGCGCGCACCCGCCTGGACGCCGCGCGCGCCGAACTGGCCGAGCGCGAGCGCGAGGCCGCCGAGGCCGACCGGGCCCACCTGGCGGCGGTCCGCGCCGAGGCGGACCGGCGCGAGGGCCTGGCGCGGCTCGCCGGCCAGGTGGAGACCATGCGCGCGCGCGTCGAATCGATCGACGACAGCGTCGCGCGGCTGTCCGAGCGCATCGAGCAGGCCGCCAACCGCGCCCAGCAGACCCGGGCCGAATTCGAGACCGTGCAGGCCCGCGTCGGCGAACTCGACCAGGGCGAGGTGGGCCTCGACGAGCACCACGAGCGGACCGTCGCCGCGCTGCGGCTCGCCGACGAACGCGTCGCCGAACTGCAGGCCGCCGAGCGCGGCGCCGAACGGCAGGTGGCCTCGCTTCGCGCCCGCATCGACGCGCTCTCGGTGGGGCTGGAGCGCAAGGACGGCGCGGCGTGGCTCACGCAAAACCTTTCCGGCACAGGGCTTTTCGGACCGATCGCCAAGCTGGTGCGGGTCCGGTCCGGCTACGAGGCGGCCCTGGCCGCGGTGCTCGGCTCGGCGGCCGACGCGCTGGCCGCGGAAAGCTTCGGCGCGGCCCGTTCGGCGGTCGCCGCGCTCAAGCAGGCCGACGCCGGCCGCGCCGCCCTGGTGCTGGGCGACTGGCCGGCCGAACAGCGCGGGCCCGTCGCCCCGCTGCCCGACGGCGCGGTGTGGGCGCTCGACCTGGTCGAGGCGCCCGAGCGGCTGCGCGGAGCGATGACCGCCATGCTGTCCGGCGTCGCGGTGGTCAACGCGCTCGGCGACGCGCTGGACCTGGTGGCGGCCCGCCCGCAGCTGCGCGCGGTGACGCTCGACGGCGACCTGGTGGGCGCCGGCTGGGTGAGCGGTGGCTCCGACCGCAAGCTGTCCACGCTGGAGCTCACGTCGGAAATCGACAAGGCCGGCGCCGAGCTGGCCGCCGCCGAAGCGCAGGTGGCGCAGCTGACCGCGGCGCTGTCCGGCGCGCTGACCGAGCAGACCGCCCGCCAGGATTCCGCCGAGCAGGCGCTGGCCGCCCTCAACGAGTCCGACACGGCGATCTCGGCGATGTACGAACAGCTGGGCCGCCTCGGGCAGGAGGCCCGCGCCGCCGAGGAGGAGTGGAGCGGGTTGCTGCGCCAGCGCGCGGAGCTCGAAGCGGGGCGCGAGCAGACCGTCGACGAGGTCACCGAGCTGGAGACCCGGCTGCGCAACGCCCAGGAGACCCAGCACGTGCACGCGGCCGAACCCGTCAACCGGCACCAGATCGCCGCGGCCGCCGAAAACGCCCGCGGTGTGGAGGTGGAGGCCCGGCTGGCGGTGCGGACCGCGGAGGAGCGCGCCAACGCGGTGCGTGGGCGGGCGGATTCGCTGCGCCGGGCCGCGGCCGCCGAGCGTGAGGCGCGGCTGCGGGCCCAGCAGGCGCGCGAGGCGCGGCTGCGCGCGGCCGCGGTGGCCGCCGCGGTTGCCGACGCCGGGCGGCTGCTGGCGGCGCGGTTGGACCGGGTGGTCGCCGCGGCCTCGGCAATGCGCGACGCGCTGGTCGCCGAACGCCAGCAGCGTTCGGCGGCGATGGCGGCGGTGCGCGACGAGGTGCATGCGCTGGGCGAGCGGGTAGCCCAGCTCACCGATTCCCTGCACCGCGACGAGGTGGCCAACGCCCAGGCGGCGATGCGCATCGAGCAGCTCGAGCAGATGGTCCTCGAGCAGTTCGGCATGGCCCCGACCGACCTGATCGCCGAGTACGGCCCCGAGGTCGCGCTGCCGCCGACCGAACTGGAAATGGCCGAATACTCCCAGGCCCGCGAGCGTGGCGAGCAGGTGTACGCGCCCGCCCCGATTCCCTACGACCGGCCCACCCAGGAGCGTCGGGCCAAGCGGGCCGAGCGCGAGCTGGCCGAGCTGGGCAGGGTGAATCCGCTGGCGCTCGAGGAGTTTGCCGCCCTCGAGGAGCGTTACAACTTCCTGTCCACCCAGCTCGAGGACGTCAGGGCCGCCCGCAAGGACCTGCTCGACGTCATCGCCGACGTCGACGCCCGCATCCTGCAGGTGTTCAGCGACGCCTTCACCGACGTCGAGCGCGAATTCCGGGAAGTCTTCACCGTGCTGTTCCCCGGGGGCGAGGGCCGGCTGCGGCTGACCGATCCCGACGACATGCTCACCACCGGCATCGAGGTGGAGGCGCGCCCGCCCGGCAAGAAAATCACCCGGCTGTCGTTGCTGTCCGGCGGCGAGAAGGCGCTGACGGCGGTGGCGATGCTGGTGGCGATCTTCCGCGCCCGCCCGTCGCCCTTCTACATCATGGACGAGGTGGAGGCCGCGCTGGACGACACGAACCTGCGGCGCCTGATCGGCCTGTTCGAACTGCTGCGGGCCCGGTCGCAGATCATCATCATCACCCACCAGAAGCCCACGATGGAGGTCGCCGACGCGCTGTACGGCGTGACGATGCAGGGCGACGGCATCACCGCGGTGATCTCCCAGCGGATGCGCGGCCAGCAGGTGGACCAGCTGGTCTCGAGCTCGTCGTAGGCCCACTTCGCGCTCGGGTGTGAGCTGACGGCTTTCGGCGTGTACTGAGGGCGGGATGTCGGCGATTTCTCCGCCCGCGAAGCACACCCGACTCCCGGGCGACACACTCGACGCCCGGGACGCACAGCAATGCCCCGTGAGCGCCGGGTGACCCGCGACTGGAAGGATTGTCAGCGTGTCACAAGGTCTTTGGATCGCCGTCGCGGTCGTCGCAGCCCTGGTTGTCATCGCCGCGCTGGTCCTGGGCCTGGTGCGCTACCGCCGCCGAAGGATCAGCCTCGCCCGGCCCGAGCCCGGCGTGCTCGATCGCTCCGGGGGCTACACGGCGTCGTCAGGCATCACCTTCAGCCAGTCCGCGCCGACGATCGACGCCGGCGGGCTGCCCGCGGTGGGCGACGACGCCACCGTTCCGCGCGACGCGCCGCGGCGCACGATCTCCGACGTCCCGCTGCCCGAACCCGAGACGCAGGCACCGCCGGCCCCGCAGGCCCCCCCGGCGGCGGAGGCGCCGCCGGCCCCGCCCGAGTCCCCGGTGGCCGCCGAGATCGAGGCCATCGCCCCGCCCGAAGGCCGGCTGGAGCGGCTCCGCGGCCGGCTCGCCAGGTCGCAGAACGCGCTCGGGCGCAGCATGCTCGGCCTGATCGGGGGCGGCGACCTCGACGAAGAATCCTGGCAGGACGTCGAGGACACCCTGTTGGTCGCCGACCTGGGCCCGGTGGTCACCGAGTCGGTGATCTCGCAGCTGCGCGCCCGGCTGGCCAGCGGCAGCGTGCGCACCGAGGCCGACGCCAAGGCGGTGCTGCGCGACGTCCTGATCAACGAGCTGCACCCCGACATGGACCGCTCGATCCGCGCGCTGCCGCACGCCGACCACCCGGCGGTGCTGCTGGTCGTCGGCGTCAACGGCACCGGGAAAACGACCACCGTCGGCAAGCTGGCCCGGGTGCTGGTCGCCGACGGGCGCCGCGTGGTGCTCGGCGCGGCCGACACCTTCCGGGCCGCGGCGGCCGATCAGCTGCAGACCTGGGCGTCCCGGGTTGGCGCGGAGGTGGTGCGCGGGGCCGAAGGCGCCGACCCGGCGTCGGTCGCGTTCGACGCCGTCGACAAGGGCATCGCCTGCGGCGCCGACGTCGTGGTCGTCGACACCGCCGGGCGGCTGCACACCAAAGTCGGGCTGATGGACGAGCTCGACAAGGTTAAGCGCGTGATAACCCGGCGCGCCGCCGTCGACGAGGTGTTGCTGGTGCTCGACGCCACCATCGGGCAGAACGGCCTGGCCCAGGCGCGGGTGTTCGCCGACGTCGTCGACATCACCGGCGCGGTGCTGACCAAGCTCGACGGAACTGCCAAGGGCGGCATCGTTTTCCGCGTCCAGCAGGAGCTCGGGGTGCCGGTGAAGCTGGTCGGGCTCGGCGAGGGTCCCGACGATCTCGCGCCGTTCGAACCCGCCGCTTTCGTCGACGCCCTGCTCGGCTGAAACCCCTTACACGGCACGCGCGACGTTAATAACGCCGAAACATCGCGGCCCCATTGCCGAAACAACCATTGAGCATGGTTCTCGCAGGCTACAGGCAGCTGCCTGTGGGCCTGCTGATGCCGACCGGAGGTGAAAGCGAGTGAGTTTCCCGCAATTGGGCCAACCCGATACCGGCGATACCGCCTGGATGTTGGCGAGTTCCGCGCTCGTCCTGTTGATGACGCCGGGCCTAGCCTTCTTCTACGGCGGGATGGTCCGGACCAGAAGCGTGCTCAACATGATCATGATGAGCATCAGCGCGATGGGCGTTGTCACCGTGCTGTGGGTGCTTTACGGCTACTCGATGTCGTTCGGCGACAGCAAAGGTGGCGTCGTCGGCAACCCGACCGACTACTGGGGCCTGGCGAAGCTCATCGGCGGGAACGCCGTCAAGGCCGACCCGTCCAAGGGCGCCGCGCAGGTAGATATCCCACTCGCCGGCACGATGCCGGCCACCGTCTTCGTGGCCTTCCAGCTGATGTTCGCGATCATCACCGTCGCCCTGATCTCCGGCGCCGTGGCGGACCGGCTGAAGTTCACCGCCTGGCTGGTGTTCGCGGGGCTGTGGGCGACGCTGGTGTACTTCCCGGTCGCGCACTGGGTCTTCGCGGCCGACGGGTTCGCGTCCGAGCACGGCGGCTGGATCAACAACAAGCTGCACGCGATCGACTTCGCGGGTGGAACGGCGGTCCATATCAACTCCGGTGTGGCCGGCCTGATGTTGGCGATCGTGCTGGGCAAGCGCAAGGGTTGGCCGACAACCCTGTTCCGCCCGCACAACCTGCCGTTCGTGATGCTCGGCGCCGGCCTGCTGTGGTTCGGCTGGTTCGGGTTCAACGCGGGATCGGCGACGAGCTCCAACGGGGCCGCCGGTTCGACGTTCATGACCACGACGGTCGCCACGGCCACCGCCATGCTCGGGTGGCTGCTGACCGAACGCATCCGCGACGGCAAACCCACGACGCTGGGAGCGGCGTCGGGCATCGTCGCCGGTCTGGTTGCCATCACGCCGTCGTGCTCGTCGGTCAACATCCTGGGTGCGATCGTGGTCGGCGCGGTGGCCGGCGTGGTGTGCGCGCTGGCGGTCGGCCTGAAGTTCAAGCTGGGCTTCGATGACTCGCTCGACGTGGTCGGGGTGCACCTGGTCGGCGGCCTGGCGGGCACGCTGCTGGTCGGCCTGCTCGCCGCGCCGGAAAGCACGGCGATCAACGGCGTGACCGGGGTGTCGAAGGGGTTGTTCTACGGCGGTGGCTGGGCGCAGCTGGAGCGGCAGGCGATCGGCGCGTTCTCCGTCCTCTTCTACTCCGGCATCGTCACCCTGATCCTGGCCTTGATTCTCAAGTACACGATCGGGCTGCGGCTGAACCCCGAGGCAGAATCCTCGGGCATCGATGAGGCCGAACACGCCGAGAGCGGATACGATTTTGGCGTGATCGGCGGGCAGGGGTCGGTTCTTCCGGCGGCGCGAATTCCCGTGGATGACCGTAACGGTCTCGACGACCGGGCGGCCGACAAAGTGGAGGCAGAGCAGTCATGAAGCTAGTCACGGCGATCGTGAAGCCATTCACCCTCGATGACGTCAAGACCAGCCTCGAGGAAGCCGGGGTCCTGGGGATGACGGTCAGCGAAATCCAGGGCTATGGCCGCCAGAAGGGCCACACCGAGGTGTACCGCGGTGCGGAGTACTCGGTCGACTTCGTGCCGAAGGTGCGGATCGAGGTCGTCGTCGACGACTCCATCGTCGACAAGGTCGTGGACAGCATCGTCCGGGCGGCCCGCACCGGCAAGATCGGTGACGGCAAGGTCTGGGTGAGCCCCGTGGAAACCATCGTGCGGGTGCGCACGGGCGAACGCGGAACCGATGCCCTCTGACCCCAGCCGTAGGTTGTTGATCCAGGCCGGGCGGGCCGGGAGGGTATGAAACAGGACCCACCCGGCCCGTCCGGGTCATCTGGAGCGGGAACGGAAAACGCCTGCGCGGCAAGCGATTTGGTTGCCGCGCGGCGCCAGTTGCTGTCGGACGGTCGCGGGCTCGGGGCGGCCGAGCTGCGGCACGCCTGGCAGGATCTGCACGAGTCGTGGCTGACCGCCAAGGCCGACGAGATCGGGATCACGGACGCCAGTGGCTTCGCGATCGTCGGGATCGGCGGGCTGGGCCGCCATGAGCTGCTGCCGTATTCGGACCTGGACCTCATGTTGCTGCACGACGACAAGCCCGCCGAGGTGCTGCAACAGGTCGCCGACAAGCTGTGGTATCCGTTGTGGGACGCCAACGTTCGGCTTGACCACAGCGTGCGCACGGTCTCCGGCGCGCTCGGCGTCGCCAACGCCGACATGATCGCCGCGCTGGGCATGCTGGATGCCCGCCACATCGCCGGCGACGCGCGGCTGTCCGAGGAATTGATCACCGGCGCAAGAAGGCAGTGGCGCAGCGCGATTCGCTCTCGGATGAACGAGCTGGTCGACATCACGCAGGCCCGTTGGGAGCGCTGCGGCCGGATCGCGCAGCGCGCCGAGCCCGACCTCAAGTCGGGCCGCGGCGGCCTTCGCGACGTGCAACTGCTCGACGCGCTCGGGGTGGCCCAGCTCATCGACCGCCACGGCATGGCCCGCCCGGAAACGCCCGGGGGCTCCCTCGATGACGCCTATCTGACGCTGCTGGACGTGCGCACCGAGCTGCACCGGGTATCCGGGCGCGGCCGCGATCAGCTGCTGGCCCAGTACGCCGACGAGATCAGCGCCGCGTTGCACATCGGTGACCGATTCGACTTGGCGCGCAAGCTTTCCGGGGCCGGCCGCACCATCGCCTACCACGCCGAAACCGGGTTGCGGACCGCCGAAAACGCCCTGCCGCGGCGCGGCGTGTCGGCGCTGGTCCGGCGGCCCAAGCGCCGCCCCCTGGACGAGGGCGTGGTCGAGTACGCCGGCGAAATCGTGCTGGCCCGCGACGCCTCACCCGAATCCGACGCCGGGCTGGTGCTGCGGGTGGCCGCCGCCTCGGCCGAGACCGGCGTGCCCATCGGCGCCGCCACGCTGAGCCGGCTGGCCGCCTGCGCACCCGAGATGCCGATCCCGTGGCCGCGCGAGGCGTTGGACGACTTGCTGGTCGTGCTCTCCGCCGGGCCCACCGCGGTGGCGACGGTCGAAGCGCTCGACCGCACCGGGCTGTGGGAGCGGTTGTTGCCGGAATGGGCCGCGATCCGCGACCTTCCGCCCCGCGACGTCGCGCACAAGTGGACGGTGGACCGGCACGTCGTCGAGACCACCGTCAACGCCGCCCCGCTGGCCACCCGCGTGGCGCGACCCGACCTGCTGGCCCTGGGCGCGCTGCTGCACGACATCGGCAAGGGCAGGGGAGTCGACCACAGCGTGCTCGGGGCCCAGATGGCCATCGAGATGGGCGCCAGGCTCGGGGTCGCGCCCGGCGACGCCGAGTTCCTGTCCAAGCTGGTCCGCCACCACCTGCTGCTGCCGGTGGTGGCCACCCGCAGCGACCTCAACGACCCCAAGACCATCGAGGGCGTGTCGGAAGCCCTGGGCGGGGATCCGCTGCTGCTCGAGGTGCTGCGCGCGCTGACCGAGGCGGACTCCAAGGCGACCGGCCCCGGCGTGTGGAGCGACTGGAAGGCGTCGCTGATCGAGGACCTGGTGCGCCGCTGCCGGCTGGTGATGGCCGGCGAGCCGCTGCCGCGGGCCGATCCGGCGACGCCGCACTATCTTTCGCTGGCCGCCGATCACGGGGTGCACGTGGAGATCACGCCGGGCGACAGCGCGCGGATGTATCAGGTGGTCATGGTGGCCCCGGACCAGCGCGGCCTGGTCTCGAAGGCCGCGGCCGTGCTCGCGCTGAACTCGCTGGGCGTCCACTCGGCGGCGGTGAACAGCTACGAGGGCGTCGCGATCACCGAGTTCGTGGTGTCGCCGCACTTCGGTTCCCCGCCCGCCCCCGAGCTGTTGCGGCAGCAATTCGTCGGCGCCCTGGCGGGCGACATCGACGTGATGGCCGCGCTGGAGAAGCGGGACAGCGAGGCGACCGGCCCGGGTGCCGCGCGGGCCGGCGAGGTGCAGGCGGGGGTACCCGTCACGCGTTCGACCGCCCCGCCCCGGATCGTGTGGCTCGACCCCGCCGCCGACGGCCAGCTGGTCGTCGAGGTGCGCGCGACGGACCGGCCGGGCCTGCTCGCGCTGCTGGCCCGGGCGCTGGAGCGGGCCGGGGTCGACATCGGCTGGGCGAAGGTCAACACGTTCGGGTCGACGGCGGCAGACGTGTTCTGCGTGGAGGCCGTCGACGACGCGCGCGCGGCGGTGGAGAAGCACCTGCTCGACGTGTTGGGCGGGCAGGCGGAGGTGGCGTTCGGCTAGCCCGGCGATCGCGAGCGCGGCGCTGGGGGCACCTCCCGCTCGCGGGGGACCGGGCGAAACGGGTCGCCGCTATCAGCCCGGCCGGGACTGCTCGGAATTCAGCTGCCGCAGGGCCTCGATGCGGGCCTGGATCTGCTCGCGGGTCGCCGCGGCGATCGGGGGTCCCCCGCAGCGTCGGCGAAGCTCGTTGTGAATCCACCCGTGTGGCTTGCCGGTGCGGTGGTGGGTGGCCGAGACGAGGGTGTTGAGCTCGCGGCGCAGGTCGCGGAGTTGCCCGTGCATGGACACCCGCGCCGCCGGCGCTTCGTCGCCCGAGGCGGCCCGCCTCTTGAGCTGCTCGTCTTGGCGTTGGTGCAGCAGGGCGCGCATCTGTTCGGCGTCGAGCAACCCCGGGATGCCGAGGTAGTCGGCCTCCTCTTCGCTGCCCGCCGGCGCCGCGGTGCCGAACGACGATCCGTCGAAGATGACCTGATCCAGCTCGGCGTCGGCGCCCAGCGAGGTGAAACCCTGGTCGGCTTCGGTCTTTTCGGTCCGCCTCCGGGTCGCGGGATCGCCGTCGAGGGGATCGTCGTCGGCCTCGCGGTGCGGCTGGCCCAGCACGTGATTGCGCTGGGCCTCCAGCTCGCTGGCGAGCTGCAGCAGGTTGGGCACCGACGGCAGGAAGATGCTCGCCGTTTCGCCCGCCCGGCGCGAGCGCACGAACCGGCCGATGGCCTGGGCGAAGAACAGCGGCGTCGAGGCGCTGGTGGCATAGATCCCGACCGACAGCCGCGGCACGTCGACGCCCTCGGAGACCATGCGCACCGCGACCAGCCACCGGCTGGTGCCCTCGGCGAAGGCGCTGATCCGGGCCGACGATCCCGGATCGTCGGACAGCACGACCGCGGGCACCTCCCCGGTGAGCCTCGTCAGCAGCGCGGCGTAGGCGCGCGCCGCGGTGCGGTCGGAGGCGATGATCATGCCGCCGGCGTCGGGCACGTGGGCCCGCTTTTGGCGTAGCCGCTGATCGGCGGCGGCGATGACCGCGGGCATCCACTCGCCGGCCGGGTCGAGCGCGGTACGCCACGCCCGCGCGGTGTGTTCGGCCGTCAACGGCTCGCCGAGTCGGGCGGCGTGCTCCTCGCCCGCGCTGTCCCGCCAGCGCGCCTCCCCCGAGTAGGCGAGGAACACCACCGGCCGGACCACACCGTCGGCCAGCGCCTCGGCGTAGCCGTAGGTGTGATCGGCCCGCGACCTGAGCACCCCGTCCGCGCCCGACGTGTAGTCGACGAACGGGATGGGGCTGTCGTCGCTGCGAAACGGCGTGCCCGTCAAGGCGAGTCGCCGAGTCGCGTCGCCGAAGGCCTCGCGGATGGCCTCGCCCCAGGTCTTCGCGTCGCCGCCGTGATGGATCTCGTCGAAGACGACCAGCGTCTTGCGCTGCTCGGTGCGCACCCGGTGCAGCGTCGGGTGCGCGGCGACCTGGGCGTAGGTCACCATCACGCCGTGAAACTCCGGCGAGGTCTGGGGGTTGGTGTTGGAGAATTTCGGGTCCAGGGCCAGGCCGTGCCGCCCGGCGGCCAGCGCCCACTGGGTCTTGAGGTGCTCGGTGGGCACGACGACGGTGAGTTGTTCGACGGCCCGCTGGCCGAGCAGTTCGGCGGCGACCCGGAGCGCAAACGTCGTCTTCCCGGAGCCGGGGGTGGCGACGGCCAGGAAGTCGCGCGGCTGGGCGGCGAGGTAGCGCACCAGCGCCCTGCGCTGCCAGCCGCGCAGCGGCAGGCCGGTGTCGCTGCCCAACCGCATCGACACAGTCCCCCTCGTTGATGCTCTGCGCGCGTGGCGTCTTCGTGTCCGCGACAGCGTCGACGCGGCCGGTGGCGGGTGTGAAATGTAGCATGCCAACGCTTTTCGGCGCAGCAGCGACGCGAGCTAGACGGCGTGGCTCGCCAGGTCGCGGGATTGAAGCCACGTGTGAATTCGTTCGGCGACGTCGGCCCAGCCCGGTTCGAGCATCATGTTGTGGCCCATGTCGAAGAATTCCGGCTCGGTCCGGTAGGCGCGCGCGGTGGCGCGCACCGCGCGGACGCTGACAAAGCCGTCGTGCACGGCGCCGAGGACCAGCATCGGGGTCCGCACCCGCTCGGTGTCGACCCGGCGAAGCATCGGTTCGGTCATCGCCGCGCGGATGCTCTCGGGCCCGGCGCGGTGCCAGCACGAGAGGACGACGTCCTCGGGCGTGTCCGCGCAGAAGAGATATTCGCGGGCCAGCGTCGACGTCCGCAGGAACTTGACCAGGGTGGGGTCGTTGAACGAGTGCACGGTCATCCACGGGCGCCGGCGCCAGACCCGCAGCGCCGCTCCGAGCACGCCCGACGGCGGGAGCGAGCCGACCAGCACGGCGGCCGGCGCGGTTCGCTCTTCGAGGTAGCGCTGGATCGTGTAGCCGCCCAGGGAGTGGCCGATCAGGACGGGATGGCGCGCCGGCGAGCCGCTCAGGTCGTCGGCCACCGACCGGATGTCGTCGATGTAGTCGGCGATGGAAACCCTTGCCAGCGGCTTGTCCGTGGGGCTGGTGCCGTGCCCGCGCAGGCTCATCGCGACCGCGCGATAACCCGCGTCGGCGAAGAAGTCCAGGAAGTGCTGGTCCCAGCACCACGCGCCGTGCCAGCCGCCGTGCACGAACAGCAGCGGCACCGGGTGCGCGTCGCTGCAGGACCCTTTGTCGATCACCTCGAGCATGAGCCTGACCCCTCTGAGCTATCGGCCTCGCCGAAACATAAACGACGGCGACGCCCGCCGGGGCATTGTGCGAGATTTATGTGTCGCGAGCCCGCGCTCGCACTACCACTAGGCTGACGGGGTGTTTGAATCCCTGTCCGACCGATTGACCGGTGCCCTTTCCGGGCTGCGCGGCAAGGGTCGACTGACCGACGCCGATATCGAGGCGACCACCCGCGAAATCCGGCTGGCTCTGCTGGAAGCCGACGTTTCCCTGCCCGTGGTGCGGGCGTTCGTCGGCCGGATCAAGGAACGCGCCAAGGGCGCCGAGGTCTCGGGTGCCCTCAACCCGGCGCAGCAGGTCGTCAAGATCGTCAACGAGGAACTCATCGGCATCCTGGGCGGGGAAACCCGCCAGCTGGCGTTCGCGAAGTCGCCGCCGACGGTCGTGATGCTGGCCGGCCTGCAGGGTTCCGGCAAGACGTCGCTGGCCGGCAAGCTGGCCGCGTGGTTGCGCGGCCAGGGGCACACCCCGCTCCTGGTGGCCTGCGACCTGCAGCGGCCCGCCGCGGTCAACCAGCTGCAGGTGGTCGGCGAACGCGCGGGGGTGCCGGTGTTCGCGCCGCATCCCGGCGCTCCATCTTCTGGCCCGGACACCGGGCCACTCGGCGATCCCGTCGCCGTCGCGGCGGCGGGGCTGGCGGAGGCCCGGGCCAAGCACTTCGACGTCGTCATCGTCGACACCGCCGGCCGGCTGGGCATCGACGACGAGCTGATGGCCCAGGCTGCGGCCATCCGCGACGCCGTCGACCCCGACGAGGTGTTGTTCGTCCTCGACGCGATGATCGGCCAGGACGCCGTCACCACCGCCGAGGCGTTCCGCGAGGGTGTCGGATTCACCGGCGTGGTGCTGACCAAGCTCGACGGGGACGCCCGCGGCGGCGCCGCGCTGTCGGTCCGCGAGGTGACCGGGGTGCCAATCCTTTTCGCCGCCACCGGCGAGAAGCTGGAGGACTTCGACGTCTTCCACCCGGACCGGATGGCCAGCCGCATCCTGGGCATGGGCGACGTGCTGACCCTGATCGAGCAGGCCGAACAGGTCTTCGACGCGCAGCGCGCCGAGGAGGCCGCCGCCAAGATCGGCAGCGGCGAGCTCACGCTGGAGGACTTCCTCGAGCAGATGCTCGCCATCCGCAAGATGGGCCCGATCGGCAACCTGCTGGGCATGCTGCCCGGCGCCGGGCAGATGAAGGACGCCCTGGCCGAGGTCGACGACAGGCAGCTCGACCGGCTGCAGGCCATCATCCGCGGCATGACGCCCCAGGAGCGCGCCGACCCAAAGATCATCAACGCGTCGCGGCGGCTGCGCATCGCCAACGGCTCGGGGGTGACGGTGTCGGAGGTCAACCAGCTGGTCGACCGCTTCTTCGAAGCCCGCAAGATGATGTCGTCGATGCTCGGCGGCATGGGCATCCCCGGCCTGGGGCGCAAGTCGGCGACCCGAAAGTCCAAGGGGGCAAAGGGCAAGAAAGGCAAGAAGGGTGGCCGCGGGCCCACGCCGCCGAAGGTCAGGAACCCGCTCATGCAGGGCATGCCGGGCATGCCGGCCGGGTTCCCCGACCTGTCGCAGATGCCCGAAGGCCTCAACGAGCTGCCGCCCGGGCTGGCCGACTTCGACCTGTCCAAGCTGAAGTTCCCGGGCAACCCGGGCAAGAAGTCGTGACGATCGCGAGCGCGGCGGAGCCGGGCGAAGTCCCCCGCAAGCGGGAGGTGCCCCCAGGTCGTCGGATTAGGAAGTAGCCGCGCCGTGCGGATACACGTGCGGGGTCGGGCGCTGCCCGACGAGACCGAGCTGCAGCTGTGGATCGTCGACGGCCGCATCAGCACCGAACCGGTCGCCGGCGCCGACACCGTTTTCGACGGCGGTTGGGTGCTACCCGGGCTGGTCGACGCGCACTGCCACGTCGGGCTGGGCGACGACGGCGAGATCCCGCTCGAGGAGGCGATCGGGCAAGCCGAGGCCGAGCGTGATGCCGGCGCGCTGCTGCTGCGCGACTGCGGCGCCCCGACCGACACCCGCAGCCTCGACGACCGCGACGATCTGCCCCGCATCATCCGAGCGGGGAAGCACCTGGCCCGGCCCAAGCGCTATTCGCGGGGCTTCGCCGTCGAGCTCGAAGACGAATCCCAGCTGCCGGAGGCGGTGGCCCGGGAGGCGAAGCGCGGCGACGGCTGGATCAAGCTGGTCGGCGACTGGATCGACCGCGGCGTCGGTGACCTGGCCCCGCTGTGGTCCGACGACGTGCTCAAGGCCGCGATCGCGACCGCACACGAGCACGGCGCGCGCGTCACCGCGCACGTCTTCAGCGAGGACGCCCTGCCCGGCCTGATCAGCGCCGGCATCGACTGCATCGAGCACGGCACCGGGCTCACCGACGACACGATCGCGTTGATGGTCGAGCATCGGACCGCGCTGGTTCCGACGCTGATCAACACCCTGGAGAACTTCCCGGGCATCGCGGAGTCCGCGGGGCGCTATCCCGCCTACGCCGCGCACATGCGCGACCTGCACGCCCGCTGCCTCGCGCGAACGGCCGCGGCGCGCGAGGCCGGCGTGCCGGTGTACGCCGGCAGCGACGCGGGCAGCATGATTGCGCACGGGCGGATCGCCGACGAGGTCGAGGCCCTCAAGCGCATCGGGATGAGCCCGACCGAGGCGCTGGGCGCGGCGTGCTGGGACGCCCGGCGCTGGCTGGGCCGGCCCGGCCTGGAATACGGGGCGTCGGCCGACCTGTTGTGTTACGCCGAGGACCCGCGACAGGGTCCGGGTGTGCTGAACCGGCCCGACCTGGTGATATTGCGGGGCAAGGCCTTTCGACCCCACGGATAGGCGCGCGAGGCGTCGCGATCGCGGATAGGATCCTGCAAATGGCGTTGGCCAGCGGCGCGACCTTCGCCGGTTACCTGGTCGCGCGGAGGCTGGGTTCTGGACCGACTGGCACGGTGTACCTTGCCCAGGACCCGCGGGCGTCGCGCTGGCAGGCGTTGAAGGTGCTGTCGCCGGCGCTGTCGGACGACGACGAATTCCGCCGGCGGTTCACCGATGAGATCCCGGTCGCGACGCGCCTGCATCACCCGAACATCGTCGAGGCGCGCGACCGCGGCGAGTTCGACGGCCAGCTCTACGTCGCGATGGAGTACGTCGAGGGGATCACCGCGGCGCGGCTGATCGCCGATCGCTTCCCGGCGGTCGCGCCGGCGGCCGAGGTGCTCGCCATCGTGACCGCCCTCGCCGGCGCGCTCGACCACGCCCATGACCGCGGGCTGCTGCATCGCGACGTCAAACCCGCCAACGTGCTGTTGACGGGTCGGGATGAAGGCGAGCAACGGACCCTGCTGACGGACTTCGGCGTCGTCCGCCGCCCCGGCACGCTCGGCTACGTCGCGCCCGAGCAGCTGCTCGGTGCCGAAATCGACGCGCGCGCGGACCAGTACGCGCTGGCCGCGACCGCGTTTCACCTGCTGACCGGCGCGCCGCCGCCACCCGACGGCGCCCCGCCCCGGATCAGCGAGCAACGGCCGGAGCTGGCGCGCCTCGACGGCGTGTTTGCGCGGGCGCTGGCCAGTGGCGCCGCCGACCGGTTCGGCAGCTGCCGCGAGTTCGCCTCGGCGGCCAACGAACGGGTGGGCGGTCCCGGCGGCGATCGCGGTCCCGAAGCACTCCTGGTGGCCGAGTTCCCGGCGTATGCCTCCCGCGCGGCGCGCGAGCGGCCGGCGGCGGTGTCGCCGGCCCCGCGCCGGGGCGGCCTGGCCGGGAATCCCCGGCCGGCCGCGGCGCGCGAGCGCGAGTCGGGCGCCGCGCGGCGCCGGCGCTGGACGCGCCGGCGCGCGGTGGGCGCGGTCGCGGTGCTCCTCGTCGTGGCCATGCTCGCCGTCGGCTTCGTCATCGGCCGCCGGACCGACGCGAGCGTCGCACCGGCCGGCCGCCCGACGACGAGCGTGCCGGCCGCACCCGCCCCGCTCGGCCCCGCGTCGCCGACCAGCGGGCCGCCCGGGCCGCCCCGCTGAATCCCGCTCTACCGGCGCTTTCGTGGGGGCCAGCCGACTTCTCAAAAAAGATTGCGAGTGCTTGCTATCTATGTTACGGTTCGTGGCAACTCGACAACGATGGAGGAAACCGTGACCTACGACGTGATCATTCGCGACGGGCTGTGGTTCGACGGCACCGGCAGCGCGCCGCAGACCCGCACGCTCGGCATCCGCGACGGCGTGGTGGCCACGGTGTCGGCCACGGCGCTGGACGAGACCGGTTGCCCCGAAGTGATCGACGCGGCCGGCAAGTGGGTCCTGCCCGGTTTCATCGACGTGCACACCCACTACGACGCCGAGGTGCTGCTGGACCCCGGGCTGCGGGAGTCGGTGCGCCACGGCGTCACCACGGTGCTGCTGGGCAACTGCTCGCTGTCGACCGTCTACGCCGATTCCGAGGACGCGGCCGACCTGTTCAGTCGCGTCGAGGCGGTGCCCCGCGAATTCGTGCACGGCGCCCTGAACTCCAACAAGACGTGGTCGACGGCCGCGCAGTACGTCAAGGCGCTCGACGCGCTGCCGCTCGGGCCGAATGTCGGCTCCCTGCTTGGTCATTCGGACCTGCGGACCGCGGTGCTGGGCCTGGACCGCGCCACCGACGCCACCGTCCGGCCCACCGACGCCGAACTGGAGCGAATGGCGGCGCTGCTGGAAGACGCGCTCGACGCCGGGATGCTGGGCATGTCCGGCATGGACGCGGCCATCGACAAGCTCGACGGCGACCGCTTCCGGTCGCGCGCGCTGCCGTCGACCTTCGCCACGTGGCGGGAGCGGCGCAGGCTGATCAAGGTGCTGCGCAAGCGCGGGCGGATGCTGCAAAGCGCCCCCAACGTCGAGAGCCCGGCGTCGGCGCTGATGTTCTTTTTGACCAGCAGCCGAATCTTCGGTCGCGGCAAGGGAGTTCGCATGAGCATGCTGGTGTCCGCGGACTCCAAGTCGATGCCGTTCGCCGTGCACACGTTCGGGTTGGGCACCCGGATGCTGAACAAGGTGCTGGGCTCGGCCGTGCGGTTCCAGCACCTGCCGGTGCCGTTCGAGCTGTACTCCGACGGGATCGACCTGCCGGTCTTCGAAGAGTTCGGCGCCGGGACGGCGGCCCTGCACCTGCGCGACCAACTGGAACGCAACGCGCTGCTGGCCGACGAGGAATACCGCCGCAAGTTCCGCCGCGAGTTCGACCGCATCAAGCTCGGACCGTCGTTGTGGCACCGCGACTTCCACGACGCCGTCATCGTCGAATGCCCCGACGCCTCGTTGATCGGCAAGAGCTTCGGCGCGATCGCCGACGAGCGCGGACTGCACCCGCTGGACGCGTTCCTCGACGTGCTCGTCGAGAACGGCGAGCGCAACGTCCGGTGGACGACGGTCGTGGCCAACCATCGGCCCAAGCAGCTCGACAAGCTCGCCAACGAGCCGAGCATCCACATGGGCTTCTCCGACGCCGGCGCGCACCTGCGCAACATGGCGTTCTACAACTTCGGTCTGAAGATGCTGAAGCGGACCCGCGATGCCCAGCGGGCGGGTGCGCCGTTCATGTCCACGCAGCGGGCCGTGTATCGGCTGACCGGCGAGCTGGCCGAGTGGTTCGGCATCGACGCCGGCACTCTGCGCCAGGGTGACCGGGCCGACTTCGTCGTGATCGACCCGGCCGGGCTCACCGAGGCGGTGGACGGCTATCACGAGGAAGCGGTGCCGTTCTACGGCGGCCTGCGGCGCATGGTCAACCGCAACGACGACGCCGTCGTCGCGACCGGCGTCGGCGGCACCGTCGTCTTCGGCAAGGGCCAATTCCGCGACGGCTACGGCCAATCCGTGAAGTCCGGGCGCTACCTGCGGGCCGGTGTGCGGCACGCGGCCTCGAGCGCCCACAAAGTCGGGGCCTGACATGGCCAGGACCCAGCAGCAGCGGCGGGAGGAGACCGTCGGTCGGCTCATCGACGCCTGCATCGACACCATCGTCGAGGTCGGCTACGCCCGGGCCTCGGCCGCCGTGATCACCAAGCGCGCCGGCGTGTCCGTCGGCGCCCTGTTCCGCCACTTCGAGACCATGGGCGATTTCATGGCGGCCACCGCGTCCGAGGTGCTGCGCCGCCAGCTGGAGTCCTTCACCAAGGGCGTCGCCGAGATACCGGCCGACCGCCCGGCCCTCGAGGCCGCGCTGGCCATACTCCGCGACATCACCAGCGGCCCCACCAACGCCGTGGTCTACGAGCTGCTGATCGCCGCGCGCACCGACGAAAAGCTCAGGGAGACTTTGCAACACGAGCTCGGGCAGTACTCCGCCAAGATCGTCGAGGCCGCGCGGGCCCTGCCCGGCGCCGAGGGCTTCCCGGAGGAAACCTTCCCCGTCGTCGTGGCGCTGATGACGAACGTGTTCGACGGGGCCGCCGTGGTCGAGGGCGTGCTGCCGCAGCCGGCGATCGCGGAGCAGCGGATCGGGGTGCTGACGGCGCTGCTCACCGCGGCGCTGCCCAATGATGGCTCATGACAAGCGGTTACAGCGAGCCCACGCCGGTCTCGGGGTTGAGTGCGAAACCCCAGTCGAACAGGCTGGCGGCCTGATCCCAATACGACGGCCCACCCGGTTTCACCAGCCCGTACATCATCGCGATCACCAACCGGCGCCCACCGCGCGCCGCGGCGCCCACGAAGGTCTTGCGCGCAGCGTTGGTGAAGCCGGTCTTGCCGCCGATCGCGCCGGGGTAACGCGCTAACAGCTCGTCCTGGTTGACGATCGGCTCGTCGCCGTGATCGCCGGGAAACATCGCCGACGGCTCGGCGGTGATCTGGGCGAACACCGGGTTGGCCATGGCGGCCCGAAAAATGACGGCCAAGTCGTGCGCCGTCGAGGCCCCGGAGCCGCCCGGCCCGTCCAGGCCCGACGGGGTCGCCGCGTGGGTGCTCGTCGCGCCCAGCGACGCGGCTTTGGCGTTCATCTTCGCGACCGCCGCGTCGGCCCCGCCCAGCAGGTGCGCGAGCGTGTTGGCGGCGTCGTTGCCCGAGACCAGGAGCAGCGCGTCCAGCAGTTGGCGCGCGGTGTAGGTGCGGCCGGCCTTGATGCCGACGCAGTTGCACTCCACCTCGGTGTCGGCGACGTCGGCGACGACGGTCGAGTCCAGGCTCACCTGATCCAGCGCCACCAGCGCCAACAGCACCTTGATGGTGCTCGCGGGTGGGTGGGCCACGTTCTGGTCGCGGCCGGCCAGCACCTGACCGCTGTCGAGGTCGGCGACGATCCAGGTCTGGGCGGGACCGTCCGGGATGGGCACCGAGCCGACCGGCTGCGCCTGGTCGGCCCACGCGGGCGTCACTGCGACGGTGGCACCGGAAGCGACGGCCACCAGCATGGCGGCCGCGCCCATGAGCTTGCGCATGGGCGCACAGTTTAACTTCCGGGCCTGCGGGAGGTCGTTGCGCGGCCGGTGGCGATCGCGGCGCGGCGTAGCCGGGCGAGGCGGGTCGCCAGCGCCGGGCTAGTGCCAGGGCATGTCGCGCCAGGAGTAGAACTTCCCGTCGCCGATGTCGTGCACGCCGTAGTAGTCCCAGAAGTAGTCGTGGCACACGTTGCCGTCCCACGGGACGGGTCGGCCCGCCGGGAGGGCGTCACCGGGGCACCAGTGCATGCAGGACTTCCCGGCCGGACACGGGTCCGCCTGGGCGGACGGCGCGGCCAGCCCCGCGCCGCCGAACATCAACACCGTGGTTGCTAATCCCGCGATGATTGCTCTCATACCCGTGGCATTATTCCCCCGCGTCGGCGCCGCTGTCCTGGGAAGACGTGAAATTCGCCGGGTCAGGTTCATGTCGGGCTCCTTCGTTGCTGCCGGTCCTGCGCCAAGTGCACACCGCACGCACGGCTACCGATCCCAACCTCCGATTACTCGCGGTGTTGAATCGAGGCATGTTGAGCCTGGCCGAAATATCCGACCGCTTAGAGATCCAGCAGCTGCTGGTGGACTACTCCACCGCCATCGACAACCGCCGATTCGACGACCTCGACAAGGTCTTCACCGAGGACGCGTACATCGACTACACCGCCCTCGGGGGCATCGAGGGCCACTATCCGGAGGTCAAGAAGTGGCTCTCGGAGGTGCTGCCGAACTTCCCGGTCTACGCGCACATGCTGGGCAACTTCTCGGTGCGCGTCGACGGGGACAAGGCCTCATCGCGGGTGATCTGCTTCAACCCGATGGTGCTCGGCGGCGACAAGGACCAAATCCTGTTCTGCGGGCTGTGGTACGACGACGAGTTCGTGCGCACCCCGGAGGGCTGGCGGATGACCCGGCGGGTGGAAACGAAGGTCTACCAGAAGGTGATGTAGGCGAATTTCCGCCGGGCCGCCCCGTTCTGGCACAATTGGCGGCTGTCCACCCCGCGGTCACGGCCGCCCGGTGGTCATACACGCGAGGCAAAACCGGATCCGGGCATCCCGCCCGAGTCGCTGAATTGCAGCGTGACACCACAGGAGAAGTCGCTTAATCATGGCTGTGAAGATCAAGCTCACCCGGCTTGGAAAAATCCGCAATCCCCAGTACCGCATCGCCGTCGCCGACGCGCGCACCCGCCGCGACGGCCGCTCGATCGAGGTCATCGGCCGCTACCACCCGAAGGAAGAGCCGAGCCTCATCGAGATCAACTCCGAGCGTGCCCAGTACTGGCTTTCGGTGGGCGCCCAGCCGACCGAGCCCGTCCTCAAGCTGCTGAAGATCACCGGTGACTGGCAGAAGTTCAAGGGGCTGCCGGGCGCCGAGGGCAGCCTGAAGACCGCCCCGCCCAAGCCCAGCAAGCTGGAGCTGTTCAACGCCGCGCTGGCCGAGGCCGACGGCGGCCCCACCACGGAGGCCGCGAAGCCGAAGAAGAAGGCGCCCGCCAAGAAAGCCGCCAAGGCCGCCGAACCGTCGCCCGAGGCCGCCGACGCGCCGGTGACCGACGCCGCCGAACCGGCGCCCGAGGCCGCCGACGCGCCGGTGGCCGACGCCGCCGATCAGCCGGCGGCCGACGCGCCGGCCGAGCCCGCCGAGCCCGCCGCGGAAAGCTGACCCGCGATGAGCACGGTCGTCGTTGACGCAGTCGAGCACCTGGTCCGCGGGATCGTCGACAATCCCGACGATGTCCGGGTGGACATGGTGACCAATCGGCGTGGCCGCACCGTCGAGGTGCACGTCCACCCCGACGACCTCGGCAAGGTGATCGGTCGCGGCGGACGCACCGCGACCGCGTTGCGCACACTGGTCGCCGGAATCGGTGGCCGCGGTATCCGCGTCGACGTGGTGGACACCGACCAGTAGCGGAGCGCTGCGGATGGAACTCCCTTGGAGTTAACGGTCGGGCGCGTCGTCAAGGCGCACGGCATCAGCGGCGAGCTTGTCGTGGAGGTCCGCACCGACGATCCCGCCGCCCGCTTCGCCCCGGGTAACACGTTGCGCGCCAAGAACTCTCGCAGCGGCGAGGAAGGCAGCTTCGTCGTCGACCAGGTACGCGAGCACGGCGCGCGGCTGCTGGTGCGATTGGCCGGGGTGGACGACCGCGACGCCGCCGAGGCGCTGCGGGGCAGCCTGTTCGTGGTGGACTCGGCCGAGCTGCCGCCGATCGACGAGCCGGACACCTACTACGACCACCAACTCGAGGGACTGCGCGTCCGCACCGCGACCGGGCAGGACGTCGGCGTCGTCGCCGAGGTGCTGCACACCGCCGCCGGTGAGCTGTTGGCGGTGCGCCGCGGCGACGGCGGGGAGGTGTTGGTTCCGTTCGTCGGCGCGATCGTCACGTCGGTGTCGCTGGACGACCGCAGCGTCGAGATCGATCCGCCCGAGGGTCTGCTGGACCTGGCATGAGGATCGACGTCGTCACCATCTTCCCGGCCTATCTCGAGCCCCTGCGACAATCGTTGCCCGGCAAGGCGATTGCGTCGGGTCTGGTGGATCTGCACGTGCACGACCTGCGGCGGTGGACCCACGACGTGCACCACGCGGTGGACGACGCGCCCTACGGCGGCGGCCCCGGCATGGTGATGAAGGCGCCGGTGTGGGGGCAGGCGCTGGACGAAACATGTTCCGGCGAAACGCTTCTGGTGGTGCCCACCCCCGCCGGCGTCCTGTTCACGCAGGCGACCGCGCAGCGCTGGAGCGCCGAGCGTCACCTGGTGTTCGCCTGCGGGCGCTACGAGGGCATCGACCAGCGGGTCATCGAGGACGCCGCCCGACGGATGCGGGTCGAGGAGGTGTCGATCGGTGACTACGTGCTGCCCGGCGGGGAGTCGGCGGCCGTCGTGATGATCGAAGCCGTGCTCCGGCTGCTGAGCGGCGTGCTGGGCAATCCCGCGTCGCTGCAGGAGGATTCGCACTCGCCGGCCTTGGACCGGCTGCTCGAGGGCCCCAGCTACACCCGGCCGCCCACCTGGCGCGGCCTCGACGTCCCCGAGGTGTTGTTGTCCGGCGATCACGCGCGAATCGCGGCCTGGCGGCGCGAGGTTTCGCTGCAGCGCACCCGGGAACGCCGCCCCGACCTGCTGGGCGACTGAGCCCGGCGAGTCCGGGTCAGATCTTGCCGCTGGGGAAGATCGTCTTGACGGCCTGGGTGATGGTCTGGCGCGCGGTCGCGTCGTCGGAGGTCTGCAGCGACTGGACCACCATCACGTAGCGGTGGTCGGCGCCGATCACGCCGGTCGACAGATGCATCCAGTCGCTGCCGATGCAGCACATCCAGCCCTGCTTGACCGCCACCGGTTCGGCGAACAGTCCCTCCGGAATGCCGAACCGCTGCGGGTAGCCGTCGATCCCGGTGGGGGTGGACTGGGCCAGGTCGTTGACGATGATCGTGCCCCGCTCGGCCGGCAGCCCGCCCGACCCGTCGAGCAGCATGTCGTAGTAGCGGACCAGGTCGGTCAGCGAGCTCATCGTGTTCCACCAGCGCCCGTCGCTGGGCGGGGTGGTCGACGACAGGCCGTAGCGGGCCGCGACCTGGCTGATGATGGCGTCGCCGCCGCCCTGACCCCAGAACTTCTCCGCCGCGCCGTCGTCGGACGACTGCAGCATGGCGTCCAGGGCCTGGCGGTCCTCCGGGGAGAGGGTGGTCCTGCCCTGGGACTCGGCCAGCAGCAGGTCGTCGGCGATGAACAGCTTGGCCACCGAGGCGGTGCCGATGACCTGGCCGTTGCCGTTGGAGACCAGCTCATGGGTCTTGCGGTCGAGCACGGCCACCGACAGCGTGGCCCCGGCGGCGGCGGCTTCGTCGATGGCCTGCTGAATGCGCGCCGGCAGGCCACCGAACACCGTTCCCGACAGCGTCTGCGGCGGCCCGTGCATCGGCACGGCGTCCAGCAGCAGCTGAACCGTCTCGGGCTGCTTCAGGGGCTGACGCACGGGCGCGCTGGTTTCCGGGCTACGCGACACCTTCGGTTGGCTTTGGCGGTCCACCAGCGCCTCGTCGCACCCGGCCAGCACCAGCGTCACCGTCGCCACTGCGGCGAGCACGGTGAGCGGGCGGGGGCGCATGTGTGGATCTCCTTGGTTACGCGGGGTTAAACCGGCCGATCGGCGCGTTTTGACCCGTGTCATATGTAACCACTCACCAGCGTCTTCGGCTGCTTATGAACCGCGACGTTTACATGTGATTTTCAATGCACGCGGCCCATCTGGCACAATTGCTCAGTTGTCTCGAACCCGTCAGCGGGCCGGGCCGCTTCCCGGCCGCTGCGAGATGCGCATAAAAGCCCGAAACCATCGGCTTGTGACCGCCCACGCGCGACGTGGGGGCAGGCGTCGCAAGCCGCGACCGCAAGGAAGTGTCTTCGTACGATGAACAGGCTGGACTTCGTCGACCAGGCGTCGCTGCGCGACGACATCCCGGCCTTCAGCCCGGGCGACACCATCAACGTGCACGTCAAGGTCATCGAGGGCGCCAAGGAGCGTATCCAGGTGTTCAAGGGCGTGGTGATCCGCCGGCAGGGCGGAGGCATCCGCGAGACGTTCACCGTGCGCAAGGAGAGCTACGGCGTCGGCGTCGAGCGGACCTTCCCGGTGCACTCGCCGAACATCGACCACATCGAGGTGGTGACCCGCGGCGACGTGCGCCGCGCGAAGCTGTACTACCTGCGTGAACTGCGCGGCAAGAAGGCCAAGATCAAGGAAAAGCGCTGACCGGACGCGGTTCACCAGGCCACGAACCATGCTGGCTACGCTGATCCCGTGACCGACAACGCGGACCCGTCAGAGCCCCAGTCCGACGCCGGCCAACCGGAGCCGAAGGTCTCCACCCGCGACCCCGACGTGCCCGAGGGGTCTCCACCCGACGCGGTCGAGCCGGAGCCCAAGAAGAAGTCCACGCTGCGCGAACTCGCGGTTCTCGCGGTGATCGCGATCGTGCTCTATTACGTCATGCTGACGTTCATCGCCCGCCCGTACCTGATTCCGTCGGAATCCATGGAGCCCACGCTGCACGGCTGCACCGGGTGCGTCGGCGACCGGATCATGGTCGACAAGCTGACCTACCGGTTCGGCCAACCGCGGCCCGGCGACGTGATCGTCTTCAAGGGCCCGCCGTCGTGGAACGCCGGATACAAGTCGATCCGCTCGAACAACACCGCGCTGCGCTTCGTGCAGGACGGGCTCTCGTTCATCGGGTTCGTGCCCCCCAACGAAAACGACCTGGTCAAGCGCGTCATCGCGGTCGGGGGACAGACCGTGCAGTGCCGGGCCGACACCGGTCTGACGGTCGACGGCAAGCCGCTCAAGGAGCCCTACCTGGATCCGAACACCATGATGGCCGACCCGGCAAAATACCCGTGCCTGGGCAGCGAGTTCGGGCCGGTCGCCGTCCCGCAGGGACGGCTGTGGGTGATGGGTGACAACCGGACACACTCGGCGGACTCGCGGGCCCACTGCACCAGCGTCCCGGCCGAAGCCCTCAAAGGCATCCTGTGCACCGGCGACCCGAATTCGGGAACGGTGCCGGTGTCCAACGTCATCGGCAAGGCGAGATTCATCGTGTGGCCGCCGTCGCGCTGGGGCGGGGTCGGATCGGTGAATCCCCAACAGGGCCAGTAGCCATGGCCACCACGTGGCCGCCGCGGACGGTGATCCGCAAGTCGTCCGGGATGCGCACCCTGGAATCGGCGCTGTATCGCAGCGGCCTGGGGCCGGTGGCCGGGGTGGACGAGGTGGGCCGCGGCGCCTGCGCCGGCCCGCTGGTGGTGGCGGCCTGCGTACTGGGGCCGGGAAAATTGGAAAGCCTTGCGGCCCTTGATGATTCGAAGAAGCTCACGGAAAAGATGCGAGAGAAGTTGTTCCCCCTCATCCGCCGCTATGCGTTGGCCTACCACGTGGTGTTCATCCCATCGGGCGAGGTCGACCGGCGCGGGGTGCATGTGGCCAACATCGAGGGCATGCGGCGCGCAGTGGCCGGCCTGTCCGTCCGTCCGGGGTATGTGCTCAGCGACGGCTTCCGGGTGCCCGGGCTGCCGATGCCGTCGCTGCCGGTGATCGGGGGCGACGCCGCGGCCGCCTGCATCGCCGCGGCCAGCGTGCTGGCCAAAGTCAGCCGGGACCGGCTGATGGTCGCCATGGACGCCGAGCACCCGGGCTACGGCTTCGCCGACCACAAGGGCTACAGCACCCCGGCGCACTCGCTGGCGCTGACCCGGCTGGGGCCGTGCGCCGAGCACCGCTATTCGTTCATCAACGTCCGGCGCGTGGCTCTCGGGCCAGACGGGTCGGGCCCCGTTGTGGTGGCGGAGTGCAAACCGGACCCTCCGGCCGACCAGGACCGGTACCGGTGAGGAAAGATGGGATCAGGTTCCCGGCGACGGAGGCGTCTGAGCAGATGAGTGGCAGATGAGCGCGGAAGATCTCGAAAAGTACGAAACCGAGATGGAGCTCTCGCTCTACCGCGAATATAAGGACATCGTCGGCCAGTTCAGCTACGTGGTGGAAACCGAGCGACGCTTTTACCTGGCCAACAGCGTGGAGATGGTGCCGCGCAACGCCGACGGCGAGGTGTACTTCGAGCTGCGGCTGTCCGACGCCTGGGTGTGGGACATGTACCGGCCGGCCCGCTTCGTCAAGCAGGTGCGGGTGGTCACCTTCAAGGACGTCAACATCGAAGAGGTCGAAAAGCCCGAGCTGCGGCTGCCCGAGTAGCGGGGGCGCCTACGTGCCGGGCGGGGGTTTCGTCTCGTCCTCGCTCGGCAGCTGACCGCGGCCTTCGATGACGGCGCGTGCCACGTCGGCCAGCTTGATGTTCAGCGCCTGCGAGTGGCGCCGCAGCAGGTCGAACGCCTGATCCTCGGTCATGTTGTGCAGCAGCATCAGCATGCCGACCGCCTTGCCGATCTCGCGGTTGCTCAGCAGGCCCCGACGCAGGGTCGAGGCGTCTTCGCCCTTGGCGACCGCGTTGATGGCCACGCTGGCGAACGCCGCCAGCACGGCCGCCCGGCCGGCGGACTCGGCGTCGAACAGATTGGGGGTGTCGCTGAACAGGTTCAGCGCGGCCCCCTTGCGCTTCTCGACCAGCAGCCGGAACCCCATGGCCCCGCGCACCGGGGTCTCCTTCACCAGGACCGCGGCCAGCTTGGGCCACAGCGACGGCGTCGTCAGGTCCGTGTCGATCTGGGGCGTCTCTTCCTCGATGGCGTCGATGCACGGGCCGTCTCCGGCGCGCCGCTCCAGCTCGTCGATCTGGTATGCCAGCTGGTCGCTCGCCCCGACCGTGATGTAGTGGTCGCCCTCCCGCACCAGGAGGCTGGCGTGGTCACAGCCGCGGACGGTCAGGGTCGCGGCGATGCAGATGGCCGCGTACATCTCTTTGGCGTCGGAGCCTTGATAGATGATTTCGGCGAGGGCGGCGAAGACGGTCCCCGGGTCGGCCTTCTCGCCACCCGGTGTCGGACCGTCCGCGACGGCTTGCGCGTCGTCTGCCACGTGTGTCCCCGTTCCTGCGGGCCGGATTGACCCGCAATCGCCGTAGATTATCGGTCGCCACCGCGGGCCCCACACCCTGTATGGCCCGTTGCTCAGGCAAATGGGCGGCGTGGCTGCTCACGCTCCCTTGTCGAGAGTATCGACTTGCGAGTTTGGTCACCCGTGGTTTCCGAAGCGCCGCGGGGGGGAAGCTCATCTCGAATGGGGCTGACCGTGGCGGTGACCGGACCGACCGGAGAGATCGGTATTTCGGCGGTGACGGCGCTCGAGCGCGAGCCCGCCGTGGAAACCATCATCGGGATGGCGCGACGGCCGTTCGACCCGGTCTCGTGCGGCTGGCAAAAGACCGTCTACCAACAGGGCGACATCCTGGACCGCGAGGCGGTCGACGACCTGGTGGCACAGGCCGACGTGGTGGTCCACCTGGCGTTCATCATCATGGGCTCCCGCGAGGAGAGCTCGCGCATCAACCTGCAGGGCACCCGGAACGTGTTCGAGGCGACGGTCGCGGCCGAGCGGCCGCGGCGCCTCGTGTACACCTCGTCGGTGGCGGCGTACGGCTACCACTCCGACAACCCGGTCCCGCTCACCGAGGACGTGCCCACCCGCGGATCCGCCGAGCACTACTACTCGGAGCAGAAGGCGGCGTGCGAGGCACTGCTGGCCGACGTCACCCGGGGCTCGTCGCTCGAGGTGTTCGTCCTGCGCCCGTGCGTCGTCGCCGGGCCCAAGGCCACCGCGCTGGCCGACGCGATGCCGTGGAATCAGCTGCCCGGTCCGGTGCGCGCCGTGTCCAAGGTGGCCCCGATGCTCAAGCCGGTGGTGCCCGATCCGGGTTTCCCGCTTCAGCTGGTTCATCACGACGACGTCGCCGAGGCGATCGCGCTGGCGGCGACGGCCCCGGCGCCGCCCGGGGCGTACAACATCGCCGCCGACGGCGTGGTGACGATCTCCGAGGTGGCCAAGGCGCTGGGCGGCCGGCCGGTACGGGTGCCCGCCGTCGCCGCCTCGGCGGCGTCCGCCGCGATTTCGCGGGTGCCGTTCGTCCCGTCCATGCTGGAATGGCTGCACGTCGCGCGGACGTCGGTGGTGATGGACACCACCAAGGCCAGGACCCAGCTGGGCTGGCGCCCGGTCCACTCGGCGCAGGAGACGCTGGCCGCGCTGGCCAATGTAGTTTGAACGCATGAGGTTCCGGCGCCGGTGAGCCATGTGACGGCGCGTCGACGCGCGCAGCATCTCACCGCCGATCGGGCCGTGACCCGACCGGAGACCCTGGCTGTCGAAGAGCCGTTGGAGATCCGCGTCAACGGCGCGCCGGTCACGGTGACGATGCGCACTCCCGGCTCGGATTTCGAACTGGCGCAAGGGTTTCTGCTCACCGAGGGAGTCATCGGCGGCCGCGACGACGTGCTGGCCATCCGTTACTGCGGCGGGCGCGGCGAGGATGGGACCAACACCTACAACGTGGTGGACGTGACCCTGGCGCCCGGGGTCGAACCGCCCGGGCTGGACGTCACCCGAAACTTCTACACCACCTCGTCGTGCGGGGTGTGCGGCAAGGCGTCGCTGGAGGCGGTGCGGCTGACCGGGCGCTTCTCGCCCCGCGCGGATCCGGCGGCCGTCGCCGCCGCCACGCTGCAGGCCATGCCCCACCAACTTCGCTCCGCGCAAAAGGTTTTCGACAGCACCGGTGGGCTGCACGCGGCGGCCCTTTTCGGCGTCGACGGCAGCGCGCTGGTGGTGCGCGAGGATATCGGCCGCCACAACGCGGTCGACAAGGTGATCGGCTGGGCGCTGGAACATCAGCGCGTACCGCTGCGGGCGTGCGTCCTGCTGGTCAGCGGGCGCGCGTCGTTCGAGCTGACGCAGAAGGCCGTGATGGCCGGGGTTCCCGTGCTGGCCGCGGTGTCGGCGCCGTCGTCGCTGGCCGTCTCGCTGGCCGAGGACGCCGGGCTGACGCTGGTGGCCTTCCTGCGGGAGGACTCGATGAACATCTACACCAGGGCGGACCGCGTCACGTAACCGCTGTGGATCGGCGCCCGACTGGGGATAACCCGGTCGTTGCGGGGGGCGCCGGCGGCGGTAGCGGTCCGCCCTGTCGCGGTCGACGGGCACCGTGGCCCCCATGACGACCCACAAGACGATGACCCGCGCCCAACTGGGCGCGATGGGCGAGGCGCTCGCCGTGGATCACCTGACCCGGATGGGGTGGCGGATCCTGGGCCGCAACTGGCGGTGCCGCTACGGCGAGCTGGACGTGATCGCCGCCGATGACGCCACCCGCACCGTGGTTTTCGTCGAGGTGAAGACCCGCACCGGCGACGGCTACGGCGGGCTGGCGTACGCGGTGACGCCGCGCAAGGTCTGGCGGTTGCGCCGGCTGGCCGGGCTGTGGCTGGCCGGCCAGCACGAGCGATGGGCGGCGCTGCGCATCGACGTGATCGGCGTGCGGGTCGGGCCTGAAAATTCGGGCCGCATCCCGGAGATCACCCACCTGCGGGGGGCCGGCTGATGGCGCTGGGTCGGGCGTTCTCGGTCGCGGTGCGCGGGTTGGACGGGCAGATCGTCGAGATCGAGGCCGACATCGCCTCCGGACTGCCGGGCGTGTCCCTGGTGGGCCTGCCCGACGCCGCCCTGCAGGAGTCCCGGGACCGGGTGCGGGCGGCGGTCAACAACTGCGGCAACGACTGGCCCCAGGCCCGGCTGACGCTCGCGCTGTCGCCGGCGACGCTGCCGAAGATGGGCTCGGTCTACGACATCGCCCTGGCCGCGGCCGTGCTGTCGGCGCAGCGAAAGCATGCGTGGGAGCGCTTGGAGAAGACGGTGCTGCTGGGTGAGCTGTCGCTGGACGGGCGGGTGCGCGCGGTCCGGGGGGTGCTGCCCGCCGTGCTGGCCGCCAAGCGCCACGGCTGGCCGGCCGTCGTCGTCCCGGTGGACAACCTGGCCGAGGCCAGCCTGATCGACGGGATCGACGTGTGGGGCGTGCGCACGCTGCGGCAGCTGCAGGGCTGGTTGGGCGGTTCCGGTGGGCTGGACCCCCGGATCAGCGCGGGCACCCCCTCGCCTGAACCGGCGGCGGATCTCGCCGACGTGGTCGGACAGGCGCAGGCGCGCTTCGCGGTGGAAGTGGCGGCGGCCGGGGCGCATCACCTGATGCTGACCGGCCCGCCGGGGGTCGGCAAAACGATGCTGGCCCAACGTCTTCCGGGACTGCTCCCGCCGCTGAGCGAGGACGAGTCGCTCGAGGTCACCGCGATCCACTCGGTGGCCGGGCTGCTGTCCGCGGACACCCCGCTGATCACCACGCCGCCGTTCGTGGCGCCACACCACAGCTCCAGCGTCGCGGCGCTGGTCGGCGGTGGCTCCGGGCTGGCGCGCCCCGGTGCCGTCAGCCGGGCCCACCGCGGGGTGCTGTTTCTCGACGAGTGCGCCGAGATCAGCGTTCGTGCCCTGGAGGCGTTGCGAACCCCGTTGGAGGACGGGGAGATTCGCCTCGCCCGCCGCGACGGGGTGGCCTGCTACCCGGCCCGCTTCCAGCTGGTGCTCGCCGCGAACCCGTGCCCGTGCGCGCCGGCCGACCCGCGGGACTGCGTCTGCGCCGCGCCGGCCAAGCGCCGCTACCTGGGCAAGCTGTCCGGGCCGTTGATGGACCGGGTGGACCTGCGGGTGCAGATGAATCCGGTGCGCGCCGGGGCGATCTCGGTCGCCGACGGCGAATCGACGGCGCAGGTTCGCCGGCGGGTGGCGGCGGCGCGCGACGCGGCGGCCGAGCGGTGGCGGCCACACGGATTCCGCACCAACGCCGAAGTCAGCGGGACCCTATTGCGGCGAAAGTTCCGCCCCAGCAACGCCGCGATGGACCCGCTGCGCAAGGCGCTGGACCGCGGCCTGCTCAGCATCCGCGGCCTGGATCGCACGCTGCGCGTCGCGTGGAGCCTGGCCGACTTGGCCGGCCGGGCGATGCCGGGGCTCGACGAGGTCGCCACCGCGCTCAGCTTCCGGCAACCGGGGGCTCGGCGATGAGCGATCCGGTGTTGCGGGCCTGGGCGTACCTGTCGCGGGTGGCCGAACCGCCCTGCGCGGAGCTGGCCGAGCTGGTGCGGCGGGTGGGTCCGGTGGAGGCGGCGGAGCGGGTCCGGCGCGGGTCGGTCGATGACCAGGTGGCCCGGCGTACCGAGGCCAGGCGTGAAATAGACAGCGCCACCGCGGATCTGGAGTTCCTCGCCGCCCGCGGCGGTCGATTGATCACCCCCGACGCCGACGAGTGGCCGCGGCTCGCCTTCGCCTCCTTCGGCGGCGCCGCGGCCAAGGCGGGTGGCGGGGCGCCGATGGTGCTGTGGGCGCTGGGCCCCGAGCGTCTGGACGAGGTGGCCGACCGCGCGGCCGCGCTGGTGGGAACGCGCGCCTCCACCATCTACGGCGAGCAGGTGACCGCCGACCTGGCCGGCGGGCTGGTCGAACGCGACGTCGCGGTGGTTTCCGGCGGCGCCTACGGCATCGACGGCGCGGCGCACCGCGCGGCGCTGGATTGCGACGGAATCACCGTGGCCGTCCTGGCGGGCGGGCTCGACATCCCTTATCCCGCAGGGCATTCCGGGCTGTTGCATCGCATCGCCCGAAGCGGGCTGTTGTTCACCGAATACCCGCCGGGGGTCCGGCCGGCCCGGCACCGGTTTCTGACCCGCAACCGCCTGGTCGCCGCGGTCGCGGGGGCGGCGGTGGTGGTGGAGGCGGGCCTGCGCAGCGGCGCCGCCAACACCGCGGCCTGGGCGCGGGCGCTGGGCCGGGTGGTGGCCGCGGTGCCCGGGCCGGTGACCTCCTCGGCCTCGGCGGGCTGTCACGCGCTGCTGCGCAACGGCGCGCAGCTGGTCACCCGCGCCGACGACGTCGTCGAGCTGGTCGGCCGCATCGGTGAGCTGGCACCCGAACCACCGCGCCCCACCACGGCGCTCGACGGGCTGGGCGACGCCGAGCGCCGGGTGTACGAGGCCCTGCCCGGCCGCGGCGCCGCCACCGTCGACGAAATCGCCGTCGCGTCGGCGCTACCGCCGGAGCAGGTGCTCGGGCCGCTGGCGATCCTCGAGCTGGCCGGGCTGGCGCAGCGCCAGGACGGGCGGTGGCGGATCGTCGGGACCGCCGGCCGCCGCTCCGACGCCCGGAGCCCCACGGCGCGGCTCGTATAGTCGACGGGGGTCGGGTCTGGACAGGAGGACAAGTGGCAGGTCGACCTCTGCAGAGCTTCGAAGTGGTCCGCACCGAGCAACTCACCCGGCACATGGTCCGGGTGGTGCTCGGCAGCAGTCATTTCGAGACCTTCACGCCCAGCACATTCACCGACTCTTACGTCAAGCTGGCCTTCGTGGCCGAGGACGTCGACATGGCCGCGCTGCCGCAGCCGTTGACCCTGGACAGCTTCAACGAGCTGCCGCCGGAGAAGCGGCCTTCGGTGCGGACCATGACGGTCCGTCACGTCGACCCCGCCGCCGGAGAGCTCACCCTGGACATCGTGGTGCACGGCGAACACGGCATCGCCGGGGCCTGGGCGGCGGCCGCCCAACCCGGTCAGCCCATCTGCCTGATGGGCCCCGGCGGCGCCTACACCCCCAACCCGGCCGCCGACTGGCACCTGCTGGCCGGCGACGAGTCGGCGCTTCCGGCGATCGCCGCGGCGCTGGAAGCGTTGCCCCCCAACGCCGTCGGCAAGGCGTTCCTCGAGGTCGCCGGCCCCGAGGACGAGATCCCACTGACCGCGCCGGACAACGTCGAGGTGAGCTGGGTGTACCGCGGTGGCCGCGCCGACCTGGTGCCCGAGGACCGCGCCGGGGATTTCGCGCCGCTCATCGAGGCGGTCACCACCGCCCCCTGGCTGCCCGGGCAGGTGCACGTGTTCATCCACGGCGAGGCGCAAACCGTCATGCACAACCTGCGGCCCTACATCCGCAACGAGCGTGGCGTGGACGCGAAATGGGCGTCGTCGATCTCGGGGTACTGGCGGCGCGGCCGCACCGAGGAAACGTTCCGGCAGTGGAAGAGGGAATTGGCCGAGGCGGAGGCGGGCGCGTAACCCATGGCCCACTTCGGGGACTACCAGAACGAGATCTACCTGCAGGGCCTCGCCGGGGTGGTGCCGGGGCTGCCGATGGCCTTCGCGGAGCTGGAGGCCAAGGCCGCCACGGCGCTGCCGCCCTCGGTCTGGTCCTACGTCGCGGGCGGGGCCGGCGACGAGCGCACCCAGCGGGCCAACTGCACCGCCTTCGAGGGGTGGGGCCTGATCCCGCGCATGTTCGTCGGCGCCGCCCACCGCGACCTGTCCGTCGAGCTGTTCGGCATGACCCTGCCGTCGCCGGTCTTCATGGCCCCCATCGGGGTCATCGGCCTGTGCGCCCAGGACGGCCACGGCGACCTGGCCACCGCCCGCGCAGCCGCGCGCACCGGTGTCCCGATGGTGGCCTCCACGCTGACGGTCGACCCCATGGAGGAGGTCGCCGCCGCCCTGGGCGACACGCCCGGCTTCTTCCAGCTGTACACCCCGAACGACCGCGAGCTGGCCGCCAGCCTGGTCCAGCGCGCCGAGGCCGCCGGCTTCAAGGGCATCGTCGTCACCCTCGACACCTGGGTCACCGGGTGGCGGCCCCGCGACCTGGGCACGTCGAACTTCCCCCAGCTGCGCGGGCACTGCCTGGCCAACTACACCAGCGACCCGGTGTTCCGCGCCGGCCTGCCGCGCCCGCCGGAGGAGGATCGCCAGGGCGCCACGCTGCGCTGGGTGCAGGTCTTCGGAAACCCGTTGACCTGGGACGACCTGCCGTGGCTGCGCTCGCTGACCGACCTGCCGCTGCTGGTGAAGGGGGTCTGCCACCCCGACGACGCCCGGCGCGCCATCGACGGCGGCGTGGACGGCATCTACTGCTCCAACCACGGCGGTCGCCAGGCCAACGGCGGGCTGCCGGCGATCGACTGCCTGCCGGGGGTGGTGGAGGCCGCCGGCGGGCTGCCGGTGCTGTTCGACTCGGGCATCCGCAGCGGCGCCGACGTCATCAAGGCGCTCGCGCTGGGCGCGACGGCGGTCGGGATCGGCCGCCCGTACGCCTACGGCCTGGCCCTCGGCGGCATCGACGGCATCGTGCACGTGCTGCGGGCGATCCTCGCCGAAGCCGACCTGATCATGGCGGTCGACGGATATCCCACCCGCAAAGATCTCACCCCGGAAACGCTGCGGCGCGTCACCTGAACCCAAGCGCCGGCGCCTGCGAACGTAAAGGCGTGGAGGCGATCCTCGACGAGTTCGACCAATACCTGGACCTGCAATGCGGGCGCTCGGCGCACACCCGCCGGGCGTACCTGGGCGACCTGCGCTCGCTGTTCGCGTTTCTCGACGGCCACCCGAACGGGACGAGCCTGGACGCGCTGAGCCTGCCGGTGCTGCGCGCGTGGCTTGCCGCGGCCGCCGGCGCCGGGGTGGCCCGCACCACCTTGGCCCGCCGCACCTCGGCGATCAAGGCGTTCACCGCGTGGGCGGCGCGGCGCGGATTGCTCGCCGGGGATCCGGCCGCGCGGCTGCAGGTGCCCAAGGCGCACCGCACCCTGCCGTCGGTGCTGCGCCAGGACCAGGCGCTGGACGCGATGGCCGCCGCCAAATCCGGTGCCCAACAGGGCGATCCGCTGGCGCTGCGGGACCGGCTGATCGTCGAGCTGCTGTACGCCACCGGAATCCGGGTCAGCGAGCTGTGCGGCCTGGACCTCGACGACGTGGACGCCCACCATCGGCTGGTCCGGGTGCTGGGCAAGGGCAACAAGCAGCGCACCGTGCCGTTCGGGTTGCCGGCCGCCGAGGCCCTGCACGCCTGGCTGGCCGACGGGCGTCCCGCCCTGGTGACCGCGGACTCCGGGCCCGCGCTGCTGCTGGGTGCGCGCGGCCGGCGGCTCGACGTGCGCCAGGCCCGCACCGTCGTGCACCAGACGGTCGCCGCGGTGGACGGCGCACCCGACCTGGGGCCGCACGGGCTGCGGCACAGCGCGGCCACGCACCTGCTGGAAGGCGGCGCCGACCTGCGGGTCGTCCAGGAGCTGCTCGGCCATTCCAGCCTGGCGACCACCCAGCTCTACACCCACGTCGCGGTCTCCCGGCTGCGGGCGGTGCACGACCAGGCCCACCCGCGGGCCTGAGTGGTGCGTCGCCGCCCGGCGCGCTCACGCGCATCAGCCGCCGAGCGGCTTGAGCCGGATCGGCGTCGCCCGCAACAGCCCCAGCGGGTCGACATATTGCGCGCCCGACGCCGGCCCCCACATCGCCCCCCAGTGCAGGCAGGCCGCGGCCCGGCAGCCGGCGTGCCCGGCCTGAAGCGAACCGATCACGGTCCCGGGCGTCACGGCCTGGCCGGCGCGCACGGCCGCCCGCACCGGCTCGTAGCTGGTGCGCAGGCCGCCGGGATGGGCCAGCGAGACCACGGGCCGCCCGGCCAGCAGCCCGGCGAACACCACGGTCGCCGCGCCGGCGGCATACACCGGCTGACCAGGGGAGCCTGGCAGGTCCACGCCCCGGTGCCCGGGATGCCAGTCGGGCGCCGGGGCGTCGAATCCGCGGGCGACCGGCGGGGGCGGCCGCAGCGGCCAGTCCAGCCGCACGTCGTCGGCGTGGGCCGGCGCGGGCAGCAACAGCGCCAGGATCAGGAGCGTCGCCCGCCGCACCAGGCCAGTACAGCCGGGCCCGCGCGACCCCGCCAGTCACCGCTGTGGAAAAAGCACCTGCTGAGACGGTGTAAACTCCTGGTCGCAGCTCGTTAGCGGGCTGACTTCGCGCGCCTGCAACCAAGAGATTGCCGTGCGGTCCCGTCCCGGACATCCAGGACGGGTGCGGCATTCCGCAGGCGCCAGGGCCCGGCCTCACCCGATGCCGGGCGACAACCGACAACAAAGGAATGGCGGCAATGGCTGTCGTAACCATGAAGCAGCTGCTTGACAGCGGCACCCACTTCGGGCATCAGACCCGTCGCTGGAATCCCAAGATGAAGCGGTTCATCTTCACCGACCGCAACGGCATCTACATCATCGACCTGCAGCAGACGCTGACCTTCATCGACAAGGCGTACGAGTTCGTCAAGGAAACCGTCGCCCACGGAGGCACGGTGCTGTTCGTCGGCACCAAGAAGCAGGCGCAGGAGTCCGTTGCGGCCGAGGCGACCCGCGTCGGCATGCCGTACGTCAACCAGCGCTGGCTGGGCGGCATGCTCACCAACTTCTCCACGGTGCACAAGCGGCTGCAGCGCCTCAAGGAGCTCGAGGCGATGGAGCAGACCGGCGGATTCGAGGGTCGCACCAAGAAAGAAATCCTGGGCCTGACCCGCGAGAAGAACAAGCTGGAGCGCAGCCTCGGCGGTATCCGCGACATGAACAAGGTCCCGTCGGCGATCTGGGTCGTCGACACCAACAAGGAGCACATCGCCGTCGGCGAGGCCCGCAAGCTCGGCATCCCGGTCATTGCGATCCTGGACACCAACTGCGACCCCGACGAGGTCGACTACCCGATCCCGGGCAACGACGACGCGATCCGCTCCGCCGCCCTGCTCACCAAGGTGATCGCCTCCGCGGTCGCCGAGGGCCTGCAGGCGCGCGCCGGGCTGGGCCGCGGCGACGGCAAGCCCGAGGCGGAGTCCGCCGAGCCGCTCGCCGAATGGGAGCAGGAGCTGCTGGCCTCGGCGACCGCGACGGCCGCCGCCACCGCCCCCACCGACGCCGCTGCGGGCACACCCGAATCAACCACCGACCCCTCATAGGAAGGCTGAGCATTGGCGAATTTCACCGCTGCCGACGTCAAGCGGCTTCGGGAACTCACCGGCGCCGGCATGCTCGACTGCAAGAACGCGCTGGCCGAAACCGACGGCGACTTCGACAAGGCCGTCGAGGCGCTGCGGATCAAGGGCGCCAAGGACGTCGGTAAGCGCGCCGAGCGGGCCACCGCCGAGGGCCTGGTCGCAGCCAAGGGCGGCGCGCTGATCGAGCTGAACAGCGAGACCGACTTCGTCGCCAAGAACGCCGAGTTCCAGAAGCTGGCCGACCAGGTCGTCGACGCCGCGCTTGAGGCCAAGGCCACCGACGTCGATTCCCTGAAGGCCGCCAAGATCGGCGACACGACCGTCGAGCAGGCCATTGCCGACCTCTCGGCGAAGATCGGCGAGAAGCTCGAGTTGCGGCGCGTGCAGTACTTCGACGGAAACGTCGAGGCCTACCTGCACAAACGTGCGGCCGACCTGCCGCCGGCCGTCGGTGTGCTGGTGGAATTCACAGGGGGCGAGGGCGGAAACGGCACAGACGCGGCGCACGCCGTGGCGCTGCAGATCGCGGCGCTCAAGGCGCGCTACCTGTCCCGCGACGACGTCCCCGAGGACGTCGTGGCCAGCGAGCGCCGCATCGCCGAGGAGACCGCCAAGGCCGAGGGCAAGCCCGAGCAGGCGCTGCCCAAGATCGTCGAGGGCCGCCTCAACGGCTTCTTCAAGGACGCGGTGCTGCTCGAGCAGCCGTCGGTGTCCGACAACAAGAAGACCGTCAAGGCCCTGCTCGACGAGGCCGGGGTGACGGTGACGCGGTTCGTTCGCTTTGAGGTGGGCCAGGCCTAACCGGCGGGCGCAAGCGGCTAGCGTCGTGTCATGCGACGCGTGCACGCTTTCGGTGACGATGCCCTCGGTGATCTCGACGCGGTCGGCCTGGCCGACGCACTGCGAGCCGGTTCAGTCGGCAGAGCCGACCTCGTCGAGGCGGCCATCGCGCGCACCGAGCTCGTCAACCCGACCCTGAACGGCTTGGCTCACGCAGCGTTCGACCAGGCGCGGGCCGCCGCGGCGGACCCCGCGGACGGGTTTTTCGGCGGCGTCCCGACGTTCGTCAAGGACAACGTCGACGTCGCCGGGCAGCCCAGCATGCACGGCGCCGACGCGTGGGCGCCCTTTGACGCCCCCGCCGACAGCGTCCTGACGAAGGTGTTTCTCGGTACCGGGCTGACCTCGCTGGGGAAGACGCAGCTGTCGGAGTTCGGGTTCAGCGCGTCCGCCGAGCACCCGCGGCTGGGGCCGGTCCGCAACCCGTGGGACCCCGACTACACCGCGGGGGCTTCGTCGTCGGGGTCGGGCGCGTTCGTCGCCGCCGGGGTGGTGCCGATCGCGCACGCCAACGACGGCGGCGGCTCGATCCGCATCCCGGCCGCTTGCAACGGGCTGGTCGGGCTCAAGCCGTCGCGCGGCCGGTTGCCGCTGGACCCGGCGCATCGCCGGATGCCGGTGGGCATCGTCGCCAACGGCGTGCTGACCCGCACGGTGCGGGACACCGCGGTGTTCTACCGGGAGGCCGAGCGAGGCTGGCGCAACCCCAAACTGGCCCCGATCGGCGACGTGACGGGGCCGGGCCGGCAGCGGCTGCGCATCGCCGTCCTCACCCGCTCGGTGCAGCGCGAGTGCAGCCCCGCGGTGCGGGAGCTGGCCCTGAAATCGGCGGGGCTGCTCGAGGAACTGGGCCACCGCGTCGAGCACCTCGACCAGCCCCCGGTGCCGGCCAGCTTCGTCGACGACTTCGTGCTGTATTGGGGCTTCCTGGCATTCGCGCAGGTGCGTGGCGGCCGGCGGCTGTTCGGCCGCAGCTTCGACCGCACCCGGCTGGACAGCCTGACCCTGGGCCTGGAGCGGCACAGCGGCCGCAACATCCACCGCCTGCCGGCGGCGATCATGCGGCTGCGCAGGCTGCGGCGGCGCACCGCGGAGTTCTTCCGCACCTACGACGCGGTGCTCACGCCGACCCTGGCCGACGAGACGCCCCGCATCGGGCACCTGGCGCCCACGGACTACCGGCAGGTGATGGACCGGCTGATCGATTGGGTGGCGTTCACCCCGCTGCAGAACGTCACCGGCGAGCCCGCGATCTCGCTGCCGCTGGCCCAATCCGCCACCGGCATGCCGGTGGGCATGATGCTCTCGGCCGACCTGGGGCAGGAGTCGCTGCTGCTGCAGCTCGCCTACGAACTCGAAGAGGCGCGGCCATGGGCCCGCATCCAGGCCGCCTAGCGTGCCGCCGGCGTCGCGATCGCCGCTGATCAGCCGTCGGATCCGAGCTTCTCGAGCATCCGCTTGAACTCGCGCTGTTGCGCGTCGGTCAGCTTGCCCAGGATCCGGGCATCGGCGACCCGGACCGCGGCCTCCGCCCGCTTCAGCAGCGCGCGGCCCGGACCGGTCAGCGTGGCCGGTAGCGCCCGGCCGGAGGAGACCGACGCCGGTCGTTCCACGGCACCCACGTCTTCCAGCCCGCGCAGCACGGTGTTCATTGCCTGCGGTGTGACGTTGGTGTGCCGGGACAATTCGGCGCTCGACATGCCCGGGTGCATCGAAAGGATGCGCAGGCAGACGAATTCGGGCAGCGTCAGGCCCAGCGGACCGAGCACCGTGGACACCTCCGGCCGCAGCACGGCCGCCACCCGGTACAACAGGTAGCCCAGCGGGGCGTCTTCGGCCTGACCCATGTCAGCGATCTTGACATATCCGGGGCGCCGGGCCGCGCACCTTCGCCGGTGCGGTTCAGCGCGATCGTGGTTTCCGGGCGCCAACGGGGTAACCCACAGGGGATTCAGACGACAAGGAGCGCCATGGGCGATGCAACCGAAATGACCCAGCGGGTGGCCGAGCGCGCGCGGCGGGAGGCCGACGCATACCGCGGCGACAACCCCCGGCCGCTGGAGGGCTACTCCGTGGTCCTGGCGATCTACGGCGCCCTGGTCGCCCTGGCCGGCGTCATCGCCGCGGCCACCGGGCGCACGTTGCCGGAGCGCTGGAGCGTTCAGGACCTCCTGACCGTCACCATCGGCACCCACAAGCTGGCGCGCACGGTGTCCAAGGACGCCGTCACCAGCCCGCTGCGGGCGCCGTTCGCGCGCTACGCGGGTTCCGGCGGCCCGGCCGAGGTGATGGAGGAAACGCGGCACGGCAGCGCGCTGCGCCACAGCCTGGGGGAGTTGTTGACGTGCCCCTTCTGCCTCGACATGTGGGTGGCCACCGCGTTCGTCATCGGGCTGATCTTCGCGCCGAGACCGACCCGGCTGGTCGCGGGCACCTTCACCGCGCTGGCCGGCGCCGATTTCCTGCAACTGGCCTACGCGCGGGCACACCAGATCACCGAGGGCTGACGAGCGAGGAGGTCCGATGCCCAAGACGACGAAAGGCGGCGCGGCAAACAAGAGCGAATTGCCGAGCACCCTGCGGCGCTCCAACGCCAAAGCGCAACGCACGTTCGCCAAGACCCACGACTCGGCCGCCGAGGAGTACGGCAGCGAGGAGCGCGCCCACCGAGTGGCCTACTCGGCGCTCAAGCACAGCTTCGAAAAGGTCGGTGACCACTGGGAGCCCAAGGAACGCAGGGGCCCGTCGGACGAGCTGGCCGAGGGTGGCGGTCCGGACAACACCGGCCGCTCGGCCGAGGGTGTCGACGCCAACGCCAGCAAGAAGCATCTGCTCGACGTGGCGCGCCGGCTCGATGTGCGCGGCCGCTCGTCGATGAACAAGTCGGAGCTGGTGGACGCGATCAAGAAGCAGAACCGGCGGATGCGGGGCCGCTGACGGCGACGCGTTTGAGCGGGCACGCGCTGGCACCCACAGCCGGATCGTGCAGGAGTTGGGCGAGAACCGGGGCTCCTAACCGCTTCGGGCGCTACAGGATTGGCCGGCCGCCCGTCACGGCGACCCGCGCGCCGGAGATGTAGCTCGCGTCGTCGGAGGCCAGCAGCACGTAGAGGGGGGCCAGCTCGGCGGGCTGGCCGGCGCGCCCCAGCGGTACGTTGTCGCCGAACGACTCCACGCTTTCCGGGGGCATCGTCGACGGGATGAGCGGCGTCCAAATCGGGCCCGGCGCTACGCTGTTGACGCGGATTCCCTTGTCGCCCAACAGCTGAGCAAGGCTGGCCGAGAAATTCGCGATGGCCGCCTTCGTCGCCGCGTAGGGTGCCAGGGTCGGGTTGGGCGAATCGGAGTTGACCGACGAGCTGCCGATGATCGACGAGCCCGGCTTCATGTGCGGCACGGCTGCCTTGGCGAGGTGGAAATAGGCCCCGACGTTGAGCCGGAACGTGTAATCCCATTCCTCGTCACTGATCTCGTCGAGGCTCTTGTGCATCATCTGGTAGGCCGCGTTGTTGACGAGGATGTCGACGCCGCCGAATTCCTCCACCGCTCGCTGGACCACGGCGCGGCAGTGGGCCGCGTCGGAGAGGTCGCCGCGCATCAGCACGCAGCTGCGGCCGGCGTCTTCGACGTAGCGGGCGACATCGCGCGCATCGTCGTCCTCGTTGAGGTAGGAGACCAGGACGTCGGCGCCTTCGCGCGCATACGCGATGGCGACGGCGCGGCCTATGCCGCTGTCGCCGCCGGTGACGATGGCCCTTTTGCCGGTGAGCTTTCCCGAGCCCCGGTAACTGTTTTCACCGCAGTCGGGAACGGGGTCCATTTTCCCTTGGACGCCCGGAACGTCTTGTTGCTGCGCCGCAAAACTCATCGGGGAGTGGTCCTTTCGTGCTCGCATTACGCGCCGGTTACGATTCGCGGGTGCGCTGAGGCTTGGCTTTCAGCGCCGCTCCGTGGGTGCGGCTACCCCGCTGGGGCGGACCTAATCAGCGGCGATAAGCGGTGATGGCGATGGTGCCAATGTTAATTTTGTGGCGCGAAAGTCGCTGTGCGACAAAATAAATATCCGCCGGGTTCATGCTGGTGACAACGCATGTGTCGGCCAATTCTGCGGTTACCCGGGTTTAGTGCCGCGGCGGGAGGGTTATCTCCACGCAGTGCGGTTATCGCCCTATGTGTGGGAGCGATTGTTCGACACGAAAGGAATACCATGAAGGTCACCAGAACCGCTGTTAAGAGTGCTATTGCTGCCGGGGGTATAGCGGCTGCAGGCGTTTTCGCAGCAGCAACCGCTTCCGCTGCGCCCAACATCCAGGGTTTCGGCATTAGCGAACAACTCGTTGACGGGCCGATGATCACCAATTACACGGTCAGCAACCTACAGCCGAGCAATGTTTCGATTCCCGGCTACACCCCTAAGGGGACGCTGTACCAGGCCGACGTCACGGCCAGGTCGGACGCGGGGATCGTTACCCCGATGGTCAAGGACTTCAGCGCCCGCGGCCCCAACGGTCAGACCTACAAACTGATCGACAAGCCCGGCGCCCCGGGCGGCCTTAACCCGGCGCCGATCCCGCAGGGCCAAGAGTCCACCGGCACGCTGTACTTCGACGTGACCGGCGCGCCGCCGAACGGCGTCGTCTACAACGACGGGATGCAGGACATCCTGATGTGGACGTCGAACGTGCCGGGCGCCTCGACGCCTGGCGAGCCGCCGAACGCCAGCCCGGCTCCGGGTCAACCGCCCGCCCCGGCGCCCCACGCGTAATTCGGTAGCAGCTATCTCCCCGCGCCACCCCAATGGCGCGGGGAGATTTGCGTATCGGGGAGTCCCGCGCGCCCGAACCGGGTACCCGACACCCATGAGTAACCCCGATCACAGACCAGCCGGAGTGCGGGCGCAGGCCAAGCTCCACGCCAAGCAGGCGCGCGCGACCATGGACGAGCGGCGCAGCAAGCAGAACGGCGGCATCGCCGGCTGGGTCGCGGAGCGCGCCGGCAGGTGGGATCTCAGCGGTCAGGACGAGGCCACCCTGCAGCGCCAGAAGTTCTTCTGGAATGTGCTGGTGGACTACTGGTTCCGGATGGAGGTCGACGGCTGGGAGAACATCCCGGCGCAGCCGCCCGCGCTGCTGGTGGGCATCCACTCGGGCGCCCCCTTCGTCTGGGATGCCTGGACCGTGGGCCTGCAATGGTGGCGGCGCTTCGGCCAGGACCGCCCGCTGCACGGCACGGCGCACGACGCGCTGATGGCGATCCCGGTCTTCGGGCGCTACTTCCGCGCGATGGGCGTGCTGCCGGCGGCCCCGGACGCGATCGCGACGGCGCTCGCCGAGGGGCGCGACGTGGCGCTGTGGCCCGGCGGGGAAGTGGACTCGCTGCGTCCGTGGACCGAGCGCGATCGCGCCAACCTGGCGGGGCGCAAGGGCTTCGTCAAAATGGCGATTCGCGCCGGTGTGCCGATCGTGCCAATCGCGACCGTCGGGGGAGCCGACGCGATGCCGGTGCTGATCCGCGGCGACCGCCTGTCCAAGGCGCTCAAGCTCGACCGGGTGCTGCGGCTCAAGGTCTTCCCGCTGGCCGTCTCCCTACCGTGGGGGATCGCCCCGGCGGCGCTGCCGCAGCTGCCGCTGCCGGCGAAGATCAGGACCCGGTTCATGCCCGCGGTCGAGCTCGACCGCGACCCGGCGCGCGCCGAAGACGACGACTACGTCGACAGCAAGTACCACGAGGTCGAAGACTCGATCCAGGAAGGCATGGACGCGCTGGCGCGAAAGCGGGCGCTGCCGCTCTTCGGATGAGTTGATCGCGAAAAACCCTGGGCGAGAAGGGTTGTCGCGGCTAGTGCGCCACCGGGTCGGAGGCCGGCCGCGTCGTCGACGTCCAGAGCGGGGCCAGCGTCGACCCGCTGAGCACCCATTCGGGGTGCGGGGGCGTGGCGGCCATGTAGCCGACCCCGCGCACGGTGTCGACCATCGATTCGTGTTCGGGTCCCAGCTTGGCGCGCAGCCGTCGCACGTGAACATCCACCGTGCGGACGCGGCCGTTGCAGTCATAGCCCCACACTTCGTGCATCAGCCGGGTACGGGTGAAGGCCCGGCCGGCATGCTGCACAAGGAAATTCAGCAGTTTGAATTCGGTGAGCGTCAGCCCCAGGTCAACCCCGTTGAGCGAGGCGGTGAAGCTGGCCGGGTGCAGCAGAAGATCGCCGAATTTCAGCGTGCCGTCCATCGCGCTGCGCCGGCGCGAGATCGCCAGCCGCAGCCGCGCCTGCAGCTCGTCGGCCCCCGCGGCGGGCAGCAGCACGTCGTCGACGTGCCAGTCGACGTCCACCGCCGCGAAGTCCGCAGGCGCCACCACGGCCACCACCGCGACGGACGGGGCGTCGGAAGCCAACCGGCGGCAGGCGCTGCGCGCGGCCTCGAGGTCGGCGCGTGCGTCGACGATCGCGACGTCGGCGTTAGCGCGGTGCCCGTGGGCGCCGCCGGCGAAGGGAACACGCCGCACCGTGTGCGCGAAAGACTTCAGGGTGGGCAGGGTCGTTTCGAAGTCGTCTGCATCCGCAAGTAGTAAAACGTCCAACGACATCTCCAACTCGTGAGTTTGTCATCGCCCCCCACCCGTAGGCACCTCACGGCGAGATGTCTGCCAGCGCAGCGCTGAGTACCCGATTCAGAGCCAAACTATGCAAAGTTTATTGCCCGCGTTCGCGGCGTCAATGCTCCGGCTCGGGAATGCCGATGGGCCCGGCCCGTGTACCCGGACCGGACCCATCGTTGCAGCAAGCTGCTACTGGTTTGCCTTCTGGCGCTCCTCAGCGGCCTTGGCGCCGCCTCGGGCGGCCTCCGCTTCGGCTTCCTTCTTCGCCGCGTCGCGCTGAGCCTCGGCCTTGTCCTGCTGGGCCTGGCCCTCGCGCGTGAGGTCGTCACGCCCGGTCACCGCACCGACGGCCTCCTTGGCCTTGCCTTTGACGTCCTCGACGACGCCCTTGACCGCCTCGGCAGGTCCCGACTTGTTCTCGTTGTCCGCCATGGATTTGTTCCTCCTCATTGGCGTACGTGCTTGAGCAATTGCTCAGCGCCGATCGCGAAAGCGATCGACCTGTCACGGCGAGGCGTGGTCCTTATTCTCAAGACCGTAGGTTCGCCCCCCGCGATCCTGCCTATTCCCCGTGCCGCCACCGGCTCAAACATCCGAAGCCGCAAGGGGCGGCGGCGTCCGGAAATTCCCCTAAATCGCCAACTGTGCAGATAATGCACCCCGCCCGCCCCGCATTGTGTTGCGATGAGGCAGGATGTGAAATGCCGTTCCGGATGAGTTCGCCCCGGGATGGCACTCTCATGCGAGGAGTCTGATGACGGAGCCGACGAGAAGCGCCAACGGCGTACCGACATCTTCACCCGAAAGCGCGACTTCCGGGCAGCCGGAGAGGCGATCCCAGTATTCGAGAGTCTTGCTCAAGCTCGGCGGCGAGATGTTCGGCGGCGGCCAGGTCGGCCTGGATCCCGACGTCGTCGCCCAGGTGGCCCGCCAGATCGCGGAGGTGGTCCGCGGCGGTGTGCAGGTGGCGGTGGTGATCGGCGGCGGCAACTTCTTCCGGGGCGCGCAGCTTCAGCAGCGCGGCATGGAGCGCACCCGCTCGGACTACATGGGCATGCTCGGCACCGTCATGAACAGCCTCGCCCTGCAGGATTTCCTGGAAAAAGAGGGCATCGTCACCCGGGTGCAGACCGCGATCACGATGGGCCAGGTGGCCGAGCCCTACCTGCCGTTGCGGGCCGTCCGCCACCTGGAGAAGGGCCGGGTGGTGATCTTCGGGGCCGGCATGGGCCTGCCGTACTTCTCCACCGACACCACGGCCGCGCAGCGGGCGCTGGAGATCGGCGCCGAGGTGGTCCTGATGGCCAAGGCGGTCGACGGGGTGTTCTCCGCGGACCCGCGGCTCAACCCCGAGGCCGAGCTGATCACCGCGATCAGCCACCGCGAGGTCATCGACCGCGGGCTGCGCGTGGCCGATGCCACCGCGTTCAGCCTTTGCATGGACAATGGCATGCCGATCCTGGTTTTCAACCTCCTGACCAACGGCAATATCGCTCGGGCGGTCGCTGGTGAGAAGATCGGGACGCTGGTCACCACCTGAGGGGAAGACGATGATTGATGAGGCTCTCTTCGACGCGGAAGAGAAAATGGAGAAGGCCGTGTCGGTGGCTCGCGACGAACTGTCCACCATCCGCACCGGGCGCGCCAACCCGGGCATGTTCAACCGGATCGTGATCGACTACTACGGCACCAACACGCCCATCACGCAGCTGGCCAGCATCAACGTTCCCGAGGCGCGGCTCGTCGTGATCAAGCCCTACGAGGCCAACCAGCTGCACGCCATCGAGACGGCCATCCGCAACTCCGACCTGGGCGTGAACCCCACCAACGACGGCACGTTGATCCGGGTCGCGGTGCCGCAGCTGACCGAGGAGCGCCGCCGCGAGCTGGTCAAGCAGGCCAAGCACAAGGGGGAGGAGGCGCGGGTGTCGGTGCGCAACATTCGCCGCAAGGCCATGGAGGAGCTGCACCGCATCCGCAAGGACGGGGAGGCCGGCGAGGACGAGGTCGGCCGGGCGGAAAAGGATTTGGACAAGACCACCCATCAGTACGTCACCCAGATCGACGACCTGGTCAAGCACAAAGAAGGCGAGCTGCTGGAGGTCTAGCGGCCGCTCAGCAACGTATCCGTGGTGACTACCGGCGCAGGCGCCCCGTCCGACGAGCCGCGGCGTGGGCCCCGGGAAGCGACCCCGCAGCCGGCCAACAAGACGTCGCGGGCCGGCCGCGACCTGCGCGCCGCGATCGCGGTGGGCGTCAGCATCGGCGCCGTCCTCGTCGCGACGCTGGTGTTCGCCCCCCGGTACTGGGTGGTCCTGTGCGCGGGGGCCATCCTCGTCGCCAGCCACGAGGTGGTGCGCCGGCTGCGCGAGGCCGGCTACGTCATCCCGCTCATCCCGTTGCTGATCGGCGGGCAGGTCACCGTCTGGCTGACCTGGCCGTACCGCTCCGCCGGCGCGCTGGCCGGCTTCGGGGCCACCGTGGTGGCCTGCATGGTGTGGCGGCTGTTCCAGCAGGACAACAGCAAGCGGCCGGAACCGTTCGCCGGATCACCGTCGGCGAACTACCTCCGCGACGCGTCCGCCACCGTGTTCCTGGCCGCCTGGGTCCCGCTGTTCGCCTCCTTCGCCGCGATGCTGGTGTACCCGAAGGACGGCGCCGGACGGGTGTTTTGCCTGATGATCACCGTCGTCGCCTCCGACGTCGGCGGCTACGCCGTGGGCGTGCTGCTGGGCAAGCATCCGATGGTCCCGGCGATCAGCCCGAAGAAGTCGTGGGAGGGGTTCGCCGGTTCGCTGGTCTTCGGGATCACGGCCGCGATCCTGACCGCGACCCTGCTGGCCCACAAGCCGCTGTGGGTCGGCGCGCTGCTGGGGGTGGTGCTGGTCATCACCTGCACGCTGGGTGACCTGGTGGAGTCCCAGATCAAGCGCGACCTCGGCATCAAGGACATGGGCCGGCTGCTGCCCGGTCACGGCGGCCTGATGGACCGGCTCGACGGGGTGCTGCCGTCGGCGGTCGCGGCGTGGACGGTGCTGACGCTCGTGCGCTGACGTGGCCGATACTGGACGGGTCATGGTCCAACAATTGGTCTTCACCGAACCGCGCCCGAGCCGGCCGCCCCGGCACCTGGCCGACCTCGACGCGGCGGGCCGCGCGTCGGCCGTCGCGGAGCTCGGCCTGCCGGCGTTTCGGGCCAAGCAGCTCGCGCACCAGTACTACGGCCGGCTGATCGCCGACCCGCAACGGATGACGGACCTTCCCGCGGCGGTGCGCGACGTGATCGCGGAGGCGATGTTCCCGACGCTGCTCGCCGCGGCGGCCGAGGTCACCTGTGACGAAGGGCAGACGCGAAAGATGTTGTGGCGGGCCATCGATGGCGCCACCGTCGAGTCGGTGCTGATGCGCTACCCGGACCGCAACACGGTGTGCATCTCGTCGCAGGCCGGGTGCGGCATGGCGTGCCCGTTCTGCGCCACCGGCCAGGGCGGGCTGACCCGCAACCTGTCCACCGCCGAAATCCTGGAACAGGTGCGGGCGGGCGCGGCGGCGCTGCGCGACGACTTCGGGGACCGGCTGTCCAACGTGGTCTTCATGGGCATGGGCGAGCCGCTGGCCAACTACGCCAGGGTGCTGGCGGCGGTGCGGCGCATCACCGAGCCCCCGCCGCACGGCTTCGGCATTTCGGCCCGCTCGGTGACGGTGTCCACGGTGGGCCTGGCCCCGGCGATCCGCAAACTCGCCGACGAGCGCCTCGCGGTGACGCTGGCGCTGTCGTTGCACGCGCCCGACGACGACCTGCGCGACACCCTGGTCCCGGTCAACAACCGGTGGAAGATCGCCGAGGCGCTCGAGGCGGCCCGGTACTACGCCGACGTGACCGGCCGGCGGGTCTCGATCGAGTACGCCCTGATCCGCGACGTCAACGATCAGCCCTGGCGGGCCGACCTGCTGGGCAAGCGGCTGCATCGGGCGCTCGGCCCGCTGGTGCACGTCAACCTGATCCCGCTCAACCCGACCCCCGGCAGCGACTGGGATGCCAGCCCCAAGGCGGTGGAGCGGGAATTCGTGCGGCGGGTCCGGGCCCACGGCGTTTCCTGCACGGTGCGGGATACGCGGGGGCGAGAGATTAGTGCCGCCTGCGGACAGCTGGCCGCCGAAGGCGGGTAGCTGGAGCGCAGGCGATCAGACCCAGCCTGCGGACAGCTGGCCGCCGAAGGCGGGTAGCTGGAGCGCAGGCGATTCAGCCGGGGCCTGCGGACAGCTGGCCGCCGAAGGCGGGGATGCCAACGCTTAAGAGCCGAGGCGGAACTGTCCAGCGGCTTGGGTGCGGTTGGCGGCGCCCAGTTTGAGCAGGATCTTGCTCACATGGCAACTGACGGTTCTCGTGCTGATATGCAACGCGGCGGCGATCTGGGCGTCGCTTTGCCCGCCGGCCAGCAGCTGCAAAACCTCGTGTTCGCGGCGGGTCAACCCGTGGGGGTTGGCGTGGGTCTCGGCGCGGCGGCCGCGTCGGGCGGAGCCGCGCAGCGCCGACAGCCGCTGCTGGGCGCGCCGCGCGGCGGCCCGGGCGCCCAGGTTGCGAAACGTGGCCAGTGCGGATTCGACGGCGGCGACGTCACCGCCGAGCCGGGCGATGGCGGCGTCGTAGGGGCAGCGGCGGCGCAGCCATTCCGCGGCGGCGGCCTGCCAGTCACCGCGGATCTCCAACTCGAACGGTGTGCGGGGGTCGTCGCTGCCGGGTGCGGGGTCGTCGCCGGTCAGATACAGCCAGCGTTGCAGCGCTCCGATCAGCCACGGATCGGCGTGCGCGGGGGTGACCGCCAGCCCGGCCCGGGCTTCGCTGCGGCAGGCGTCGTCGTCGCCGGCCAGCCAGGCCGCCTCGGCGCGCGCAGCCCACACCGAGAAAAGTCGCAGCTGGTCGGGCTCGACTCCGCCCAGGTCGTCGCCGAACGGAGGTGCGGCGGGCTGCTGGCCGCGCCGGGCCGAAACGAGCCCACAGACCAATTGCGGCAAGGTCCTGTTCACGGCGGCCAGCCCCGGCCTGGTGAGAAGATCCTCGGCCACCGCGCGGGCGTGGTCCCAGTCGCCTCGTTGCATCCGCAACAACGCATCGACTCCGGTGACCAACGCCTCGAAGGTGAACACTTGACGTTCGCGGCAGTAGGCGAGCGAGTCGGCCAGATAGCGATCGGCACGCGCGCCGTCATGGTGCACTGCCGCCAGCCAGCAAATCACTGTGGCCACCAGTCCGGCGTGTTCGCCGCGGGTCGTGGCCCCCATGCCGTCGCGCCACGCCGTCTCTAGCTGTTCCCAGCCGGTGTCAGCGGTGAGGACCTGGCGCATCGCGGCCGCGGCGCGGCCCCGGATCACCAGGGCGTCATCGCCGAGGCGCGTTCCGATGGTGATGGCACGAGCCGCGTAATCGGCGGCGGCGGGGTCGAAACCCCAACCGCCCAACTCGGCGAGGTTGGCCAGCGCCCAGCCCAGCTGCGGGCACGGGCCGGCGCCGTCCACCAGTGCCAGCGCGTCTCGGGCGGCATCGAAGGCCTCGCGGACACGGCCCATGCCCCACAACTCATGTGAGAGCCAGCGCAGGTTCTCGCTTTGTCCGAGCGGATCGCCCAGCGACTGGCGTAGTTGGATCGCCTCGCGCCACGATGACACCGCCTCTTCGGCCAGGCCGCACAGATAGCTGGCCAGCGCGTGCTGTTCAACCCAGCGCACCTTTTGGTCGGGAGGAACGGCCCGCGCGCTGCCCAACACCAGCGCGTACAGCTGGGCGGCTTCGCGGTTGGCGCCCAGCGCGATGGAACGCTCGGCGGCGGCAACCCCGTGGCGGATCACCGCGTCGGTGTCACCCGCTTGGTCGGCGTGAAAGGCCAACGCGGCCAGCGCGTTTGGATTGATGGGTGGTTCGGCCAATGCGGTCAGCGCCCGCTTGTGCAGCATGCGCCGCTGCGTTTCGGGGATTTGTTCCAGGGTGGCGCGCCGGGCCAATTCATGGCGAAACCGCACGCCCTGCTCGTCGATCAGTAACACACCGGCGCTGACACATTCGGCCAGCGCCGCGTCGCCGTCCGGGCACACCCGGTCCAGCAGGTTGACCGCCACGCGCGGGCCGCAGGTGGCGGCCGCGTCGGCGACAGCGCGCGCGTCCGACGACAACCGCGCCAGCCGGCCCCACACCGCCTCGGTCACGCTGTGCGGCAACGCCCGTCGGCGCAGCGCCTCGGCGCCCGCGGCCAGAACCTCGGTGAGGTAAAACGGGTTTCCGCCGGTGACTTCGTGTAATTGCCCGGCGTTGACCCCGCTGCCGGCGGCCAGCACCGCGACCGCGGCGCGGCTCAGCGGCTCCAACCTGACGCGGCTGATTCCCGCGCAGCCCGCCAGGTCCCCGAGGGCGACCGAAAGGGGGTGCTGGCGGTCGACTTCGTCCTCGCGGTAGGTCACCACCAGCAGCACCGGCAGCGACTCGATGCGCCGGGTGAGGAAGCGCACCAGATCGAGCGTGGCCCCGTCGGCCCAGTGGGCATCCTCGATCACCCAGACCCAGCGCTGCCCGTTGCGCAACACCATCAGCAGGCGCCGGTACAGCGCGCCGGTGTCACCGGATTCGATTGCCGAGATCAGTCCGCCCGCCGCCGCGGGGCTGAGGCCGGCGAGGGCATCGATCAGCGGGCCCAGCGGACGCGGCGCGGCCAATGGGTCACACCAACCCACCAACACCGTCGCCGAATTGACTCTGGTGATGAACCGCCGCACCACCGCGGTCTTGCCCACCCCCGCCTCGCCCCGGAGCAACATCACCCGGCCCGCGCCGGCGGGCGCCCGCAGCAGCCTGCCCAGCTCGGCCAGCGCCGCCTCGCGCTCCAGCAACCGTTCCATCAGCGCAGCGCTCCCGGCCGGGTGCGGGCAGGGCGCCGCGAAACCGGGCGCCCAAAATACGTAGATTTACGGATTTCCGCGGCTATCGAACGGCGCACACTGGGCAGCGTGCGTCCCGGGCGGCCGACACAGCCGCAGCAACGGCAACATCTGGACATGATGCGCTCTTAATGTAGCCGCGACGCCGCCCGGGTGCGCGCTAAGTCGGCGAAACGTCTTCCGGGGCAGGGGAATCAGATGCCGTATGTGATAGCGGCACCGGCGGCTGTGGCGTCGGCGGCGGCGGATCTTTGCAGTATCGGGTCGGCGTTGACCCAGGCCCATGCGATGGCAGTGGGGCCGACGACGGGGTTGCTGGCGGCCGGGGCGGATGAGGTGTCGGCCGCGGTGGCGGCGCTGTTCGGCAGCCACGCGCAGGCCTTTCAGGACCTCGGTGCGCGGGCGGCGGCGTTCCACGCCGAATTTGTGCAGGCCATGCAGGCCGCGGCGGGGTCATATGCGGCCAGCGAGGCGGCCAACGCTTCGCCGTTGGCGGCCGCGGAGCAAGACGCCATGGGCGCGGTCAACGCGCCGGCCCAGGCCCTGTTCGGGCGCCCGCTGATCGGCAACGGCACGCCGGGTGGGCCGGGGCAGGCGGGCGCCCGAACAG